>JAKASI010000011.1 GCA_021828185.1 archaeon
ATCCGGCCGACCCCACCACTTTTGGTAGGTTCAAACGATAAAAGCCAAGCCTGACTCTGTGCTTCTGCCCCCTCTAACTCATGCCGGTCTCGCACGGTTTGACAATACAACCACATGAATCAACGCGTCGGAGTCAGGCTTCGTATTTCCTCCACGTGACTTGGGTTTTCGTCTGCCAACAACAGCGAACAGAGTCATTCCAATCAATCCAACAGCCAGGGTCGCAGAACCAGCGAATATGGCATCGAAAGGCTGACCTCCTTCTGACATGGTGTAAATGACCGCGACCGGGTAGCCGTCGACCCCTAGGAAATCGACGGTGTAGTATCCCCTTGCAGGCACGCTGAAAGTAATAATGTCTTTTTGGACCACCGGCACGTTCACGATGGTAGTGTTTGAGAGGTCTCCGGCCAACCGGGCGACCACCAGAGTGGCGGTGCCGTTCAGGGTGGAGACGCTGATTGAGGCCGTTGTCGGGATGAGGAAGTAGATGTCAGGCTGGGTGTCCCCCGGGGTGCGGTTCGACCCAAAGCTCTCCCCAGGAGTCAGTTGCGCCCCTATCAGAAGACCCAGACCGATTACGGCCAGGGCCACTATGGCCCTCGTCTTCACCTTCAATCCAGATCGGCCCTCACAAGGAATGCCATCCCAGCGAAGAAGAGGACGACAGCTCCTATCATCCTGTAAGCCAGCGCCAGGTAGTCAGTCAATGTCGGAGCGGTGGAAATGATGACGGCTGCTGGCCTGTAGAGCAGGCTGTATACGTAGGTGGAGAAGCTGTTGACGACGATGTAGTCCCCATAGCCCAGCTGGAGGTAATTGGGGAGGATCGAAGTGCCGAACGTGAGGTACCCCGCGCTGAACAGGGCGAACGCCAGGAAGACGAGCAGAGAGACGGTCGTCCTCCTCAGGGCGAAGGAGACGGCCATCACGAGGGAGTCGAGGAAGGCAAGCAGGACCAGCTGTTCGCCTATCATGACCAGGAAAGCGAAGCCGGGGCCGTCCCCCCAGTTCGAGTATGCTCCGAGGTTGGGGAAGTACCCCAAGTAGAGGAAGAAGGCAACGAAGTCAAGGAGCAGGGCGAATATGACGAAGATTGCGAACAGCGAAGCCCATTTCAGGACCACAAACCTTGCCCTCGAGATTCTGAGGGAAAGGAACTGTTGGGCTATCTGGCCCCTCTCCATCGCCAGGGAGTAGCTCATGACCCCCGCTATCCCCACGAAGATCAGGATGAGGATGTCCAGGTTCCAGGTAAGGCTCTCGAACACGTCGGAAGTTCCCACGCTCAGGAAGTTGTGCGAAGCGACAGACACCACACCAAGCAGCAGTATCAGTTCAGGGAGCGGCTCCACGAAGTCGTTCTTGTAGGTCCAACGCAGGACCTTGGCGAAGTCACCCAAAGGCGGTTCGCGCCCCAGATTCCCTCATGCCAACGCCTCCGCGTACAGCTCGCTGATCGGCTTCGGTCTGAGTTCCAAGTTCCGGACCTCAGCACGGATGCCAGTCGCTAGCTTCCTGATGGCGCCGACGTCTGCCATGCCCTTGGTTTCTAGTACTACGCGTCCATCACTGACTTCTGCCTTGATTGCGAGGTCTGAACGAAGAGCTTCGGCCGAAATCAGTGAGGGCTTGTCTGACTCGACGACGAGCCTGGACGAGCCAGCTGACAAGTCCCTGATCATCCCTGCCCTGACGACCTTCCCCAGCCTCATCACGCACATCCAGTCGGCCACGTCTTCGAAGTCCGCAGGCGTGTGCGACGCGATAATGAAGGTCGTACCTTTTCGGGCTAGTTCGCTGATCAGGCCGGATACCTTCTTCCTCGTGGGGGCGTCCAGGCTGGCCGTGGGCTCGTCCCAGAGAACAATTTCCGGCTTGGAGATCACAGAGGTCGCCAGGCCCAGCTTCTGTGCCATTCCGCTCGAGTAGCCGCCTATCCTCCTATCGACATAAGCGACCATGTCCAGGGACCGAGTAACATCTGAGATCCATGCCTCGTCCCTGACGGAGGACGCCCAGGAAAGCATCTCTGTTCCGTCAAGGTACGTCGGGTATCCCGGCTTGTCGAGCATGAAGCCCATCGCCTTCCTTGCTGCTTCGACTCCTCTTCGCCATCCCCTCCTGTCGCTGGAACGGAGTACTGTGCTCCCGAGCCGCATGGTCCCCTTCTGGGGGTGGGTGACGCCAGCGATGACGTTGATGAGCGTGCTCTTCCCTGACCCGTTGGTGCCCAATACGAGGTTGACTTGCCCTTCAAAATCCAGTGAAACGTCGTCCAGCGCCAAGGTTGACCCGAAATGCTTTGAAATGCCGCTGACCGCTATGTTCGTGGCTCTCTTCTACCTCGACCTGCGGGGCGGGTTTCTTCGTCGCCTCCAGGCGACCCCCAACCCCAGGAGGAGTAGGGCTACTCCGGGCACTACGTATACCAGATAAGACGGCAGCAGTCCCGGACCGGACCCATTGCTCTGATTTGGGTCGAGTTGGATGTTCGTTGCCACCAGATTCATGGTTCCCTCCCCGCTTCGAATGTACGATCCAAGTGAGGTTGAATAGACGGCGTACTGGCAGTTCGTCACCTTTCCTCCTTCCAAGTCACATACGGTTCGACTTATTGGGTAATCTGGCATCGAGAACTGATATGCCAGACCGTTGTTGTAGTCGTAGAATCCCTGTGGTCCAAGAGGGTTTGCCGCGGAGAAGATTGAAACACCCCCGGAGCCGCTAGAAGACCCTCCTGTTGCGCTAACATTAATCCATCCGTATTGGTAATTTTCACCATAGGCGAAGGATTGAGGAGTCAACTCATAGAAGTAAAAAGGCCCTTTGAAGGCAGTTCCCGACATATTGATTCCGCCAGGTGGAACCCACGTGACAATCAAGTGAGAATCGGTAGTCGTTGTAACATCACCTACCACGGCAGAGGAGGAGAACGTTTGGCCCCCCTTGTACACAGTGCCGAAAGTTGTGATTGTTCCATTGCTTGGCAACGGCGGACCCCAAAGATCGAGGAGCCCTGACGACTCGCCTTTCACATACGAGTCTCCACTGGTGACATTGACTTCGGCGTACAGCGATGTGCTGAAACTATAGCTAGTGCACATGCCGTCGTCTTTGTACTCTGTTTCGGAGTACTGGCAACCTGCGGTCTGATACATCACGTAAAGCGTCACCATGTCACCAGTCCTATTCGTCACAAGCCAGCTCAGGCTCGCCTCACCTGTGGCGGAAGGCCTCGGTTTGGGCTGTAGCGGAGCCTCCCCTAACAGGAGGGTTCCGTTGCTGGTGACGAAGTAAGGAGGCCAATTGGGTGAAGACAATTGCCCGGTTGTGTAGTTGGCGTAGGCGCCCTTGACTAGCCAAGGATGGCTCAACTCGTTTACATTCGTGACTGCCCCCGAGGAGGAGACTGCTATCGATGTAGGTAATGCGAGTAGAGCAATGACGAATATCCCGATTCCCGCTGCCCATATTCTGGTGAATCCCATTGGTTCGACACGTTTAGGAAGCTGACGTTTGTGTGAAACATGGGCTTGACGAGCCATAGGTATTGCAGTTACCGCTCCAGCCATCAACATACACAGTCACGCCGCCGGACCCGCCCGGAAATTGGTAGGTGAAACCGGTGTTCAAGGCAAAGTTGTAGGTTCCATATGGATCACAGCCGCTCCCGTAGTTCGCCTCCCCGAACCATAAATCGGTGGCGTTGGTGACGATGACGTTATTCCCGCATGCCGTTCCCACGTTTCCCGAGACCTGGTACTTCTCTCCAGTATATGCGTCATATCCTGCCCAGGCATTGTTCGTGCCGTTTGGACAAGTGCCTGCAGTTGCTTTTGCCCCCATCGAACTGTCGCTACTTGTGGCACTATTGCTGGAGGTCGTACAGAAAATGGGGCTGCTAGCTGCTAATGCAACGGGCGCCAAGAAGGAAATCGATGCAAGAATCGTCACAATGCCTGCGGCTGCAATCTTGTGCTCGAGCATTGGATATACTTAACAGAGGGTCACAGTAAAAAGGCCTGCGCACATCAGATACGTATCTCAGATACGCGCAACTTGCGCTAGGCCAGAGATACGGCTTCGGCCCTATGCTTCGAGTCCAGGAGAGAAAGCGCCTGCTCCGTGTTCCGCACGAAGAGCAGTCCCTTGTCGGTCGCGAAGTATCGCCTGCTTTCCCCGGAGTCTGCCAAATCAGGCCGTTGGACTGCAAAACTTCGATGCATTTTTGGTCATACCGAAGTTCAATCTCGCGGCAAGCGCGAATTCTGTGATATTCAGTGGGCATTCACTGATCCGTTTGATCAACTTTATGTAGATAACTAGGCGGTTCCTTCGGCAGCGAATCTCCTCATAGAGATAGCCCTGACCATCTGTGATTGCTGTTGGTTGCAGGTGGCCTGCACCTCATGCCTGCGTTGTGGCGGATGCCATCACGGCAGTGATTGATTGGGTATTCACAGCGCCTTCGCCTTGATCAGGCCCTGAAATTGCGACAGGGGTGGCAGCAGCCAAGTAGGACGAACTGTTTTCGCCTACTTCCTTGATTTCATTCTTGCCCGCATGACGACTATGGCGACCACCCCTGCAGCGACTACGGTAGAAACCGCATAGTACACCCAGCCGACATTCGCGCCTGACTGCGTCTGGCCTTGCGTTGGGGATAGCGAAATGTTGGTCGAGTCGAGAATGAACGAGGCCTCACCCGTGTAGAAGAACTTCCCCAGTGTGGTTCCAAACGCGGCATACCTGCAGTCCGAGAGTGAGCTGTTCGAGACATTGCACACGGTTTGCAAGATTGGGTATTCAGGTCCGCTGATGTATACGCCCAAGCCGTTATAATAATCGTAAGAGCCCGAGGGGCCGAGTTCTTGGATCTGGTTCGGATTGTTAAGGTTGACGCCGCTAGCATTCAGCCACGCGTACTTGTAGGTACCACCCACACCAAAGGTTGCTGGATTGACTTGATAGTTATAGTACGGTGGAGGGACCAAGGTTCCAGACGAGTTCACACCCGGACCTCCAAAGTTCACCATCGATGGCCTTCCTACGTCTCCTATGCTGTCTATTCTCATCCCACCAACAAACTCTGAACCAAGGTAGAGCTTACCTCCAACCAGGAGCGGTGGTGCCCAGAAATTGAGCCTGCCTTGAGGTTGACCACCAGTATAGGATTCCCCACTGGTCACATTGACGGTCAACAGAACTGATTGTCCAAACTCGAACCGAGTGCACGGAAGATGATGCTCAAACTCTTGCTGAGAATATTCGCACCCGGATGATTCGAACGTCACATTCAAGGAAGCCATGTCCCCTGATCTATCGAAGACCTTCCAGGTCAGATTCGCCGTGCCATTGGGCGGTGGCAAGGACACTCCGGGTGGGCTAACAGGCTGAATGTCGAGAAGAACCATGCCATTCGGTAGTACGTGGGCCGGCGGCCCGCCCACGGTGGCATACTGATAGGTAGCAAAGGCGCCTGCTTTGAGCCAGGGATAGTCGGATACATTCGAGATTGTGACGCTCCCTGACGCGCCGGCTAATGGTGGTAACAACAGTAGCACTATCAGGGCCGACAGAAAGAAGGGAGGCAGCCTCTGGCGCCCTTTCGAGGTTGCGGCTAGGGTGCCGAAGCGCTCGTCGATGCCACGCATGTGCTTCCTACGGCCAAGTTGTTGCAGTTGCCGCTCCAGCCGTACTGGTTCACTGTGACACCACTGTTTGACGCAGTGTAGCTGTAGCTACCTAGCGAGTTGAGCGCAAAATTATACGAATATTGCCAATAGCAGACGCTACTGTAGGACGCTTGTCCTCCTTCCAAGTCATCGGCGTTTGTGAAGGAATGACTAGTGCCGCATAGTGTTATGCTCCCACTGGCAACATAGAGTTGGCCTGAGAATGCTTCCCATTCAGACTGTCCTGAGGCTCCTCCAGGGCAGGAGTAAGCGAACGCCTTGGCTAACATCGACCCGTCCGAACTCGTGTTAGAAGTGCTTTGATAAAGGAAACACGAATTTGGCGAGCCAGAGTTCGCCGACGCAAAGGGGGCCAAGAAGCCAAGGAGAAGCGTGAGAGCTACTGATAGGGCCAAAATCCTCGTTTTCACACGCCGACAGAGGCATCCTCCAATTATATCTCTAGCGCACCTATAATGCGTACATTAGATACGTCTCTCGGATTCTTCGAAAACAAATTCCTTGCGCGGTAGCCCATCGTCAGGTCGAAGCAGTTTGACGGTCGTTTCTCCACTCCTCAGGAAAAGCAGACCCTTCTTAGTTAGGGTGTATCTCCTTCCATCTCTCAAAGTGTCCAATTCCACCAAGCCAGCACCCACCATCTCTACCAGACAGGACTTGGCTTGGCTGAAATTCACCCCGACCGAGACCGCAACTTCTGTCAATTCGAGTGGCTCGGCAGCAATTCGCCTCGCAATTTCAATACATATGAGGAGTCTGGCTCGCCGTTTCCGAATATCTTCGTACAAAGACCCTTCTGACTCCAGCCAGATGCTCTGCTGACGACTCTGGCTCCCAGAACTAGATTGCGAAGTCAGTGGTTCGATCTGGGAGACTGATGTAGTCACGACGTGGACGCCTTGATTCGGCACCTGGGGCGTGACGCCTCCTGCGAGGCCGGAGGCGCTTTGGGACGCGTTCCACCCCCACAGAGGATTTGGCAAAGTGCCCCCCGAGAGTCCAATTATGGCGACCAAGACGATTGCCGCGGACACCAGTTCAAATCTCCTGCTCGACATTCCTAGTGACGTCGTCTTTCATGTCGAGGTTCGATAAAACGGTTGCGAGTCCGAAGCCAAGGTTTAGGGTGGCATTTTTACAAACCACACATCTATGAAATCAAGTGGTCAGACTTTGGGCGAAGGGGAGACTGTGAGGCCCTCTCTGCCCCCGCCAGAAGCGGCCAGGTCAAATCCGGCCGACCCCATCACTTTTCCCTTGGCTCCGATGGTGCTCATGCCTGCTCGCAATCCGGTCCCGAGACCCCCGTCCCGAGCAAAAGGCGTCAGAAATCTCATAGAAGATTCCCTTGAGATGCACGAAACACAAGTTGACGTAAATATCAGCGGAGATGCAGAGAATTCAACATGCAGGCAGCGGGAAGCGGGCCCACCCGGGTAGAGCTTGGAATGGGGTCGGACGTAGCAAACGAGAGGGGAACCTCCCACCCCGGCGATTCATCGGATGTCAAGGTTGTACACAGGTTCGACAAGACGTCCTATCACGTGGACATCGGGAAACTACAGTGCTCCTGCGAAGCATGCGACTGCGGCGATAACGCCCTCTGCATAGAGAAGAGGTGCTTGTGCTGCACGGTTATCCAATGACCCGCTGCCACCACATCCCCGACTGTTCGGCCCAGGGTCGTCAGACTTCCGCGACGTGCATGCCTCACCACAGCGCTTCTGGGTGGAACCGAGGCGTTCGCAAATAGCTCCAAACCGAGCGGGGTTACCTGAACCCTTATGACGAATCTCAGGTGCCGGCATCTGCCGGCTGTAACCCTATATCCCATGCCCTGGCGCCTTCTCCTATGACATTCGACGACGAAGTGAAGAAAATCAATCAGAAGAAGTACGAAGAGATGCTGAAGCACCGGTCGAAACCCGCTGCCGTCCCGGCCGTGTCTGCGACACCGGTCGAGTTGACCGACGCCAACTTCCACGAAGTGGTCGCCAGCCACCCCTTGGTCGTGGTCGACTTCTGGGCCCCCTGGTGCGGTCCATGCAGGATTGTTTCGCCGGTCCTGGAGCAGCTCGCCTCAGAGATGGCAGGCAAGGCCACGTTTGGGAAGCTGAACGTCGACGACAACCCTATGACATCGCAGCAGTTCGGCATCCAGGGGATTCCGACGATAATGGTCTTCAAGGACGGGCAGCCAGTAGACGGCTTGGTGGGGGCGGCCCCAAAGCAGACGATCGAGGCAAGAATCAAGCCATACGTCGGCGCGGCGGAGAGCTCGCCCTACCGGTAGATCCTATTCGTTTCCCCTAGACGTCGTATAGGCAAGCCTTGCGTAAGGCCTGACCGCCTGAAGGATCTTCAGTTCCGCTTTGCGAAGGTGCTCCTCGTAGGTGGACCGTTTCATCCCCTGCCTAGACGCGATTTCATCGATGGTCGTGCCCTTGGGTATCCCATAGTACCCCATCTGCATGGCCGCCATGAACGCCGCCAGCTGCTTCTTCGTAAGGGCACCCAAGAACTCGTCGACTGGCACCGTTATCGCTCCCCTTGCCGACTCCTTCGCCACGACCGACTTGCTTACAATTTCAAACTTCGAGATCTTCGACAGTCCCGCAACGGCGCCGTCAAACGCGTCCTTGGTGAACGCCAAGAGCCTGCAGTACTCGAGTCCTCCGTGATAACTGACGGGCATTACCGGGATGCAGCCTGCCCACTCAATCACGGCCACGGTCGAGTTATCGATGGCGCATCGGCAGCCGATGACAGCCTCAAGGCTCCTTGGAGAGTACCGATTGAACCTGATCAGGCGCGCTCCAATCCCCTTCAACATCTTTCGCAGAGCCTGCTCCATTCCCTCCGCATCCTCTTCCCTTGGAAACTCCATCTCCAATATGTCCACCTGCAGGTTGCACCATCTCTGGATGCTCACAGAAGGGAAGAGCTTCGACAGCCCGCAGAAGGGAAGCGCGTGGTCCAACTTTAGCGATACATCAAACACATCCACGCAGTTGGCGTCCTTGGCTAAATGGGTTTGCCATCGTGCCGGCGCCTGCCGGTAGAACTCCTATACCCAGAACGCAAATCAGGGATTCGATGAATACGAAAACATTCGTCGTGCAGCACGAGTGGGACAGCGCCATTACCGACCAAGTGGTTCCGGTGGTCTCGAAGATTATCGAGAGCGCCCGGTCGGGGAAACTCCCTGCGGGATTCAGCCTGCTGGGTGTGATGCTGTCGAACGAATCACCGAAAGCGTACTGCGTGTGGCAGTCGGAGAGCAGGGCGGCCCTCGAAGGCCTCCTCTCGTCTGTCAACCCTCCAACGCGGCATTCGGTCTCCGAATTCGACAGCGTCTACGGCATCGGAAAGTGAGTCCCACTCCCAACTTTCTTCAAACCGGCTTCTCGACAAACGTCTCGTCCTCGATTTTCCTCCTCAGCGCCCGGACTAGGTCCCCACGAGAAAGGTACCCCACTGCGTCCCCTTCGTCGCCCATGACAACGACAAATGACACATCACGAAGCGACATCCTTCTCAAGGCATCATAGGCGAACTCTTCCTGGGGCATTGATTCAAACTCCTTCGAGCACGCGTCGCCAGCGGTGAGCTCGCGGTTCGCGCTTGCCGCGGCAGCAAACACCTGCTCCCTGCTTACGACTCCGATCGCCTTCCCTTCGCTCAACACGATTAGTCTTTTCCTGACGCCGAAGGGGTGGTCGATGCTTGTCATCTGCTTGCATAGCTCCACCACCGGCTTCGAAGCGTCGACTGTCACTGCAGGCGACGACATGATTGTCTTGATTCTAATCTGGCGCAGCGGGTTGTATTCGTAGATGTTCCTCACCCTGAGCCCCCGCTTGGCGAGTCTTTCCGTCATGATGGAGTCGTCCATCAGGGCCTCTCCCACCAACTCCGCTATTACCACTGTGACAATGAGGGGGAGCACCCCTTGGTAGTCCCGCGTGACTTCGAGCGCGAACACTATCGAGGTGAAAGGCGCCCGCGAGGCGGTCCCGAAGACCGCCGCCATCCCCGCGACCGCGAAGACCTGTGGTCCTATCCCGAGGCCGGGAACGAGCGGGGTCAGCCACGAACCGAAAAGGTAGCCCATCGACCCACCTATCATGAAGAGCGGGGCTAGGGTTCCCCCTGACGTCTGCGAGCCCATGGCCAAGAGCCATGCGACAGCCTTGGCGATGAGTATCATCAGCACAACGTCCACCGCGAACCCCCCGTTCAGGACTTCGGTAATCACGTCGTACCCTACGCCGAGCGCCTGGGGGACGGCGAATCCAATCAGGCCGACCGCAAGTCCGCCAATCGCGGGAAGCCATGGCTGCCCAACTTTTAGCTTGGAGAACGCATCCTCGGTCTTGTAGAGCCCGCGGGACAGGGCGGAGCCCAGGACGCCGCAGACCAGCCCAAGGCCGACATAGAACGGAAGCGAGGCGATTCCCCCGAAGTCGTAGGCTGGGGTTTGGAAGAGAGGTTGTGGCGAGATCAGGTAGATGTGCATCCACCCGCCTATGGCCGCACTCACGGCGACAGGGACAAGAGACTTCACCCTGAACTCGAAGAGCAGAAGCTCGATGGCGAGAAGTATGGCCGCGATGGGGGTGCCGAAGGTTGCGGCCATCCCTGCGGCCGCACCGGAGGCTAGCAGTATCTTCCTCTCAGCCCCCGTCACACTTATCCTCTGTCCGACGAAAGAACCGAACGCGCCTCCGGTCTGGATAATCGGCCCTTCGGCTCCGAACGGCTGGCCAGACCCTATGGTGACAGCCGCAGACACTGCCTTGAGCACCCCGACCTTGGGCTCGACCTTGCTCCTGTTGAGGAGTATCGACTCCATCGTCTCAGGGATGCCATGCCCGATAATCTTAGTAGAACCATATTTGATCATCACACCGGCGACGAGGCCGCCGATTACCGGGAGGACTATCACCAGCGCGCCGAGGTGGTTGAACTGGGGCGAAGCGAACGAGAAACCGAGCCTTCCGTAGTAGAACAAGTTGGTGATCAAACCTATCAGATGGTAGAGCGCGAAGGCGATGAAACCAGCTACGAATCCAATGCCTACGGCGAGGAAGGTGAGAAGCCAGATCCTCGACTCCTCTCGCTCTAGGTTCGTCTTGTCCCTGTTAACTGACAATGTGGATGGTCATACCTGAAACCAAAGCGAGGACGAACGTCGTCAGTCGCCAAAAGCGGTCATAACGCTTGAACCTAACTAATGTTAGGCTTGCCGCCACCTTCCACGCTACGTTTTTGTGCCAGGTACGCGGACGCGCGCCGCGTCCATGGAGCTCATCGAGGCCACAATCCTGGCTCGGGGCCATCAGAAATGGATTGACGCCATCACGTCTCGTTACAGAGCGAAGTTCCGGCTGTTTCACTCCAAACCATCGGAGCGACGAGACGAGGTGCTCCAACTCTTCGAGATAACGGTCGACCAGGCCCTGAAGGATAGGATGCTAAGGCACCTCATGAGCAGCCGTGAAGTATCTGAACTCGAAGTAACCGATTCCAACCATGGAAGGGTGTTCGGCCTGGTGAGGGCGAAGGGGGTGATAATGCGCTGCATAGCCGACTCCGACTGCTTCCTGATTTCTGCCGCCGGTGAGTACGGCTCTCCGATCGAGTGGAAAGTGATTGGCACCAAACGTTCGCTTGGGAGGTTGATGGCGCGGCTGAAAGCCAAGAGGATCGGCTACGAAGTGACCGATATTTCGGTGGTCAGGAGAAAGAAGGTCCTCACGACAAGGCAGGAGTGGCTTCTCCGTTCGGCTTTCGAACGTGGGTATTTCGACTATCCCAAGAGGGTCCGCATCAGGTCGCTGGCAAGCGCACTGGGGGTCACCGCTCCGACTCTGCACGAGTCTCTCCGGAAGACTCAGCGCCGGCTCATCGAAGAGCACTTCGAAGGTGACAGGTTGGCGTCGGTGGGGGCGACCTGATCAGAGGGTCCAAACTTCGGGCTCTACGTCCCTTCGTTCAAACCCCAGCTTGGAGACCCCATATCTGACGTCGCCATGGAGTGAGGCCTCGGCCTCTTCCCGGTATACCGAGTCCACCACCCTCCCTAGCGAGTCGCCTTTCATGATACCACTTCCACTGTCTCCACCTACGACAATCAGGTTCTGGCTCCTGAACACGAACGGCAGGTTGTCCAGCGTGTTGTAGGCATAGAGCCCGGCCCACATCGCTTTCATCCCAGCTCCCTGAAAGCCGGGGAAGTACGCCGAAAGAACCGGTAGCACTCCTCGTTGATAGTATTCCGCCTCCGCCTGGTATCTATCCAGGTCGTGGTAGGGGCGGTCGAGGAAAGGACGGTTGACCTCGTCTTCGCACCCGACCCAGAAGCAACCTTCCTCACTTACTGGCTTGAAGTGCACGCCGGCCTTCGGAAGGATGACCATGGGAGCGAGGCCGAGGGGGTTGAACCCCTTTGCGTGCAACAGACGCTTCATGTCGCCTCCTCTGGCATAGACGCTGAAGAGCTGTCTCTTCTTCGCCTTCACATGGCCGTCGACGCCAATAGGTTCCAACAACTCGTTCAGCCAAGCCCCTCCCGCGAGGACCACGGTGTCGGCGTACAATGTCTCCCCAGAGGGGGCGGCCAACGAGACGCCGTCAACCTTGGTCTCCTGCCAGACAAACGGTTCCCCCTCGACGCCTAGTCGCTTGGTGGGTCCCACCAGGAGCGCTTCCACGTCAGAGTTGAAAATGAACTTCCCCCCTGCCTTCACGAACCCGCTGGCGTAGAACCTCACAAGCTTGTCGGGGTCGAGGCGTCCGCATTTCGGTCCGAAAACAGCACCGTCCACAGTCGGGAGTGCCATCGTCTCGGCTTCGCTCCCTTCAAGACTCATCGACATCCCCGGCAGCATTCGTCCAATGGATTCGCGGCCGTACCGGGTCGTTTCGATGCCGTTATCCTCCATCGTCTTCAGGAACGGTTCGCTCCTAGCCAGCTGTAGCTCGTCCATCAGCCAGAGATATCCGATCTTCTGCAGGCCTATGTCCACGTTCAGCTCCTCTTGTAGGTGTAGGTAGAAGTCGATGGAGCTGTCAGCCAAAATCTGGTTGTCGGGGGAGGAGAAGGTGTTCCTGAACATGGCGTTGCTCCTGCCTGTGTTCCCTTGCCCCACCCCGCCGTACCTGTCGACGGCGACTATCCGTTTGCCGGGGTTGTTCTTCTGAAGATAGTAGGCCGAAGCTGCCCCCATGATTCCGGCACCCACCACAATGATGTCGCAGCGAGCAGTCAAACGCCCGATTCTGTCCGAGTTTGTTAAAAAACCCCATCGGGGCGCGTCTATCAGGATGGCGAAAGAGAGGGGGCCGGCCGAACGCTTCTTCGGGGCCCACGCAGGTGGTTATGCCAAGAGTTCCAGCCACGCCCGGGGGGAGGACCTGGCTGTGCTCCTGGAAGCGCTGCAGCCGAAGGCGGCCGACCTAGCACTGGACGTAGCTACTGGGACCGGGTTCACGGCTCTGGCGCTGGCGCCCCATGTCGAGCAGGTGGTCGCCGTCGACGTCACCAGTGAGATGTTAGACGAAGCCAGGAAACTTGCTCGGACCGAAGGAGTCGTGAACGTGGCCTTCAAGATTGGAGACGCCCTCGACATGAAGTTCCCCGACGAGTCGTTCGACATCGTGACCACGCGCAGGGCATCACACCACTTCCGGGATGTACCCAGATTCCTCAACGAAGCCTTTCGGGTGCTCAAGTCCGGGGGGAAGCTGGGGGTGGTTGACATGTCACCTCCTGAAGGAGCGGAGAGCTTCTCGAACGCGATTGAGAAACTGCGCGACGACAGCCACGTCGAAGCGTTCACGCCGACCGTCTGGAGGTCGATGGTATCGGACGCCGGATTCCAAGTTCGGTCCTTCCAGGTCTTGGGTGAGTACATTCGCTTCGAAAAGTGGCTCTATCCTGTAGAGCGGGGTGGGAGTGAAGAGGTGAAGATACGGCAGGCCTGGGACAAGGCGGATTCCGAAACGAGACGCCTACTTCAGGCGGACTTCGACGGGGGCATCAGGGGCTGGACGAAGTCCCGGGTCGTCCTCATCGGGTCCAAGAAGTAGGCCAGTATTAACCCAGCAAACGGCTTAAAGCGAAACCCAATGTAGAACCCAAGGTTGACCCGAGTAATCGGCCACATCGACCTTGATTACTTCTACGCCCAGGTCGAGGAGGTGGAAGACCCATCGCTCACGCAGAGGCCGGTGATAGTCTGTGTCTTCTCTGGAAGGACTGACGACAGCGGGGTCGTCTCCACAGCCAATTACAGGGCCCGGGAATTCGGTGTCCATTCAGGGATGCCCATCGTTCAGGCGAAGAAGAGGCTCGAAGGCAAAGACCCGGCAGTGATCAAGATGGACCACGGGAAGTACGAGGCGGTGTCTTCTCGAATAATGGAGGCCCTGGAGGAGATGGTGGATATCCTCGAGCCCACCGGGATTGACGAAGCGTTTTTCGACATCACCGCGGCCACGGGAGGCGACTACGCAGAAGCCCGCAAGGCGGCCGGGACCATCAAGGCGGCCATACTGGAGAGCGAACGCCTGACCAGTTCCATGGGAATTGGGAGGAGCAAGGTCGTAGCCAAGCTCGGCTCGGACATATCCAAACCGAACGGGCTCACAGTGATACTTCCAGAACACACCGAGGCTTTTCTCAACCCGCTACCGGCGAACAGACTCTACGGCGTGGGACCAAAGACCTCGGCCATTCTCGGAGAGATGGGCGTCGCGACCGTGGCCGAGCTCGCCAAGATGCCGCCATCCGAGCTGACGAAGCGTTTTGGCAGAAAGTTCGGGGGATACCTGTCGGCTGCCGCATCAGGGACGGACGCAGACCCAGTGGTCCGGGGCCTTGAACCGACCCAGTACAGTCGTATCGTAACCCTCAAGCAGGACACGAAAGACCCACAGGAGGTGCTCTCTCAACTGGAGGCGGGGATAGAGCACGTGCACTCGAAGCTGGCTTCCACATCGAAATCGTTCAAAACAGTGACGGTCATCGGCATACTCACCGACCTTTCTACCAAGACCAGGAGCAGGACATTCGAGAATCCCGTCGAGAACGTGGCGATTCTTAGAGGTGCTACCCTCGAGTTGTTCCAGGAACTGAGCAAGTCAATCGGCAGGGACTTCAGAAGAGCCGGAGTCAGAGTCTCAGGGCTGGCCGGCCTCGAAGGCCAACGGTCGCTCTCCGAGTTCGTCGGATCGGTCAAGTGAGCGCATCGTTTGGAAGAGAAAGAGGCTCTGAAGGCAACGGCGGCCGAGTTCGAGAAGTATGGTGCCAAGCTCGACAAGGCAGTCGACGTCGTCCTGGCAGGGGGAGTCAAGGAGGCTCGGTTCCTTCCGAGCGGGAGGAAGGTCATGACCGTGGTGGGGAGTCTGGGCGACGAATTCATCGACCCCGACAGGCCCTATTGCTCCTGCAGCAACTTCTTCTTCCGGGTGGTAGGCGGGAGAGAGGAGGTCTGCTATCACCTGCTGAGCTACAAGATAGCTGCCAAAGCAGGAATGGTGGACGTTGTAGAGTTCAGCGACGATGAGTACGGCCCCTACTTCGCGGCGGCCGTCCGCGACGTCTTCGAGGTACTGCGCAAGAGCGGCAGCTAGATGTAAGAGAGCAGCGGGAGGGCATTCCGTGCCTCTTCGGCATTTCGATCCCTCGACCTAGGACGACGAATCCCCGAATAGGTGTAACGAACTCATTACGGGTTATCCCGAAGCCCAAGGACGAAGGGCTCTGGTGTGATGTGTTCGGCGGAACTCAAAGCTTCCAAAACAGATTCAGAGAACTTCCTGTACGCATCTCCTAGGCTCATACTCCAGCCACAATATTCCACAGTCAAATTATCCGCACTCACTCCGACCTCGTCCAGCTTGGACACAGCCGGATCCCTTGGATAGTAGAAATTGCAATTCCTCCTGTCCGCCACAATCTCGAAGTCTCGCCATGTCAAGCCGCGATTTAGGACTACGAGCAGGAGCTCTTCTCTGTCTGCGAATTTGAACGGGTCGATCATATCCAGAACTAGGCCGATCTTGCGAGAATTATGACGTTCCCCATGAAGGAACCCATCAGACACCCCTGGATACCCAACCTCCTCGTTGATCCGTTCTGCCTGTCTGAGTCGCCTCTGATGCAGGTAGTTTATTGCGGCGTCAACTGGTGAGTATCCTCTCGCCTTCCCTGACGAATCGCTCACGAACTCTGAAACGAACCTGGCCCTCTTGCGCGGCCCAACCCATTCGAGTGCCTCTCGTAGAGCGAGCATGTAACAGGCCCAGTACTGCTTCAAGACGAGGGCCTCGTATGGAAGGAGTTTGCCTCGGTCGGCAGATTCAATCAAACGGAGGTATTTCTCTTGCCTGGAGACGAGAGTTTGCACATCAGCAGGGGAGATTCTCGCAAAGGCCGCGATCCTCTTGGTGGCATTGAGTGCGCTTTGCGCCATGGCTACCGAAAGTTTTCGGGTGAAGTCGGTGGTATTTGCTAGACAATCTACGCCGTCCTGCAACCCAGGGCTGAACGGTGGGTGCATCCTGGACGGTTCAGCTGGTTCTGAAGGCTCCTCGACCAGAACCTCATCCTCCTCGTCGAACCCAAGCATGGTCCGCCTGTCTTCCATCCGCGACAGGCTGCTGGCTGAAGACGGGGTCTATGTCAAGCTGAAGACGCTCAAGCGCAAGCAGAGTTTGCAGGAGTAGACGAGCCAGCGGTGAGATTTGAACTCACGACCCCTCGCTCTCTCGGTCCAATCTTACAAGGCGAGAGCTCCAGTCGGTTTCCCTCTAACCAGGCTGAGCAACGCTGGCCCGGACTCCGGCTGGTGCACAACGGTTTATCTCTGTTTGCGGACCACAATCTGGGGGGCGCATACGACGCCAACGCTCACATGACTGATTCGTCGGATGGGTCTAATTCAGCCGCCTGTTGCGGCGGAGAAGAGGTTTGATGGGCTTCATTTCCCTCGGGGTCTGAACACCTTCGTTCGCATCCGACTCGTTCGACATATGAGCATGGCGCCTTTCTGACCGCGATATGTCTTAAGCAGCCTCTGGCAGGAGGACGTCCGTGGAGTACCGCCGTCTTGGACGGACCGACACCAAGGTCTCGACAATCGGGATGGGCACATGGAAGATCGGCAACTTCAGGACCAGCGAGGAGCGACATGTCCAGGTGGAGGCGCTGAAACGGGGGATAGAGCTCGGGATCAACCTGATCGACACGGCTGAGATGTACTCTCACGGGAGGTCGGAGGAAGTGGTCGCCGACGCCGTCAAGGGGGTCCGCAAGGACGTATTCATAGCTTCGAAGGTGTCGCCGGAGAACCTCCGCCACGACGACGTAATCAGGGCATGCAAGGCGAGTCTCCAGAGACTTGGAACTTCATACATCGACCTCTATCAAGTGCACTGGCCGAACTCGAAGGTTCCAATCAGGGAGACCATGTCGGCAATGGAGGAGCTCGCCCGGGAGGGTCTAGTCAGGTTCATCGGCGTCAGCAACTTCAGCGTGGCCGAGACAAACGAGGCAAGAGAATCATTGGCCAACCACGAGATCGTGTCCAATCAGGTCGAATATTCGCTGAACAACCGTCACGTCGAGCCGGAGGTCCTCCCCTACTGCGTCAGAGAGAAGATGACCCTGATAGCCTACAGTCCACTGTCTAGGGGCCAGATAGCCAAATCCATTCCGGCCGAGCTACTCCTGAAGTATGGGATGACCCCCGCCCAGGCGATGCTCAATTGGGTGACCCGGAACGAGCAGGTGGTTGCGATCCCGAAGGCGGTATCCATCTCCCACTTGGAAGAGAATGCGTCATCGGTGTCGGCTAGGCTCACAGCCGCCGAATATGACCGCCTGTCGAGAGCGTCGGATTCTACTCAGTAGGGAGAGGGTACAAACATCTGGAGCAGCAGTTGTAAGCCATTTCCAGGCTGCTGCGAGGATCTAGGTAACCGTCGCACCACACGCAACGCCCGCGGGAAACTGCGACCTGCAATTCGAAGGCAAAGGCTGGCTCTCTGCATATAAACTAAGTCAAAAGACGGTCTGGGCTTCTGCGAAAGACGAACTATTTCGTGATGTGGTGCATCCGCACCAGGTCCTTCTCGAAATGCTTCAGGTTGGCTGGAATCCGGGCGGCGATAGGGTCCTTTAGGGCCAGGCCCTTGTCTCGCTTGGTCTTCCAGACTTGGGCGTTGAACTGCATTATGCTCTGACTCACCTTCTCGCTGATTTCGAACTTCTCGCTCTTGGGGAACGGCTCGAGGTGGATGCTCTGGGTCCCATACTGCTTCCGCCATACGTAGTCGGTAAGGTATGGAGTAATCGGAGCCAGAAGTAGCAACATATTCTTGACGACCTTGTGAAGCGTGTACCACGCGGCTTCCTGCTCCTCCTTGGTAGCTCCGTCCCCGTAGGCCCTCCCTTTGGCCATCTCCAAGTAGTTCGATGCGAAGATGTTCCACAGGAACTCCCTCATCTTGGTGGATACCGTGAACACGTCGAAGCGCGCGTAGGCCTCTACGCAGTCCTCAGTCAGCTTCCCAAGCTCATTGAGCATCCACTTGTCTGTCCAAGTGAGCTCTGCCTTTTCGGGGATCGGGAAAGAGCTGATGAACCTGCAGGTGTTCCAGAGCTTTGTCAGGAGCTTGCCTGCTCCCATTATCCTCTCCTCGCTGAACCGGAAGTCGTACCCCAGGCTCGACTCAGAGGCGCCCCAGAACCTGAATGCGTCAGCCCCCGACCTTGTCAGGATGGGCTCGGGGTCTACGAAGTTTCCGAGGCTCTTGCTCATCTTCCTCCCCTGGGCGTCCTGGCCTAGCCCTCCGATCCAAGCCTGCTTGAACGGCTCCTTCCCTGTGAGCTGGTAGCACTTCAACAGTGTGTAGTATAGCCACGTCCTTACGATTTCCTTCCCCTGCACCCTGACGGTGGCAGGGTAAGTCAGGCTGTGGAACTTGGCGTTCTTCAGGTACTTCGAGATGTAGAGCGGCGACAGGCTGGAGTCCATCCAGGTGTCGAAGGTCCTCGTCTCGCCGACGAACTTCTCGTTGCCGCACTTCTTGCATTTCTTGAACGGGGCGGCGTCCCTCCAGGGCCTGTAGTAGACGCCGGGCTTCGGAAGGTGAGGGGTACCGCACTTGCTGCAGTACCATACCGGGATTTCCGTTGCGTAGTATCTCCGCCTGGAGATGGGGTAGTCTGTCGTGAGCACGTCAATCCAGTCGAGGAGAATCTGTCGGTGCATGGCGGGGTGGAACTCGATTTTCTTGGCGATCCTCTTCATGTCAGCCTTGAAATCCAATTGCTTGAGGTAGTACTCCTCCATCGGGATTATCTCTATCGGGGTCTTGCTCCGTTCGCAGAGCGGGGTCCGGTGCTGAATCTGCTCGACCTTGGTCGCCACCCCTGCTTCCTGAAGATCCTGGATGATTTGTGACCGGGCGTCCTTGATTGGCACGCCGGCGTACTTGCCTGTGGCCGCGGTCATCTTGCCGTCCATGTCGACGACGACGATTTCCTTCAGCTTGAACTCCCTGAAGAGCATGACGTCGTTGTAGTCTCCGTAGCTGCACACCATCACCACGCCGCTCCCAAACTTCTGGTCGACGCTCTTGTGGGCCCTGATCGGCACTTCCCTGTTGTAGATCGGTACGATGGCCGTCTTCCCAATGAGTTTCTTGTAGCGGCCGTCGGCAGGGTTCACCACAAGCATCTGGCACGCTGCCAGCAGCTCCGGCCTCGTGGTGGCGACCGCCAGTTCCGCCCTGCCGTCCTTTACTTTGAACGTGTTAGTGACGAGGAACGTGGGGAGCTCTTCATACTCCACCTCCGCATCAGCGATGGTCGTATTGCAGTCAGGGCAGTAGTTGTTGGGCCTGTTCGCCACATAGACCAGGCCTTTCTTCCAGAGGTCGATGAACGACCACTGGGTGAGCTTCCTGAACTCCTCCGAGTCGGTCCTATACTTGTTATAGTAATCTCCTGAAATGCCGAGGGTCTTCATGAGGCCCACCATGTAGGTCTCAAGGTCATCCAAGGCGTGCTTGCAGAGGTTGATGAACTCCTCCCGCGGGGTCTTCCTCATCTGGACCCTGTACTTCCTTTCGGCGTAGATCTCCACCGGGAGGCCGTTCCTGTCTATTCCGATGGGATATAGGACGTTCAGCCCCCGCATCCTGGCAGACCTCGCAATCATGTCAATCTGGGCGTACTGTGTCAGGGCGCCAGGGTGCCAGGGCTTCCCCGAAGGATAGGGGGGCGGAGTGTCCATCACGAAATTACGATTCTTGTTATTTGATGGTTTAAATTCAAAGATTCTTTCATATTCCCACGTCTGCCTCATCTCAGCCTCGAGCTTTGGGTCCCATGAAGTGGCCTCAAGCTTCGCTGAGAACTGTGGCTGCAAACGAATGCAGACCTTCCACGTCGAGACCTATATGAAGGTGAGTCGTGTTTCAGATCTGCTGGGGATCCAGTTCCCTCTCATTTGGCGTAGACCGAGGGGTCTTTCAAGCCCGCGGCCTTGAAAGCGAGCCTCCTCATTCTCTTAATCTCGTGCTCCCAGAGAAAAATCGGCGCGTACCCACTATCCTGATAGACTTGCTCTTTGAAAGCCACTGGCGTAGTCCTCTCCTTTCGAACGTTGGGGAAGTGAATGGGGCAAGAATGGTAGTAGCAGCCTAGCACCTGAAGCACTTCTCGTCTGGTCTTATGGACGAAGTCAGGGATCAAGCCACCGATTGCCACCTTCCCGTCGCCCACAAAATCCCACTCGTCTCCCAACATTTTGGCGACTTTGCTCTCTAGGTGGTTGGTTTTCTTATGGGGGCTCGAAGACCCATCTTTGCAAGCTCGGCGAAAGAACCGCATTTCAGAAGGAAAGCGGCATGCATTAGCTCAGCTCGCTCTTGAAAGTTGATTACCTTGAATGACAATTCTCTCGCGGCCTCGAGCTTCTTGATTTCTTCGGGCCGCTGGAACCACCTCCGTTGAGCTTCGCTGCAGCGTTTCCTTGTCTCTTCCGTGGTCTTCAATGCCCCGGAGGCCCAAAGTTGTGCTACGGTATGGCTACCTTTGGGGGATATTCGACGTAGGTGAGCCGTCAGTTTAATCCTGTAGTCTTCTCGTTCCCAACACTTCTTCAGCGCCGCGGTCTGCTTCAGTCTTCTTTCCGGGTTCTGCCACGACTTCCTGACGCATTCACTTCTGGATGTAGACTCCATTCGATTTTTCGTACTCTACATCACGAAGTGGCGGTTTCGAATACAAGCTCCTATCACGCACGCCGGCCATCTTGAAGGCCAGCGCTCTCCGCTTATCATTCGAGCACCAGCCGCAGTGGACCGGGAGTTTCCTCCCCTTGACCACCTTGAACCCGTACCCAGAGTAGCAACTGTAGGTATACTCCCAGGGGACTCCAAGCTTCTCTCCCAGTTCCACCACCTTGTCTTTGTCGTAGGTGATGAGCGGCGCCAGGAGCTTGTACCCGCCGTGGTGGGTCGCCTGCTCTGCGGCCCGGTTCATCTCCTCAAGGAACTCAGGGGTGTTGTCCTTCATCGCCACCGGGGTCTCTCTGCGGATCCCAATGTAGACGTCGTATCTCTCCCCACTAGAGATGTAGAACGATTCTGCGTGTGACAGACCGACAAGCAGGAGCAAGGCGTTGCGGCAAGGATCCCACCACTTCAGGATTCTCTGCCGCGCCTTCTCCCGGTCCCAGAGGTCGGTCTCCTTCGTCTCAGCGATTTCCACCTCGGGGTGAGTGAGCACCGACGTGCTGATGTCCCCCAGCCACCTCAGGTCGACGATCTTCAGAGGCGCGTCGAGGTGCTTTGAAATCTGCTTGATGCAGAACTCCTCGTAGTCGTAGGTCCTCTGTTTGTAGTTGCAGAATATTAGGAGCTGCTCCTTCGACTTCAATTTCTTTCTGACATAATAGGCCGTCGTGACCGAGTCCACCCCTCCGGATATCATGTTCACCGCACTTCTTTGCTGGCTCATTTCAGGTCCCAAACCTCCTTTGCAGGACCCCTAGCCTGCCCACCGCCTTGTAAAAGATCCATCCTAGTATCGCTGTGACCAAGAATATACCCGCAGTCACCTGCGGTATCTCCACGAGCAGGGGGAGGTTGAACACATAGCTCAGGGCCAAGCTCACTGAGACTCCCAGCGCGATCGAGTACAGGGTCAACCCAAGGAATACGCTTCTCCGCCGGATCTTCCAGAGGACCCAGGCGAACACGAGTGTTGGCACCACGTTGACCAAGTCTATGGGGCCCAAGGTGTCTCCCAGCGCAGGCTGGTTGGCGATGAAGACCCCCAGCGCCTGGCCTAGTATGGCGGGCCAACCGATGAGTGGGACCAAACCCAGCAGTATGTTCGCGACCCTAAGGTTGATGACTCCATAGCTGATCGGGGCGAAACCCACTGCGAGCACAACGTACATCGCAGCGTAGACGGCTGCCGTCGCCACTATGATACTTCTTCTCACTTTTCGACTCCCCCAACGCCGGGATTTGTATGGCGGATCGGGTCGAGGTCACTCACCCGCCTTCTTGCGTGCCCGTCCTGGGCACGATTTAAGCAGTTAATGGAACCGCGTGCCAAGCTCTGTTCTTTCGGCTTCGGTGAGCTCACAGTCCCCTGCACCCGCGTTGTCCTTCACATGCTCGGCCCTCGAGGCCCGTGGAATCGGAAAGACATTCGGCTTTCCTGCAAGCCACTGAAGCGCGGTCTGGGCCCTAGTCCTGCCGTTCGCGGAGCCAACGTGGTCAAGCCTAGGGTCTGACAGCAGCTTACCGTGTCCCAGTGGGTAGTAGGCCAGGAAGGCGATCTTCTGGGAGTCGCAGTATGGCAGCATCTCCCCTTCAGGGTTCCTGTGCATCAGGCTGTAGTCCAACTGGACCGAGCTCAGTTCGGACTTCGGCAGGGCATACTGTGCCTCCTTGACCTGCTCTAGGTCGAAGTTACTTACGCCAACGTGCCTCAGCTTCCCCTCTTCTATGAGCCTCTCCATGGCGCCCATCGTTTCCACAATCGGCACCCGCGGATTCGGCCAGTGCACCTGGTAGAGGTCGATGTACGACGTCCCCAGGCGCGCAAGGCTCTTCTCGAACGCCCTAGTCAGACTTGCTCCATGAAGGTGGTTCTGCCACGCCTTCGTGGCAAGGAAGATTTCATCTCTTTTCCTCCCAGCGATTGCCTCGGCCACCAACGGCTCTGACCGATAGATCTCTGCAGTATCAATCAGGGTTATGCCCGCGTCGAGCCCCGCCTTGATCGCCTCGACCTTGGACGTCGCCCCTCTCCTCCACCCCACGAAACCAGTCGCAATCCACGCCGGATCGTAGTAAGTTCCCATGCCTATTTCAGAGACCTTCCGTCCGGTCTTCGCGAAATCCTTCACCTTCACGACACCTGCACGTCCCGAGTCGCAGGTTTAAAAAAATGGGGCGGGCTTGGTTACTTTCCAAGCCCCAGCCGGATACCGTGGGTGGCCGCTCCCGCCGCAGCTCCAGCAGAACCCGTTCCTGCATAGAGCGACAGATGCTGCTTCAGGACTTGATAGGCTACTGATGTGCTGGGCACATGAGAGAGCGCAATCTGAAGTCCTGGTGGGGCAGCGTGGACCGCCTGGGCGAGTGTGGAAGCGTCCCCAGTCGCTACGGCGGTAGTTGCGGTGGCAGCCAAGCCGCCGAGCGCGGCGACTATCAGGGTAGACACCATTTTTCTTCGAGGATGCTCCGGCCGTACCAGAGATAATCTAACGGGTTCGAAAGGGTGTACAACCGTTTGCTACGGCTTGCCCTTCCCCTTCGCCGACTCGGTAGCCAGGGCCTCTTTCGGGAGCAGTCCGTAGATGTCCGGGTGCTCCTTCTTCAGGGTCGAGAACGTGGGGGGGCGCAGTCCGTTCCTCCGGGCCCTCCGGACGTTGTACTCTATGAAACGCCTCATGGCGCTGGTCTCCCCCGCAGCCTGTACGAATGCCCGGATCTTCTCTATGGCCGCCTCATCGTCGAGCTTCTTGACGTTGACAAGATACGGCGCAAGGACGAGCCACGTCAGGCGATGCCTGCCGTCGGCCACAGGGTGCGCCAGCAGATCTTCCACGTAAAGGTACCCCCTGTTGGTCCTAGGCTTGGGCGAAGGCACGTACTGTATGACCTCTTCCTTGACTCCGCTCAGCTGCCTGGGGAGAGGGCCCTTCCTGAGGTTCCTGACGCCTTCTGCTACGGCAGCAAGGGCGCAGTCCCCGAAAAGGTCGTTGAGAAGGTTGTCCCCAACACGGATGACTCCCCCGTCGAGCTCCTGCCTCGCCAGCCCCCACTCAGGGTTCTTTGCGAGCTCGTACTTCGAACAGAGCCCAAGGAACTCTTCGAAGGAGAGGGTGTAGCTTTCCCGCTCCGTGCCGGTTCCCGACCCGCGCAGGTCCGCTCCGAAGCACTCCGCCATTATTGTCACCTTGTTCATGGGGCTCTCTCTGATGAAGAACCCCTTCGCCCTCTCCTCCTCCTTCTTCGAAAAACGCGACGAAAGCACCGGATCCTGGCTCGCCACCAGCGCAGCTGTGAAGAAACTCGAGAACTCGACGAACTCCGACATGTTCGGTTCGTACTTCACCCGCCCCAAGGAGCCCAGGAGCCGGTTGCGCGTCTGCTCTATGACCTCCTTGCTCGCCAGACTCTCTTCGACCGGTACCGACTCGAAGAACTTCCTCGACCTGGGGGCAAACGGGTACCGCAACTCCAAGTCTGACAGCAACGGAGTCCCGTAAGGCAACCTTCCCTACCAACAGGGTTGGGCCTTTAAGGTCTTGTCAGCTTTCTTTGGCCGTCGAAACTATCGAGAGGACGTCCCTGTCTCTCAGGACATAGTTGGTGGGCAGGTGTAGGCCCGTCCTGACGTCGATGGCGTAGAGCAGTCCCTTCACGAGGTCCGTATGTATGTCTCTGGCGAGATCTTCCACCGTGGACCCGCTGGGAAGGAGGTGGACGTCTGGGAGTATCCTGCCGTTCTTGTCGGACAGCTTCTGCGGGTCGTGGACGGGGTAGACCGCGTTCTCCTTCAGAAGCTTGAATATGACCGAGTTGAGAGCGAACTGCACCCCGGTCCTGAGATACTCTCCGAAGACCTTCCGCCTTATGTATGCGAGGGCGCTCTTCTGGGAGTCGTTCAGGTCCTGGGGTTTCATGATGTCGAACCTCTCTTCGCCCGGGACATACTTGATGAGCCCCTTCGCCTCCGCGCGCCTCAACGTGAGCTCTGCCTCGCCGCTGGTTGGGACGACGATCAGCCCCTTGTATTTCTCACGGATCCTCTTGAAGTTCTCGGCTGCGAACGGCAGGTCCATCTTGTTCGCAATGAGAAGCGTGGGCTTGGAGTATTCCCTGAGCGACCAACAGAAGCTCTGAACCTCCTTCTCGTTCCAGGAGTCGAAGACCTTGTCTTCCAGCATCGCTTCCTTCATCGCCAAGACCACGTGCTCCTTCCTGACTCCGATTCCGTGCATCACTTCCTCCACCGCGGTCGGGACGCCGTATCCAGGGGTCTTCGAGAGCTTCGATATTTTGGGGAGGTTCTGGGTGAACAGCTTCGTATACCAGAGGACCAGCTCCAGTTCGACGTCCGCAAAGTCAGCCATAGGGTCCCCTGTTCCAGGTTCGGAGATTTTGCCGTCCTTGTCCACGCTCCCAGAGGCGTCGACCACGTGCAGAAGCGCGTCTGACTGGGCCGCGACGCTGAGGAACTGGTTCCCGAGGCCCTTGCCCATCCAGGCGCCTTTGATCAGGCCCGGCAG
This sequence comes from archaeon, assembly GCA_021828185.1. Next base: position 25,535 of record JAKASI010000011.1, read on the forward strand.
GTCGGTGACTTCGACCGGGATGAACCTCCAGCCGTCCTCGCACTTCGAGTTGATCGGGCTGTCTTCGACGCCGAACTCCTTGTGGACGCAGAGGGTGACCACGCTCGCCACACCGGTTTCGGGGGACTTCGTAGTGAAGGGGTAGTTCGACACCTCCCCTGACAGCAAGGTCATCGAATTGAACAGGGTCGTCTTTCCTGCGTTGGTCTTCCCGATTAGTCCGATTCTGACTGGCACTGCGACATTCCCTGCGCTGTCAGATTCGCTTAGCTGATAAAACCGTTGTGTGGGCCGGAAAACGTCAGGGCGAAGGGACGGAGCGCCAGGCTCTGACGGCCTCGTACCAGAAAACAGCCGAAGCGGCGGCTAGAAGGACGGTGAACCACGCCAGGACCGGCACAAGGGCGTAGTAGGGGTACCCCACGAAGGCAAGGTATGTAGCGAAGACCGTGAATACTGCGGCGTAGAAGACGAAACGTGGGACTATGAGGGAGCCGAGCCTGAGGAAGTCCCTCATCACGTCCACTTTGACCTCCCCCGCCACCTCGTACTCCCCGTTGACTTCAGAAACCAGCCCGAGCTCTTTGAGCTTGTTGAGGTGGTATTGGGCAAGGGAAGGGTTCGACATCAGAAGCGCCCGCTGCACTTCACGCACCCCAACTTTCCTGTTCTTCAGGGCGTAGATGTAGACTCGGAGGGTGTTGCCTTTCAGCTCCGCGTCAACCATGCCCCTGGTCCGTTTCTCTGCTGCCGGAGGCTTGGATGTGCCCTGATTGGCTGGTTCGCTCACGAACGACTCTACGGGACGTCGGGTGTCACCACACGTTCAAAAATGTTGGTTGATAATGCCGCGCCGGGTCGCCTCTCATGACAGGCAGGCAAGGCAAAGGAGATTGAAGATAGGAACCAAGACTGCTGCATATGGGCTGGCTGGGCTCGCTGTGGCTGGGGCAGTGATATTCTCTGGGACCGCCCTAGGGCTCCTGAACATACAGACGTCCGGGCTGCTTTCAGTTCTTCTCACAGACCCTCCTTCGGTCCCTGACGGAGTGACCGCCATCTACATCTCCTACACCGGCGTCGCGGTCCACGCGGCAGGGTTCAGCGACTCGGGATGGGTGTCCGTCTCTGGCGAGGGGACCATCGACACGATGAGCCTGGTGAACCTCAGTCAGACGATTTCCAGCGGGGCAATCCCGGTCCTCGACTACAACCGCGTGAGGTTCGCCATCTCTAGTGCGTCTGTCGAGTTCATGGGCGAGAACTACAGCGCTTCTGTCGGCTCGAAGGACGTCGAAGCCCCCATCGTCGGCGGGCTCAAGCTCAACACTTCAAGCGCAGCTGCAGCTCTGATCGACCTTCAGCCAACGGTGGTAAACCTTGGGGGTCAATCCCAGCCATCGTTCACCATTATGATAGGAGTGAGGGCGCTCCAGATGCCTCAGTCAGAAGTGGATTCCTCAACCCACGAAGTCGGCCACATGACGCCGCTGGTTGGGCACGGCTGGTATGACTCGTTCAAATCGCCGAGTCCCGACAACCTGACGGTGGCGGGGCTGACGCTCTCTACCAGCTCACTGTCTTTCTCGGCCACGAATGAAGGGTCGGACCCGTTGATGGTGAGCGCTGTTCTGATAGCCCCTAGCCCGAAGGGAGCCGCCGAGGCCGTAGCCCTTGGCTCTGTGGTGAACGGAGCCGCGTTCGCCGTCCAATCGGACGGCTCGCTGAGTCTCCTCAGCGGGAGTCCGGGGCAGGTGGAGGCATCTATCGGAGGCCCAGGCTACTCCGTGGCGCCCGGCTCCACCCAGCAGTTCAACTATTCCGGGGGTATTACGAACATCGTCGGGAACAAGGGGATCTCAGCCGGGACCAGCTACTACGTCATATTCATTGGATCAGGGACCCTCGGCATCGAAGCCGTGGTGGCGTCCTAGCTTCTGTAGCGTAGAAGAGCCGCGATCCCACCGAAGGTTCTGAACATGCTGCCCTCTTCTGTCCCTGACGAGATTACTTCGACCTTGGAACCGCCCTGGAAGGCCATCTCCTCCAGCACGTCTACGATGTCTGTCTCCGCGAAGTCGTAGTCCGACGCTCCGCAGCTGGTGCAGGGAGCGGCCACCATCTCCTGTCGCTCCTGGACCTTCTTTGACGTGGGCACAGTCCGCGATTTAGCGGTCCCGCACTTCTTGCAGGTGGCACCGAGCCTGATCATATCTAGGTCATCTGAGACGAGGACCACCTCAGCGCTCGCCTTCTGGAGCGACTCCATCACCCTCGGGAGACCGTATACCGCAAGCCCTCCCTGCCTGTTGACCTCTCCGAGGAACTTCTGGACCAGCCGCTTCTCCTCCACGAGCCTGACGTCCTTGAGGATGTCCCCTGCCTTCTCCACCATCTCCCTGACCCCTTCCCTGCCGGAGTATCCGAGGTCCAGGACTGCGACGACCTTCTTCTGCAGCTCATAGTGGAGGTACCCTCCCTTGAGGAACTCTTCCTTGGTGGGCCCCGGGCCTCCGACAATGAGCCCAGTGACCTTGTTGCTGTCGATGAATGTCCGCGTGGCGTGCTCGCCGACCCTGTTGAAGAAGTAAGTCAGCTCCATCTCTCTGCCGCGCTCGTAACGCCGCGCAGACTGACCTCCCTTCCTGGTCTTACCTGAGATCCCCGATGTCATTATGTCGACGATTTCAAGGCTCCCCCCGCTCAGTATCCCCAGCCCCACGTCGCTCGAGTCTATGGCTAGGAGGCCGAAGACCTTCTCGTCCCTGAGCATGTCTTTTAGCCACTCGACGTGGAAGTGGTCGTCGCAATTATGAACCAGAAAACCATTGGCCACGAAACTGTGCCCCTTTTCTTCTACGGTAATGTCTCTGACGTCGGTCAATTCCACTGATTTGACCGAGACGACTGCCTCCCAGATCAAGGGGTCCTTGAGGCCATTCCGAGCCAATCTTACCCACTCATTGAACGGAGGCAACTGCGCTGAGGTGACCGATGGGGTCTCAACCGACCCGCTCGCCCACTGGCTGGCAGTCCCCGGAGTCAATGACAGAAGCTCACCGATTCGTTTGATACCTACACCGCGAGACCTCATCTCCCTGGCCTGGGCCATCCTTCTCGACGCCTCATCACGAAGACGAGCCTTGGACCTCAGGTATTCGCCCACCAGGTTTGCCTTGGCCCTCTTTGTTGAACAATACGCAAATCCGATACCATGGCAAAGTTTGATGATGTTGTCTTCCGAAAGTTTGATTCGTAGGATAATCTCCACCGTCCTGAGACCATCCTTTCTCGTGTGGCTTGGCGTGCTCGTCACTTCCGCTACGACGACTCCAAACTCGGCCAACGTTTGTTGGAGCTTTTCGGCGAACTCGAGTCCCTGCCTTTCTTTCGACTCGATTCGATGGAAGGAAAGCCTTTCCCCGCTGCTCGGGTTCATCTCCGTGATTCTAGGGGCTTCGCCATCTCCGCCAAGGTAGCCAGCAAGGAATTCTCGCTTGACGGCAAGCGGGGAGATAGCTATCCAGCCCGGCATGACCGTCCCGTTCTTCACTTTGCTGCCGACAGGTGCTCCCAGGGCCCTCAACAACGCGGACAACGCACTGTTCCGGACTTTCACATGAATCACTTCGGCTTTGTACTCTCTCCCATCCGCCCTCATCATGCAAGTCACCTTCCTACCACGGGGTGGCTGGTAACCCAGGCTCGCAAAGTCGCTACGAAGATAATTCTCATCGGCCCAAGTTCCCAGTGCCGCATCCATCGTGAAGTGTACGTAGGATTCGTTCTTCCTCTGCTCCTCGTTCCTCGTCAGGGAACCATCACTGAACAAATGTCCCATGATGCGAGCTATCAGGAGAAGCTTCGGATTATCCGTCTTGAGGGGAAGCAGTCCCCAGGCCTTGAGCTTCCGTACAACCAGGTTGAAATTCCTCGGAGGATCTGGAATCCTGCGCAACGAATCTTCGTCGAGTATGGTGCACGAAGCACCCTCGGTTGGCCTCGCTTCTGAATCGAAGTCTGACATGGGCACAACGCCTACCAAATCTCCTGGCTTGATCGCGCCCAACCTCGTCCATCCGTGAGGAGTCCAGAAGGGGTGGTCCTCGGTTGCGAGGATTTTCCTCCCGCTCTCGACCACCAACTCGTAGGACTTGCGCAAGCCGGGCGACGTCTTCACATAATGCCTAATCGGGCCCCCCACGAGTCGCTTCTTCTCGAACCCGTATGACAATACCCTCTGGCTCTGCCAATCACTCTTAAGCTCCTCCATCGTGGACAGCCTACCATCTTCAAGAAGAACTCTGGTGTCTGGAGCGAGGCACTGGTACAGGTACTGGGTGACGGGTTTGGGTGGGATGATTTCCCACACGTTGACCACCTCGCTCCCGGGGCCGTTGGTCGGCAGCGCCCCAGAGAAGACTACCAGGCCCGTGTCCGGGGGCGTCTTGTACAGCTTGAGCCGCTGCATGGCCCTTGTGAGGGCGTCCTGGACGTGGTTCCTGGTCGTGTCGGACTTGATGTTCCCCGCGGTCCCCCACTCTTCGCGGAGATTCGCTATCGCTTCATGGATAGGCTTCCTGGGCGGTATGTAGAGGGACACCAGTTCCGTCCCCCTCCCTTCCTTGTTGGTCAGCTCGGAAATGAGCTTCCTTACTTTGTATAGCCTGACGGAATCAGCCTTTGACAATGCAGAGCTACCCCTACGTCAGGACGGAGAAACCACGTCTGGAACGGAGGCAGCAGACATTCCGAAGATTGAAAATCGCCCTCACCCATTTATAAAAGCTACCACCCCCAAACAACCAGTGGAGGGGTGCGGGGGATGAAAGTCGTGCTCAGGATAGGGGGGTCGGTGCTCGGGTCGCCTCCGTCGGCCAAGATTGTGAACGACTATGCCGACGTGATCTCGGACCTGAACCACGAAGGCCACTTCGTCGCCGTGGTGGTGGGGGGAGGAGGGGTTGCCAGGGATTACATCAAGTCTGCCTCTCAGATGGGGCTCTCACCATATCAGCAGGATACGGTCGCGATTCACGCCTCTAGGCTCAACGCAAGGCTCGTAGCGATGAAGCTCGGAGGGGTAAGCAGCGTCCCCACCTCAATCGACGGCATGTTGCAGAGGCTGGCGCGGAATCGGGTGGCGGTCATGGGCGGGCTGAAGCCTGGCATCACCACCGACACGGTCGCAGCGATGGTGGCCCAAAGGTGGAGGGCCGACCTTCTGGTCAAGGCGTCAGACCAGAACGGAATCTACACCGAAGACCCGCGTGTCAACAAGAAGGCCAAGAGGCTTGACAAGATTACCTATGAAAAGATGAAGCAGATCCTCGGCGGTTCGCACAAGCCCGGGATACACAGCATAGTGGACCCCGTGGCCGTGGACCACCTGACCGAGTTAAGAATCAAACTGGTGGTGCTGAACGGGGAGGACGCGAAAGGGGTCATCAAGGCAGTCCACGGCGAGAAGACGGGGACGGTAGTGACCTGAATCTGGCAGGGTGAAGAGCAACCAGAATTGGTCCCGGTCGTAGTCTACGTCTCACTCATCGCAGCAGTCTTCGTCTCTTTCTGGACGTCGCTTGTCGAAGCAACCTACCTGACGCTCAGGCCCTTTTCACTGAGCTCCTCGATCGGAAGCGGTTCGGCGAGCGCCACCACCGCCCTGGCCATAGTCAGCGAGAAGACGAAGCTTGTGAGCGTCACCACGTTCGTGGACACGATTGCGAACGTGGTCCTGGCTACCACCATCGGGTTGATACTCTCCGGCACGTTCGGACCCATAGGTTGGGTCTACGACGCAATCCTAGGTTCTTTCGTCATAATGACGCTGCTCTATCTCCTCCCCAAAGCGATTGGCATAGAGAACGCCCTCAAAATGTCGCTCGCCCTCGCGCGGTCGACCAAGGTCGTGATGACGGCCCTGTCTCCCGTGGCCGTTCCGTTGGCAAACATAGCCCGGAGGCTGTCCGAGTTGCTGGTGGGCAAGCCTGGCTACAAGAAGGTCGACCTGGCGGCGGAGTTTGAAGCCGTAGTGACGATGCTTGAGAAATCGGGGCATATCGAACCAGACGCTGGAAGGCTCCTGAGGACGGCCTTGGCGTCTTCGAAGCAGAGCGCCATCGACGCCGTGACCCCGGTCAACGAGATAGTGTCCGTCGACAGCGAGGCCACCATCTTGGGCGCCCTGAAAGCCATGGGGGAGTCGAACCATCCGAGGATGCCTGTCTACGACGCTCAGAGGAAGATCTACATCGGCGCTGTGACGATGAGGACGCTGTTGAAGGCCGTGTCTCACAACCGGATTGACGCGAAGATTCACGATTACATCATACAGCCCGCCAAGGTGTCCGGAGACGACGGCCTCGCGACCCTGATTGACAAGATGCAGGACGCGGCCACAACCATAGCCTTCGTCTTCGACGATGGGAACATGGTAGGGATAATCACCCTATCCGACATCCTGGAGCGGTTGTTGGGCGTGAAGGTCTAGGCTGCCTTCCTCGGGACAGCCAGGGCGTTGAGTTCGTCGAATGTTATCGCGCCATCGAGCAGACTCTCATACGTCCCCGTCTCCCTGATTTTGTTTGCAGCGCGCTTGAGGAGCCCCATGGCGGCGTAGGAAGCGCTTGGGCCGAAGCTCACCCTCGCGACGCCGAGCCGCTTCAGGTCTGGGATGCTCGGGAGGCCCTTCCTCACCATCACATTGGTCGGGAAGTCCAGGGCCTTCACGAATCGCGCGATCGATGCCGCGTCTGTCAGTCCCATAGGGTAGACGCAGTCAGCCCCCAAGTCCTTGTATTCCTCTGCTCTTCTGATTGCCTCGTCCAGCCTGGCGACCTCGTCCCCGACCCCGAACCGCAGGGCGTCGGTCCTCGCGTTGATCACGAAAGGCACCTTCCCCCGGTCGCGTAGCCTGACCAGCGCCTTGAGCCGAGCAACCTGTTTCCCCACAGGCAGGAGCGTCTTGGTTGCGTGGACGAAGTCTTCGATGTTGATTCCTACCGCCCCCGCGTCAATGACTGCCTTCACGCTCTTGGTCACTCCTTCTGGACTGTCTCCGAACCCGCCGACAACGTCGGCGCTCAGCGGAACCGATAGCACGTGGGCTATCCTAGCAGTCGCAGCCACGAACTCGCCACGAGGAATCCCCTCCCCATCAGGATATCCAAGCGAGACCAGCAGTCCTGCGCTCGACGTGGCTATCGCTGGGAAGCCCTCATCCTCGAACACCCTTGCGCTTGGCACATCCCAGCAGTTCGGGAGCACCAAAACGTCCCGTCTGTCGTGGAGCTTGCGGAACGCTTCGGCCTTGGCAGGCTGACTCATGCCGGCGGCAGGCGTGCTCGGGTCCTAAACTGTTGCTGAAGTTGGCGGGTTACTGGCTTACCGTTACAGGAGCGGTATGTGCTTTGCTGTGTTCGGTCAGTTTGTCCGAGGTGTCGAACTTGGCCCCGCAGGCTGCACAGGTATACTCCTTCTTTCCCCACAGTCTCATAAGGTCGAACCGTGCTTTGAGGTATATAATACAACAATTTTGCGGGGCCAAACGTCACGGCCCGGGCACCCTGAAGGCGCCGAGACTCGACTGCCTGCGGTAGTACGCCCTACCTCTTCCTAGCTTCCCGCAGGGGACAGGCTCGCCTGACTTCTGGCACAGAGCATATTTCTTCTACGAAAGCCAACCCTACTTCTCTCGGGGAGTTTCCGAAAGTACACTCGTAGCCCCGGCCCGCGCTCTGTAGGTACCTGCAACCCCAGTACTCGGTCACTTCGAGTTCGCCCTTCCCAGTGCTTCTTCCCCGCATCTCACTCGGTCCCGAACTCTTCCGGAGGCCGATTTATAGTGGGAACACATTTGTCACGCTTGGCAATGGAGTCTGCACCTTCGCGGAGCCACGCCTCAAGCCACAGAAGTTCAGGTCAGGCCTGCGTGGGGGTCACTAGGTTGATGCAGCGACGAGTTCCCGCACCCTCCACTCTATCTCGTCCGCAATCCGTCTGACCTCTTCGAGAGGCTTTCCCTTCGGGTCTTCTAGATTCCAGTCCACCAGCTTCTTCTGTATCTTGGCCAGCATGGGCCTGGGGCAGACTTCTTCGACGGAGCAACCCATGGTGATTACAAGGCTCGCCTGATTGACCATATCCGCTGTCAGCATCTTGGGCTTGCTGCCGGAGATGTCGATCCCCTTCTCCTTCATCGCCTCCACAACAAGGGGGTTGATTGACAGTTGCGGCCTGGTGCCCGCACTGGAAGCGGACAGCCCGTGCCTCTTCGCGAAAGCCTCTGCCATCTGGCTCCGCCCCGCGTTCTCAACACATACAAACAGGAGCGATTCTCTTGGACCTGTCACAGCCCTCCTCGGAACTTCCGAATATTAAGCCGGAGCAAGGGCGTCTTTGGCCGTTCACAAGGCAGCACTGGCTCAACGCGCAGTAGGTGTCGATTTAGCGGGTCCGGGCTTTCAAAACGGAGGCAGCCAGGACGAGCGCTAGACATGTCGAAGAACCGAAACGTGAGCTAGGTCGCCTGCCAGCGATCACATTGTGGGTCTCCCACATGATATGCTAATGCGAAGCGCCTGTTCTAGGTATGCCTACGCCTGGGTTTGGACGCCCACGATTCCATTATAACAGGAAGTTCGGAGCCGTGCACGTTGTCGGTACTTGACATCGTGGTTTTGTGGGTGCATCTGCTCAGCGCAGTGCTCTTCGTCGGCGGCTCGTTCTTCATGTGGCTAGTTGTCGTGCCAGCTTCGCATCTGATCGCCCGCGACGAATCAGAGAGGACCCAGCTTGTGGGTAAGATTGCAAAGCAGTTTGGAAGAGTGACGAGCGTAATCCTGATTGTACTCGTGCTAAGCGGGGTCTACAACGTGTCGTGGTATCTCCCGTCCTTTGGTGCGCTCTTCAGTTATCCCGGTACCATCCTGCTCGCCAAAGTCATCCTGGTCGTGGCTCTCATCCTGCTCATCTACCTGCACAACACTTACTTTGGGAGGAAGATAGTTCAGTTCGCGCGAGAAGGGAAGCTAGAACAGCTGAAGGCAATCAGGAAGAAGAGCAGGGTGGTCTCCATGGCCAACCTTCTGCTAATGCTGGTCATCCTCCTCCTCGCGGTGATGTTGCAGATGCCTCTCTAGCCACGTGAAGTAGGCGGGAAAGCAAGGATACAGGCGGGGTCAGACCCCAACGGGTCGCTGCCGTGGGCAAAGGCCCTCGCCCTGCTTCCGCCGCATATGTGGCTGAACTCGCATGCACCACAGCTCCCCACGAGGTTTCTTGCTCGTATCTGTCTGAGGAGGTCGTGTTCTCTGTACACGCTAACAAGGCCGTCCGATTTGACGTTGCCCAGCGGGACGGGGAGCAAGCCTCCCGGATAGATTGTGCCATCGTAGGCGACGAAAACTATCCCGTCACCATCCAAAGTCCCTCGGGACCTTATGCTCGACGAACCTGTAGGCTCTCCTTCAAGCGCGAACAGCTCCGAGGTCATCCGCAGATATCCCGGGTCTCTCCAGAGGGGGCCAGAGCGGACCCTCCCCGCGGCCACTCTCCTGATGAAGGGAGCCTCCACGGTCCGGACTACAATCCCGTACTTGGAGGCATCATAGAGGAAGTTGCATACGCTCTCGTACTCCTCGGGCCCGATGCCCTCGACTCCAGTCCCCCTCCCGACCTGTATGAGGAAGAACACCTCCCAGACCTTCACCCCCAGCCGCCGAATCAGATGAAAGATCCGGGGGAGTTCGAGGACGTTCCTTCTCATTACTACTGTGTTGACTTGGACCAGCAGTCCCAGCCCCGCAGCCTTCCCGATGGCCCAAACCGTCTTCTCGAAGGTGCCGTCCCTCCTCCTGATGAAATCATGCGTCGAGGCGGCGGCCCCATCGAGGCTAATCGAAATTGACGTCGCTCCCGACGCCCTTAGCCGTTCGAGAGAATCGGTCGTCAGCAGGTCCGACGCCGCGGGAGACGCTGCGAACCCCACACCGCGGTCCGACGCATACCGCAAGAGGTCGAAGAGGTCTCTTCTCTTCAGAGGGTCTCCCCCGGTGAAGACAACGGTTGGATATGGTTTGCCAAACCCCGTCACTTCGTCGATCAGGCGGAACCCTTCGTCCCCGCTCAGTTCCCCCGGGAGAGGGTCGCTGATCGCCGACGCCCTACAATGAATGCAACTCAGTGGGCATGCCCTTGTAGTTTCCCAGAACACCAAGACTGGCTTGCTGGCGAAGGACGCATTGGCTCCACGACTGTCTTCCCGACCCACACGGATGGCTTCCATCTGCCACCATGTTGCCCCGGACGTCCTTCTAAAGAAAACGGTTGTTCGTGGTGAACCCACTCGCCGCATTTGCCCAAAATCAAGAACCCGATTCCACTCCGACCATGACCCGGTCGGATGGCTTGAGTTGGGCATGATGCGGGGGGTGGGATTTGAAC
>JAKASI010000026.1 GCA_021828185.1 archaeon
GTACAATCGGCTCATTGACGCCGAGAAGCCCGAGGATCTGGTGACCTCGGTGGTGGTGCTTTACGAGGTCTACAAGAAAGTGAAAGGAATGAAAGGGGAAGATAAAGCGCTCGAAGCGGTTGCGGCCCTCAGCCAAACCAAGGTTGTGGTCGCAGACCAGACGCTGTCCTTGGAAGCGGCCGATTACAGTCTCGAGCATGGCCTGCACATGGCGGATGCGCTAGTCTATGCCACTGCCCGTCAAAATTCGGCCGCGCTGTACACTAGTGATGAGGATCTCGAAGGGCTCCCTGGAGTCACCCTCGTCTAGTCATAGTGAACGGGCACCCTTGCGGCGTAAGGACCCGAACCCATTACGGATCCGGGGCCCGGTTTGAATTAGCTCATTACAGGTTCTATTCGACCAACAGGGCTTGATTCTAGCTGATTAGTTTCCGGCGAATGAGACACTCTTTGGATGCAACCAGACTGTTGGATTCGATTAGAAAATCAAACGAGCCCGCGGCCAGATAGTTCAGAGTCCTGCTTTCTAATCTAATCCCATCCCGTGTATGGTGTTCAATGCGCCTCCTGGCGGCAGGGAGATTCCAAGTTGAACAACTCGTGGAACGAATAATACCTCCGTGTTCATCCAGCACAGGGCCATGGCGGGGCTGAGTAGTTGGAATAACTGGAGGCATAGGATACGGATCGCCTCTCAGATGCGAGCGGCCAGACCATATTCGGACTCGAAACCATACCATGTCACCGATGTCTACTGGATTTACGCTGTGAGAAAGAAAGAACCCTACCCCAGTCCCACACCGAGAAGCGGAAAATGGCTGGCGTTCGGGAATCCCGAGGAGATCGACTTGCTTTGGGCGAAGATTAAGACCGCGACTGAACAGGGGAAGCTTGGAGGTTACTCGAAGGTCGCGACCGCGCGGATGAACTTTGGAGCTCCAAGTGCCAACCGGAGGGTCATCTGTGTGTTCACCTACGACTCCGAAGACCTTCGCGATGTCATGAGGGTAAGGCAAGCCTTACGCGAGCTAGGGGTGACTGAGAAGACAGGATACAAGACCGATGAAAAGACGATGGCCGGTGCCTACGTCAACCGTGGTTGCTCGCCGGAAGATGTCTGGAAGTATCAGGATTAGGGTTATTGCCATTGTGTATGGGGTTCATTGCGCCTCCACTGGGAATACCCCGTCCTAGCGCTTCGTCGCTTCGATAAGAAACCGAGTCGCAGTCGCATCCAAACTCCCCCGTTGGCGTATGAGGTTGTCCATTTCTTTCAAACTGTCCCGGTATCGCTCGACCGAGAACCCCGGGACTTGCCCCGGAGCGGCATTCAGGAACATGACGACTGCTCCTATGTCATAGAATTTTGAAAAGAGCTTCGCCTTGCGTTTCTCCTTTATCTTGAAGCCGGCCGACTCGAGTTGTCCGACCGCCACTTCCAGATTCCAACGGTCCGGCGCAACATCCGCTCCGAGGAGTTCGTTGAGTTCTCGCAGATTCGCGCTCCCTACCTGCTGAGTGATGAACCAACCAGAAGTCGAGAGAGCCCGGTAGACTTCGCTGGCTACGAATGACTCATGGCGGTCTATAATCAGGTCGATGCATCCGTCCCTAAAGGGGAGACTCCCAATCTGGGGGACCGTGTCGTTGTCTTCGCAGTATGTCCGGACCACCTCGATTCCCAGTGGTTCAAGGCGGTCTCTCGCAACCAAAACGTTGAGGGGGTAGCCCTCGGTGCAGAGAGTGCGCTTTGGGAGGGGCGCCAAGGAAGAAAGGAGTTCTCCACCCCCAGTCCCGAGGTCAAGCAGTGAATCCACGGTCGGTAACTTCGACGTTACTTTCTCTTCATAATCCCAGGGAGGACTCTGCTCGACCCACCTGTCTCTGAAAGAGGAAAAATCCCAGCCCCTCATCTTCCAAGGATTGGCTTCGGTGATCAGCTGCTCGAAGGGTTTCGTGGCGTTGACATGGGGGCCTCCACTTCATAAGAGAAACTGAAGTGGTTGACCTTGATGCCGCACGTTGGGTTCGCGCCACCGCTGATAACATGAACGATCTCCGTTGAACAATACACGCATATAGTAAAACACAAAGACCAAGGGAGATTCGAACCCATAATGGGTCCGGGCCCCACCGGGCCGGGTTTGAATCAGCTCATTACAGGCTCTATTCGACCAACTGGCCTTGACTCCGGCTGATTAGTTTCCCGGGCATAAGACACGCCTCGGATGCGACCAGGCTGTCGGATTCGACTGGAAGATCGCGCGAATCCGGGCCATTGTCAGGATGAATTGCGCCCCAAAGCCGAATCTTGCCCGACCGCGTAAGTATTCCGGTTTCCGTGCGGGGCACGATGAAGGAAAAGATCCTCGCGTCAACAATCGCATTCGCACTGCTTCTTCTCACAGGCGCAGGAGCGGCAATCGCAAGCGGACCGACGCAACCGATTCCGCCAACAACCTGTAACGGACCGCCCGTCCTCAACCTCTCCTACCACGTGACCAACGACGAAGACTCGGGCATGGTCGGCTACTGGGCCCTCGACCACTATTCAAAGAACATCCAGGTCTGGAGCACGGGCGGAGACACCTACTGCGCGCTCATCACCTACGAGGGCGGCTGGCAGACCTTCGCCGGCGCGCTCAGCCCGCAGAATGGGGTGACCGAGAACCGCAGTGCAGCCGGGAACTTCAACGGCTTCCTGGAATTCACGTTCACGGCGACTTCAGCCTCGCCGTTCTCTGGCAACCTGCCGAACAAGAACTACGGCGGAACCATGTCTGACATCCTCCTCGGAACCTATGGCGCCGGCCAGACCGGACCGACCAACGTCTTCCACTGGACAAGCATCTACTTCACGGGCTTCGGCAACGAAGTCGTCACCAACTGGGGCTACTACTACTACATGGGCAACACTCTGGCCTGGACTAACGCTGCCAGCGGCAGCTCTGGCGACGTAGCGGTCTAGGCGACCTCTCCTCTTTTTTTCTCTCTGGAAAGCTCGCGGCCATGCTGGGCGGTGGCATCGCCGCCCGCGATCACCGGATAGAATGCGTTGCAGTGAATCAGGTCACATTCTTTCTCTACAGCCGTCTTCGTGGTCTTCCGGATGTAATCTGCCACCCTGATATTGGACTTCGGCACCCCTTGTTGAAGAGTCGCGGGAGAAGCCAGCTCTGCGGACTTCGCCATCGACGAAGCTGCGTTCAGGCTGCCCCTGCAGCCGGCAAGTCATGACTGTCACCCTGTGGCCCGCCTTTGCAGCACGGGTCGACAGTTCATAGACCTGCCGCTCCTCCCCTCCCCAGTAGCCGAGCCTGGTCTCCGGATCAGGGAACAATTCGGTCACGTAAAGAGCCTTGAGAGATGGCATTCTGAGGGCCGAGCCTAGCTAGCAATCTTGCTGAGCACGGGCCTGTACTTCATCCAAACCTCTTCTTCACCTCTCTCTTCGATTCTAACATCAAGACTCCGGTCCAGGCACCCTTCGAGATACTCCACAAGCTTTTCGCTTTGTTGCGGCTCAAGCATGCTTCCCCCGGGCAGTTTCACTACAATCTTCTCTAGGCTCTCTTGCACGATTTGGTAGTCCCTGAGGCCGAATCGGGACTCGAGGTCCTCTGCGATCCCCATCGCCGCAACCCGTCTGCCCTCTTCAGTCACTAACCCATCGTCCTCCCGCCCCAGAACCGCGGAGACGCGCATGAGGCTCGAGCCGCAGCTGCATCTTTCTTCGTCGGCGCGTCGAACAATGTCGCCGGTCCTGTATCTGATAAGTGGCATCACGTCGTTGTGCAGCCCCGTTATCACCAATTCTCCAGTCTCGCCGGGGGCAACCTGTTCGCCCTCCTTGAGAACTTCGAATATCATGTAGTCTTCGTATAGGTGGAGGCCCTGAAGCGACATGCACTCCCCTCCGACAGGCCCGAACTCGGCCGACCCGTAGGCTCGCACCACTTCAGAATTGTACAGCTCGCGCAGCTCCCTTTCAACCGCATGAGTGAAATTCTCGGTTCCACATATGAGTGCTCTGGGGGAGACCGCCAACCCATGTGCCCGGAGATTCACCCCCGCTCTCCTTAGAAAGGAGGCCCTCCCCACGATGAATTCGGGGGAGAGCAGGGCCAGATTCCTTGCCTCGCGAGCCGGGTTGGCTGGGTCCGCTCTGAATATGCCAAACTTCGGATAAATGCTGGCCAGGGCGCCGGAAAACGGCATATCGGACAATTGCGTCACTGGCTGACCAGCATCTCTGCCCTCTGGATTCTTCCTCCAATGGGATGAGGGGGGCCACGCAGTCACCAGCTTGGTCCAAGGCCGAACGCCGACCCTGAAGAGCCTCCTTAACCGCAAAGCGTTCTCCAAGTCGACTTTCTCTGCCGTAATTGCGATTCGGCTGGAAAGACCTGTGGTTCCGGTACCCCCTCTCACCAGGGCTGCTCTGATATCCCGACGCCGGATCCCCCAAGGATAGCTCGAACGCACGTCGGCTTTGGTTATTGTCATTAGCTTGCCCAAGTCCTCGGTACCGCGGAGGTCACCAGGAGACAGGCCCAGCTTTGAGAGCTGCGACTTGTACAAAGGTAGGTGGTCGTAGGCCTCCCTTACGACGCGCCGGAGCTTCTTATCTTGGATTCTTTTCAATTCGCTGCGAGGGAGTCGCCAAGATTTCATCGATTGGAGGTAAAGCCAGGCTAGTCTGGGAAGCACCGGAAACTCCATGCCCAATCTGTTGATAGAGTTTGCGGCGCGGGACACTCCGTCCGTCAGTGAGTGTTCCCTCAACTCGCCCCTGCCCTCGGATGCGGAGTCGAATACTACGTGAAGGGCCGGGACCGGGGCTCGGGAAGCCCCGAACGGGCGGACTGGAACCGCGCGCATCCAACGGCAGCAGACTTTATCTGGGCAATCGTCGGACCTGGTACCCCTGCTTTCAAACCCGGTGCCCAAGCCAGGTTTCGCCCCCAAGATTGCATTCGCTGCGTCGGTCGGCTCTTTCATCGAGTGGTTTGATTTCTTCATCGCCACCACGGCTGCCGTCGTAGTGTGGCCGGCGTTGTTCTTCCCGTCATCTTCCCCTGGCGTGTCCCTCATCTTCGCTCTCACCAGCGTGCTGGCGGCTAAAGCCGCTGCCCCCGTAGGCGCGGCGATATTCGGGCACTACGGGGACAGAAAGGGGCGCAGGGCCGGGGTGACTTGGTCCTTGGTTCTGACAGGACTCGCATCTCTCGGCGTCGCACTGACCCCTGGTTACGCGACGCTTGGAATCCTGAGTGCGGTCTTAATCTTCGTGCTGAGGATTCTTTCTGGAATCGGTTTCGGCGGAGACTACGGTCCGTCGGTCACATGGGTGACCGAAGCCTCGCATGCGTCGAGATGGCGCGGTTTCTGGGGCTCTTGGGTCGGGTCTGCTATTCAACTTGGGACCATCGCGTCGAGCCTGAGCTTTTCGGTCGCTTCGTCGGTCCTCCCCCAAGCCGCGTTTCTACAATGGGGCTGGCGTGTCATATTTGTCCTGGGAAGTCTGGCTGCCCTGGTCGGGATAATAGTCCGTTTGAGATCTGCAGAGAGCCCTCTGTACGAGGACCTAAAGGCCAAGGGTGGAGTGGAAATGTCGCCCCTAGTGGCGACTGCGAAGAGGAATTGGAAGAAGATTCTCGTATTGACCATCCCCTGGGGGGCAATTTACGGAGTGGGTAACATGGTCGGCCAAGTGGGAGGACAGGCGTATCTGAAAGCCCTGCACGTCCCCATCCCTCTCATAACCTTCTCTGTGGCCATGGCGGCGACGTTCGCCCTGTTCATGGGAACTGGACTGGCCGTGCTATCGGACGTCTTTCCCCGCGGGAGAAAGTGGATAATCATCATTCTGATGGGGGCGGTGGCATTGTCATCCACGTTCACGTTCAGGCTGTACCAGAGCGGGACGCCCTTCGGGGTCGTGGCAGGGATGATATCGGTCTTCGGCTTGACTAGCTCGACTTCACAGATATTCCCCGCCTTTCTCACTGACCAGTTCGGCACAAGCATCAGGACTTCAGGGACGGGCTTGGTCGCTGAGATTGGCAGCTTAATCAGCGGTCTCTTCACCAGTCCAATCATACCTATCCTGATATCGCTCAACGGTGGCTTGATCATCGCCTCGGTTTCCGGCTTCGTCGCGGTCGCGATCGTCTCGATGATCATCGGGATATCCTTACTGTTGCTCTTCAAGGAGAACCGTCCCTCCGACCTCAACTCCCCTGCTGGATGAGCCGTCTCACGGACAACTTATTGGAGCTGTTTCTCCCTTCCCGCCAGCAGCCCAGGCCGCACTTTGGGGCAGCGAACGCCT
>JAKASI010000012.1 GCA_021828185.1 archaeon
GTCATCATCCTGACCTTGCGAGCCAGTCCAGATCGCCCGTCGTAGCACGCTGCGCGCCGGACCACTCCTTGTGGCCCCCTTCGCTATTTAGCTGTTGGGAAGATGCAGCCAAGCCGCTCGATTTTATTAACAACGAGCGTCTCGCAGGCGCTTCTTGAGCGACGAACGAGAGGAGTACGCCAGCTGGTGGCTGGCCCTGTCGAGGGACCCCGACTACTACACCAACACGGAGGAGGGCCAGAAGGAACTCGCGGACATGATCCGCAAGGAGTCGGAGCGCCTCCTCGAAGAGATAGGAAAGCTGGTCAAGCCGACGAAGGAAATCATCTGGCTGTCGAACTTCTGCACTTCCTGCCATTACTTCAAGCCCGAAGGAAGGAAGATGTCCTGCAACAAGTGGCACGTTCGCATCGTGAAGCCCTTCCACGGTCGGGCGATATGGAAGCAGATACCCTCGAGGTCAGGGGGCGACGAGAAGGAGTTCGTGGCTGACGGCGTCGACTGGGACGCAAGGTGGAAGGAGGTCTCCGAGAAGATAGTGGACATGGCGGTTGGCATGGTCAACGGCGGGTATCCATATTTCTGCTACAAGGGAACGTAGCCTGCTTTCAAATCCGTAGGTTCATAGAATCAGCGGGCGTTTCACGGTAGGATGCACATGAGCGCGAAAGTGTGGGTCACAGTGCTAGTGCTCGTAGCACTGGTGGCGCTGTTCGTGCCGTTCGTCCCCCAGACACAGGCCTCGGGGCAGTTCTTCGCCGCCCACTACCAGCGGGCAGCCGACGTCTCGCCCACCTACTACATATTCCACTGCGGCGCCTACATCAACTTGCAGATCGCAGCTCAGATCGGTTCAGGGTACTCGGGCTTCTACCAGATCTCCAAGGGTTACTCCTTCTCCTGTAACTACAACGTCCAGTAGCCTGACCTCGTTCCCAAACCGGGAAATTGTGTATCAAAGTTAAGAAGAATCAGGGGCGGGCCGGCTTACTGAGGGTCAATGCCGGTCACCATGAAGGTCAGAGACGTGATGGACAGGAACCTAGTACCCATCGATTCCGAAGCGACTGTAGACGAGGCGGTGAGGACGATGATCCAGAGCAAGGCCTGGTCCCTCGTCGTAGAGAAGAAGGGCAAGTCGGAGGGCGTGGTGACCGAGCGGGACATAATCAGGCGTTGCCTCGCGAAAGGGCTGCCCACCGGCAAGACGACCGTGGGGAGCATCGCTTCATGCCCTCTGGTGACCATAGGCCCGGACGCTGGTCTTCGAGAGGCCATGGACACCATGGTTGCCAAAGGCATCAGGCGGCTGTTCGTAGTCGACAAGGGAAAGATTGTTGGGAGAGTGACTCAGACGGAGGCATTCCAGAGCGCTCTCTCTGTGATGGAGATACTCTCTTCCCTGTCAAGCACCCTGTGAAGGCCTGGGAGGCTTCAGCGAACCTCGCCAGCCCGCGTGGTTACGGCGGGTGCTCACAAGCGGCCGCTTCTCTGCTCTAGCGCGGTCTGAATCTCAGGCAGGGAGGGGCCCTGGGTGGGATTTGAACCCACGATCGAGAGGTCCACAGCCTCCTATGCTAACCAAGCTGCACCACCAGGGCCACGAAGTGCGGCAGGCCGCCCGACCGTCTTTATGTCTTAAGTCGTTCTCCCGCGAGTTCGAGCACAAAGCATATCGAGCTGAACCTCATGGTCAGCACATGGTTCGCTGGACCTTTGTTGAGCTTGGCGAAGTCACCTCCACGCAAGAGGTGGCCAGGGAGCACGCGGGCCGCGGCGCGCCAGAGGGCACGACCATCATCGCAGAGTCTCAGACTTCTGGGACTGGCCGGATGGGCAGGTCTTGGGTCTCTCCCGTGGGCGGACTCTACATGTCCTTCATTCTGCGACCCGCGAAGGTGCCGAGGCCCGAGCTTGCGACCATCATCGCCGCAACGGCGACGGCCCAAGGCCTCGAGAAGGCAACGGGGCTCGCGTCTGCTATAAGGTGGCCCAACGACATCACCGTCCGAGCCAAAAAGCTGGGAGGGGTGATAGCAGAGGCGCAGTCACTAGGGAGCGAGGTCACGCAAATCATAGTCGGGGTCGGCGTCGACTGCAATTCCTCACCAACAGAGATGGGCGGCCTGCAGGGAGAAGCAACGACCATCGCGTCGGAGCTGGGGAAGAAGGTCGAGATTCCCGAAGTCATGCACGCCATACTCGACTCGTTCTCCGGGCTTTACGAGAGATGGAAGTCCGGCGAGGACCTCAGGGACGAGTGGGCAAAAAGAGTCGGAACCATAGGCAAGGAGGTCTCGGTCAAGCTGAAAACAGGAGAAAACCCATTTTCATGCGTCGCCGAAGACACCGACGCCGAAGGAAACCTGGTCGTTTCGCTCGAAGGAGAGTCGGTGGCTATCAGTTCGGAAGACCTCGAGTGGCTCAGAGAGCGGGGTTAGCGGTTCGTCAATCGCCTACGAAAGTCAGAACCCTGCTTCTGGGAGAACCCACCTTTTAACGTCCAAGGCCAGGAGAGCTCCAATTGAGTGGGGCCGAAGGCAACCTCGATGAGATGAATCGGGCGGCAGAGCTGGGCGGCGGCCAAGGGAAGATTGACGACCAGCACAAGAAGGGGAAGCTCACCGCTCGCGAAAGGATCGGCCTGCTCCTCGACCAGGGGACATTCAACGAGTTCGACAAGTTCGTCACCCACAGGTCCACCGATCTGGGAATGGACCGGTCGCACCCTCTCGGGGACGGCGCGGTCACGGGATACGGCAAGATCGACGGAAGACTCGTCTATGTCTACGCCCACGACTTCACGGTGTTCGGCGGGTCTCTCGGAGAGGCGCTGATGAAGAAGGTGACCAAGGTCATGGACCTGGCCCTGAAGGACGGCGCCCCTGTCATAGGGTTGAACGATTCAGGAGGTGCGCGGATCCAGGAGGGAGTCTCGAGCCTGGCGGGGGTGAGCGAGATGTTCTTCAGAAACACGCTGGCTTCGGGGGTCATCCCACAGATCAGCGCTGTCCTTGGGCCGAGCGCGGGAGCAGCCGTCTATTCTCCGGCCATGACCGACTTCATCTTCATGGTGAAGGGCATCGGCCAGATGTTCGTCACAGGCCCCGACGTGGTGAAGGCGGCCCTGGGCGAGACCGTGACCTTCGAGGACCTCGGGGGGGCAGCGATGCACGCGACCCAGAGCGGTGTTGCCCACTTCATCCTCGACAACGAGAAGGACTGCTTCGCTACGATCAGGGCTCTGCTCTCTTACCTCCCACAGAACAACGCCGAGGCTCCCCCAGCCGTCGAGTGGGTGGCCCCCATCGAGAACGACGCAGAACTCGACGCCCTGGCTCCGGTCGAGCCATACAAGGCATATGACATCAGGGCGATCATCCAGAGACTCGTCGACAACGGGAACTACCTGGAGGTCCACGCGGGGTGGGCGCAGAACGTCACCGTAGGCTTCGCCCGCATGGCAGGGGACAGCGTCGGAGTAGTGGCCAACCAGCCCGTAGTCCTAGGCGGTGCCCTCGACGTGGACAGCTCCGACAAGGCTGCCAGGTTCGTGCGGTTCTGCGACTCCTTCAACATCCCGATCCTTACCCTGGTCGACGTGCCCGGCTACCTCCCCGGGACTGACCAGGAACACAGAGGCCTGATTCGCCACGGCTGC
Source organism: archaeon (assembly GCA_021828185.1). Next base: position 3,662 of record JAKASI010000012.1, read on the forward strand.
AAACTCCTCTATGCCTATTGCGAAGCCACCGTCCCCAAGGTGACGCTGATTGTGAAGAAAGCGTACGGCGGAGCCTACTGCGCCATGGGGTCGAAGTACAGCAAGGCCGACATCAACTACGCATGGCCCGGATCTGAGATTGCCGTCATGGGCCCAGAAGGCGCCATCAACATCGTCTACAGAAAGGAGATTGAGAGCTCCTCCGACCCCGAGGGCCTGAGGAGAGAGCTGACCTCCGAATACAGGAAGAAGTTCGCCAACCCATTCGTCGCAGCAGGCAGAGGGATAATCGACGAAGTGATACCTCCGTCAACGACCCGGCCGAAGGTCATCGCAGCCTTCGAGTCCCTGAAGGGCAAGAGCGAATTCAGGCCTGCGAAGAAGCACGGCAACATCCAGCTGTGAAGCCCAGTTGTTCAGAGACGTACTCATAGCGAACCGGGGCGAAATCGCAGTCCGGATCATCCGGACCTGCAAGCTCCTGGGCATCAAGACCGTCGCGGTCTACTCGGACGTGGACGCCGACGCCCTGCACGTCAGGCTCGCCGACAGGGCCGTGAGGATAGGACCTGCGGACCCGGGAGACAGCTATCTGAACATAGACAAGATGGTCCAGGCCGCCGTCGACACCGGTGTCGACGCCCTCCACCCAGGATATGGCTTCGTGTCGGAGAACTGGAACCTCGCCGAGAAGTGCCGACAGGCAGGCATCAAGTTCGTGGGCCCACAGGCGAGGACCCTGGTCATCGCCGGCAACAAGGTCGACTGCAAGAGGATTGCGAAGAGGGCCGGCGTCCCGGTGATAGAGGGAGGGGAGACTGTCTTCTACACGCCGGAGGGCGCCCTCGACGCTGCCCGCGCGCTCGGGTACCCGGTCCTGCTCAAGGCTGCATTCGGCGGGGGTGGAAGGGGGATCAGAGAGGCGAACGACGACAGACAGGTGCTCCAGGGGTTCAACCTGGCGTCGACGGAGATGAAGCGGTCACTTGGGAAGGCTGGGCTCTTCGTGGAGAAGCTGGTCAGGCCCGCCCGCCACATCGAGGTCCAGATAGTCTCCGACGGCAGAGGCAAGGTGATCCAACTGGGAGAGAGGGAGTGCAGCATCCAGCGAAGACACCAGAAGCTGTTAGAGGTCGCTCCGGCCCCCGGGCTCGACGAGCTGGCCAGGATGAAGGTCGCAGACTACGCGGTGAAGCTCGCGAAGGCGCTGGAGTACGAAAACGTGGGGACTGTGGAGTTCCTGATGGACAAGGACCAGAACTTCTTCTTCATCGAGGTCAATTCCAGGCTACAGGTCGAGCACCCGGTCACGGAGATGCGGGCAAGGCTCGACCTGGTCAAGGAGCAGCTGGAGATAGCGGCAGGTGAAGGCATCGATTACGGCCAGGACGACGTCAAGCTCACCGGTGCGGCGATACAGTGCAGGATAAACGCCGAGGATCCTGCTGCCGGGTTCGCGCCCTCCAGCGGGAGGGTAGAGAGGCTCTTCTTCCCAGGAGGGGCGGGGGTGAGGATAGACACCGCCCTCTACCCCGGCTACGACGTCCCCGAGTACTACGACTCGCTACTCGCGAAGCTGGTCGTCTTCGGCAACGACCTGGAGGAGGCGAGGCAGCGGATGCTGCTCGCGCTGTCGGAGTTCGTCATCGAGGGCCTAAAGACCACCATACCGCTCCAGAAGTTCATCCTCACCCACGAGGAGTTCGCCGCATGGAACCTCGACGTACAGTTCCTCGAGAAGAACAGGATTGTCCAGTCCCTCGCCGACAGGCTCGCGGCCGAGAGGGCAGCACTCGCCGAGGAGGGCGCCGCGATAGCCGCAGCGATCTTCGAGTCAGGAATGAGCCTCGCGGCCGCCCGGGCGCAGTCGCAGAAGCCGAAGCTACTGCCGGCCAGGCAGAAGGGGAGATACTATGACGCGCTATGAGCTGGATGCCGACGACGGCCAGTTCCTGGTCGACGTTGTCTCCGCCGGAGACGGATACAGGGCGACGGTCTCGGGTAAGGAGTACCGGTTGAAGCTGAAGCGGCAGCCTGGGCAGAACGCCGTCGTGGTGGACCTCGGGGACAAACCCATCATGGTCGCCCTCCTCGAAGCCAACCCGCAGCAGGTCAAGATGACAATCGGGAGCGAACACCTCTCCTACAGACGAACTTCAGCCCTGACCGCGCCTTCCGCCCCAAGGGTAGCTCCGGCAACTGCACAGAGAGACGTGATCGTAGCGCCGATGCCTGGGAAGGTCATCGCAGCCATCGTCAAGACAGGGGAGAGGGTGAATGCCGGGGACCCGCTGATCGTACTCGAGTCGATGAAAATGGAAGTCGCAATCAGGGCCGACCGCGACGCAGAGGTAAAGGATGTCCTGGTCAGCGAAGGGGTCGCAGTGAAGCGGGGCCAGGGCCTGGTCAGGCTCGGCTAGAGCGCCTTCTTGATCGCTTCGAAGTCGGGGTACTTTCCAGGGTTCTCCCCTATCCACTTGTAGACAATCTTCCCGACGCCATCGGTGACGAAGACGGCCCTGTTGGCGCCGTCGTAGCCCTTCATCCCCCCGAGGTCCTTCCAGACGACGTCATAGCTGCGGATTGCCTCCCTCTTGAAGTCGCTGAGCAATGTGAAGGTGAGGCCGAACTTCTCAGCGAAAGCCTTGTTTGCAAAGGGTGGGTCCACCGAGATCCCCACCACCGTCGCTTTCAGTTTCTGCATCTCGCTATGCATGTCCCTGAACGCGCACATCTCCTTGGTGCATACGCCAGTGAAGGCACCGGGATAGAACGCGAATATCGTCTTCCTCCCTTTGGACAGGAACTCCGACGTCTTCCTGAGCTTCAGGTCTGTGTCGTAGAGGGCGAACTTCGGGACTCTCGTGCCGATGTCGAGCATACCTGCCCCTTACCGCCAGCCACATAAGAAATCTCCGGGCCGGGCGTCCTCAAGCGTCCGAAGATTCTATCTATCCGGTCGAATCTGGGCCTTTGGCATGGCTGCTTCTTCCTTGACCGAGGCCGAGGCGAAGAGATACAGTAGGCACCTCGTGCTCCCGGAGATAGGGTCCGAGGGCCAGTCGAGGCTCAAGGCGTCGTCCGTCCTAATCGTCGGGGTCGGCGGCCTCGGCGTGCCTGCCGCGGTGCAGCTAGCTTCTGCCGGCGTGGGCCGAGTTGGGCTCATGGACGGCGACACTGTGGTGGTTTCCAACCTCCAAAGACAGTTCATCTTTTCGGAGGCGGACGTCGGGAGGAAGAAGGCAGAGGTCGCCGGTGAAAGGCTGCGACAGGTCAACCCCAACATCCGCGTCGTCGCCTACGACGCAAAGCTCGACTCGGGTAACGCCCTCGACTACATAGGCGAGTACGACGTGGTGATCGACGCGACCGACAACCTTCCAAGCCGGTATCTCATCAACGACGCCTGTGTCCTCCTCTCGAAGCCTGACGTCTATGCGAGCGCCCAGGGCTTCGATGGGCAGCTGTCTGTGTTCCATCCTCCCGCAGGTCCATGCTACCGTTGTCTCTATCCATTCCCTCCCCCCCACGGCTCGGTCAGGTCATGCGAAGAAGCCGGCGTCATGAGCGCAGTTCCAGGGGTCCTCGGAACCCTCCAGGCCGTCCAGGCGATCGACCTGATCCTACAGAAGGGCTCCGCCCTGGTGGGCAGGCTCTTGGTCTTCGACGGGTTCCGCAGCTCATTCGACGAAATGAAGATCAGGAAGAGCGGGGACTGCGTCGCCTGCGGTCCGAACGCGACACTGACGGCCCTGATCGACTACGAGGAGTTCTGCGGCGCCAAGCACCAGGACGTCTCCACATTCGACGTGACCCCGGTTGAGCTCAAGGCGATGCTGGATGGCGGGGCCCAGGTCACCCTTCTCGACGTCAGGGAAACGTACGAACATTCGATCTGCCATCTGGATGGCGCACTGCTCATGCCGCTCGGCAGCCTCGTCCGCGGCGTCCAGCAGCTGGACAGGACGAAGCCGCTGGTGGCATATTGCCACACGGGTGTCCGCAGCAGAAGCGCGACAGAATACCTCCGGCAGGCCGGGTTCCCGAACGTCAGGAACCTGAAGGGGGGCATCGACGCATGGGCCGAAGAGGTCGAGCCCACGATGCCGAGATACTGACGGGCGGCGTCCCCTCAATCCACTCGCTTAAGTGGACGGACAGGAAGCACGCCGCTCTTGGTAGCGCCGCTCTTTGTCCTAGCGGAGTGGACGCTGTTCTTCGCGGGGGCAGCCGTGCCCGTCTACATCGTCTTCGGTCTCATAGGCCTCTCCGGGCTGAGAGAGATAACCAGATACGAGTCGCACAGCTCGGTCTACTACCGACTGAACCCCGCTACCAAGCTGGCAGTCCTCTTCATGGTGGCGGTATCGTCGTCCTTTGCAGGGTTGTACCTCGGTCTGCTCGCGACCGCGGGCATACTCCTGTCCTACGGCACGCTCTTCCACGGGTCAGAGAAGCTCAAACTCGGCACCCTGTTCACAGTGGCCGTCGTCTGGGGGACTGTGTGGGGCTCGGTCTCCGACAGGATATTCTTCGTCATCAACGCCGAGTCCACCGGTTTGCCAATCTCGTCTTTCTTCTACCAGGATATTACCAGGACGGTCGCCTCGGACGTGGCCGTGTCAGGGGTCTTCCTGCTCGCGCTCATTCTGGTGATGACGAGCACACCGTCATCGGTGATGAGAGCCCTGAGGAGGATAGGGATACCCAACCCCATCACTTTCTCCGTTGTCGTCGGCATGAGGACCGTCCCTCTCCTTCTGGAAGCGATCAACGGGATTGTCAAGATGCAGCTTATGCGGGGGTTCGGGACCCGCGGGAGCAGGTCGCTGGGACCACTCTACGTTCTCGCAGCAGCGGTCTTCGCCCTTATACCCGCGCTGATCTACCTGCTGAGGGGCGCCAGGAACATGGCGATCTCAACGGGCACGAGGGCTTTCGGGGCATACAAGAACCGGACCTACCTGGCCAAGCCGCCCTTCGGACCGGCCGACATGACGGTGTTGGCGCTGGCAGCCGCGTTCCTGGTGACCGCCTTCTTCTACTGAAGCCGCTCAGCCTAGGCAGTCGAAACCGCACCGCAGCTCGACCCCACGGCTGAATAGGGTATCGCTCTTCCGAAGCCATACAGGTTCGAGAACACTGCCAGGGCTACAAGCCCCGCTATCACGAAGAAGAAGGCGTAGTCTGAACGTGAGAAAGTGAATGGTTTGAGGAACGTCCGCCCCTTGTATGCCCTGAATGCCCTGGTGTCTGCAGAGATGGCTGTGTTTCTCGCTCCTCTGAACAGGAAGGTCATGGCTGGGACGATGCTTGTGAGCACCCCCCCGAAAAGATAGAAGATCCGGGTTACCCTGTTCGCATTGGAGCCGTAGCCCCGCATGAACTGCACTTTCACCGCGGTGTCGAGTGTGTCGAATATCCTCGGGACGGTCCTCATCCCCACTACGAGGGCGAAAACCAGGACGACCGGGAGCTTGAGCCTGCCAAGCGTGCGCAGTATGGCCGAAGGGGTGCTTGTCATAACGAGTATGAGCGAAGAGATTAGGACAGCCCCGGCCCTGGTCGACACCTGAAGGCCGTACATCATCCCCTGCACCGTGAGGACTGGCTGGTAGCCGAGGATCGTGAAGTACCAAGCCCACTGCCAGATCGGGGTGAAGAGAGCGAGCCACCCTGCGCTCAGGACTGGCGGAGTGGTGGTGACACACTGGCGATAGAAAGCGAACACGAGAAGGGTGTAGGGGGTCTGCGTCGCGTAGTACCAGGCGAGCCCCACCACGGAGGCGAACACGAGGGCGCTGCCGAGGAGGAGCCTCCTGGCGCCCCTCTTCAGGGTCAGATATGTGGAGAGGACGATCAGGCCAATCACCAGGTTGGTGGACCACGCTGAGACCGCTACAACGAACGTGAGCGTGATCGTGAAGACGATCTTGGTCAGCGGGTTCAGCTTGTAGTAGAACGTATTGTGGTCCTCGTATCTGGAGATGTCCCGGAAGCCGGTGAGTCCGATATACCCGAAAATAAGGTAGAGCGGCGTCACCAGCCCGAAGATGAACAGGAACCAACTCCCGGCGTTAATCCAGACGGCGTCGAGGAGCGCCACGGTCAGACCCCCAGCATCCCAAGCTCAGGTATTGGTATGCTTGGGTTTCGCAGATAGTATTCCGTCGGCGGTATCACCGAATACTGCTGTGAAGAAGCGAACACCTCCTCCGGGGTGCCTTCGAGGACCTTCTTCCCTTCGTTCAAGACCAGCATGTAGTCCGCGTATCTGTAGACGAACTTGGCGTCGTGGGTGACGATGATGAAAGAGTATCCCAGCCCCTTGAGCATGTCAATCTCCCTGGCGATAATCTCTTTGTGGTAGAAGTCCTGGCCGGACGTAGGCTCGTCCATCATCACGATCTTCACTCCCGAAGACAGAGCAGCCGCCATGGCCACTCGCCTCCTCTGCCCGACGCTGAGCATGAGGGGATCCCGCCTTCTGAACTCCTGGAGCCCGAATAGCTTCAGGAACTCATCGGTCGTGCCCTTGTACTCCTTGACCCCCCGCTTCCTGAGCGAATATGAGATTTCTTCCTCGACCGTCTTGTTGATCAGCATCAGGTCGAAGCTCTGAGGGACGTAGGCGATGTGTTTCCCCCGCTCCTGGATGGTGGCCCGGCTCAGGTCCACCCCGTTGATAACCAGCTTGGACTTTGCCGTCAGCTCCTTGTCAAGGAAGTTCATCACGGTCTTCAGGAAGGTAGACTTGCCTGCCCCGTTCCTTCCCATGATCGCCAGGACCTGGCGCTCCCTTAGGGTAAGTTCCGCATCCACAAGGACCTTCGTCGGGACCTCGACACGGGCGTAAGCCTCGAGGATGAACCTGCCGCCGTTGTTCCTCTGGGGTGTCCCCAGCTTCAACCCCTCGCTCGCTATCCTGTTCCTGATGCCTTCGATGTCCGAGGGGTCCATCCGGAACTTCTTGGCGTACAGATAGTGCTCGGGGACGTCAATGCCCGCTTCGTGCAGCTGCTCTGCGCGCTCGACCAGCTGTGACTTCGGCACGTCGAAGACGATCTTGCCTTCGTCGACGAGGACCACCCTGTCTATGAAGTGGAGCGCCCTCTCCAGCTTGTGCTCCACTATGATGAGGGTGCTCTTCCCCTTGAGCCCCGTGAGGGTCTGGAAGACCCGGGCCGTGCCTTCGGGGTCGATGTTGGACGTGGGCTCGTCCATTATGAGAAGCTTAGGCTTCATGGACAAGACCGCGGCTAGAGCCACCCTTTGCAGCTCTCCGCCCGACAGGACGTAGGTTTCCCTTTCTCTCAGGTTCTCGATGCCCGTCGTGGCGATGGCATCGTCTACCCTCTTCCGAATCTCGTCGGGAGGCATCATGAGGTTCTCTGGTCCGAACGCTATCTCTTCTTCGACGGTGTAGTTCAGCACCTGGGTCTCGGGGTCCTGCAGAAGCGTGCCCACGATGGATGAGAGCTTCGGCAGCGGCGTTTCCTTGACGACGTTCCCGTAGACCACAACGCCGTCAGGGTTGTTCCCCTTGAAGATGTGTGGTATCACTCCATTGAAGCAGTTGACCAGTGTCGACTTCCCCCCTCCGGACTTGCCGATAACCAGTGCGACCTCCCCCTCGACGACGTGGAACGAATCGACCGTGAGGACAGGCTTGCCAACGCCGACGTAATTGAAGACAAGACCCTTGACGTCAACCGGGTTTCCCGTCGTAGCAATGGTCGACGCTGTCTCGGCCACGGAGCACGGCGGCGGCGACGCACGCTTAAGGCTGCCGGAAAGGCGTAGACAGAAGTCAGCAAGAGCGGCCAAGAGCCGGAATCTGATTCAAAAAACAGGTCGGGAGGAGGTCTTCTCGACCTCCCCTCTCCTTTCTTAACTTCAGCCGAACTCGCCGTTATTGGCCTATGGCTCTGGAAACACGGTTCGCGATTATGCCGCCAAGCGCCCCGGCCGGGATGCCCGAGATGATAAACCGGGTCAAGGTGAAGTAGATGGTCTGCCAGTTGACTTTGCTGCCGTTGATGAACGGGCCGAAGAACGCCCCATAGATGAGCGGGTCTGGGAAGGCGAAGAAGAATCCGACTATGGCGCCCTCGATGATCATCAGCGCTAGCAGCATCCCGGACGAACCGCCGCTCCCTGACGAAGCAGTGGCCTCGGCCGAGGCCTTCATGGAGCTCTTGACTCCGAAGATGTTGCCGCCCGTCGCCGCGATGGTCAGGTCGAGGATGAGGCCGTAGGTCAGACCTTCATAGATGAAGTACATCGGTTCGCCGCCGAACCCATAGTGGAAGATGTCGCTGAGGAACGAGTAGACGACGAATGACGTGATTCCGACGCCGACCTTCCTCACGAGTGCAGCGATCACCATCATGGTGATCAGCTGTCCACCGATGTATCCGATGTCGATGTATGTCCCTACCGAGCCTGGCAGGAAGCCTCCAAGGAAGGCGCCTATGAACCACTGCCAAACTACCGCGAACGCAACGCCTATGCCTATGTAGACGAAGTCGAGTGTTGTGAATGAACCTAGTCCACCTGTTTTCTTGCCCAGGAAGAATGCCACTACGAGGGCTATGACAAAGTAGCCGATGACATACTCCCAAGGAATCTGGCCAACCTGGTTCAGCGAGCCGGCAATGCCGTTGAAACCCATGTTAGTGAGGCGGTCGTCGCCGCGGAGTTCTAATAAACGTTCGGGAAATATCAGCAATAGTACACTGTTTCATTGTTACAATTTGCTGAACACCGGCAGAACGCTTAATAGAATTGTAGGAGGCACCTGGACCTCGGATGTCCGAAACAGTCCTAAACGCTGCAGGGACTTCCGCAGCAGGGACCGTCGCCGCGGCGCCCATGAGAACAGTGAACCTGAAATACTTCGACTGGCTATACATATTCTTCGGGCTGGCTGTCCTAATCCTCGGTAACTACATACTATACACCGCAACCGCGGGATTCAACACGACAGCCTCCGAGGTCATCTCCGTCGTCAGCGTGTTGCTGGTGGTTCTTGGGTACCTCGACTACAGAAACGTCAAATCAAAGACGTACAAAATCTACATTCCAGTAGCTATCTTCGTTCTCGGTATAGTTCTACTCCCACTCTTCACCTACGAGCCCTATCCGCCCAATTTATGGACAGGATTGCTCGTCAATTGTTTCTCCTACAAGACTTGTAGTGCATTGAACGCCTATGACCTTACAGGAATCAGCATGGGCGGTTTCCTCCTAATCTTCGCGGCCCTCGGCGAAATCTACCTGATGCGGAAGAAACCGATGTAAGGTTCCATCAATGGACCAACGTAGGGCCAACGAAGGCCCTACCTCGCTTTTTTCGTAACCTCAGGGGGTCAGCTTGCCTGCTGCCCAGATCTGCGCCGTTTCAGGGATCTTCCGTACCTTGCGGCCACCACAAGGAGCGCCAGCAGTACGACAGAGACCACGCCCATGAATGGGATGCTCTCATAGAATGGGGTTACCGTTGAATTACCCGAGATGTAGATCGCAGTCCCCATGGACGAAAGGTCCCCCGAGTAGGCGCCCTCCCTCTGGTACGGGAGGTTCACGAATGGAATCTGGGGGACCCCAGGGAAGGCGCTCTGGTTCCCAAGCACCACCGGCTGCCGAACGAGGGTGCCATCGCCGTAGGTCTGGTTGAAATCGAACATGTCCAGCGGGAGCCCCGAGTCGGCCACGAAGGTGTTCAGCGCAGGGAGCTTCCAATTGTAGTCGACGAAGGCCAGCGTCGAGGCGTGGTTCATTACCGTCTGCGAGACGTAGTTCTCCTTGGCGTAGGGTGAAATCACGAACAGGGGGACCCTGAACCCGAGCTGGACCCCGTCCACCACCGGAGGCGCGACGTGGTCGTAGTACCCCCCTCCCTCATCGTAGGTGATGAAGACGGCGGTGGAATTCCAGTACTGGCTCCTCATGACGCCGCCGACGATTCCCAGCAGCCAGTCCTGCCCCTGCGTCACGTTCGCCTCCGGGTGCTGGTCGATCCCCGACGCTCCCCCTCCGACGGGCATCACCCAGGAGACGGAGGGGAGGGTCCCCTGGCTCAGCGCGCCGTAGAACGAGCCGAAACTCTGCAAGTTCGACGAGTAGGCCACGATCCCGTCGAAGTAGTTGAGCGGGAAGTTGTTAGCCGCGGGGTTCTCGACATAGTACCCCCAGCTGACTCCGTACCGGCTCAGCTCTCCGAAGATCGACTGGTTGACCGGGACATAGGGAGGCGGCCCAGCGTCATCGGAGATGCCCGCGCCGTAGCCCGCCAGGGAGTAGAGCCTGTTGGGGTTGGTCTCGCAGAGGCAGCTCGCGAAGTACCTGTCGGCGATGGCGTACTGCTCCGCCCAGTCCCACTCCACCGCAAGCTGCGAGGAGCTAAAGTAGGTCATCGACTGGCTCCCGCTGTTCGCCGGGAACCCGTCCATCTTGCCGTTGTTCCAGTCCAAAGGGTACACGCTCTCCACGGGATTGGCGGTAGAGTATGTGCCATTGGGGACCTGGGTGAGTGTCACACCTTTTGGAGCACCGAGGACGTCGTCCGGTGCCTGTAGCGAACCCAACGCGGGGCCTGGCTCACTCAAATTCATCGTTGGATATAGCCCGAATATGTTGTCGAAGCTGTGGTTCTCCATCATCACGATCACGACATGCTTGATCGGCGTCGCCGTTGTTGTCGACGCTGCGAAGGAGGCCCCTGCGAGCATCTGAAAGCACAGGATTACCAAGACGGCCGCAGCTCCGAGCCTCGCCAGATCGGGACGCCCCTGCATCGACATGTCCGGCTCCTCGGTGGATTATATCAGTTGCCAGCTTTCGGGGGATGGGCCAAGAATGCATATCTGCCCTCAGGCGGAGGCCGCTATGATGCTCCCTCCCGGGGCCGTCAAGCCCGACTACGAAGGTTACTGCCTCTCGAACGTCCCTGCCACCCTCGCCTCGATCCTGGGGTTCGAGGACTCGCGTCCCGGGCTCCCCAAGGACGCACTTGGCGACATCGACACCGCGGGCGTCGAAACCGTGATACTGATACTCTGCGACGGCTTCGGCTACAACGAGTGGCAGAGGCAGAGCGGCAGCGGATTCTTCGGGGCCCTCGCATCCAAGGGGAGCGTCAGGCCGATCACACCTGTCTTCCCGTCGACCACTGCTGCGAACCTGACTTCTCTCGCCACCGGGCTGACGCCCCAGGAGCACGGGCTCCCCGAGTGGTATGTCTACATGCAGGAGGTCGGTGAAACAATCGTCACGCTCCCCTTCACCAGGGTCGGCGAATACGGCAGGGATACCCTGGTCGGAGCCATGGACCCCAGGTCTCTCTTCGAAGGGACCACCGTCTACCAGCGCATGAAGAAGGCGGGAATCAGCAGCACTTCGTTCACGAGCCGGACGCTGGCCAACACCGAGTACTCCAAAATCTCCAGGGCTGGGAGTGACGTCTCCGGCTATGCCAGCTCGTCCGACCTGAGCACCTCCCTCAGGAGATTCGTCGAGAAGTCAAAGGGACCTCGCTACATCTACGTCTACTGGAGCATGGTCGACACTATAGAGCACATCTATGGTCCCGCAACAGACGAGGCGCTGGTCGAAGGCTCGCTCATCTCCCACGCTCTGTACGAGGGGTTCCTCTCCAAGATCGACAGGCAGGCTGCCAAGAAGACCCTGGTGGTGGTGACCGCTGACCACGGTCAGCTGCAGGTCGACTCGAGCAAGACCCGCTACATGAACCGGCTATCCAGGCTGACGAAGAGTTTCCAGAAGAGCCCCACTGGCAAGAAGATACTCCCCTGGGGGAGCGCCAGAGACTCCTTCCTGCTCGTCGAAGAAGACGGCCTCGAAGAAACAATGGCGTACCTCCAGAAGAAGCTGAAGGGGGAGGCGACCGTCATCAGGACGAAAGATGCCATCGGAGCCGGATTGTTCGGGCTCAACGCGCCCACGAAGAAGTTCAGGCGAAGGGTGGGCAACCTGATGGTACTGCCGCATGGCAACAGGACGGTCTGGTACAAGTATCACGAGGAGAACAAGCTGAAGGTGGGGGGGCACCACGGCGGGCTTACCGAGTCGGAGATGACCATCCCGCTCGCAGCGGCAATAGTCTCAGACCTTCAATAGGCCCTGGCGGGAAACCATCGCCCGGGCATCCACGGCGGACGCCGAGGCCCCGGTCACGATCAGCGGATTGACTTCGATCTCTTCGAGGGCCGGGTTCTCTGCCAAGATCTTCGAGAAGCTCGAGACTACCTTGACCAATCGCCCTAGAGGAACTCTCGGTCCCCTTCTGTAGCCCCGAAGCACCTCTGCAAGCTTCGTCCCTTCGAGCACGGACCTTGCCCCCGAAGGCGTCACAGGGGCGACCGCCACTGACACGTCTCTCGAGAGTCCGACGCGGGTTCCGCCGAGGCCAACGGCGACCACCGGCCCGAAGGCCATGTCTCTCTTGCCACCGAGGATCAGCTCGACGCCTCCCAGTACCATCTCCTGAACGAGCACCCCGTCGAAACGCACACCGCGCTTCTCTGCGGTCTTCCTGAGCATCTCGAAGGACGACTGCGCTTCCCCGGGGTCCTTCACGCCCAAGATGACTCCGCCTGCGTCAGTCTTGTGCGGCAGGTCCCTGGACAGGAGCTTGCATGCCACTGGATACCTTACCCTGCCGAGGAGCTCGAAGTTCTTTGGCTTGCGGAGGACTACCGACCTCGGTTCCTTGAGGCCGTAGCGTCGCAGCAGACCTGCGACTTCCTGATGGGAGAGCTGACCCGGCCTCCAGCCGGACCGCTTTGGCCTTACATGCGTCATGGGTGGTTGTTTCGCCGCCTTCAACGCCTCGGAATAGAACCAGGTCGAAGCCAGTGCCCTGACGGCCCTTTCAGGCGTAGGGAAGCTTGGGATGCCGCTGCGTATGAAGCTCTTCTGAATCTCTATGGCTAGCTCCGCCCGACCGACCACACACATGCACACAGGCTTCTCCGCCTTCCTTGCTACTTCCACGAGCCTGTCAGCTATGTCGGGGTCGATCGCAGGGGCCTGATGTGTCGGGAGCACGAGGACGAGGTCATACTGGGGGAGCCCCACGACTTCTTCCACTACCTTCACGAAATCTGCGGTCTTCGCAGACGCCGTGAGGTCGATTGGATTGCCGAGGGAGGCATTGGACATGAAGCCCCCCTCCCCGAACTCTGAGCGCAACTGTTTCGCGGCTCCCGGGCGAAGGGGCTCTACTCGGAGCCCGGACCTCTGCGCCTCGTCGGCCGCTATCGCCCCGACCCCTCCAGCGTTGGTCACGATGGCGAGCCTGTTCCCGGACGGCGGCAACATCGAGAGCGAGACGGCGAAGTCGACCAGCTCCTGGAAGCTTTCCGCTTCGACGACCCCCGCCTGCCTGAACGCCGCCCGGTACACATCATAGTCTCCTACGAGCGACGCGGTATGGGTCAGAGCCGCCCTGGCTCCGCTCCCAGTCTTGCCGACCTTCAGGACAACCACCGGCTTCCTCTTGGATACGCGGCGGGCGACTTCCATGAATCTTCTGCCGTCGCGCAGGCCTTCGACGTAGACTGCGATCATCCTAGCCTCCGGGTCGCCGGAGAAATACTCCATCACATCCTCAACCGAGACATCCACCTGGTTCCCCGTACCGACCAGGGCCCTGACCCCGACTTCGTTCGCGGCGAGCTCTTCGACGATGACCTGGCCGAGGTGGCCGCTCTGGGTGATTATCACGATCCCTCCCTTGACGGGCTTCAGAAGTGCTGGGACTGTTCTCCCGTCCGGGAGCACCTTGGTGGGGCGCAGGAAGAGCGAGTCGACCCCGGACTTCGTGTCGACCACGCCTATGGTGTTGGGACCGATTATCCTCATGCCCCTCTTGGCTGCCTCCCTTGCGATCCTGGCTTCGACGTCCGCATTCCCCGTTTCGGCGTAGCCACTGGTGACGATGATGGCTGCCTTCACCCCCGCCTCCGCGGCCGAGCCGACCAGGGCCTCGGTCTGGGATTCAGGGACCGCAACGATGAGCAGTTCGGGGACCTCAGGGAGCGACGCTATCGACGGATACGCCCGACTGCCGCCAACGAACTCGTGGGCAGGATTCAGCGCGTAGAGCGACGCCCCAAGGAGACCTTTCGCCCGATTCTCCAAGAGGTTCTGGAAAATGATGGACCCAAGCTTGTTGGGGTCTTCAGAGACCCCGGCCACCGCGACGCTCTTCGGCTCGAAGAAACTCTCCATCCCCCGACGTCCTGGCAACCCAGCCCCGCGGGTCCAGACCACGGCACAAAAACGTGCAGCCTGCTCCTCCCTGCCGCGCGTCCGCACCGGAGATGCCGACGAGAGCCGGCTAGACCAGGTTCACCGACACGCCCACTCCGATTCCCTCCCTGACGGCCCCGGTCACGACGCAGTAGTTCTCGAATATCTCGAGGCACCTGTTCACCCTGCTCTTGTCTGCAGGCTCGCGGAGCTTCGCCCTTATGGAGACGTCCACCTTCTTGACCCTCCAGTATCCCTCCTCGTTCCGTTCCACCGTAGGCTCGGCATCGGTCTCGATGTCCAACACTTCGACCTTCGACCTGCTCAGGCAGAAGAGGAGCGAAGCGCTCAGGCAGTTGGCGATGGACGCGGTGAGAACCCTCGACGCGTTAGGTCCGTCCAGGGCGCCGAGAGGTGCAGGCTCGTCCATGGTGAACCCCTCCCCCTCCACCCCTGGGAAGGTCACCCTGAACTGGTACCCGTTGAGGAGTTTCACTTTGACCCTCGGCTTGGGAGGCTCTGACATCTATCTCGCCCGGCATGAGGAGACAGTCGGATTTACGGCTAACCCACGCTCAGTGGAGGAACTCAAGGTGGTTGTCGAGTCTGCCGTCGGCTAGTGCCTTCACGGCGTCGTCCGCACTGCGGACCCTGGTCACGAAGACCTTCTTCCCGGCCGCCCTGATCGATTCGGCCATCGGCCTCCCCATCCCTCCGGAGATGACCACGTCGCAGTCGGCGATGTTGGAGAGCATGGTGCTGTGCAGCCGCCCTTCCGTTTCTGCGCCTTCGCGATGCTCGCCCGGTCCGTGCCCCACCTTGTCCCTGACCTCCCTTCCCTTCACCGCTCCCTCCTCGATGTCGTAGACCAGGTAGTGCCGAGCCATGCCGAAGTGGGCCGAGACCGTCTCCAGGTCGTCCGTTACCACAGCCGCTTTCATGGCGCAGGGGCGCTGGGCGTCGGAGAAAAGGCATCTGCCGGCGGGGGCCGGTGCCGCCTAGCGAGCCTTCGTCTCCAACTCCACCACAGCGGAGGATGGCGTTGACTCCCTGTATCCCAAGTCGGCGACGACGGCCGAGCGCGAAATCAGGAGGACGTCTCTGGTGAGCCACCCGGTGGGGCTCCAGCGGCTCCCTGGCCCAACTCCACCCGTTGCGACCGGTTTAGCTTGTAAGGATCTGAATATCATATGGCTGCGTCGCCTTCCAGCCTCACCTCCACGCCCGACCCCTTGAGGAACTTCACGAAGGCTCTGACGACGGCAGTCGCGTCGATGGGCCCGGTCCACCGGCTGATGTTTGCCACGGGGGGGCAACCCGAAGGTGGTATGCAAAGCCTGTTGAGCAGCTCCAGGTCGGAGTCAATCAGGAGGGTACCGTGTACCAGGCGCGCCTTGGGCGTCGACCGGGCGGCCATGCCCGAGACCTTGAGGCCCTGGACGTCGATTCGGTTGGGTGGCGCGAACTGTGCCGGGACCCCCAGGTCGCCCAGTGTACCGACGACGTATCTCGAAGCCTCCTCGAACATCTGTGTCGGAGACAGGAGGCGCCTTGTGTTCCTGAGGAAGAAGCTCCAGTTCAGGTTGCCCTCGTCGTGAAACACTACCCCTCCGCCAGTTGCCCTTTCGATGACCGCGACTCCGGCTCTTTTCGCCAGGGCCTCATGGTACCATCCGGATTTTGGGCTCCTCGCCTTCCCCCTGACCAGGCACTTCGAGTTGATCCAGAACCTGACGAGCTCAGGCGCTTCCACCTCCTCCACCCTCCGAAGGAGCGCTTCCTCCCTGCGCAGGTTCGCCACGGGGTCCCTGCCCGCATCGAATTGCACCCACAGTTCTTTCAACGCGGCGTCTGCGAAGGGGCTTGCGCTTTAGACTATCGCCGAGCCGCTGTCAAGCTATCCCGGTGCTGATTTCGAAGTTCTGAACCAGCTGCCCCCCGCCGACTACTGTGACGTTCTGGGGGAAGACGGAGGCGCACCCGACCCAGGGGCAAGAGGGGGAGAGTGTTACGGAGTACGTTCCGGCCGGCAGCAGGGCCGAGTAGTGGCCGCTCGGGTTGAGCGCGGCTGACGAAGGCGCGCACCCCAATCCGCTACACTGGGGTGTGAAGACCAGGCTGTAGCCCGTCATGTTCTCGTTGCAGGACTGGCCGGCGGGGCAGTCGGGCTGCGAAGGACCAGCGGTCACGTAGCCCGTCACTACCCCCTGCATGGCGGGAGTGGTGGACGAGGTCTGAGACTGGGTGATGCTCCCTCCAGCTGGAGGGAAAAAGTAGAATCCGGCGGCCACAGCCGCCACGGCGAACGCTACGACGATGAAGACCACCGATACCGATTTGCCGTTCATCCCTGTTGCCTGACTCCCTTCCAGATGACCTGCCGGGGATTGCGGCGGTGTCCTATTTAATTGGAGGACACGATTCTCAACTTTCGTCGCCACACATGGACCCCTCTCAGGGTTTCGCCGCGCAGCGGGTCCCAGCTAGATATCCAAATGTGATGGCCGGACCCAATGTGGCCCCCGACCCGGCGTAGCCGGGGCCCATGACGCTGGCCGCGTTGTTCCCTACAGCGTAGAGCCCCCCGATGGGCTTCCCTTCGCCGTCGAGGACCCTTCCTTCTCCGTCAGTAACCATCCCTCCCTTCGTCCCGATGTCCCCGGCGAGTATCCTCACGCCATAGAAGGGCGGCTTCACCAGGGGCCCCAGGGTCGGGTGCGCCGCCGAGGGGTCTCCCCAGTGCCTGTCGTAGTGGCTCCCTCCTCTGTGGAAATCGGGGTCCTCGCCTGACTGGGCGTTCCGGTTGAACTTGGCGACGGTGTCCTGGAAGACCAAACTGTCGATGCCTAGCTTCGAAGCCAACTCCTCCAGGGTCCCGCCTCTTGCGAGCCACTTCTCTGCACTCTGCTTCCTATCCCCTGCCACAGGGTACTTTGAGAGGTAGGCGGAATCGAAGACGAGATAGGCGGGGACGTTCTTCAGGTCGTAGCGGTCATCATCGTAGGTCAGCATCGCCCTCGTAAGGTCGAGGTAGTTCATCGCCTCGTTGGCGAATCGCCTCCCCTCTGAGTTCACCATGATTGAGCCCGGGAGGGTCCGCTCGCTGGTGACCAGCCATCCTCTCTTCTCCCCTCGCTTCAGTATGAGTGTGAACCACCACGCCTCCTCCATCAAGGAGGTGGCGCCTCCAGCGGTCATGCCCATCGCTATGCCGTCGCCTGTGTTGGTGGTTGCCCCGGCGGAGTTTTCCGAGGGGACGGAGAGGTACGACTTCTTCATCGTAGGATTCCATTCGAACCCGCCCGCGGCCAAGATGACCCCACGTTTCGCCCGCACCCTCCTCTTCCCCTCCGGGGTCTTCACTTCGACACCTGAAACTCGGCGCCCTTCCATCAGCAGTCCGACCACCCTGTGAGAAAGGAATACCGGGACCCCAGCGTCCATCAGTCCCTTCCTCAGGGCGCCGACCAGTGCCTCGCCCAGAGCAAGCGTACTCGGTTTCCGCTGCTCCAGGCCCGGCACCTCTTCTCCCCGCATCAGCGCCTCGAACTCGAGCGAGGTCGTGTGCAGACCCCCGGGTAGGTGGTACTGGGGGTTGTGCAGGATGGTACGGTACTCTTTCCCGAGCGACCTGCCGTCGAACAGGTCTGGGTCGAGGGTGCGACCTGCCTTCAGCCCTCCGTCCCACTCGGGGTGATAGTCAGGCTCGCTCTCTCTTAGGACAGGCCTGAGCGGAGAGGCCTGGACGACGAAATCGAGGGCTTCGGGCGAGTGCTCGACGAACGACCTGACGAGCGTTTCGCTCGCTCTTCCCCGGGCAAGCCTGGTGAGGTACCGAACGGCAAGGCTCTTCGAGTCCTTGACCCCCGCCTTCCTCGCGAAGCGGTTGTTGGGGACCCAGAGCTGCCCCCCCGACAGCGATGACGACCCTCCGAACCTCTTGCCTTTTTCGAGGACGGCCACCGAAGCACTGGCGGACGACGCAGCCAGAGCAGCGGTCAACCCACCCGCACCAGAGCCGACTACCACAACGTCGTAGGACGACTGTGCAGCCATGGGTGTCCGGCTGGGGTCGGTCGGCGCTGTAAGTTAAGGGAGATGGGGACGACGTCGAAGATGGCGCGCAGTTGCTAGGCATGGTTTCCATCCCTGCTAGGGCATCGCTCGGGCGCCCGGCCGTGGTACATCCGTTCCTGCTGGAGAGCGTCCCAGCCTTCGGGCATAGACAGAATAACTCGAAGCCTTGGTGAAGGCTCGATGCCCGGGGACACGGGTTGCTTCATCTGCAGGAAGCAGGCGGGGGAGGAGGAGTCCCCTCCCGGAGGATACATCTACCTAGGGACGCACTATGCGGTCTGCCACGCCCCGCGCAACCTCGGCACCGCAGGGACAATCATCGTAGAGTCTAGGAGGCACTTCTTAGACTTCGGAGAGATGACGGCGGTTGAAGGGGCGGGCCTGACAGAGTTGCTCCGTAGGCTGTTTCCGGCAATCAAGCGGGAAACGCAGGCGGAGCGGATCTATTCCCTGGCCATGATGGACGGCGTCCCTCACTTCCATCTCTGGCTTGTCCCATGGAGGACTGACGAGCCTCTTAGGGGTGTCACATACCTGGCCAGCGAGCACCAGCTGTCATCGAATGAAGAGATCGAACAGACGGTCAGGGGCATCAAGCGAGCTTTCGGCCATTCACGGGGTTAGCCGCGCAGGACCGATGGACGTGAGCCCCTTATGCGACCGCTCAGATCGCGTTGAGGAACCGAGACAGCGCCTCCAGTCCTGACCTTAACGTGCTTTCATCCGCGGTGTAGCAGAGCCGGAACGCTTTGGGGGCCCCGAAGTAGTCCCCTGGTGCGACTAGGACTCCAGTCTTGGCAAAGAGCTCTTTCGCCAGTGCCACCGAGCCAGGCCCCTTCTTGTATCGGACCAGGCAGAAGGGGGTCACGCCGACGTCGGCCGAGACGCCCCCAGTCTCTGCGAGGAATCTGCGCACGAGTCTCCTGTTCGCCGAGACTAGCTTCCGCGCACGGTCTACGAACTTCTGCCTGTTCTTGAGGACCTGGGTCGCGATCCATAGAGAGTACTCCGAGTCGTGGCCGCTGACAGCCCACTTCGCGTATTTCAACCTCCGGGCGGCGCGCTTTTCAGCCATCACCCATCCGACCCTGAGCCTCCCAAGGCCGTAGAACTTCGTCATGGTGCTGCAGACGACCGCTCCGGGAATCATTCCGAAGTTGGTCGCGGGGGAACCAGGGAAGGAGAACTCCTTGTATGTCTCGTTGACGAAGACCAGCCCGTACTTTCGTGACGCGAGGCCGCCTGCAGCATCTTGGTCCAGGCGAGCGCCGGTAGGATTGTTGGGGTCGGTGAGACCGAGGATAGTCCTGCCCTGCCTGAGAGAGGCGAGGCTGTTCGAGACGTCCATTCCTAGGGCACGCGGCACCGTGAACATGGCCGGATAGTTGGGTAGGGGGACGACGGCCTTCTTACCTGCACCTAGGGTGGAGTAGACGAGGAAGATGGACTCCGAAGCGCCCGCCGTCGGCACGACGTTCTCAGGCTCTACCCCGTAAAGCTTTGCTACAGACTCGGCGAACTCCTGCTCACGAAGGTGGTCGTTCTCACTAGGCCCATAATCCTGGTAGGAGGCGTCGACTCCCATAGACGACCAAGCAGGCTCGCCGAGGCCACTCGACGAAAGGTTGTATCTCGCCTTCGGGACCAGGTCGAGCACCCAACTGAACAACTTGTCTTCCTCGGGAAGCAACGGCTCCAAGGGACCAGGGTGACTCTGTTATCAACTACCTGCATGCGGTTCTGGGCGGGCAAAGGGGAACGAGGGGCTCAAAGCTCGAGGATAGAGGCTCGGACGAACATCGTTCCTTGTCCAAAGTAATCTCAGGGAGGGCAGGGACACGGTTCTATCATGCGCCCGTAGTCGGTCTCAGATGAGACGTGCGAAACGACGGCCCCGGTCAGGGATGGCCGCCTCGGCTCATGAAAGAAACGCGGCTGATCGGACGCTCACCGTCCCCTTCGGGTCGGACTGGAGCTAAATTCGCCAGCAGCCGAGAGCAACTTCGATTCAGGTCTGGACCCCGAGGACCTACCCTGGAGGGTCTGAAGAGCGGATTCCGGGGAACTGTCAGGAGGGTGTCTCGGCGGCCGCAGGCTCGAACGGAATGACCGGGACGGCGTCACTTTGAGATTTCTTCACTCAGCACCTGGTAGGCTCGGGGCCCGAGCCTTTCCTGCAAGATCAATATGACGTCATCATAGCTCAAGAACGCGTCGATGATGCTCACTCCATTCCGGTAAAGCAGTTCCGTGATGAAGGATGCGATTCCAGGCAGTTTCTTGGCGGAGATGGACAGCTGAATTGTGATCTTGGCCAAGTCCCTAACTACTGTAGTCTCATGGTTCCCCCCCAATACCTCCTCAAGGAGTTGCGCGTCCTCCTCGTCGGCGATTAGCTTGACGGAGTTGGACAACTGGAAGATGTACGGAATGGCGTTGAATCTTTCTTCCAGCTTCAGGAAGTCTTGTAATATCTGACGATGCTGAGCAGACTTCGCCTCGACTCTCACTTCGACCATCCGTCCGGCGAGATCCAGCTTGGAGCCCTTCAGGCTGGCAGACATTTCCTCGATCCTCCCTTCGCCCAATCCATCGGAGAACCTCTTGATTGCGACCACGACGGTTGCCGCTTTGGGTTTCTTCCCGGTCAGTTCCTCTATCTCCGGTGCGATTCTGGACGCGAGCCGATGATAATTGACTATCTTGAGTCTCAACGACTCAAGAACCACATAGTTCTTCGAAATGGCGATGGAGACGGCTTCACTTACCGGAACCACCTTTCTCTCTGACGCCGTCGATGCCCTCCCCACAGGCCAGAGGACCCCAGACAACATGTAATAAGTATACCATTACGAGTAGATACACCTATATAGTGTCATAAATATAGCATTCATGAAATACAATGATAACCACAACCATGAATCCAACAACTGTCATCGCATCTGTTCAGCCGAGGATGCTCAGCCAAGTGACCGAGCAGCTGAAGCGCACCCAAGGCATCACCTACTTCTCTCCAGTCACCGGCAGGTTCGATCTGGCAATCGAGCTGAAGGCCGCAGACCAGAAGCAGACCTACGATCTGGTCAACAAGATTCGATCCATCGCAGGGATCACATCCACAAGAACCTACACGCCATTTGAAGGCTTTGTCAACGGCAAGAACGTACAGGCGACCGACGCTCTGGCGCTTGTCCTGTTGCAGGTCAACGAGAATGCGCAGAAGGTCCTCCAATCTCTGGAACAGCACGCACAAATCCGCAATGCATCCGTCGTACCGGGCGAATTCGACATCCTAGCGACTGTGTACGGAAAGAACCAAGAAGAGATTCTCTCCTCAGTTACGAAGATCGCCGATGTGCAGGGCGTAGATTCAACCGAGACGCTGTTAGCCTACAAGCCCATCTGGGCGTAGGCGTCCTCTTTTTCTGACCTCAAACGGTTAGTTTCCAGTCAGTCCGTGCAGAGAGGTCGCTCCTGATTAATCGTCTTTCAAGCTGAAGGATTGAAGGGGTTCGGCTCTGCCCAGGGTCGTTTCGAATCTTCTTGCTCTACGCCAGATTTCTTCCCTAACTCGGCTGCGACCCTCGACGTGCTCTCCTCTCTTCCTTCCTCTCTCTCGCTTTTTCTTTCTTTTTCTTCTTCCCTTCTCTTCCCAAGAGCTTCTCTATCCAAAGGGCGGATCCCCATTCTAATAGAGCTACACCCGACACTCAGCTTCCGTATGCCTGGATTCGACGGCACCTAGCCGGGTGAACGTACGGAACTAACTGGGTTTCGTGGGACGAAGGCCGCGCTGCTCAAGCGTGTGCTGGTGGGAGGAGTGCCTGCGCTTCCGGATGACTGCCCACTTCTTCCTGCGTGCGAACGTCAAGGTCTACTCCCCGCCTCCCATCCCGCCCGGTCCCCCCTGGGGAGACGAAGGACCCTTTCTGCCCCCGGCGATGACGTCGTCTATCCGGAGGATCATGCAGGTGCATTCGGTGGCCGATTTGATGACCTGTTCCTTGACTGAAGCCGGCTCTATGACGTCCTTGGCGAACATGTCCCTGACGCCCCTTCCCATGACGTCCACCCCGGTCCAAGTCTTGCCTGCCCCATGGCTTTCTCTGAGCTCCACCTGGATGTCAATCGGGTCGAAGCCGGCGTTCATCGCCAGAGCGAGGGGGATGCTCTCAAGGGCCTCCGCGAACTTCTCCGCGGCAAGTTGCTCCCTTCCCTGCACCGTGGCCGCCCACTTCGACAGGCGGAAGGCCAGTTCCTCTTCGATCGCGCCGCCGCCTGCCACTATGGCGGGGTTCTCCAGGACGTCCTTGACGACCATGACGGCGTCGTGGATGGACCTCTCGGCCTCGTCGACGACCCTCTGGCTCCCTCCTCTGACGAGTATCGATACCGACTTCGGGTTCTTACAGTCTACCACGAACACCCACTTGTCGTCCTCGAGCTTTCTTTCTTCGACCAGGCCGGCCTGACCCAGGTCTGCCTTCGTCAACCCATCTAGACCTGTCACCATCCTGGCGCCTGTGGCCTTCGCCAGCTTGGACATGTCGGACTCCTTCACCCTCCTTACCGACAGAATGCCCTCCTTCGCCAGATAGTGTTGCGCAACTTCGTCGATCCCTTTCTGGCATATGAGGACGTTGGCTCCAGACTGGGAGATCTTGTCGACCATGCCCTTCAGCATCCGCGTCTCCTCGTCGAGGAACTGCTGGATCTGTTCGGGCCTGCCTATGTTGATCTTGGCGTCGAATTCGGTCTTCTTTATCTCGAGAGCCGAGTTGACCAGCGCTATCCTCGCCTGCTCAACCCGCTTCGGCATCCCAGAGTGTACGACTTCCTTGTCCAGGATTATCCCACGAGTGAAGCTGGTGTCCTTCAGGGAGCCGCCGGGCTTCTTCTCGACCTTCAGGTCATCGACATCCACCCTGTAGGTCCCCTCCGCCGTCTTCTCCGCGACCTGGAGGAGGGCTTCGACAACCATGGCGCTGAGAGCGGCGCTGTCGTTAGAAATCAGCTTCGATGCCATGCTCGTCCGCGCGATCTTTCTCAGAGTGGCCGTGTCCTCGGGGTCCACGCCGACGGAAACCTCTTCCAGAATCCTCTGGGCCTTCTTCGCGGCGGAACTGTAACCGTTTACGATGACCATGGGGTGGACTCCTTTCTCTATCAACTCCCCGGCACCCTCCAGGAGGGCGCCCGTCAGAACCACCGAGGAGGTGGTCCCGTCTCCCACTTCTTTGTCCACCGTCTTTGCTACTTCGATTATCATCTTCCCGACCGGGTGCTGCACGTCCATCTCCTTCAGCATGGTCGCCCCGTCGTTGGTGATGGTGGCGTCTCCCAGGGAGTCGACCAGCATCTTGTCCATTCCTCTGGGACCCAAAGACGTCTTCACCAGCTCGGAGATCAGCTTCGCCGCCGAGATGTTGTTGTTCTGTGCTCTCCTTCCCCGACTCTGCGTACTGCCTTCACGAAGGATCAGGACCTGCTGTCCTCCCGACGTGGTCACGAACGAAGCCTCTGACATCATCGATCACCTGTTATACCCAAAAACAACCTGGCAGGGACGACTCTAGCGGGATAACCTGCTCTTTATCCGCCGGAGGTAGTCCCTAAACCGACTGCCCGACTTGGGTGTTTCTGGCGCCTTCTGCTGAGTTGTTTCCATCTTACTTCACTGGTGATATCTGCCTCCGGTCACATATAGAGACGAGGTATTTTTTGTGTCCGGATGCAATTCGAAAAGAACATCCGGACCGGTCGCTCCTACCGTGGGCCGCTGGCAAGCTAATAAAACGGCAGACTCGAAGCGGCGCCGAGTGGAGCTTGAAGCCAAAGACAGCGACTGCTTCCTTCAGGTTGGACGAATCCGCCCTGAATGCCATCCAGGAAGACGCGAAGAAGCAAAACGTCAGCGTCAACACCATGCTCAACCAACTCGTCCTCACCTATGCGAACTACGACCGGCCGATGAAGAGGTTCCACATGCTGAAACTCCCGGCGTCCAGCTTCATGCACATCCTGCAGGCGGCGACAGACGAAGCGATAATCGAAGCCGGCAACTCCGCGGGCAAGGACGTCCCGAAGACCTACATCAGAGCCAAGTGGGGGGAGCTTACCGTGCAGAACGCCTTGGAATATCTCAAGGCAACCGCCGACTACACCAACCTCTTCGAGTACAGCGAGGTCGTACGCGGGGGAAGGACCAACGTCACCCTCTCACACGACTTCGGTGCGAAGGGGAGCCTGTTTCTTCAGCGCTACGTCCAGGCGATCTTCGAGCCGCTGGGAAAGCCGCCGAGGTTTCTTCCGGACGAGAACGCGGTCTCGTTCGAACTGCAGTGAAGCAGCCGTCCTCCAACTCCCGTCAACGGCCTGTCTTACTTTGCGATTGATTGCAGAAAATACGTCAGCTTCAATAGCGTCCGCGCTCTAAAACTGACTCGACCGATGAACAACAGAAGAAGCCAGGAGGCGACCGCCGTCATCAAGATCTGGGGGATGAGCGACCCGGGAAGGGCCCAGCATCTCAGACGGGTTGCTGGCAAGCTCGACGGGGTTCTCCGGGTCGACTTCAACTACATCCTGGATTCGGTGACGGTGAAGTACGATGCGGACAAGTTGACGTCGACCCAGGTCAAGAAGAAGCTAGGACTGGGCAATCCCAGAGCCCGATCTACTCCGGAGAATACTCGAGGCCAAGTCTAAGAATGTCGCAGTCAGCCTCTCATTATTGCAATAGATGCGGCCGGGAAATCGTCTGGATGAGGAGCGGAAGGCTGTGGGTCCCCTACAACCCCGTCGGTACTCACCACAGATGCACGGGTCAGTACTTGGGCCGCTAAAGGTCGAACGACCAGAGTGATGGAAGGTACCTTCAGGAAGAGATGGGTAAGGTGCCGCGAGGCGGTTCACGGACGCATTATGGGGCCTCATACGTTTGTCTCTCGCTGTGTTCCCGCGGTTTCAGTGATACAATTTAATATCGCTTGAGAGTCGATAGCTAGGAACAGCTGCAAGTTGTTGACCAAAGAGGAGAGCGCGGCCGACCTGACCAGGAAGTACACGTTCGGGACTTGGAGGTACCAGAGAGGCTGGAATCCCCTCCACGTCGTCGACGCGGAAGGCTGCTACTTCTTTGACTCTGTCGGGAAGAAATATCTTGACTTCTCCTCCCAGCTAATGTGCTGCAACCTGGGCCACAAGAACAAGGCGGTCATAGAGGCCATCTGCGACCAGGCCCGAACCCTCCCGTACATCGCCCCATCGTTCACCTGCGACGTGCGGGCGGAGCTCAGCAAGCTTCTGCTCCAAGTCCTACCGAAAGGCCTTGAGAAATTCTTCTACTCGACCTCTGGCACCGAAGCCAACGAGGCGGCTATCAAGATAGCCAGGCTGTTCACAGGAAAATACAAGATAATCTCGAGATATCGTTCCTATCACGGCTCCACAGGCGCCTCCATCGCTGCCACGGGAGATATGAGGCGGTTCGCAGTTGAACCCGCAGGGAAGGTCGACGGCGTGATATTCGCCCCCGACGTCGACACCTACAGATCCCCATTCGGGGTGGAGTTCGGCGACCGCGCCATCGCTTCGGCAAACTACATCGATTATATGATCAGGAACGAAGGGAACGTCGCCGCCGTGCTCATCGAGCCTGTGGTGGGCACCAACGGGGTCTTGGTCCCTCCCAAGGAATACCTCCCCATGCTCAGAGAGGTGACCGACAAGAACGGAGTCCTGCTCATCGTCGACGAGGTCATGTCCGGGTGGGGGAGGACGGGGGAATGGTTCGCGGTCGACCACTGGAAGGTGACCCCGGACATACTAACGACAGCGAAGGGTATAACGGGAGCATATGCGCCTCTGGGGCTGACGGCCACTACCCGCGAGATAGCCGACTACTTCGAGGACCACTATTTCGCCCACGGTCACACCTACGAAGCCCACCCGCTCACCCTGGCTCCGGCCGTCGCAGCGATAAAGGAGTACCAGAGGCTCGACCTCATCAGAGGAGCGAGGAAGAACGGCGAGTACCTCGGAAAGCGGCTTGCAGAGCTGAAGGCAAAGCACCCATCGGTCGGGGATGTCCGAGGGCTGGGCCTGTTCTGGGCCGTGGAGCTGGTCAAGGATAGGAAGACGAAGGAGCCGTTCTTCACAGCCGACGACAAGCTCGCTGGCCGCCCGTCCCTACTGGGCAAGATCGGTGCAGAGATGATGGGGAAGGGGGTCTACCTCCTCGACTGGCTGAGCCACTTCGTCATAGCCCCCCCGCTGATTATAACCCAGGAAGAGATCGACGCCGGGGTGGACGCCTTGGACGGCTCCCTGAGCATCGCAGACAAGGAGACCAGGAAGTGACCCAGGCGGCCAAGGCGGCCCCGAACTACGGAAGGCTCGAGATGCTCATCGATGGGAGCTGGAGGGGCTCCACGTCAGATCAGGTCCAGAGCACCTACGACCCGGGAAGGGGGGTCCCGATAGGAGAAGTCCCCTTCGCCAAGGGGGAGGAGGTTGAAACCGCCATCGCTTCGTCACAGGCCGCGTTCGAAAAGTGGAGCAGGGTTTCGATTTTCGAGAGGGTGAAGTATCTTTTCAAGATGAAGGCAGCGATAGAAAACCACTTCGAGGAGCTCTCCGCTACCCTCACCCAGAACCACGGGAAGACGATTCAGGAAAGCAGGGGGGAGGTGCAGAGGATGATCGAGAACGTGGAGGCGGCCATCTCCACAGCGTACACCCTCTCCAAGGGGGAAGCCCTTGGCCAGATTGCCGAGGGCATCGACGAGCAGACGGTGAAGGAGCCTCTGGGGGTCTTCGCGGTGATAACCCCTTTCAACTTCCCTCTCATGGTCCCGTTCTGGTTCGTCCCGTTCGCCATCGTCCTTGGGGACACGGTGGTCCTCAAGCCCAGCGAGACTGACCCGCTCCCGACGACCCAGGCCATCAAATTCATCCAAGAAGAGACGGGCCTCCCCCCCGGGGTCGTCAACCTGGTCCAGGGGAGCAGAGACGTCGTCGAGACACTGGTCTCAAGCAGGGACGTCCGGGGGGTGACCTTCGTCGGCTCGACCCCGGTGGCGAAGCGCGTCTACGAGCTCGCAGGGAAGCACGGCAAGAGGGCCCTGGCCAACGGCGGGGCGAAGAACTGCATCGTCGTCATGCCCGACGCCAAAATTGACGGCTACGTTTCGGCCATGGTCTCATCCTTCTTCGGGAACGCTGGGCAGAGGTGCCTCGCTGGGTCGGTCCTCGTCCCAGTGGGAACGGAGACGCACGGCAGGCTCATCGGAAAGTTCGCGAAGGCGGCGGGGGAGTTCAGGGTGGGGTATGGGCTCGACGAGTCGACGGAGATGGGCCCAGTAATCACGAAGGCCTCGAAAGAGAGAATCATGGGTTCGGTGGAGAAAGGCGTGGCCGAGGGGGCGAAGCTCGTTGCAGACGGGAGGGGGAAGAGCGTCCCAGGATACGCCAACGGCTACTACCTGGGGCCAACGATACTCGACGGGGTCAGCCCGGGCATGAAGCTCGCCAGGGAGGAAATCTTCGGGCCGGTGGCGAGCGTGATGCAGACCGACGACCTGGACGAGGCGATAGAGACCATAAACAGGAGCACAGACTATGGGAACATGGCCTGCATCTTCACGACAGACGGGGGCGCTGCGAGGAAGTTCGCCCGGGAGGCGAACGCCGGGAACATCGGGATAAACCTCGGCGTCGCCCAGCCCGCCGCCTACTTCCCCTTCGGAGGGCGCAGGGAGTCGTTCTTCGGGGTCCTGCACGCCCAGATCGACACCGTCGACTTCTTTACGGACAAGAAGGTCATAGTCTCCCGCTGGTGAGCCGGGCCCGCCGTTCTCACGCCCGCCGAGCCTAGAGACGTTTTTATCACATCGGCCCCTTGCTGCGCCCTGTGAAGGTAGCCCTCATCCAGACGGGGTGCTCGGTCAACGTGAAAGACAATCTGGCGAAGACGAAGCGGCTTGTCGAGGACGCCGCCAGGAAGGGGGCGGAGGTGGTCTGCCTCCAGGAGCTCTTCAACACCATCTACTTCGCTTTCGAGCAGGACCCCAAGTATTTCGACTGGGCCGAGCCCGTCCCGGGCGGGCCAACGTTCATGGCGATGGAGTCGGTGGCGCAGAAGAACAAGGTAGCCCTCGTCGTCCCGATGTTCGAGAGAGACACCGTCGTCCCCGGCCTTTTCTACAACACCACCGCTATCTTCGACCGCAACGGGAAATATCTGGGGAAGTACAGGAAGGCGAGCCTCCCACAGCTCCCGGGATACATGGAGAAGTTCTATTTCTCGCCAGGGAACCTCGGTTACCCTGTCTTCGAACTGAGCGAGGGGGGCCCGAAGATCGCTACGGTCACTTGCTACGACAGGCACTTCCTGGAGGGGCCGAGGATTGAGGCGCTGAAGGGGGCCCAGATAATATTCATCCCTACGTGCACATCTTTCTATCCTGAGCTCTGGGAGCTCGAGCTGAGGGCGCACGCTTCCTTCAACACCGTCTTCGTCGCAGGGGTGAACAGGTGCGGGAGCGAGTACCCGGGCCAGGGGCGCGCCTACTACGGCACGAGCATGGTGGTCGACCCGACGGGGGCGGTCATGGCCAAGGCGGGGGAAGGGGACGAGGTTCTCGTAGCGGATGTCCCCCTCGACAAGATCGAAGAGAGGCGCAGGATGGCCCCGTTCCTCAGGGACAGAAGGCCTGATCTCTACCACGAGATCGGGGAGCCCTCGGGTCTGTGACCCGACGGAAGGAGTAGAGGTGGCGCGAGACTTTGCGGCCCGAGTTCGGCGTCATCTACAACGCCAGGGAGCCCCACGAGACCCTGAAGGCTGTCCAGCTCATTGACAGGGCGGGGCTCGACATAGCCGGGACCTACGACTCCCACTTCATCTGGGAGGAGCCCTGGGTCTTCTACTCCATGTGGGCGACGAACACCAAGCGGATCAAGATGGGGCCTTTCGTAACCAACCCCCTCACCAGGCACATAACCGTGACCGCGAGCCTAGCCGCGACCCTCGATTCTGTGATGAAGGAGGACAGGGTGTTCCTAGGGCTGGGCCGGGGAGACAGCTCGGTCAGAACCATGGGGAAGAAGCCCGCCAGCCTGACCGAGCTGGAGCAGAGCGTCAAGACCCTCAAGAGCCTGACATCAGGCGGGAAGGCTATGATAGACGGGACGGAGGTCAGCCTCCCTTGGGCGAAGTACAGGGTCCCGGTCTACGTCGCAGCCTACGGGCCCAAGGCCCTCGAGCTCGCCGGCAGGGTGGGGGACGGAGTCATACTCCAGATCGCCGATGCCGACGTGATCAAGTGGTCCCTCGAGCACGTGAAGAAGGGGGCAGAGGGCGCCGGAAGAGACCTCAAAGGGTTCGAAGTGATCTCGGCTTCGGCATGGTATATCTCAAGCGACATCGAGAAAGCGAGGGCCGAGATACGTTGGTTCCCGGCGATGGTGTCGAACCACGCGGTAGACCTCCTGCGCAAGTATCCGCCTGAGGACCTTCCACACTCCCTTATCGAGGGGATGGAGAAGAGGGGAGGGTACGACTACTGGGAGCACGCGCGCCCCGACGCTCACCACTTGGGCTTCGTGACCGACGACATGATAGACAGGTTCAGCGTGATAGGGACCCCGGAGCAGGCAGTCTCGAGGCTGGATGAACTCTGGAAGGCGGGGGTAACGAACGCGACCGCATACGTCCTGAGCGCCGACTATCTCAACCAGTCGGAGATAATCGCCAGCCGCATCGTCTCGAAGTACAGGTGACCAAGGCTAGTTGGCTTTCGATTTCGTGGTGAGGAACGCGCGCCTGGTCACCGGGTCCGACTCGTTCGACTCCGACATCGGGGTGAAGGACGGCAGGATCGCCAGCCTATCCCACAGCATAGACGCCGGTGGAGCCAAGAGCTACGACGCGTCAGGGAAGATAATCGTCCCCGGGGCCATCGACGGGCACACCCACATGGAGTTCCCGTTCATGGGCGCGACTTCGGCCGACGATTTCTACGACGGCACAGTGGCCGCAGCCTGCGGGGGGACCACCAGCATCGTCGACTTCGTCCTGCCCAGCTCCGGCGAGACAATCCTGGAAGCGCTCGCGCAATACAGGAAGAAGGCTGACCCCAAGGTCGTAGTCGACTATGGCCTGCATATGATCTTCAAGGGGGCGAACATGGGAGACATTGAGCAGATACCCGAGGTGGTGGCACAGGGAGCCTCGAGCTTCAAGCTCTTCACGACCTACCGCAAGGAAGGGCTGATGCTCGACGACATCGGGATATACAAGGCGATGAAGAAGGTCAGCGAATCGGGCGGTCTCATCGCCGTCCACGCCGAGAACAACGGCATAATCGAGAACCTGGTGGAAGCCAACCTCGGCGGGGGGAACACGCAGGCGAAGTATCACGCCATGAGCAAGCCGGCGGCGGCGGAAGCGGAGGCGGTTACCAGGGCGGCGTCACTGGCGAGGGTGGCGGGGGCGCCGATGTACGTGGTACACCTCTCGAGCAGGGCTGGCAGAGACGCGGTAAGGCTGGCAAGGGCTTCGGGGACGTCCATATTCGCGGAGACGTGCCCGCACTACCTGGTGTTGTCAGCCGAGGCATACGACGGCGTCGACGGAAGGAACTTCGTCATGTCGCCTCCTTTGCGAAGCAAAGATGACAACGCCGCCCTCTGGGTGGGCCTGCAACCCGGCGGGACCATCGAGACCGTCGGAAGCGACCACTGCCCCTTCCCATCGGCGCAGAAGGATATCGGGAAAGACGACTTCACGAAGACCCCGAACGGGGTGCCTGGGACCGAGGCCATCCTTCCGATTCTCTACTCAGAAGGCGTCCGAAAAGGAAGGATCTCGCTCTTCGACATGGTGAGAGTCACTTCCTCCGGGCCTGCCAAGAATTTCGGGCTCTTTCCGCGTAAAGGCTCCCTGATGGTCGGGTCCGACGCAGATTTCGTCGTAATCGACCCGGAGAAGAAGGTGAGGATGACGGCGGACGCTATGCATACGAAGATCGATTACAGCATATACGACCACTTCACCACGGAAGGGTATCCCGTTCTGACGGTCAGCAGAGG
>JAKASI010000013.1 GCA_021828185.1 archaeon
CGTCCTTCCTGATGTTCGGGTTGATGTTCATGAGAAGCAGGTGGCACGACAACGATACAACCTGCGGTGCCAAATGTTGCTGAACGTCAGGTCAACTTAAATCACACGGTCGAGGGACAGCATCGAAACTTAAAGCCTGACACGAAACCCGAATATACCTAATTCTAATTAGGTTAAATTCCCATATCCGCCCCGGACGTACCCTGGGCCATGCAGGGCATCCACGATGCGAAGAGTGCGACGAAATGGCTGGAGGGGCAAGTCATTTCGTATCTCTACGGAGGGACAGACGAGCACGGCCTGAGTCGATGCGTGAACAAGCTCACGTCGACATACAAAGTCTCGCCGCGAGACATCAAGTCACTGTTTGAATCGGTGGAAAACAACCTCACGACATACTACGGGGGCAGATACCGCCTCGCCTACGGCGCGATGGGAAGGCGATTCGGAGAGACGAGTTTCACAGAGAGCCACCAGAAGAAAGCAATCTTGCAGTCGCTGGGAAACGTAAGCCGGGCGCTTTCGGATTCGAGATGAGGGGAGAGGAGCGTGGTCAGACCAGTAGATTACAAGACGAAACCCATCGACCCCGATTTCCTCTCAAAGCCAGACGAGTTCCCAGTCACCGGTGAGCATAACGGCCACAAGGTCAGGGCGCAGGGGCTTTCGAGGACGAGCGGCGATGGCAGCCCCTATCCCACCACCCAGGGGATACACGGCAGTCAGGTGGCGGTGGACTGGGAGACGTGCATCGCCGACGGAGTCTGCATGGACGTCTGTCCCGTCTTCGTCTTCGAATGGGCCCTCATCCCCGGCCAGGCAGGGACGGGGAAGGACAAGATAATCGAGCAGAGCACAGACGAGTGGAACAACTATCGGACCGATAAGTCGGAGCCGATAAGGGAGCCAGACTGCATCTTCTGCATGGCGTGTGAAACCAGCTGTCCGACCCAAGCCATCAAGATTACCCAGCCCTAGAGCGATTAGAGGTGTGAATAGACTAGTTGGTGGCTAACGAAACGCGCTTGGACGTCTGTCCCGGTTGCCAGAACCCCATCGACCAGTGCAGGTGCGCCTGTCCGTCGTGCGGCCAGGTCGAAGGGTGCGACTGCGCCATTGGGCCCGGCGTGGCAACGGGAGGATAGCAGGGTGAGCACCAAGGTCGTCAACGAGCTCAACTGGATGATCGGAGGCGCGCAGGGGAGCGGGGTCGATCTCTCGGCCAGCTCGTTCGCCAGGTCGTGCGTCCTTGCGGGCCTCTGGGTGTACGGGACCAGAGAGTACTACTCGAACATAAAGGGCCTGCACAGCTACTTCGAGATTAGGGCGAGCGGCCGGCAGATAAGGTCCAAGGTCGAGGGGGTGGACCTTCTCGCGGCCTTCGACGCGGAGACCCTGGTCAGGCACGCAGACGTGGTCAACCCTACAGGAGGGATAATCTACGACCCTGCGGTCTCCCAGACGCCCATCGAGAAGGTCGATACGCTCTACAAAGATGAGGTGAGGCAGATTCAGGCCAGGCTCGCCCAGGAGGGGCTCGGCTCGGACGTCGACGCGATTCTGGAGGAGGCGAAAAGGAGAGGGGTCAAGCTCTTCGCTGTCCCGTATGGCGCCCTGATTCAAGAGATTGCTAAGCGCCTGGAGACATCAGAGCTCACTAGACTCAACAGGATCGTGAATGTCCTCGCAGTCTCCGTCTCTCTGTCTCTGTTGGGCCTCGATAGGCGCTTCATGGAAGAATCGGTGCGCCAGGCCTTCTCGGCTTCAAGGAAGCAGAAGCTTGTGGACATGAACTTGGCTGGGGTAGATAAGGCCTACGAATTCGCCAAGGAGAAGTTCGGCGAAGGAGGGCTTTCTGTCAGCCTCGCTCCCATCCAGAACAGACCCAGGATGTTCGTGGTGGGAAACCAGGCCGTCGCCCTGGGGAAGATGGCCGGGGGCTGCAGGCTGCAGACCTACTACCCGATTACGCCCGCGAGCGACGAAAGCGAGTTCCTCGAAGCTCACGAGAATTTCGCCCTCCTAGGTGGGGGATCCAATGACGGTAAAGGCTCGATTGTGGTCGTGCAGACGGAAGACGAGATTGCAGCAATCACCATGGCCATAGGCGGGGCGCTCACCGGCACTAGGGCCGCCACCTCCACTTCCGGGCCCGGCTTCTCCCTGATGGTCGAAGGGATGGGCTGGGCGGGGATGAACGAAGTGCCTTTGGTGATTACGCTGTACCAGAGAGGCGGTCCATCGACCGGCATGCCGACACGGACAGAGCAGGGCGACCTGAAGTTCGTCCTGAACGCCTCCCATGGGGAATCTCCGCGGATAGTCCTCTGCTCGGGGGACATGGAGGAGTGTTTTTACGACGCCTTCAGAGCCATGAACTATGCAGAGAGGTACCAGCTCCCCGTCATCCACCTAGTCGACAAGGGGCTCGCCAACAGCAATATGACGATACTGCCGCCCGACCCGAACTTGGTGGACATCGAGAGAGGGAAGCTAATCCTGACTGGCGGCGATGGTGCGCCCAAGGACGGGGAATACAGGAGGTTCGCGCCCGCCGATGACGGTATCTCGCCGAGGGCTGTGCTGGGCCTCAAAGGGTACAGGTTCTGGAACACAGGGGACGAACACGATGAACTCGGCCACATAAACGAGAACTCCGAGAACAGGATAAGGATGATGAAGAAGAGGATGACGAAGTTGGAAACCGCCGACAGGGAGATACCCACGACCGAGAAGGTCAGTTTCTACCCTGCCAAGGGACGTCCTGACGTCACCCTAGTGAGCTGGGGGTCGTCGAAGGGAGCCATCCTCGAAGGGATGGAGCTGCTGGAGGAGAAGGGGATCAAGGCAGAGTTCCTCCAAATTAGGCTCGCAAGTCCATTCCCAACGCAGGCGGTCCGCGAGAGGCTGTCAGAAGCAAAGCTGGTCGTTGACATAGAGCAGAACTATTCGGCCCAGATGGCGGCTGTCATATCGGAGAAGACGCAGATTAACATGAAGCACAGGGTCGTGAAGTTCAACGGACGACCGATATCGCAGAATGAGGTTTATGATTCGGTAAGACAGATTGTAGCAAGACCCGAAGCCAATGAAAGGGTGATCCTCACACATGGCGGTTAAGCTGGCCGACGTCCGGACCGACCTCCACAACGACTGGTGCAGCGGCTGTGGTGACTTCGGGATCGAGGCGTCGCTTCAGATGGCGCTGACGGAGATGAACGTGGACATTCACAGGGTCGTAATCTTCTCGGGGATAGGCTGCCACGGCAAGATCGTCCACTGGACCAACACTTTCGGGATTCACACACTGCATGGGAGGACGCTCCCCTTCGCGCAGGGCGCTAAGCTCGCCAACCCCGGCCTGGAGGTCATCGCCATAGGCGGGGACGGGGACGGCTACGGCATCGGGGCGGGGCACTTCGTTCATTCGGGGAGGCGGAATGTGGACATGACGTACATCGTCCACGACAACGGAGTCTACGGCCTCACCAAGGGGCAGGCGTCGCCGACCCAGAAGCTAGGCGAGCAGACGAAATCCCTCCCCCAGCCGAACATAAACAGCGCCATCAACCCCATTATGCTCGCCCTCGCAGCGGGGTACACTTTCATCGCGCGCAGTTACGCCTTCGACAACAGGCACCTGAAGGATACAATCAAGCGAGCAGTCGCCCACCGAGGCATGGCTCTTGTGGATGTCCTCCAGCCCTGTCCCACGTACAACGACATCGAGACCAAGGCCTTCTACAGCGGGGAGGACAGGCCTGATCCGGCGACTCACAGGCCGGTGCCGCGGGTCTACGACATCGAGAAGAAAGGCTACAACCCCTTGATCACGAAAGAGATGACGACCGAAGACTTGGACAAGAAGACGCTGGAAGTAATCAGGATATCCAATGAATGGGGGGACAGGATACCCATTGGCATCTTCTACCAGAATGAGAACGTACCCACCTACGAAGACAGGATAACGGGCAGGATTCCCTCCTACCTCGACCAGCCCCCAGCCACCCAACAGATCCAGCTGCAGAACAAGAAGTCAGCGGTGGACCTCTCCAACCTCTGGAAGGAGTTGACCATAGGGGGTTGAGGTCGCCTCGGATGGAGTGTGATGGATGCTACGTCATGAAATTGTCGCGTGCATGGAAGGTCAGGTGAGCCCGATTGCCAGATCGTGCGGATTACCTGATTGTCGGCGGAGGCGTGGCGGGAGGGCATGCAGCCTACGCGATTAGGAAGCAGGACAGGACTGGGAGGATAGTGGTCGTCTCTAATGAAAGGCAGTTCCCTTACGACCGCGTCCCTCTATCCAAGGAGTTTCTTGGGGGGAAGAGGAAAAGAAAAGAGCTCTTCTTCAAGGGTGACTCGTACTATCCAAGGAACAAAGTAGAGGTGATCAGGGGGCGCCGCGCCGAGGCGCTCGACGTTTCGAGCAAGACGCTGCGGCTTGACGACGGACAGGCTTTCTCCTACAGACGGCTGCTACTTGCGACAGGGGGGCACCCCAGGAAGATGCAGTTGCCCGGGTCGGACCTCGCTGGAATCTATTACCTGAGGACACTCGAAGACTGCGACGCCATAAGGAAGGCATCGTCAGACGCCGGCGAGGCCGTGATCGTCGGGGGCGGGTTCATAGGATGTGAGGTCGCAGCGACGCTCCGCAGCAGGGGCCTAAAGGTTACCCTCGTGGAACTGGCCGACCATCTACTGGGCGCAGCGATTGACGAAAAGACTGCCGGCTGGATTCAGGAATACCACACCAAACAGGGTGTGAAGGTCCTGACCAAGACGACAGTCAACGAATTTGTTGGCAAGGACGGGCGGGTGACGGGCGTGAAGCTAGGGGGCGGCCTTGTAGTCCCCACAGATTTCGTGGCGGTGGGGGTGGGCATCATACCGAATACCGAGATTGCCGAAGAGGCGGGCCTCAAGGTGGACAGGGGCATCGTCGTCGATGAGCGCCTCAGGACGAGCGCGACGGGCGTGTATGCCGCGGGGGATGTCGCAAGGTTCTACAGCCCAATCCTCAAGCGCGTCATGAGGGTGGAGCATTACGACGTGGCAGAGAGGCAGGGCGCAGTCGCTGGGTCGAACATGGCTGGCAGAAGGGCCACTTTCGACGAGCTTCCCTACTTCTTCTCCAACCAGTACGACCTCGAGATAAACGCGTATGGAGACCTATCCAGCCGGACATCTACAGTCCTCAGGGGGGGTCTGAATTCCAGCGCAGGTTTCTTGCAGTTCTACTTCAACGGGACGGTCCTCGATGGGGTTCTCTCCATAAATCGGGATTGGGATGAGATAGAGAAGGCAAAGGCCTTGGTCGAGAGGAGAAAGGCGATCGACGACCCTTCAGCGGTCGGGGATGAATCGAGGGCTCTGAGATAGATGATAAGAATCCAGAAGTCGATCTACGACGAGGCCGAGCCTTCAGACGGAAAACGGATCCTCGTGATGAGAATCTGGCCGAGAGGCATCTCGAAAGGCAAGGTCGATGTCTGGATGAAGGACCTGGGGACCCCGAAGGAGTTGATAAGGCAATGGAAAGATGGAAAGGTCTCTTGGAACAAGTTCGCGACCAAGTACAAAGAGAGCCTAAAAGGGAAAGAGGGGCTTCCCAGGGACCTGGCAGCCGAGTCCAGAAAGGGAACAACCACACTGCTGTGCACAGAGAGGAATCCGACAACCTGCCACAGGTCTCTCCTGAAAGACGCGGTAGAGGGGATCTCGGGGACTGAATAGTTCCATGCGAACGAAGGGAACGGAACCAGAGCTCCAGAGAAGCCTAAGGAGGCTGGCCTGGCAGTATGAGAATTGCCTGGCGTGCGCGTGGTTCTCACCCAACGACCCGATCAACGCCGACCTGCTGGAGCGCGGAAAGTGCGTTCATCCGAAGCTGAGAGAGTACAACCTAATCGTTTCAGGGCGCGACTGGTGCAACCTCTTCGAGGAAACGACACGGAGGCGCATCGATGCCCTTCAGGAGGAAGCAATGAAGGCCGAAGAGAAACTAGGACTTGCACACAGCCAGGCTGGGACGGTACGGCGGGGTGAGAAGTGAAAGTTGCCTGGCGAATTCGTGAGAGTCGCAAGCAGAAACGAGATCCAAGAGGGTAAGATGAAGGAAGTCAGCGTCGGCGCGAACAAAATCATGCTGGCGAAGGTCGGAGGAGAGTTCTTCGCGATAGGAAACTCGTGCACCCATATGGGCGGACCTCTCGCAGGAGGGAGGTTGGAGGGCCACGTCGTGACCTGCCCGTGGCACGGCTCTCAGTTCGACGTCAGGACAGGAGAAGTAGTCCGGTCACCGGCGGGCAAGCCTGAACCACGTTACGAGGTGCGGGTTGAAGGAGAGCATATCCTGCTCAAGACGACTTGAGCCACGCGTGGTCGAGGGCAGCGCCCCAAATCCTTGTTAAGGAGCGCGACAGAGGAATTCGCGTGACTCGCTGGCGTCGGACCCTCATATCCGCTTGTAAATCCAAGCCGCATCACCTCCTGACAGGAACGTAACCAGGTAAGCATTCTTATCTTGAGGTTCGGCTATGTGAGCTTAAGGCTTGAAGATAGCTGAAATTAAGGAGGGGCTGCGTCACGTAGATGTAACAGGAGAAATCGTCAAATCATCGGAGCCCTACGAACGGTTCATGGGGCTAGATTTCGGAACCTTTGAACCTGTCACCTACACGCTCAGAGACGCTGTAATCAAAGACGATACTGGGTCAATTAACGTGCGCCTGGTCGGGGATGAATGGTGCGAGATGAGCGAAATCGGAAATATCCTCACCATCAGGAATTGCTATTCGGCGATAAGCGAAAGCGATGACCTTTGCCTGATTGTCCGCGAGGGCGCGGCAGTAGAAGTAGCGGCCGGCAGATGAGTAAGATATGCCGAAGCGGAGAGGCTGAAGGGCGAGCACCGCTTTCAAAGAGACCCTGACCGATATTTCGCAAGCAAGAGTTAGGACGATTCCCTGAAGGCCGGGCCTTTTATCATCCCCGGGCGCAAAACGGTTCCGACCTCTTTCAGGATGGATTCGGATACCACAATTTGGAATCGGCCGTCGATTCCCCTGTCAAGCAGTTGCCTTGGTTTGCCCCTGGATATTACTGCACTAACTATGACGTTAGTGTCGAGGACGACTCGAAGCATCCTCTCGTCCTATCTGCTTCGGTGCCTCTCCCTTCTGACCGCCGCAATCTCGTCAAGGATCTCCTTCTCTGAAATCTTCAGCTTCTTCGCATCCATCGCCCTGAAAATCTCGTCCCATTCCTTTCTCAGGTCGGGAAGCTCCAGCCTCTTCATTATGACCGTGTCCCCCCTTCCATAGACCAGGAACTTGGTCCTAGGCTTTATCCCGAGTTCCTTCCTCAAGGACTTGGGTATGACAACCTGTCCCTTCTCGCTGACCGTGGTCACCTCTGGTCCCTGTGCCATGTCTTACCAGTATGAAAGTAAGATATTACTACCATAAATTGGCTCTGATGGGAACTACCAATCCTGTTCCAGTCGGGGAACTTCAGCACTGCCTTCCCTGTAGGCAGGGCCGCGAGGTATTCCCATCCTCCCGTCAGGTAGGTATCTACCTCGTCGATTGGTATGCCTCTCTGGTGGTTCCCATGTTCGCTGCGGTGCAGTTCCAGCGTACTTAAATAGAATACCCCGGTTATACCATAGTATGACCGTAATCAAGACGGCGATTTCCATGACCCCGGAGCTGTACTCGGCTCTGATGAGGGCGGCCTTGGCGAAGAACGACAGCGTTTCGCGCCGGATAGAGATCTACCTTCGCGAGAACCCTTCTGTCCAGAAGTACATCCGCGAGGTGGAAGCCGAGCCGCTGGTGGGCGCACATGCGGTCCGTTCGAAGAGGGCAATGGCCGATAGGCCCGCACCAAGGAACTAGCCATCTCGTCGTAGGGAGCTGAGAATCCTCGCGAAGAGGAGCACTTCTCACTTGTATAACCTTATATAATTGCCCCCCCGTGGCAAGATCAGGTAGGTTGGCCTTGGCCCTCCAGAACGTGTCCCGCAACCATGCTTCCGCAACGAAGGTCCTGCACGAGCCGACCCTGTCGACCGTGATGATGATAGAGAAGGGGATTTTGGACCACAAGAAGTACCCCACGAGGATGGAACTTTGGAGGTCCCTCCCAAAGGGGGTTCAGTACCAGACGTTCCAGAGGGTACTTCGCTACCTGGAGGACCACGGAACCATAGCCATCGACGGCGGCGGTAAAATCTACTACACTGGTGTCAACAACGAGAGACTACGCCTTCTCCTAGAGGAGAGTGTCCCAGCTAAGAAGTTCGGTAGCCGAACCTCTTATCGTACTCCTTATGAGACATGATGTCGAAGATGAAAACCGAGACGCCGTCTCCGACGTTCCTGATGGTGTAAGTCGACCGGTAGCCCTGAGGATGATCATAGCGGAATAGGACATTGACCCCGTACTTGTCCCTGTAGTACTTGGGAATCCGGTCCTTGGGGACGTTGTCCC
The DNA here is from genome assembly GCA_021828185.1 of archaeon. The sequence continues at coordinate 8,500 of JAKASI010000013.1, forward strand.
CCGCGAACATGTTCTCTGCCAGGACCTGTTGCATATCGTCGACCCACTTCCGTCTAACATCGGCAGGGGGGAGGCTATCCATGAACTCCTCGAACTCGGTAACAAGCCTGACAGATTGTGGTCGTCTTGGGATACTCTCATCCTACTCCAAATTTGTCCTCAATTCGGAAGTTTCAGCACGGCCTTGCCGGTCGGCAGGGCCGCCACGTACTCCCACCCTTTCGTCAGATAGGTCTCGACCTCGTTCAGTGGGATTACCCTCTGGTGGTTTCCGTTGTTCGCCATGGCGCCGAGGAGCCTCTCTCGGACCAGTTTCTGAATCTCTGCGTCCTCCATGTTCGCCAGGTCGAGCTTGTCTACCTCCTCCTTGCTGTAACCCCCTACCTTGAGGAGGATCTCCCGCTTGAACTCGGTCTTCCTGTCGGCCTTCTCTCCCACCGCCCCGACGATTGTCAGGTTGGGGACGGCCTTGACGTACTCGCCGACCAGCTCGTCCTGGGTCGGCTTCATGTAGCTGTTCGCCACCCCGACTGTGTGCCCCATCAGCATCTCTGTTATGATCGGCTTCGCACCCGACAGCTCCATCCTGGTCTTGAAGAACTTCCTGAAACCGTGCCCCTGCTTGAACTCGAACCTCCTGGCGTTCTTCCCCTCGCTCAGCACCTGCCGGAGCCCTAGCTGCCTGTGCAGGCGCCCGAGGAGGAGCTTCACGCTGTCGGTGGCGAGCGCCCTGACCCTGTCCGGCTTGAAGTCGTCTACGTTGGAGGTTGTGACGAAGACGAAAGATTGCGGGGTCACCTTCTCCCCGATATTCTCCCTGTACCGCCTGTATTCCAGCAGGTGCCCGTAAGCTTCCGGTGTGACGAAAGTGTCGTACTGCTCCCTGTCCCCCCTGTAGATGGTAGCCCTGGCGAACTCGAGGCCGTCGGCCTTGACCTCGGCGACGTCCCTCCACCTCAGCAAAGGAATCGCCCCGATCCTGGCCCCGCTGGAGCAGAGGAACAAGACGATGCACTTCATCCTAAGGTCTGCGGCGATGACCATCCTCCTGATCTCGTCCGCGGTGGGGGCCCTGTCCTCCCCGTACCTCTTCTTCTCGGGGATGCGGTCGTCGATGGAAGGCCAATTGATTCTTGTGACCCCGTTCACGTCCAGGAACTTCTTCACGGAGTTCCGGATAAGAGCCGCGGTGGAAGGGCTTGTCTCCTTCACCTTCACGTCGATGAATGCTATGAACTGTTCCTCGAATGCCTTCGGGCGTTTTTTCGCGTCCCGCACAAGCGAGTCCGGGTCGCGTCTCGAGTAGACCAAGAACTGCCTGATGCTGTTCAGGTACTGCTCCTTGCTTACGTCAGCGAGCTTCCTCAGGGAGAGCAGTTTGTCTACGGACTCTCCTTCCAGCCCATAGGTGTTCAAAGCGATCTCTCCTCCGACAAAACCCTTCCAACGGGTCTGTCAACTGATTTTATCCATGCGTTCGAGGGTTTCACAAAGAATGTGACTCTGACCTTTATATATGGTTTGTGGTTTGAGCTAAATTAGCATTGCTCTATCGATGGTTTGGCTCTTCATTGATTGCCTCAGACGGCTCTTCCCGAAACCCCTTCATCTAGAGCAGAGTGAACCCTGCCGTTTTAGAATATAGGTTTTTGTGCAGCCGGGGCGCGCTTCCACCCAATGGAGGTAAGCAGGGGACCTGGAGGAACCTACTGGGGAGTCCTCGCCATCACCGTCGCATTGACATTCCTCCTCACCTTCGCCTTCGCGTCGGGCACGGCTCCCACCAGGTCGAGTTCGGACCAGGCCCTGATCGACTCCTTGCAGAGCCAGAACGCCCAGCTCAGGGCCCAGATCTCCGCACTGACCCAAACGACCAACGGCACTTCCCTGGGGCTGGACAGCGTCAAGATCTACCAGGCAGACTCGGCAGGGATAGTGACCGTCCAGGGGACGGAGTCGAGCGGCCCCTCGAACTCGACCGTCCTGGGCTCTGGGTTCGTCGTGAACTCCACCAATGGAGACTACGTCGTGACTAACTATCACGTGGTGGCAGGCGTCGGTGGCGTCACGGTGACGTTCCAGGACGGGGACGCCTATCCGGCGACGACGGTCGGAAGCGACGGCTACAGCGACCTTGCGGTACTGAAGGTGAACGCCCCCGCCTATGAGTTTCATCCTCTGCAGCTGGTGAGCTCGGCATTGCTCGTCGTCGGCCAGCCGGTGGCTGCCATAGGGAACCCCTTCGGACTTGCTGGGTCGATGACTGTCGGCATCGTCAGCCAGCTCGGGAGAACGATCTCCGAGACCCTGGCGGGCAACTATGCGATTGCCAATGTGATTCAGTTCAGCGCGGCGATAAACCCGGGGAACTCGGGCGGACCCCTCCTTGACGCCGACGGGGCGGTGGTAGGGATAACGACCGCCACGGTGGTGAGCTCGCAGGGGGTGGGCTTCGCAATCCCGTCGGATACCATCCTCAAGGAGCTCCCGTTTCTGATTGCCACGGGGAACTACGACCTGCACCCTCTGATGGGTATCTCGTCGGTGGACATGAACTACCAGCTCGCGCAGCTGCAGAAGACCAACGTCACATACGGCGCGCTCATCGAGAATGTCACCAGTGGAGGACCCGCGGCGGAGGCAGGTCTGTTAGGCGGGACGCAGACGGCGATGGTAGGCGGTGCGAGCTATCTGATCGGCGGGGACATCATTGTCTCGGTCAACGGGACCAAGATCATCAACACAGATGCCCTTTCGTCGTACCTAGCAGAGTACGCCCTGGCGGGGCAGACCCTTTCCCTTCAGATAATCAGGGACGGCCAGCCGATGACCGTGGACCTTGTGTTGGGGACTAGGCCCCCGGCGCCAGCCGCCTGACCTTCGAGACGAGGACCGCGTCTAAAATCTCGAGGTATCCAGAGTCTCCGCTCCAGTGTTTCGTGGCCGAGCGGACTTCGACCCTTCGTGAGAAAGACGGAGCGTCCAGGACGAAGGACTCTCCTTCGCCCCCTTCGAGCCCGACGTGGAACCGGTACCTCTTCCCAAGCGCCACCAGCTCGTTTATGCTGCCTTCATCCAGCATCCTCCCCAGCCAGCCCTGGTCCAGTCCCAGAGCAGATACGCTGACCATCATGACGGAGAACCCATCAGCTACAAGCCTGCGAAGGTGAGCCTCCGGGTCCATCCCCCACAGAGGCGAGATGCACTTCAAGCCGAGGTCCGCGCAGATCCTCTCTACCCTCTTTTTCTGGTAGACGCTCGCCAGTGCCCCGGTGTAGATGCCTTCCAGGCGGTACTTCGACATGGCGTCCCCGAGGGCGCTCCTGAGGTCGTCCAGCTCCTCCTCTTTGACCCCCTCGGTGGTCGCAGTGAGCTGAGGGACGCCGATGGCTTCGGCCTGGAGGCGAGTCCATTTCAGGTTCGGGTAGTGGAACATGAATGACATTTCGGACTTTGGGAAGAGGGTGACGAGGCAAGCCAGCTCGTCGTCCTTCGAGGCCTGCCAAGCCGCGTAGGCCGAATCTTTCCCCCCCGAGAAGAGCGCCCCGACCCTCAATTCACTCGGCCTACAACCGCACTGCTTCGATGACGAGGTGCAGTGGTACCTCCTGAAACCCGAAGCCATCAAGGTCGCCAAGTTGCTCCTGTTCCTTCTCGATGAACTCTCTTGTCGGCTCCGGCTCCTCGAGGGCGGTTATTGCGAGACCGCGGGAACTAAACGCTCTGGCGTACCAGTTCAGGGGCCTGTGGTAGCTCGCAGTCAGCGGCTTCGACCCGTCCTCCTTATTCCAGGGGACCCACTCTGCAAACGGGGTCCGGTACCCCCTCACCTTGCGATGTACCAGAGGTTGCTTCCCCATCGTCTTCTCGGCAACCCAACTGGAGTTCGACATAATGTCAAAGCATGGATGTGAAATGCTGGCCACGAACCGCCCCCCGCGCTTCAGCACCCTGGCCACTTCGGCGATGGCCCCCTCTGCGTCGCGGATGTCCATCAGGCTCATGTTAGCGAAAACGATGTCGAAGCGCGCGCTGGCGGCTCGTTTCATGCTGCTCGCGTCAGAACAGACGTACTTCACCCCGGAGCCGTGGTCGCGCGCTCTGGCGTTCTTGATCATGTGGGATGACGCGTCCACCGCCGTCACCTTGGCCCCGAGACTGGTGAGTCGGCGTGAGAGGTAGCCGTTCCCGCAGCCCAGGTCCATGACCTCTTTCCCACGACACTCTCCTACGACCCTGAGGAGGACGGGGTCTATGAGGGCCCGGTGCCAGAGGTCTCCAGCCTCTCCCTGCTTCCGATCGTACCAGTCAGAGAGCTCCTCCCAGCCGCCGCTTCTCGACTTCAAACTCGCCGGCCAGAGCCGGCTCCGCCTAAAAACAGTCCGAACCCTATTAAAGAACCGCGAACTCAGTCGGCCAAGATTCGTCTTATGCTAGACTCGCTGCGCGAAGGCCTCCAATCTGCAGTCAAACGCTTCGTAGGGTCGAACGTGGTGGATGAGAAGAGCGTCAAGGAGTTCGTCAGGGACCTGCAGCGGGCCCTCATCCAATCAGACGTCAACGTCAGGATCGCCCTGGAGGTGACCGACAAGGTGCAAAAACGGGCCCTGGAAGAGAAGCCGCCGCCCGGCGTCACCAAGAAGGACCAGATAGTGTCGATACTCTACGAAGAGCTGGCCAAGCTCCTGGGGGGAGAGGGTGGCCTGGCGCTCAGCAAGGAGAAGACCAACGTGGTGGTCATGCTTGGAGTCCAGGGGTCAGGCAAGACGACCACCACTGGGAAGCTTGCCCGGCTATATTCGAAGCGCGGCTTCAGGGTGGGAGTTGTGGCTGCCGACACCTTCCGCCCAGGCGCGGTCGCCCAGCTGAAGACTCTGGCCGCCTCGTCTGGGGTAGACGTTTACAGTGACGAGAAGGAGAAAGACTCGGTGAAGATCGCCAAGGCCGGAACGAAACAGTTCGAGGGGACGAAGAACCTGATAATCATAGACACTGCGGGGAGGCACAAGGAGGAGAAGGGACTCCTGCAGGAGATGAAGGAAGTGGTCGGCGGTGTCAAACCCGATGCAACGGTGCTCGTGATAGACGGAACGATTGGACAGCAGTGCTACAACCAGGCCCTGGCGTTCCATCAGGCGGCGCCGGTCGGAGGCATCATAGTCACAAAACTTGACGGCGCAGCCAAGGGGGGCGGGGCCCTCGCCGCGTCGGCGGCCACGGGGGCCAAGATCTTCTTCGTTGGGACAGGAGAGAGGATAGACGACCTCGAGGAGTTCGCGCCCACGAGGTTCGTCGGACGGCTCCTCGGGATGGGCGACCTGAAGGCGCTCATGGAGATGGTAAGGGACGCCGATGTCGTCGTGGACGAGAAGATGACGCAGCGGGTCATGTCGGGGAAGATGACCATGAACGACCTCCTGGTCCAGTTCGAGCAGATGAAGAAGTTCGGGTCGTTGAAGAAAGTCCTGGAGCGTATACCTGGCTTCTCCGGGCAGGTGGACGCCAAGGAACTCGACAAGGCGGAGGACAGGGTCAAGGTCTACAAGTCGATTATCCAGTCCATGACAGGGGACGAGAAGACCAACCCAGAGACCGTCAACTCAAGCAGGCTGAAGCGGATTGCAAGAGGGTCAGGGCGGAGCGAGAAGGACGTGAGGGAGCTCCTCGCCAAGTACAAGCAGATGAAGACCCTTGTCAAGACCAGCAAGGGCCGCGAGCTTCGTCAGATGATGCGGCGCATGGGTGAAGGTTAGAGTGACGGGGACGCTGCAGACATACAGGCTCTGCAGTTTCTGCTCCGAAAGACAAGGCCGAGGAGCGCCCGGTTTCGTCGTGGTGCCGGGCGCAGAGTGCGCGGTGTGCTCGGGCCTCATGGACAGGACTAGGGCGATAGGAGAGCTCGCTGTGAAGCGGGTCCGCTACTTCGAGTTCCGGACGTTCGCGGTCGGAGTATCCCTCACCGAGGGGGTCCAGGAAAAGGAGGATGAATTGCGGTCTGAGCTGAGGCTCAAGGGCAGCGAGACCATAAAGACACAGGCGGCCAGGCTTGTCGCGTCTGTCGTGTCGCGCTCGGTCGGGAAGCCGCAGGACAAGAAGAGTCCCGACATCACCATCCTGGCGAACTTCCAGGTCGGGGACGTTTCGGTCGCCTCCAAGCCTGTGTTCTACTACGGCAGGTACAGCAAACCGTCTGGCATAGCGCAGCGCAGATCGTTCTGCGAGCAATGTAGGGGCTCGGGCTGCGAGAGGTGCCGTCGCACAGGGTACGAACAGAAACCAAGCGTAGAGGAGGCACTCCGCAAGAAGCTCGCTGACATGAGCGGGAGCACCAAGATCGTGTTCACCTGGCTTGGAAGCGAGGACAGGGAGAGCAGGGTGTACCCTCCTGGAAGACCCTTCGTCGCTGAAATCAAGAACCCGAAGAAGAGGAGGCTACCAAGGAAGTTCGGCACCAGGCTCCGGAGGGGGGCCCTGGCTGTGACCGCCGGAAGGGTGCTACCCTCCAAGCCCACGCGCCTCCCGTCGTTCAAGTTCCTGACCGAGATCAGGGCCGTTGCCGCGTCGAGGGTCGACCCGAAGAGTCTCCGCGAGCTAAAATCGGCATTCAAGGATGCCCCGGTCACCTTCCGGCGCCCCAACGGCAAGCCCACCACGAAGACGGTCCACAGAGTGTCGGCGACGTCGAAGGGAAGGGTCATTCTGATCAGGGCGGAGCTGGACGGGGGGCTCCCGGTCAAGAGATTCGTGAATGGAGAGCTCGTCTCGCCTTCGGTGTCGGAAGTCTTAAAAACCGAAGTCGGTTGCCGCAGCTTTGACATCTGCAAAGTCAAAGAGATAGGAGAGTTCGGATTTGCCGAAATCGCACGGAATGAGGAGAAGAACTAGGTCTCTTCTCAGGTCATCGACCAAGAAGGGCCTTGGGAGCCTGCTGGTAGAGTATTCTCCGCACGACAAGGTCGTAATCAAAATCGACCCCGCCCAAGTGAAGGGGATGCCCCACAGGAGGTTCAACGGGCTTGTGGGCACAGTCACCAAGGTGGGGAGGCGCGCCGTCACCGTGGACGTCAGCGTAGGTAACAAGGTCAAGACGCTGGTCGCCAGGAAGGAGCACGTCGTGCGCATGGAGGGGAGCTGATGTCGGAGAAACCTGGGAAGAAGCTCCTCACCATAGCAGAAGCAAACCAGATACTCCAGAAGATAGACGTGGAGAAGGCCGACCAGATTCAGAAGCGCACCTTGGACTACACGACGAAGTTCGCGAAGACGGAGGCAGACAAGGCGAAAAAGCTGAGGAAGGAGCTAGAGAGCGAGGCTGGGTTGAGTGAAGAAGAGGCTGTTGAGCTGGTCAACATATCACCAAAGTCAATCGAAGAGCTGAGGACGTTCACATCTGGGTGGAGGAAACTGCTTTCTACCGAGACCCTCGAAAAGATTCTCAAGATACTCCACTCGAAGTCGTAAGTCGACCAAGCATTAAATAACAAGGTAGACGCCTGACCAAAGAGGAAACGCAGGGGGATTGCAGATGTCGTTCGTGATTCTCTACACTGCCGTGGGGTCCCTCTCCAATTAGGTCGACACGAGGAGCAAGCTCTGGGAATATGACGCCAGCAGACAAGAAGTACGAGGAATTCGCCTATGTTCTGGACTTCCTGCCCAGAGGGAAGTCTGTCGTGATAAGGGGAAGAGAAGGGCCCATGGTGCAAGCCATCGGGGAAGACAGGCTCACCCTCCTCGAGCTGCTGGCTATGGAAGACCAAGACTTCGGCGTGGGAGAGAAGGTGCGGATAGGAAAGGAAGGGCGTGAGAAGATAGTCAGCGTGTTGGGGAAGCTGGCCTACGAGGAGATGTCTCAGGAGGCTAAGGCATCTCTCCCGACTGTAGTGGAGAGGCTGGTGAAGGATGATGAGAAGAAGTATGTTGCCGCCTTCAACGACCTTCAGCCGCTCACGCCGAGGCTGCACGGACTGGAACTGATACCCGGCATCGGAAAGACGTTCATGAAGGAGATAGTAGAGATGAGAGAGAAGCAGCCCTTCGCCAGCTTCGATGACATCCAGAAGAGAGTGGGGCTGCGCGAGCCGGCGAAGATGATAGCGAAGAGGATAGTCGAGGAACTCTCGGGGGACTCGAGGGTCAGCATCTTCGTAAAGAAGTAGTTGAAACGACAGAGACTCGGACAGCACTACCTCGTCGACGGGGAGGTGATCGAGAAGATCGTCGAGTCGGCGGACGTGCACCCTTCAGAGCGGGTGTTGGAGATCGGGACGGGAAGGGGGGCCCTGACGAGAAGGCTGGCCGAACTCGGCGCCTCCTTCGTGGGGTATGAGATAGACGAAGCGAACTACGAAGAGACGTCGGAGGCAGTCCGCGGGACTACGGCTGAGATAGTGCGCGCCGACGCCTTCGCCCAAGACCCGGAGTTCGACGTGCTCGTGACCAGCCTTCCCTACTCAGAATCGGCAGTTTTCGTACGGTGGCTGAGCTGCCGTCGTTTCGACAGAGCGATAGCCGTGCTCCAGAAGGATTTCGTGGAGAAGATCACGGCGCAGCCAGGGGAGCGAGAGTATCGCGGCATAGCGGCCGTCGCGCAGATCGCCTTCGAAGTCGAGGTGCTCGCGAAAGTGAGCAGGACCGCTTTCGACCCGCCGCCAAGGGTTGATTCGGTCTTGGCGTCGTTCGTGCAGAAGAGGGTGGTCTCCGAAGACGAGGTCAGACAGGTGATTCGCCTCTTTTCGCTGAGACGGCGGCAGGTGGACTCGGCGCTCATAGAGCTGGGAATGAAGGGGAAGAAGAGCTACGGCAGGAGACGAGTGTTCTCCCTAGCCCCAGAAGAAGTGCATGAGATTTGCCGGCCTCCCGGCCGGGAGTGATGGCTTTATCCCCCGACGGTCGTGCCCGGCCATGCTCCCGCCAGGCATGTCAGTCACCCTGGTCGAGCCGAAGGGACCAGTCAACGTAGGTCATGTGGCCAGACTTATGCAGAACTTCGGGGTCGAGAAGCTCTACCTGGTGGATCCCAAAGCGGACCTCTCGGTGGCCGCTGTCTACGCCTCGCATGCGTCCGCTGTCCTTGACCGCGCGGTCGTCACGACGTTCGACCGAGTCCGAGAGGAGAACGACCTGCTTGTAGCCACCACCGCAGTGCGGGCGTCAAAGAAATCCAACGTCGTCCGCAGGATGGCAAAGCTGGACAGGCTCCACGAGCTCCTGTCCTCCTCGGCCACCTCCTCACTGGTCTTCGGCAGAGATAGCACAGGACTGACGAACGCAGAGATCAGAATGTGCGATGCCACAGTCACGGTGGACACCGGCCAGGAATACAGGTCGCTGAACATAGGCCACGCCGCCGCCATAGTGCTCTACCTGGCGTCGAGGGGAACCAGGAGGCCCGAGTCGAAACAGGGACGCAGGGCGAGAGAGGTATTCGCGCGCAGCCTTTACGAGCTGGCAGTTTCGTCGAGGATCCCCAAGCACAAGACCCAGAACCTGATGGATGTTGCAAATAGGATCGTTGCGTCATCGAGCATGACAGACGCTCAGCTGAACGTGCTGTCGGGAGTGTTCAGAAAGGCAGTGGCGGCCATGAATCCGGCTCAGGACCTCGGCTCAAAGACGTAGACTGCCCTCCTCACCCATCGTGTGCTTTCGAACGAGAGTCGTACCGGATACTCGAATCCCACCGGTCCTGGCTGATAGAGCCTCAGACCCAGCTTCCGACCTTCGAGCGTCAAGGTGACCTCGTCTCCGTCCATGGTCTGCACCACAGGGACGACCACCACTATCCGCCCGTCAGGGTGGATGCAGTCGGCCATCGAAGCGAGGGCTTGGTCATACACCCGGGCAGACTCCTCGATCATGGCTCGCGCAGTGGCCGTCTTGGGCCTGGCATCCAATCTTGGTAGGAGGAGCGGCTCGGTCACGATGCCATCGACCTTGGTCCCTCGAAGCATCCTCGACAGGTCTCTGGCGTCACCCTTTCGGATGTCATAGCCCCTGTCCGTCACGCCGCCGACGGACCACCGCAGATTCTCCCTCGTTTCTTGGACCCGGCTGGCGCGGGAATCGACTCCCAGGCAACGTATGGATTTCCCGTAGGCTTCGACTAGGATCGTGCCTGCACCGCAGAAGGGATCCAAGATGGTCTGGCCAGGTCGGAGCCCGGCCAGGTTAACGAGGGTCCTGGCGAGGCGCGGAGAGAGTGCGATGTCCGGATGCGGGGCCGGCCTGCGGGTCCCTCTCCGGCGCATCGTCGCGGAATCTGGGACCCACACCGTGGGCGCAAGCGCGAACCCCCCGCGATATGGGAAAGCGACCACATCCACCGCTCTCCTTGTGAGGACCTGCTCTGAGAGGAGCTCGTTACCGTCTGGTCTGAGCAACCTCACCTTCCTGAACCCTCGTGCCCTAAGACCGTCCAGCATCGATCTGACTAGGGCCTCGTAGTCATCTTCGGCAACCGCGTATCCGCTGAGCGACACGTTCGACTTGGCCTCGAGATGTGCGGCCATCAGGTCCACGAGCTTGTTCTGGTCGGAAGATGCCGAGTCAACGACTTCGACCACAGGGCCGCACTTGTGCGCCCCGGAGAGCTCGGCTAGCGCCTCCGGTGCCAGCCGGTCGACGTGCAGAGCGGAGATCCTCTCAGTTGGAGCCTCTGCCCGCTGAATCGTCCTCCCAAGGACAGTGCACGCCTCCAGCACGGATAGCTTCCCGAAGGCCAAGACTAGGGCCAAGTCTTCTGACTCGAGCAGGGAGTACGGGAGGACGAAAGGCATTCGCGTTCATGCAGCATTGCCCGCGGTATTAAGCGTGGACAAGCCGCACGCTGGTCAGACATCGCGTTCGGTGACCCGTCCTTATAATCAGACGACCTTCGAACCGGCGAGTTTGAACAGGAACATCAGGCTCCTTGGCGTGGGGGCGGGCGTCAGGGCCCTGGGCGTCGCCATGCTTACCCCCTTCATCAGCATATACCTGCGCGAAGTGCTCGGGCTGAGCTACATAGCCATCGGCTTCCTCCTGATTGTCATCGGGGTCGTGCCGCTCGTCGTATCGCCCTTCGGCGGCCTGGTGACAGACAGGATAGGGAGGCGCAGGTTGTTCCTCGCCATGCTCGCAGTGGAGGCGCTGGGCATAGGACTCGTTGCGGTCTCGATGGGTGCGGAATCCGTGGCAGGAATCGTCGTATCCGCCGCTGTCGCGAATCTCGCCGGGGGAGCGCTGGCCGGGCCCGCCCTCGCCGCATACACTGCTGACCTCACTGCGCTTCCCGAAAGGAGCCGGGCGTTCAGCTGGCAGAGGATAGGGTTCAACGGAGGCTATGTCGCCGGAGTCATCGCAGGGGGGTACCTCACGCTCGCCCTTGGCTATTCGTCGGCGGGCTTTCTCGCGTCGGCAATCATGCTAGCCGCTGCAGCCCTCCTGGCGGCAGTGCTGTCTCCTTCCCCCTACGACCTAGCCCGGGCGAAGGGAGGGTCCCCGGAGGGTGCACCGTCTCCTCAAGGACCTTCGTCGATCCGTGAAAGCATGAGAATACTTGGGAGCGACAGGGTTTTCCTCACGCTCTGCCTCGCCTTCTTCCTAGCCAACCTCGCTGAAGCGCAGTGGGCGAACACCCTCCCCCTCTACATCGGGCCGGTACTCCGGCTCCCTAACGACGTCGTGGGCGTGGCTCTTTCTCTCAACGGGCTGATTGTAGTGGTAGGCCAGAACCAGGTCACGAAGTGGGCTACCGGACACCTCCATACTTCTTCGGCCAACTTCTCTATCCTCCTCTATGTGGCTGCCTACCTCTCCTTGGGAGCGCTGGGGCTGGGCTGGTCAGGCTGGGGCCTGGTCGCCGCCGTCATGGCCGCAATAGTGGTCCTGACCGTCGGGGAGAACTTCGCCGCGATACCCCAGATGACTATGCCGTCCAACCTTGCTCCGCCAACGGAGATAGGATCCTACAACGGCGCCTTCGGGCTATTCACAGGGGCAGGATACGTCTTCGCGCCGGCGCTGGGCGGCGCCGCCCTCTCGGCTACCAGCAACACGCTGTTGGCCTGGGGGCTGATGATGATTCCCGCGATTCCTGCCTTCGTCCTGTTCGCCAAGCTGGGTAAGCGGATCCCCACGGAAACGAACACTGTCTAGCCGAGCTGGTTTGCCAGCGCCTAGAGGTGACCCAGATGTGGGCCACTGGCCACGAAGGGAACCCATCGGGATGACTCTCAAAGCTAGAGGAATAGGCCCGATAATCGACCCCCAGGGGGCTGTGGGACAAGGGACGATCCGCCCAGACTGAGAGCGACGACGGAGGAAGACGCGGGGATGCTGCTCGGATGGAGACACAAGCCTCAGGAGGCTAGGGGGAGGGCCGACAGATCAGGGAAAGACTTTGGATTCTAGTGTTTGGGGCCCGAAGCTTAATTAGGGGTCAGGAAGGCGCAGAAATCAGGTCGGTAATGTATGCATGGCTCTAACTACCGTCAGCAGAAGGGGATGTTCTACAACAAGAAATTCGCCCCTGGAGCGCCGAACCCGAAGGTAGCACGCTTCACAACGGGGAAGTTCAGGCCCGACTACGACTATCAGTTCAAGCTCGTATCAGAAGGCAAACTGCAGATCAGGCACAACGCCCTTGAGGCTGCCAGAGTGGCCGCAAGCAAGAAGGTCGCCCTCGTGGGAGAGGAGAATTTTCTGCTGAAGGTAGTGACTTATCCTCATTTGGTTCTTAGAGAGAACAAGATGATCGCGACGGCAGGGGCGGACAGGCTCCAGGAGGGGATGAGGAAGGCCTTTGGCAAGCCTATCGGACTCGCTGCAAGGGTAGGGATAGGGAGCGTCGTACTCGAGCTGAGCGTGAAGGCAGAGAACTACGAGAAGGGGAAGGAAGCGATGTGGGCGGCGGCGACCAAGCTTCCCATGAAGACCCACACAGAGATAGTCAAGTTAAGACAGGAAGCGGCTCCGACACCTGAAGCGGCCTAGCCCTCCCTCCATCGCGCCTTCAGCAGGGCGAGCGCGAGGAACGGTGGGGCTCTGGCCCCTCATCATCAGCGCCAGGACGACGTGGTCGTAGGGGTTGAGAGTCCAGAGCGGCTTCCCCTCCTGGGCGTAATCGCAACCTTTCGTCCTCTCTTCCTCGCTTCCGGCGTGGCATCCAATCCGAAGACGTTTGTCGAACCTTATGTCGGTGCGAGTTGTTAGGACGCAATCCTAAGGAAGGTCGTCTTCCCGGCGCCGTTCCTGCCCAGGAGAGTGGATATGCTTCCCTCGTCGACTGGGAGAACGAAGCTGTCCAGCGCTGGGTCGTCCTTCGCCTTGTAGTGCTTGACCAGTCCCTTGGCGTCGACGACGGATAGCAAGAGGCATCGCTCCCAGGCTGGGGCTCGGTTCATCCCTTGGGTATTAGCCCCCACAGTGGGTTTCCTGTCGAAATACCGCCACTTAGTATATAACGGGCCTCGGGAAGCGGCCAATGAAAACCGAGGTAAACGGAGGAAGACCCGATGACTGTCAGGATTGACGAAAAGAAGGTATTCGAAATAATCGAGGCGAAGGAGCCCAAGGTCATACTGGTGAATGCGCCAGGCGGGTTACTCAGACAGACGAAGGACCTGATGGAGCGCATCAAGGAGAAGTACGGCGTCATCTCCATAATGTCAGGGGACAGCTGCTTTGGAATATGTGACACCGTTGACGACGACGTAGTGAAGCTTCAGGCAGACCTTGCGCTCCATGTAGGTCATAACGCCGCGGTAACCAATGTGGGCGAATACACTTACCTGATCGACGCCGTCGACGACGTCGAGTTCTCCGAAGTCGTTGACACGGCGGCAAAGGCCCTCTCACCCTACAGGCGCATCGGGCTCGTCACATTCAGCCAGCACCTCCACCAGCTGGGTCCCGTTAGGGAAAGCCTCGAATCCAAGGGGTTCCAGGTGAAGGTGGGCAGGGGGAACAACCTCATGCTCGAAGGGCAGGTCTTTGGCTGCGACTTTTCCACCGCTTTCCCCGAGCGCGACGAGGTCGACGCCTTTGCGTTTCTGGGGGAGAGCGAGTTCCACGCGGTGGGCATCGCTCTGGCCACAGGGAAACCAACGTTCATGCTGGATCCTTACATGAACGAGGTGACAGACATGCGAGAAGCAGCGGAAGAGAGGAGGAAGAGGGCGATACTCGCCGTGTACAAGGCGAGAGACGCCCAGGTCTTCGGGGTGATTACCGGCCTGAAGGAAGGTCAAAAGATGCTGGGGAGGAGCGGTTGGATAGCCAGGCGCCTCGAAATGAACGGAAGGAAAGTTGTGCGGCTGGCCATGAGAGACGTCACTCCCGAGAGACTGGCGCCGCACAGAGAAATCGAAGCCTTCGTCCAAACGGCGTGCCCAAGGATCTCCATCGACGGATTCACCTTCGACAGGCCGGTGCTCTCTATCCCGCAGGCAGACGCATTAGTGGCACTTATTGAGGGGAGGAAACCGGGGGAGTTCCTTGAGCGAGCGAAGTGGATTGAGCTTACGGTGGGGCTGATTAAGTGATGAACGAACCAAAGAAGGGCTGGGTCCTGCCCGGGGACAAAGTAGCGATATCGGAGGAATTCATCCCTGGGGTGCACACCTACGACGATTCAGGTGTGATCAGGGCCCTGACCGCAGGAGCGGTAGCCAAGGACATGAAGAACATGGAGATATCGGTGAAGCCTGCCGCCGAGCCAGAGCTGATCAGGGTCGACGACTGGGTGACCGGACAGGTGGAAGGCTCACAGGCGAACTCGGCCAACGTCCACATATACTTCCACAACGGCAAACCAACCTACAAGGACTTCTCCGGCATGCTCTCCCTGAGGGGGCTCTCCGGAGGTGGCAGAGGCGCGAGGAGGACGACCCCTGTCAAAGCGGGAGACGTAGTCAGGTGCAGGGTGTTCAGCCTGGTCAATGGGTTGATCCACCTCACCATCGACGAACCTGACATGGGGGTAGTCGCCGCCCTTTGCGGCAACTGCGGCAGACCGCTGCTCAAGGGGAATGCTACCAGGGTGAAATGCGACGAGTGTGGGAACGTGGAAGAAAGGAAGCTGGCCAGGGACTTCGGGACGACCCCGATAGAACCCTAAATGAAAGAAGCCGGCTATTTCCTTAAAAGTAGGAGTCAGACGGCCGGTCAGGCAAATTGCAAATTCAGACCACAAGTGAAGATGAGAAGGGTCTCACCGTGGAGATAACAGGGGAGGACTACTCCCTTGCGGAGATCGTCCACCATGAGCTGCTCGAGGAGAAGAGTGTGACGTTTGCAGGCGTGCTACCGCCACATCCTCTGATCAAGAAGCTCGTGCTGAAGGTCCGGGCCCAGCGCATAAAGCCCGAAAAGGCGTTCACCAACAGCGTCGACAGGGCAATGGAGACCACCAAGGACCTCTATGACAGCGTCAAAAAGGCACTCGGCGGTGCTTCCAGCTGAAGTTCTGCCCGAAGTGCGGTACACGACTCAAGCTCAAGCAGGTCAAGGGCCCCCGCGAAGTTTCGGTTACGTATATCTGCGACAACTGCGGCTACTCTAAGAAGGAGGGCAACGTTCTGGTCCAGAAGACAGAGGACGAGCTGGCCAACACCCCCCAGATCAAAGTTGTCGGCGAGAAGGAGGAAAAGCTCAATTCCCTTCCCACAACGAAGATCGAATGCCCGAAGTGTGGGAATGACGAGGCGTTTTGGTGGTTCCTCCAGACGCGCAGCGGAGACGAGCCCCCTACCCAGTTCTACAGATGTGTGAAGTGCAGCCACACCTGGAGAAGTTACAGCTGACCCCGGCAGCGACGCTCAGGTTTCTCTCTCGCGACTAAGTCTCGTCTCGGGCGTAGATCTCGACCGCGTCGCCTCCTGCTATGAGGATGTCCGCACTGGCAGCGGGTATCGAAGCCACGTCCTCGATCTCGAAGGGACCGTAGTGCCTCCGATCCAAACCCACCAGCTCGTCCACCCGCCTCAGGAACCTGACTGTGATGTTCCTCTTTGCCTCGGCGAGGTGGGTGAACTCGACAAAAGATGGCCGGCCCGCCGAGACCGCGTCAACCAGGGCGTCCAGCCGCCTCTGGAACTTCTGTTCTGCCAAGCAGACGTACCTCTCTTCCGGCAGAAGCTGCAAAACCGCGTTCTCTCGGACAGCCTTCTTCATCCTGAGCCTCAGCAGCTGCCTCACCATCGACTCGATCATCTCTCCCTGAGTGGCGGTCAACCGCGTCGAGATTTCAGAGGCCCCGGAAGACGCTGCCCTCTTCAGCTTCTGGCTGTACGCCGCGATGCCAGAGTAGAAGTCGCCGGGGAGCGGGAGAAGATCATGAGACAGCACCTCCGAATCCAGCCGCCTCTTCAGATAGTCGAGCGTCGTTTCGGGCATCTACTCCACCTCCCCAAGCCCCCTTGTTAAAATCGAGACGGCGGCGTAGGTCGGCAGGTCGACGACCTCGGACCTGAACGGGCCGAAGTCTTTGTGCCTTAGCCTGAACCTAGGATAGAAGGACACGTGGATCTTCACGGGCTTGGAACCGAGCACCACGGGGGATTCTTGGGGGTCGAACTGCGCCATGGATTTGACCCGTAACTTCGACATCCCCGTATCTCCGTGCAAACTCCCCGCCAGCCTGAACACCCTGTGGATGTCTGTGGTGACCGATGCGTCCACCATCGCGCGCTGAGAAGCGACGGCTTCGGACACCAGCTTCTGCAATGTGCCCCCGTAGCTTTGGCTGTGTTCTGCCACGTACCCAGTGACTCTCCTCGTCCACCCGGCTCCTTGCGGGCTGACCGGCATCCTTCTCCGGAGCGTCGCGGCGATTGTCTGGGGGAGCGGCAAGGTCGAACCGCGCACGTACTCTGCGATCTGGGCACGGGCTTGCTGGTCCAGCCTGTCGAACCGTTCGTCGAAGACGTGCAGGTGGTAGCCTCTGTTCCCCGAGAAGTAGACCTTGATCGCCTCTGGGAGTACGCCGAAGTCTGAAGTCAGGAACCCGACCAGGCGAGCTGAGTGGTCCTTGGCCGCGTCCAGGCACTCCTCGCAGACCCCGTGGAACTCTATGGGTGAACCGCCGCACTTCGGGCACTTGGCGGGCCTGGGGAGCTTCCCTGAAGCGAGACACTTCTCGCAGTACCAGAGGTCATGATCTTTCTTGCAGGACGTCGGGATGTCCGTGGCGTCGATGTCGAAGATGAGCTCCGCCCCGAGCCAGCCCTTTTCTTCCATGGGCCTGGTGGGGAACTCGTATCTGGCGTTGGAGCAATAGACGGAAGAGGGAGACTGCCTGAGAATCTCGGCCAGTACTTCGCCCTTGCTCCTGAAGGACAGGTGCCTGACCATCCCCCCGCCGAAGGGCATGTATCCGAACTCCCTTGACCCGATTTCGTCGGGCAGCTCGACCGACTCTGAGCCTTTGAAGTAGTACCCCTTGTATTCCTGCCGAAGAAACGCCATAGTCTTCTCGTTCAATCGACGTTTCGCAGGGAGGCCGGGAGATAAAGAATCTGGCAGCCTGCGAAAGAGATTTTGAGAGGGAGTGCCCGGAGGACGCTGGTTGGCTTCATACAAGGTACGCCGGGAAGAGTTCCATTATCTTTGGAGCAAAGAACACAAACCTGTCCTGTCGGTCGACCCAGGAGACGACGTAGCCTTTGAGATAAACGACGTCAGCAGCTGGCAGGTTACGAAGGACACTCCTCCTGAGAGACCCGGCTTCGACCGGTCGAAGCTCTACCCCCTCTCAGGCCCAATCTACGTGGACGGAGCAGAGCCCGGCGACACTCTCACGATCGAAGTGTTGGAGGTAGAGAACGGAGACTTCGGATGGTCCGTCATCCTACCAGGCGAAGGGCTTCTGGACGAGTTCCAGAAGCCGTACCTCTACAAATGGGATCTCAGGGGCAAGGACTACGCGCAGTTCGAGAAGGGGATCAGGATTCCGCTGAGGCCGTTCTGCGGTGTAATGGGGGTCGCCCCACCAGAAGCGGGCCCGTTCCCTGTCATGCCCCCGGGACGCCACGGAGGCAATCTCGACATCAAACATCTCACTAAAGGGAGCAGGCTCGAACTACCCGTGTGGGTCACTGGAGCGCTCTTCTCGACCGGTGACCTTCACGCCGCCATGGGCGACGGGGAGGTGTGCGTGAGCGCTATCGAGTGCGCGGGAAGGGCGAAATTCAGGTTCTCTCTTGAGAAGAGGACAGGCTTGGGCTGGCCCCGATTCTACGCCAAGGGGGAGGCTGCCCCAATGAGAGGGAACTACGTGACCACGGGGGTCGCAGCCGACCTCATGAGCGCCACGAAGTCTGCCGTGAGGAACATGTTGGACTACCTCATGAAGAAGCATGACCTGAGCCGAGAAGAAGCCTACGTGCTGTGCAGCGTCGCCGCGGACCTAAGGATTCACGAGGTGGTAGACGCTCCCAACTGGGTGGTGGGCGCCATGATTCCCCTCGACGTATTCCCTTAGTGCTCGCCGCTTCTTCGTCGACTCATCGAGGGCGTAACTGCGCACTGTTGGGCGTTAAGTATGTTCAGAAGGGGAGACATGAGTTGCGCGTCCCTCTCGATGGCTACTTGCGAGGAAACGGAGCCAAGGTGTTTTCCCTGGTAGTAGACGTGCCTTTCGCGCCGCTTGACATAGACCTGGGCCACCTTGCGAGGGGCGAATGGAACGCCGCGGTAGACCGGTTCCGGGTCTGGTATCTGCCAGGTGGGGATGGCGAAGGGGAGCCAGTGTGCTATGTCATGGTCAGGAAGTTCGACCCGCAAGAAGGAGTCCTGGTGTGCGGGCACGTGGTCGTGAATCTGGTTGGAAAGAAGGGAGCCAACGGCCGGAGCTTCACCATCGGGGTCCTGAGCAACGACGAAGTCAGGGCCAGGGCCATGCTCAACTCCGTCCTAGACATCCCGCCCTCGTTCCACAGGCGAAGGGAGCTGAGAGTAATCGAGAAGCGATGGAGGAGCGACCCGGATGCGGTCGTGAGGTTCGTGGCAAACGTGCATTCTGCCGTATTGAATCTGGCCCCTGACCTTGACAGGAGGACCTACACGCTGAAATTCGACCCCCTCCCTGGTATGATGGAGGAACTGAAGCGCGGCGTGGGTGCATGGTGGCGGGAGTAACCTGCTCGTTGTCAGCGCAGTCGCAGGGCACTGGCGATTTGCCTCGCTGCGACAGCGGGGGTGAGGACAGAAGAGTCGATTCTCAGCGCCTTCCTGGGCCTCTGAAAGCCTGCGTGAATCCCTTCAACCTTCTCTGGAGGGATTGGAGACGCTCTCAGGGAGTTGCGCTCCAGCGCTGTCTTGAGAGTGCAGTCGACCCAGACAGTGTCAATCTTGGTGCAGTGTCTTCGGAGCCGCGACCTTGCCTCTGACCTGTATTCGTCCCTCATGAAGGTCCCGTCGAGCACCACGAGATATCCGGCACCAAGGGCTTCCTTGGCTATTCCATAGCAGGCGTCGTAGACGAACTGCGACTCGTGCTGACTAAAGGTTGGATGCGGCAGTATCGCTCTGACCGTGTCGGTCTGGATGTGAACCGAGTCTCTGATGTCGCTGACGACGAACCTGGCTATGGTGGTCTTGCCGCTCCCCGGGATCCCGCAGAAGATGACCAGGCGTCCCCGGGACAACCCAAGAGCTACCTTTCGTAGGTGCCGACGATGCGGGCCTGCTCTAAGATGTGGTCTGAGATGGCAGCGAGGAGGCTAGCCCTGTCGAGCCCAGGCTTCGGCCCCTGGTCTGTGTCCAGGGCATAGATCCAGAAGTAGTAATGGTGCACGCCGTGACCGTTGGGAGGGTAGGGCCCCATGTACCCCTTCTTTCCCGCGTCGTTAATCCCGGCAGTGAATATGTCGGACCTTTGCCCTTCGGCCAGCTTGGTGACCCCCACCGGGATGCCATACACGACCCAATGGGTGAAACCGTGGGGCATCGGCGCGTCAGGGTCGTGGCAGACTAGGGCGAATCCCTTTGTCCCCTTCGGCGCCCCGCTCCATTCAAGAGGCGGAGACATGTTACCCGCGTCGCCTCCGTACTTCTTGTCCAACAGCCCCGAGGGCCCGAAGGCAGGGCTGGTTACCTTGAGATTGCCAAGTTTCAGAGGCATGAATCCGCTCGGTCAGGACCTTCGGATAAGGGTTCCTCGGGCGGCAGATATCGTGCCGTTCGAGTGTAAGGCATCGTACTTTCTTATCAATAGAGACGATTGGTTTGTCGGTTTGGAGTACCCTCGATCCCAGAACCGCTCGTCCCGCCGCCCGACACAATCTTCGTGACCACGCCCTCGCTCCAGCAATCTCGCGGTGTGCGTCGGAGGGATGACATTTGGATTGGTCGTGAGTTCCCGGGGGGCAGAACGGCCAGGTGGTTCTCTGACGACATTTTCAGCGGCGGGTCCCGACTTTGATTCCGTGGCGCTCAAGGCTTAATATCCAACCCCGCCGAGCCCGGCTCGTTGTTTCTGGCCAAGACTGCGACCGCCAACGAGTGGAAAGCCATTGCTGCGGCAGTCAAGACCCTTGTAGAAGAGGCCACGTTCGAAGCCAACAGCGAGGGGCTCACATTCAGGGCCATGGACCCGTCTCATGTTGCCCTCGTCGACCTGTCTCTTCCCAACTCGAGTTTCTCCTCTTTCGAATGCGACAAGCCGTTCAAGTTCAGCGTGCGCGTAGAGGATCTCGTGAAGCTGGTAGGAAGATCTGATGCGAAGGACAGCGTGGAGATTGGCTCTACGGAAGAGGACGCGATAGCCGTCAAGCTCAGCAATGGGTACAAGCGCGAGTTCACGATTCACCTGATTGAGAGCACGGCCGGCGCGGCACCTCTTCCCAAGCTGGAATTCGACACGAAGGCAACCCTCACGAAGGCGATCTTGGAGAAGGTGCTTGGAGACATCTCGGTGGTGTCCGACCAGTTTACGGTCCAGGCTGCTAAGGAAAAACTCACTTTCTCTGGTAAATCAGACGTCGGGAAGGCGGAGATCGCCCTGGCGGGCAACGACGCGGATGTGCTGGAGTTCAAGGTCGGCGCCGAAAGCAAGGCGACCTACTCTATCGACTACGTCCAGGGAATCCTGAAGGCGTTGGGTGGAGTCACTGACACGGTTGAGGTGGAGTTCAGTACCAAGAAGCCCCTGCGCCTTGAGATGAAGCTGAACGACCAGGGCGCGAAGCTCTGGTATTTCCTCGCTCCCAGGGTTTCCGACTGAAATCAGCAGACCAAGCTTAAATGCATGAGCGAAACCGGGACAAATCCGCTTCGGTGAGAGGTTGAAATTTCCAAAGGAAATCCGCAGGAATTGTCCTTGGTGTGGGCACCATACGGCGCACTCCGTCTCACTCTATAAGAGAGGCAAGGAGCGAGCGGGCTCGTGGGGCGCCAGAAGGCAGGCAGGGAGGAAGCGAGGGTATGGGGGTCAGAAGTTCCCCGAGCTCATTAGGACCGCCAAGACCACCAAGAAGGCGACCCTTCGTCTGAAGTGCAAGGAATGCAACCGTGAGATGATGACCAATGGCATCAGGCTAAGGAAGGCGGAGATTGCGGCTTGAAGCGCGACAGGGAGCCGATTCCAAAGTCTAGGAGTTCTTTCCTACTGGTGAAGTGCCCCGATTGCGGAGAGGAAAGGGTCCTGTTCTCCAACTCCTCGAAAGACATCGGCTGCAGAGGCTGCGGAAGGAAGCTAGCAGAGAGCAAAGGCGGCAAGTCCGTTGTCCTGGCCACGGTCGTCAAGCGGCTGGGTTAAACGCCAAATACCACAGAGTTTTGCTGATTCGACATGAGCGTTGACAGACCCCTTCCTGACTCGGGCGAAGTGGTCGTCTGCACCGTAAGAGAGATAACTTCTCATGGCATCTACGTCAACCTCGACCAGTACGACGGGACCAACGGATTCCTCCACGTCTCAGAGATATCAACGGGCTGGGTGAGGAACATCGATAGGGTCGCGAAAGTCTCGCAGAAGCTCATACTGAAGGTCATACGCGTCAACAGGGCGAGGAGGGAGATTGACCTCTCTCTCAGGCAGGTGACCAACGAGGAAAGACGCGCCAAGGTCATAGAGTGGAAGAGGGAAGAGCGCGCCCTTGCCATCGTAGACGCGGTGAAGAAGAAACTGGGCATCGATGACGCCAGAGAGAGGGAACTCAGGCACAAACTGGAAGAGGAGTTCGGCACCCTTTACGATGCTCTTGAGGTGGCGGCGCGAAAGGGCCCGGAAGGGCTCGCACATTTAGGGCTCCCAGACAGGGAAGCTAAGGCGGTCGCTGAAATCGCGGAAGAGAAGATTGTACCACCGAGGTACGAAGTGGGAGCTCTCGTCGAAGTGTCCTCCAGGTCCCCCGAAGGTATCGAGCAGGTGAAGAAGACGCTACTGGCTGCTGCCAGCGCGCCTTCGGCTGAAGTCCACATAACCTACGCGGGAGCCCCGCGCTACAGGGTCAGAATAACGGCTGATGACTACAAGCAGGCGGAAAAGGCGATGGACTCGGTGCTCGAGAAGATCAAGGACGGCGTAGGGAAGCACGACGCCTTCAGTTTCAAGCGTGAGATATCGAGGAAACACGGCGGCTCGTCGTGAAGAGTCTGATGCTGAGGTGTGTTCAGTGCGGCAGGTACACTCTGTCTGAGAAGTGCCCCAGCTGCGGCGGCAAGACGGTCACGGTGCACCCCGCAAGATACTCCCCCGACGACCGGTATGCGAGGTACCGCAGCCCGCTGGCCTATGAAGAAGGTCACTGAACCAGCTGGTAGACTAGTATCGTGTTGAAGCACTGCAGTGTAGGGGCTCCTGGGCATGGGGATTGGCCGTTCTCTGCGGCTGCAAGGCTCGGAGACACGTAAGCAAGCCTGAACGGCCCAGTGCTGTTTGAAGGATAGTTGAAGCTGCTCGGATAAGTGAATGCTTCGATGGGCGGCCCCCCGTTGGATCCGAATGTGTACACCGGACTGAAAGCGATCGAGCTCCCGCTTCCACTGTTGCTCGAGTAGAAGTAGCCAGCCAGCTTGAATGGGAGTAGCTGCCCGAACAGGCTGTTCTGCATCGCGTATGGAGTCAGGTTGAAGTCGTCGGTGGTGGTGCACGGCTGCCCGGCCGACGTCAGTTCGCCTGGGCCTGTCCCGGCGCACTCAAGGTACAGCGACTCGTTCAATCCGCCGATGCGGATGAACCATTGCTTCTTGCTCTCGTCTCCGCCCCCGGCTGTAAAGCCTCCTCCGCTAGGGACCTGGAGGACGAAGTATGAGCTGGATGTTCCAGTGAGCGAAGACGGAATGATGCTCCCAGTGATGAAGATTGCGACGTACGTAGGCCTCCCTCCTCCCATGCTCTCCGCCATTGCCGCCGCCTTGGTGACGTTCGACATCAGCAGCTGTCCGACTTGGGCAATCCTGGTGCCGTTGATGGTGGCGTTATCGACTACGGTAGTCCGATTGCCCATCACGGCGAACCAATACCCATAGTCCCACCAAGAGATTACCACGGAGTTGGTCGGAGTGTTCTGCCTCACCCACTGGAGCGTCTGAATCCAGTCGTTGAAGGCCGAGCGCGAGTAGACTGTGGCGCCGTTGACCAAGCTCACCCCCGCGTCGGCGGGGCTGTTGTCGCAGAAGAGTTGCCCGCTGTAGGTGCACGGAATCGGATTGGGGATCCAGTATGTGCCGGCGGGGAGGACTATGAGCGCAATCACGGCTATCGAAAAGACTACTTTCATCTCGTTTCTGGAGGTGGGAGCCGCCTTCTTCTTGACCAGCGGTGTGGTCCCCGGCTTTGCTATGGCGAACGCCAGCTCTGCGAAGCCTATTCCCCCGAGGATCCCAAGCGCGACAGACGAGTAGACCAGGAGTCTGGAGAAGGCTGCTGAGAAGTAAAGCCCCGTCAGCCCGAAGACGAGGGCATAGATCATGGGGATACCCCTGCGCCTGAACGCGATTATCGCCCCCGCCATGCCGAACGATAGCAGAAGGGCGTATGACGTGAAGTAGTCTGCGCCGGTGGGAGACGCCTGCTCGGCTACAGAGCGGACCAAGGCGTTGCTCACGCTGGCCCAAGGCGCTATCACCGTCAGATACCTCAGTGACAGTCCTTTGACCAGGCCGAAGCTCAGGAGCGCCAGGCCGCCCAGACCGAACCCGAAGAGGAATTTGATGAGGGTAGATCTGTACTCGGTGGGCTTGGTCCATGTCTTCGCCCATTGGGCTACGAGCACGAACAGGGTCCCCCCGATCATCACCAGACCCACAGGGTTGGTGACTATGGAGATGCCTGGCCTGGGAAAGATCGCGCTGACGAACAGGGTCGAAGCGGTGAACGTGATGATCGATGGCGAGTAGCCAGCAAGGTCCAAGTTCAGGAAGGGCAATAGCATGAACACGAGCGCGAAGGCGCCGCTGAAGTAGTCGCCCCCACCCCAGGCGGTGTTGGCGTATCCTATCATCACACCCCCCATCAGGCCGCGGATTACTCTGCTCCGCACCGACCTCTCCTTGTCGAAGACGGTCAGGACCATATAGCTGGCCGCGACAAACAGGAGTATGGCAAGTGGCTCTGACTTGAACCAACCCAAGTTTCCTCTTTCGATGAGGGGCGGAGAAACGGCGAAGACGAGTGCGGCGAAGAGGCCTGCGGCGTCGCCTGCTATCCGCCTCACTAGGAAATAGAAGATTACGGCAGTCAGGGCGCCGAAGAACACGGGAAGAAGTACGAGGAGTTCGTAGAGGGTTATCGGTACCCCGAATACATCGTGAACCAGCAGATAGAGCAGGGCGCCGCCGACCTGCAGCCCCCCCTGAGACGTCGCGGCCACATTCCGACCGTATGGGAACCACGTCTGGATGTCGTGCCAGAAGAAGTATCCCTGCAGGTTGTGACAGGCAGTAAAGACCGTTGGCCCGCAGTTGGCGGGGTTGGCGAAGAGTGCCGCAAAGAGGCCCTCTTTGTGGGCGAGGTTCACAATGTGTTGGGCAGCGTAGTAGTCATAATACGGATCGAATTCGTTCAGGTAGAAGCCGTACTTGGCGGCGTAGGACCTAATCAGGACGGCGATCGTAAAGACGATCGCGAGCACCATGGAGACCATGAGTGCCCGGCGAGAGAAGGTGGGGCGCTTCATGAAAGACCGGAGGGAGTCGAATATGCCCAAGTCTGGGAAATCGAGCGCCCGCTGGGCTATTTTAACCGTGCTTTTTGCGTCACTTGAGCAGGGTGCCGAGGTAGGCGGCATACGCCGCCGCATCCAGGAGGGACTTGCGCTCCGCTTCGAAGTTGGAAGGCGTCACTTCCACCAGCCATCCCTCTCCATATGGCGAC
>JAKASI010000027.1 GCA_021828185.1 archaeon
CTGCGAGGTGGACCACTCCATCTACCCCATGCGGCCCTCGCTCCACGCTCGCTATGGCGTCGACCGCCTGGCCGAAGTCGGCGAGGTCCGCTTGGATGGACGGACAAAGCTCTTCAGCGGGCTTGGCCCTGTCAATGTTGTAGACGTCGTAGCCGTGCGCCCCCAGGTCCCTGATGCACGCCCTTCCGGCTTTCCCGCTCCCCCCGGTGACCACCACCTTCGGCATTGCTAGCTCCGCCACAGGGACTCGGTGGTTGGAGGGAGCGGCCCAGACCGTCTGTACCTGTATCGCTCGTACAGCAGCTCGACCCCGTGCTCGTTGAACCTGAACATCACGTCCATCCTGGCGCCGAGGTCGAGCGTGTAGAACCTGGCGACCCCGCCCTCTTCTCCGTCAGGCACCAGTACGATGTTGTTTCCAATGTCTTCACCAGACAGGATGAGGAAGCTGCCATTCTTCCTCACTTCGGCGAAGATGGTCCCCTTGTAGGCCCTGTATTGCCCCTCCAGCTTCTTCAGGAGCGAGTTGATCCTTACCGGACGCAGCTCCTCCGGTTGTCCTCCCAACAGCAAGGTCATAGCGCTCATTGCGACCACCCCCAGCGGGTAGCCTGTGCCGTTGGCCAGGAGTATCACCCCCGACTTCGTGTCACGTGAATATTCCATGTTGGCCGTGTACACGTCCACAGACCCTCCGTGGCCCACGATCTTGTGCCCTCGGAAGTCTGGGATTATCCTGAGCCCGTAGCCGTAGGAGTCCCCGCCGTAGTATTCTGTCAGGCCTCTGACATAGGGCGTCTCCATCTTGTCCAACGAGTCCCTTGACACTACCCTCGTTCCTTCGAACTCCCCTCCGTTGATGAGCATCTGGACGTAGTTCGAGAGGTCTGCCACGCTGCTTACGATCCCCCCGGCCGCGCCGCTCCCGTAGGGGACCGGTGTTGGGGTGACCTTCAGCCCCCTCACCGCGTAGGGCACCGCGACATCCTTGTCCTTGGAGATGTCTTCCCTCTGGATGAAACTCCTGCTCATCTTCAGCGGTGTAAATATCTCGTCCTTGAGAAATTTCTCCCAGGGCCGGCCGCTGACCTTGGAGACGATCTCCCCCAGCAGGACGAACCCCTCGTTGAGGTAGAAGTACTTTCGGCCCGGCTCCGACTCCGCCCAGTCGTCGACGTCACTCATGAAGGAGTCAAGGTCGCCGAAGCTCGATATCGGGAGCCAGTGGTGGTAGTCCCCGAACGCCTGGAAGAGAAGCACCTCCAAAGATCCCAGGCCGGGTATGCCGCTCGTGTGGCTCAGGAGGTGGTGCACCTCCACCTGCTCGAAGGCCCTCTGCTTCAAAGGGAGAAACTTGGTGACGGGGTCGTGGAAGCCCATCTTCCCCTCCTCCACCAGCTTGGCGATCGACAGGGCGACGAAGGACTTGGATATGGAACCTATCCCGTAGAGGGTCTGGTCTGTCGCGGGGAGGGCCCCGGCCACGTCCTTGAAACCGTATCCTCGAGAATGGGCTACTTTGCCGTCCTCGATCACAGCCGCAGCCACGCTTGGGATTTTGGTCTCGCTCATCTTTGTGAAGACGAGGTCGTCAAACCGTCGGGGGTCGAACCTGGTCAATGCGTCCGAGCAGCAGGCTCGGGCGTTAAAGAAGTTCCGGACTGCCTGACTTCCCCCAGCGCGCTGACCGGCCCAGGATGAAGTTGTACGCGTTGTCGTTCATGACAGCTTCCGCCCTGTCCGAGGAGAGTCCTGCATTGACCATAGCGCGTTTGAACTTGCCCACCTGCGAGATGTCCTTCAGCCCCTCCGGCGACCCCGACATCCCCAGAAAGTCGGTGCCGAGCGCTGGAAGGGAGTCCCCGCCGACCCTGAACATGTGCTTGGCGTGCTCGGCCAGCCTTTCCGGTGTGTACGGGTCCCCAATGCAGCTTCGGATGAAGGTGAGGCCGACGATGCCTCCCCTCTTACCCGTCTCGCGAATCAGGGCGTCGGATACGTTCCGCCTGTTCGCCTGCTCGGAGGAGGCGTCCGAATGGCTGAAGAATGGAGGGAGCTCTGAAACCTTGAGGGTGTCGGACGAAGTCTTCGGGGAAGCGTGCGAAAGGTCTACCATCACGCCCAGCTTGTCCGCAGCTGCCACAAGCGCCTCCCCTTCGCCTGTGAGACCATAGTCCTTGGTGGAGAGGCAGGAAGCCGCGAACTTGTTGTCGTAGTTCCAAGTGAGACCGATGGAGCGGACGCCTAGGTTGAAGAACACCTTGAGATCCTCGGGCTCGCCCAGTGACTCACACCCCTCAATGTGGAGGAGTACGCCGACCCGGGTCCCGAGGCCTTCGATGTCTTCCTTTGTCCTAACTATCTTGAGGTCCTTCGGATGCATTTCCTCGAGGGAATAGTAGATCTTAACGAGCTCGATGGCGACGTCTCTCGGCGAGACCAGGGCCGACGAGGGGGACCAGTGGCCGTACATGCGCTGCATTGCGGCCATCTTCCTGAGGTTGAGGCTCCCTATGAGCGGGAAGATGGAGCCGAGGACAAGCTTCATGCCTGCTCTCCTGTACTTGGGGATGTCCGCCTGTCTTCCTCTGACGTCCTCGCTGAAGGGGCGAGTGTCCGCGGACCCTCCCATCATGAAGTGGTAACCGATATCTTCGTGGAGGTCCACCACCATAGCAGGTCCGGCTGGGCGATGGCGATATAACTGTCTCTAGGATTCGACTTCCACCGCGTGGGCTACTGACGCGACCGCCGGCCCTCTCCTCCTGCTGAACGCGACGAACACGAAGGCCAACACCAGCAGCGCCACCGAGATTTCGAAGGCGAAGCTCTGGCCCGAAAGATACGAGCTGGCCAAGGCGGGAGGGAGCTTGCCTGACAGGTTCCCGATGAACAGCCGGTACACGACGCTCGGTGGGATCACCGACGTCGCAGCGGTGAGAGACAGTGCGAAGCTGAGTATCATGCCGGTGTTCCTGAATGTGTTCATCGTCCCAGAGCCGACCCCGTACTTGGCAGGAGGGGTTGCAGACATTATTGCCGAAGTGTTGGAAGGCCAGAAGAAGGCCAGCCCTACCCCCGAAATCGCTTCTATGACACCGATCTCCACCAGTGTGGTACCGGTCGTGAGCTGGCTGAACAGGAACAGAGAGAAGGCGGTGACGCCGACCCCCAGCATCGCCGCCTTGCGGAAGCCGAACCTGTCCGAGAACATCCCCCCGAACGGGCCGAGTGCCGCCGTGGCGAGAGCGAACGGGATGATGAGATATGCCGAAGTCAACGCCGAAAGCCCGGCAATGCCCTCTAGGTAGAAGATCAGGAGGAAATTGACGCTGAACACTGCCAGGAACTGGAGCAGGGACGCGATGATCGAGAAGGCGAAGACCCTGTCCCTGAAGAAGGCGAAGTCGAGGATTGGGTCTTTGCTGTATCGCGACTCCCAGACTGCGAAGACCGCGAAGAAGAGAGGAGATAGCAGAAGGGCCCCGATGGTGGTCCAGTTAACCCATGAGTAGAGGAGGCCCCAAGTTATCCCCAAGAGGAGCGAAAGGAGGCCCACGGTGAAAGTGACAGCGGCCGGGATGTCGAAGGAACCCCTCTGCCCAGGTGGTTTCACAACCTTCAGGGTCCTGTATGCCCAAGCGGTCCCGAATATTCCGATGGGGATGTTGATTAGGAAGATCCAGCGCCAGCTGGTGTAGGTGATTATGACCCCGCCGATCACTATCCCAAGTATGTTCCCGAGCCCCCAGACGATGGACTGGATGCCGAACGCCCTCCCCGTCTCGTTTCGGGGGAACGCTTCGGACAGTATCGCGAAGGAGTTCGAGGTAAGGAGGGCGGCCCCGGTCCCCTGTATCACCCTGAACGCGACCAGGGAGAGCCCCGTGGGAGCGAAGCCGCAGAGGGCCGAGCCTATTGTGAACACCACGAATCCGATGTTGTAGAGGAGTTTCCTCCCGTACATGTCCGCGAGCCTTCCGAGGCTCAGCACCAGTGCTGTGTTCACCACAAGGTAGGCGATGATGACCCAGATCATGGTCACGAAGTCGGAGTTGAGCTCCTCTGCCATGGGAAAGAGGGCGAGAAGGACCACAGTGCTGTCGACTGCCGCCATCAGGGCGCCGGTCGACGTAACCGACAGTGCCTTCCACTTGTACTCCAAAACGATCACCAAGGCCTCTTGAGAGGTTTCGGGCAGCTCCGATTGCCCGAGTATTTGAAATTGCCTCGGCAGAGATGAGGATATGGCGCCGCCCGCACTTTCCAGACCTGAAGACCCGTCTTGCAGCCCAGGACAGTCGAATGAATTAGGCCCAAATCGACTCGAATTCTCTCAATCGAGCTTGAAATCTGCCCCGGCCGGGACTCGGGCCTTCAGATGCGGGCTGTCATCTTCCCCTGCCGACCCCGGAATATCTCGGAATTGGCCCGAAAATTCATGCCCCGGCCGGATATAGCCTGGAGCGATGGCCAATCCCAGACTCGAAAGGTACCCTTCGTTAAAAGCCCCCGGCCCCCTCTACCGCATGACCCCGGACGACATCCACGACTACCCCTACCAGCTAAGGAACGCGGAGAGCAGGCTGGAGCGCGACCCCAAAGTCCGTCCCCAGGACAGGAAGCTGATACAGGCGTTCATGAGGCAGGTGAAGGCCCAGGGGGTCTCCGTCGGGCGCCAGGCCAAGTACGTCAACACCCTGACGACCGTCTCCCACCACATGAGGGTCCCCTTCCGGAGGGCGAAGAGGAGGGACATCGAGGAGCTGATGACGCAACTGGCGGACCACGAGTTCACGAAGAGGAACTGGGACGGGACCGAGAGCAGGCGCCACTACTCCGCCGAGACCATGGCCGACTTCAAGATCATGGTCAAGAGGTTCATGAAGTTCGTCAGGTACGGCGACACGGACAAGGACACCCCCTACCCTGAGGAGGTGAGGTGGCTCAGGAAGACGATCAAGGCGAGCGAGAAGCAGGAGCCGCTCTTCTTCACGGACGAGGAGGTCCACGCGTTGATCAAGGCTGCCGGCACGACGAGAGACAAGGCGCTGATTTCTGTCGCTGCCGAGCTAGGGGTGCGGGTCAGCGAGCTGCTCCTCCTCAGGGTGGGGGACGTCCAGTTCGACGACGCCGGGGCGCTGGTGCACATCAGGAAGGGGAAGACCGGGGCCAGGACTCTGAGGCTCATCGCCTCAGTCGAACATCTTGCGCGCTACCTCGAGACGCACCGTTTCCAGAGCGACCCCAACGCCCCCCTCTGGCTGACGATGAGCCTGAACCACCTCGACGAGCCCCTGAGCTGGAAGGCGTGCGCAGCGGTGCTCAAGGACGTCGCGAGGAAGGCAGCCATCCAGAAGCCGAGGGTCCACATGTACATGTTCAGGCACGGGTCGGCGACGAGGAATGCGAAGTTCCTGACCG
>JAKASI010000028.1 GCA_021828185.1 archaeon
CCGAGAAGGTCCCAGGATGGCTCGAAAGAATCCTTCTTCCTCAGATTAGCGAGTTGAAGGGAGAGGTCAAAGCCATCAACGGGAGGTTCGATGGACTTGAAGGCAAGGTGGACGGCCTCGAGTCGAAGTTCGACGGCGAGTTCGCAGCGGTTCACTCTGAAATCAAGAGACTCGACGCAAAGATTGATTCGTTGGACAAGCGGATGGACTTTTCACAGAGGCTTGCGGTTGTAGAGGAAAAGATTCACGAACTCCAAGCGCACAAGTGACGGCGGCAACATACTCACTCGTCTGACGGCCCTGCTTTGAGAGCTACTTGCATATCTGAAGTCCCACCCCCGCACCTCGGTTCCAAATTGCTCCCTGGTTGAGGCGCCCCTTCAAATGGGCAAAACCCTGAAAGCTCTCCTGCGGGCCGAGCGGCTCCGAAGCCGAGTGATGCGTCCCGGAGGTCCGCGAAAGATGCCAACGTGGGGCTGCGGGCATCCAATCCGACCTCATGCACCTGTTGCTCGAATGCAAGTGCCTCTCGCAGGTTCGGCGAGCGGTTATCACCAGTGAGAATCGACTCGGCGATTTATTAGCCCGCCATCCTGCGATTATTCCCGAATTCAGATGGCCCAGATATCAGCGTTGAAGGCTGGAGAGAAAGGTGAGCAGGCAGAGAGGATGCTCATCATTCTTTCAAAGGGCACGATGGACATGGTATACCCAGCCCTGATGATAGCTACGACTGCTGCGACCATGGGGAAGGAGGTCCACATGTTCTTCACATTCTGGGGGCTGCAGGCCGTGAGCAAGAAGCATGTGGGCTCCCTCAAGGTGTCCCCTGTGGGCAACCCAGGCATGCCGATGCCGAACATACTCGGGATGATCCCCGGCATGACTGCCATGGCCACCAGCATGATGAGGGGGAAGATCAGAAAGGCGAAGGTGCCGAGCATCCCCGACATGTTCAAGATGGCAAAGGACCTCGGGGTGAAACTGCACGCCTGCTCGACCACCATGGCGGTGATGGGGACGCCAAGGGAGTCCCTCATCGACGAGATTGACGATGTGGTCGGCGCGGCCACGATGGTGTCGCTGGGGGAGGGTGGGCAGACCATCTTCATCTAGGTGATCAGTAATGTCGACCATTGCTCAGCACAAGGTAATCGATTCCAGAGGGAGCTTCTGTCCAGGGCCCATCACCGACCTCTTCAAAGCCTATAGGAGCTCTCAGCTCGGCGACGTGATTGAGCTCTTGGCGACCGACCCCGCGGCCAAGGCAGACGTCACGGCGTGGGCGCAGAGGAGCGGCAACGAGCTCGTGAACGTCGTCGACGAGCAGGGATACACCCGGATCGTAGTGAAGATCACGAAGAAGAGGTGACTGATGGTATGCAACGCGTTGTAATCATCGGGTCAGGTGATGGAGGCACCTTCACGGCCAACCTCCTGGCGTCCGAGTTGCGCGACGAGATCAGGGGCGGACTTGCCTCGGTGCAGCTGATCGGCGAGCACCCCCACCACCCGTTTCAGCCCGGGAATCTGGACGTCGCATTCAAGGGAGCGGCGCCGGACAAATACGTAAAGGAGGAGACCGACCTCATCCGGAAGGAGATAGAGTTCGTCGAGGACCCGGCCGTCAATATTGATTTCAAGTCAAGGTCCGTAGTCACGAAGAGCGGAAGAGCCCTGGGCTATGACTACCTAGTCATCGCCACCGGGGCCGTGGCTGACCCGTCTGGGATTCAGGGCCTCGCTGAGGGGTCGCTGAACTTCCATACGGGAGGGGTGAATTCAAGGCGCATATGGGATGCGCTTCAGGCGTTCGAGGGCGGGACCATAATAGTCGCGATTGCAGGTATCCCTCACAAGTGTCCGCCATCCCCGAACGAAGCTGCGTTCATGTTGGACGAATTCTTCCAGAAGAAGGGCATCAGGGACCGGGTAAAGATCAAGTTCCTAACCCCCTATCCGCGGTCTTACCCTGCCGAGAAGATTTCGCACGTCGTCGAGCCGATGTTCCACAACAAGGGAATCGAAGTCACCACTTTCTTCAACATCGACTACGTGGACCCGGCACAGCGCAAGGTCTTCTCCCTGGAGGGGGAGGCATTCGACTATGATTTGCTCATCGCCATACCCCCACACCACGGGGCGGACGTCATCATCGACTCGGGGATCGGGGATCAGGAGGGGTACGTGCCAACTGAGAAGGGGACCATGAGGGTCGTCGGCCAGGAGGGGGTCTACTGCATCGGGGACGCCACGAACATCCCGGTGTCGAAGTCAGGTGTGGTGGCACACCTACAATCGGTAGTGGTGGCGCACAACATCGTCACCGAGATGAAGAGGTCGAAGGAGTTCTTGGAGTATAACGGGAGAATCAACTGCCCCATGGAGGTCGGCCATCACAAGGCTATCTTCGTGTCAGCCACCTACACCTCCCCCCCGGCGGACCAAGCCCCTTCGACCGTCAAGTACTACATGAAGAGGGCTTTCGCCATGATCTACTGGCGTGCGCTGAACGGGAGCCTCGAAGGGATATTCGATGTTTTCTTCGGACAGACGAGGTTCCCGGCGACCGGGGAGGGGGGTCCCCAGAAGATTGTCGTTGCACCGAAGGCTTCCGAACAGGGAGAAAGACGCGATGTGTGACTCGGGCGGCGAGCAAGCAGAAGAATTCAACGAGCTTCAGGTCAAGATTCTGCCCTAGATTCGCATGTGGGCCGTTCATGTTGAACCGCGTTCGGTGACTCATCTCTCTGCACATGGCGTCGAACGAACCCTACTGCGCGAAAGGACTCCCCAAGGGACGGAACTGACTAGGCCAGGGTACTCGGGACCCGATTGTGCGTAGAATCGTCGCGTCAGAGTTCATCTCCGCCGATCGCAACATCGTGGGACCCAGAGAGGACATGACACGGGTGACTGGCGGCTTCCACCAGGAGATGGGGAAGTGTGCCGGCGGCCTATGGCAGCAGCTTCTCTCTGCTGATCCAGTGGCTCGACAGGAGGAAGGTAACCAGTGAGAACATCACGACCAACCCGGCGAGGACCAGGTCGACAGAGAAAGCTGCCGCAGGTTCGACGATGGGAAGAAGGTATGTCGGCATCACCACGAAAGTCCCAATCGCCATCCCGAGAGGCTGGTTCGAACCCATCCTCTGCTTCTGGAGCGAGCTGAAAGACATCATCAGGAGCGCTCCGAGGGAGACCGCCGGGAGGGCGAAGGCGACGACGAGGGCAGAGATCGCGACCGCGTACCCCGCCTCCCCCTCGATCGCACCGACGGCCAGGTCGACGACGACGTCGAAGGTTACGATGGCTGAGGCGAGCATCAGTGCCGCTTTGAGGTACTGCCGATAGATGTCGCCCTGGTCCATCCCAAGGGAAAGCAGGTACTCGAGCACCCCGTTGTTCTTGTCATAGACAAAGAGTAGGAGGACTGGGGTGGAGAAGATTATCGCGGAAAGGGCCTGGAACGGGACGGCGAGGAACGGCACGCCGAGGCTGGGGCTTCCGCCGCGGACCAACGACGCTCCTGCCGTCGGGGACACGCCTACCAGGCTCGATACGCTGGAGAACAGGACCCCGATGAAGGTCAGGACGACCCCCATGACAGGATAGGACTTCGTCAGCGAAACGCTCCTCTTCGCGATCACCAACCCCTGGTCGCTCACCGGCTTAGCTCGCCTCCCCTTCCTTTTGGGAAGCCGACTCGAACAGGCTCTGGAGAGGGTTGTCCAGCTCCCTCATCTCGGTCACGCTCACGCCGCTTTCTACAAGGCGCTTCAGGGCGAGCCCCGCCTCCTCAGGTGTGGAGAAGGTCGCGACGTAGTACCCCCCCTCCAGCTTGGCGTCGATAATGCCCGTGATGTCGGTGGATGTCCTGAATCCGACCCGGTACTCCTTCGACTTCACGTCGGATATTTTGCCGTAGTAGCCGATGGTCCCGTTTCTGACGAGTATCAGGTTCGTGCCCACATCGCGGGCCTCGTAGAGGTTGTGCGAGGAGTAGAGCACTATCTTCTCCTTGGACAGGCGCATCAGTATGTCTCGGATCTCCTTCGACACGGCAGGGTCAAGGTTGGACGTGGGCTCGTCAAGAAGATACAGGTCGCGCTCGGTCAGGAAGACCTTCGCGATTGACACCCTCTTCTTCTGGCCCTGAGAGAGGTGGGACACCTTCTTGTCCTTCAGGTCTTCCAACTCCAGAAGAGAGAGGGCCCCGTCGGCGCTTCCGCCCTCGATCTTCGCGTAGTAGTCCAGGGCCCTCCTGACCGTCATCTCCTCGGGGACCGCGTTGTAGTGGGAGAGATAGTTGATCCTCATCCTCTCCTTCTTGGAGGTGCTCAGGTCTTCGCCGTCGAAGAGTACCCGGCCTGAATACGGCTTGAGAATCCCAGCTATGGTCCTGAAGAGGGTGGTCTTACCCGCTCCGTTGGGGCCCAAGACGACGTAGATCGCCGGCTCCTGCGCCTTGAAGGTGATGCTCCGCAACACCGGCTCACCCCCGTACCCTGAACTCACGTCGGCTAGCTCAAGCGCCGGCAAGGCACAGGGTCCTTACCGCCACCCCTCTATAGGATATTCGCAGGACGCATCCTCTGACCAATGCGCACGCCCTCGTTGTCGGACCGTCGCATAGGTCCGCCAACCCCGACCCCCCGGACGCCGCCCTCGCCCCAATCGTTACATACTTCTGCGGCTAGCCGGGGCCGACCTTGGGCAAGCGGGCGATTTCAGCGACCGCGGATTCTGTCAGACGCCTCACGGTTACCAAGCAGCGACTGGCTGGGGAGCGACCAAGGAAGGCGACCCGTGAAGACATCGTTTCGGTGATCCGGGACCTCGCCTACGTCCAGTGGGACCCGGTCACCATCGTCGCGCCTTCGCACGCGATCTCTCTCTGGAGCAGAATAGGGGACTTCAGAAACTCGGACCTTGAAGGCCTCCTTTGGGACGAGCGGAGGGTCTTCGAGCACTGGACCCCCATCGCGTCCATCGTTCTGACCGAAGACTACCCCCTGTACAGTCACCTGATGAAGAGGTACCCCGAGTCGCTGTCGAAGTCCTGGAGGAACCACATACCAAGGGCGAAGAAGTTCCTCGCAGAGCACCGCGGGCTGCGTAAGAACATTCTGAGGGAACTGGAGGGGGGCCCCCTCCTGCTGAACCAGTTCGGTGACTACGTCAAGACGAAGAGGTCTTCCGACGGGTGGAGCACGGGCAACGACGTCTCCAACATGCTGTTCCACCTCCTCATGAAGGGAGAGGTGATGGTCGTCGGCCACGCGGGGAACCAGAACGTCTGGGGCCTCACCAAGGACTTCCTGCCAGAGAGGGTCTTGGAGCAGGACATT
>JAKASI010000029.1 GCA_021828185.1 archaeon
TTTCGTGAAGTCGTACCTCGAGCTGTCGTCGTTGTTCTGACCACCCGGATGCGGATAATCAAAAGAATTCATTTACAACCTAGTTATTCCTGACGATGCTCAAGGATTTCTTGAAACACGCCGGGCGGATCGCGGACGCGACCGGCGATGCGGTCGTGGAGTGGATGACGCGTCTCCACCCTGGTGTCTTCGAGAACCTCCTCACGGACAACGGGCGGCAGTTCTGCAGGATGAACTCCGCCATGAGGAGGTACTGCGAGAGCCGGATCACATGGAAGCACATCTGGTCGTCGGTCCACCACCACCAGACGCTGGGGAAGCTGTCCGCGTTCCAGAAGGGGCTGAAGGCGTTCGTTCCTCATCCACAGGCTGGGGAGGAGCACCGACAGGGGTTCGATCGACGAGTGCGTCCGCACCTACGTCCACTGGCACAACAACGGGTTGAGGGTCAGGACCATCGGGTGCAGCCCGGAGGAGAGATACTCCGGCGGGAGGGACCCTTCGTGGTACGAGAGGCTCGTAAAGGCTCTTAAGCTCGACTGGGCGCTCCCCCTCCCTGCGCACGGGGGATGACACATCCTCCTTGGTTCTCCACCATAAGACGTATTACTAGCATAGGGACGCTTATAAGACGAGGCACATGGTAAGGGTGATGAGAGCCACGCCGTCCTTCGGGCTGACGATTCCGACAGCGAATCTTGACCTTGCGGCTTTACTGGTTCGGAAACGAGCTTATACGCGGGCAGTCATGGTCGCGAGTAGGGGCTGAAAGTTGGAACTGGTGCCTATCAGTGACATGCCTCAGGCTGCGAAGACCCTACTCTTGAAACTGCTCGGGTTGGATGCGAATAACGAAGGCTATGTCACGAGAGAGGGGAAAGTCGTCATAGACGAATACATCGAACAGCCCGTTCGGGTCGAAAACATGGCCCTGTTCTCAGGTAGCACAATCGTTCTAGATGATAATCCCCTGAGCATAGCTTCTTACATCGAGGAACACGGCGAAGTCTAAGATTGTCCGGCGACCACCCCATAAGGGAGGCCGCTCATGGAGCGACAGCGGCAGGAATAGAATGGACTGAAGAGAAAGTCAAGAGTCTAGCCAAGCAATTCTTGAATCGGAAACTCGCTTTTATCGAGAGTCCGAGAAACATTGACTTGGTCAAACGGGAACGCCACTCAGCGGAATATGAATTACTGGTGAAATGGATTCCTGAGGGCCCGTATGCTCTGCAGATTCAGATGGGCATCGCATTGAAAGAGATTGCCGAGGAACAAGACAGGGTTCTTGACTTAAGGAGCAAGATCAAAAGAAAATTTGGGACTGCTGGTCTTCATGTCGCGCAAGTCACTCAGGCTGGAATCACGAGTGAGCTTCTGAATAGACTAGTCCAGATTTACAGAGACCCAACCGAGGTGAGGAAATGGCTTGAACACTTCCTTGCCCAAGTTGAGGACTTGGTCATATTCGTCAAGGAGGCAGACAATCCCAAGGCTACCGCCACGATGGTTTGCACTAGGATTGAATCCAATCCCGCGCACACGATGATACTTTTCGGAAGTGGGTATGCGAAGAATACCGTGATTCGAACGCTCCGCGTGATAAAGGATGAGCCTCGGGGCTATGGAATGGACGGCGTTGACAAAGGACTTGAACTGACCGTCTTCATTTACACCCCAGAGGTCAAAGCTAGGATTTCTTCTTGGCTAGATCCGTTCACAGCGCAGTAGCAGGATTAGGTCGCTAATCCCCAAATTATGATGCGTCAGTCCAGTTAACAGCACCCTCTATGTCAGACAGAATTACCAGAACCGGATTAGAGAACTATCACCCGACTCCGAACGGCCTTCCAAATCACCCATAGACCGAACAAAACATAGGGATGCCAATCACTGTTAATATGGGTCGGCGCTTCTAGATAATGTGGAGACTCGGGCTATATCTGCGCGAAGGACCTAGAGGGCCCCGAGGTCGAGCGTGGTGATTATGAGGGCCACATACGGGAACCGGTCAGACGAGGGAGCTGCGGCTCACGTCGTCCTGATGAGCGCCAGGGAGACGCGCGGCCTGCGCAAAGAGAACTTCTTCAATTGTGCCATACAGCGCCTGGACCCAGCTTCAGAACGCTGGGCGTGCGCTTTTCTATTTAATCCAGCAACCAGTACCAAAGAGGCGTGAATCCTACTCCGCTCTGTTCGTCGCTGTAATCCCACGTGATGACTGTCGTCTTCTTGGCGCCGACGGCCGCCCTGGCCTTCTTCAGGGCCAGGACCTCCCTCTCCCTCAGCCCGTGGCTGGAATACGTGACCTGCACAAGCTCCTCGGCGCGGAAGTCCTTCGATATCACGAAGTCGACTTCACGCCCCTGGCTCCTGCCGTACTCCTTCCAGTAGTATACTTCCCTCTCCCTCCTTTTCAGCTCGAGCAGGACAGCGTTCTCCATCGCCCTCCCGATGGAGAAGTCGTACCCGAGCGCAGCGGAGTAGCCCGTGTCTACTATGTAGTATTTCTTCGGATTGACCTTTCTTCTCCTCTCGCTCTTGACGAAGAGCTCGACCGGGAAGAATATGAACGACTCCTCCCCCCTCTTCAGGACGTCCTGCACCTTCCCCTTTCCGACGCTATATCCTAGGCTCCTCACGTAGTCGGAAACTCTGTTCAGAGAGAGCGCCCCAGCATAGTTCGAGACCACGAACTTCGCGATCGCCTCGGCCATGGGGAGACTCGAGACCGCCAGGTCTCTGACGAGGACGGAGTTGAAGTAGGACCTTAGGAGCCTTATCCGTTCCGTTTCGTCTCTTTCGAGCGCGACGGCCGGGTACGCGCCAAGCCTGAGGTATTCCCTCAGCGCGGAGAGTATGACCCCCCTCCTCTCGCTGTAGCGCATGGCCTTTGCGTCTCCGGCTTCGACCCCTGTGAACCTCAGGTACTCCTTGAAGGAGAGCGGGTAGACCACGTAGTCCACGCTTCTGCCCCGGAGCTCCTCTGCAACAGACTTCGAGGTCAGCCTAGAAGTAGAACCGGAGATGTAGTATCTCGCGTCGAGCCTCTTCCTGAACCACCTCCCGTACTCCTTCACGTTCTGAACTTCGTCCAGGAAGAGATAAAGGGGGAATCTCGTGTCTGGACGTGAGAGCTCGTAGAAAGCCTTCAGCATGTCGTCCAGGTCGCCCGCTGCCACGTTCACAAGCGCGGGGTGCTCGAAGTCCACGTAGAGTATGTTCTGCTTCGGCACGCCTTTGCTCAGAAGCCTGGCCATCGTACGAAAGAGAAGCGAAGTCTTCCCAGCTCTTCTCGGGCCGACGACGGAGACGACAGTCTTCGGGTCTGTGGTGAGGCTGACGTCCCTTTCCATCACTGCCGGAGGCCCGTTCGTCATCCATTCGGCGATCACGACCCTGAACTCATGTTCGCTCATTGTCACCGGAGGGTCGCACGGGCACGTGTTATTAAAGTTGGTCTATCTTGGACTAGTTTCATGCACAAAGTGGTCTGAAAAAATCTGCTCCTGAGGCTCCCCTCGCTCTGGACGCACTCCTATTTCGCCAGCACCGCGGGCCATGTCTCTTCCAAGACGATTCAGAAGTATATCGAGGGGCAGAAGACGATTTGAAGCGCTGCAGGTTCAGGTGCGGCTGCGGGCGTCCGATGCACCTCGTCTAGAGGCTCCACAAGAATCGGGCCGCGTGCGACGGGTGCAACCGCCTGAAGGAGAGATGCAATTGCGTCCCCCTCCCGCTGACGACAGTCCAGATCGGGCTCGAGCCTGATGCGGTACAGAGGCAGTCCCTCCTCAAGACGATGGAGGCTTTCAACGGCGCCTGCAGCCGCATAGCTCCGCTGGGAAGGATGTCAGAGTTCGAGCTGCACGACGCGTGCTACTACGACCTGAAGAAGGTGGGCTTCAACTCACAGATTGCGATGAACGCGATAAAGAGGGTTGCCGCGGCTTGGAAGCACGCCAATTGCTCTGCGCTAATTGCAACCAAATAAAGCGATATGAGAATCACGAAAGGTGTGGTTGATTGACAGAGTTCGTTGGGCGGAGACAGAAGGGCAGGCACGCAAAGTGGGCGTTCCACGAGCTGAGGGGGTTCGTGGAATACAAGGCCCTGAAGCGAGGGGTCCCGGTGGTCTTCGTCAACCCGAGGAACACCTCGGGGAAGCGCCCAAGGTGCGCATGCTGCAGCGGGGGGAACAGGGTCTCGAGAGGCCTGTTCAGGTGCCAGAGGTGCGGGTTCGAGGCGCCGGCAGGCTACGTGGGCGCACTGAACATCCGGGCCAAGGGCGTCAGGAAACTCGGATCGGGGGCCGCTTCCAACCAGCCTATGGCGGCGCAGCCGGCAGCTGCAATCTCCGGGCCTTTAGGTCGGAGAAGTTGAACTCAGAGGACTCCAGCGACCGCTGCCACAGTGATCCGGCACAAGAAAGGGGGCAACGGGCCCGTTGGACTCACCGTCTCTGGTCGACGCCCCCCTCTGGAGTTGGCTTGGAGCCTATCCCAAAAACGGGTGCCAGATCGAGTCTGCCTGACTGAAGGCCGGAGTGTGCCAATAGGACATTCGGTCGTTCAAATCTGGTCTTCGCGGCCTGATTCTTCCGCAACGCGTAAAAAGACTCAACCACAGAGAACATCGGTGGGACATTGGAAAAGTCCTACGGTTCTAAAGCGAAACTAACTCTTCTTTCAACGCTTGCCGTTGTAGCACTTCTTTCATTGACAGGGGTGGCATACGCTGATCCCTCGCCCCA
>JAKASI010000014.1 GCA_021828185.1 archaeon
ACGCCGCCACGGCCCTGAACCAGGACGACGGGCGGAAGATACTCTCAACAGACGAAGTATACGACAGGGTGGCGGGGATAACACGGGTGGACCCGCGCACCTACCGACCCTGAGGAGCGCCCGCGCGCCCATCAGAGGCTTCTGCCTTCGACCACGTCGGGCCCCCCGGGGCCGGAGCGGGCTCCTGCGGGGCGCCCGCAGCGCCTGTATCTTGAGGTCCGAGGCAGCAGTGTACCGCTCGTCCAAGGGAGCCAGGGACGGCCGCCTTCTACCCGCTCCGAAGGAACCACTTCCACGCAGGGATGACGTCAATCCTCTTGCCGCTCTCGTTCAAGACCCTCTCCTCGCCCTTCGTGACCACCGTCGGCTCGTCCGTGCCGAGCGCGTCGGAGGCCTCGAGGAGCGCGTCCTGGCTCAACCGGTTCATGAGGCTCCTCATCAGGTGGGAGAAGAAGGCAGAGAACTATCTCGCGCTGGTCCAGCTGGCCTGCTCCCTAGCCGTCTACAGGAGGACAATGCTGGGATGGCTCTAAGGCTTCTTGCCCCTGAGGGCTTCAGCTGCGAGGGCCGTCACTCTCCCTTTCATTTCTTCAGGCGGGATTCCCTTTCCTTTCAGGCCATCGATCTTCTCGGCCAAGTCGATCTCCCCCAGCGTCTTGAGCCAGTTCTGGAAGTCGCCTCTCTCGACGTGGAATTTGACAGAGGTTGTCTCGACATTCGCCAGCTTCCTCTGGAAATCAACAATGCTGCTTGCAGCCACGCCCAACGGCTCGTCCAAGCCCCTGTAGAAGTAGAACGCCTTCTCGGGAGGCAGTTCCATGGTCGCCCCTCGCTCCCCGGCAGGCGTCTTCTTTCCTCTCTTGCCGCGACTCACATGCTGATACCCCTGGGCCTCATTATTAGGCTTTGATGGGGCAGGCACGGGTCGGCTTTTGCGGCGCCTTGCAGCTCCCGTCTCAGGCTGCAAGCAGAACGACCGCATCGACACCGGCCGACCTCTCGTTTCCCGGGACGCGGTAAGATGCCCGTTCCGCCGTCTTATGGCTTGTCAGTCACCAAAGAGCTGACCTTCAGATTGCATCCATCTCCCGAAGTGTGACGTAAGCCTTCAGGACCTCCGCGTGCGACCACGCTAGCCAGGGGGGCGCGGTGTTCTCCCCTGTATTCGTCTTCCAAAGCTCGTGCTGCCTATGGTCAAGGAAGGTGCCCTCGAACTGTTCCGGCAGCCTTCCTTCGGCACTCCTGGTTTCCAGGCAGTTCTTCAGCAGGGTCTCGGCGATATCGTACCTTCTCTGAATGGCCATTGCCCTGCTGAGCTGAGCAGTCGTAATCATCCATGCTTGCCCACCCCAATAGCTATCATGATGAAAACCGCGCTGGTCGTGGCCCGC
The DNA here is from genome assembly GCA_021828185.1 of archaeon. The sequence goes on from JAKASI010000014.1 coordinate 1,392, forward strand.
TTCGGGTATCAGGTACCTCCGGAGCCCGCCCGTTAGGTGCACTTCTCCTCCGGTTGCCTCTGTCGCTGTTTCTGTGTACAGGGACCTCACAATCTCGGATATGGTGTTCCTGAACATGGGCGAATCGTTCGGGAAGACCTCGTAGTCCGTGAGAAGCCAGAGAGAGGTGGAGCAGATTCCGGTTGGCGTTTCGTAGTATCTCTTGAGCATCTTCAGACTCTCCCCCTCCCTGAAAAGCCCAAGAAGCATGTCCATCGTTAGCTTCGTGAATTCCCTCACCTCGGGGAGTGGAAAGAATTGCTGCAAATCCCCCGCTGCAAGGCTCGCGGCATAAATCGTACCTACCACGGATGAAAACAGAGGGCCTCCCAAGTGAGGCTCGTTCTTCTCCTCCCATTCGTTCGCGCAGACCGTAAGCCACTTCCTCCCGTCGACCTGATCCCATATCGAGTCGAAGAGATAGGACGTCGCAACTTTGAGGCCCTTCTCGAAGGCCCCAGGGTCGACGCGCCCTGACAGGGCCAGGTGCCTCGACAGCGCCACGATAAGCCGGGCCACGCTGTCATACTGCACGTTGTTCCAGGGCTCAGCGACCTCCTGTCCGTCCCTCTTCAGCCTGCAATGGGGGTGGAATCTGTCGTCATAAAAGTCGGGGTTGGAAACTTTGGCCTTCATCTCCGAAAGTTTCTTCACGCCTTCTTCTTTCTCCGCAATAGCCCTGAAAGACCTTGCAAGTGCCTTCTCGGTTCGTTCAAAGATGTCCTTCTTCCCGGATGAGGAGGCGTACATGTCCAGAGCCGCCACGCACTCGGCGCTGTCCCGGTGCCAGACGAAATCGCCGTAGGGCCTGTAGCCGGGGGCCGCTACGAACCAACCTTCTGCCTCGTCCTGTGCCAGCAGAAGGTTGTCCACGCATCCGCTTACAAGATAGAGCTTGTCCTGGGCATCAAGTCTCTTCGCGAACAAGAAAGGGCGTTGGTTGGCGTTGGCCTGGCGATTTAAGGGTGGCCTTTTCTTGTCTCAGGCTTGAGAAAGAGCGCGCTGAGCGGCGGAAGCGTGAGCCTCAGACTCCGCTCCATTCCGTGCCAGGCCACGTCAGAAGAATCCACTCCTCCTGCGTTGCCGATACCGCTTCCCCCATACTCCTTTCCATCGCTGTTCAGCACCTCAAGCCACCTTCCTCCCACTGGAACGCCCACGAGGTATCCTCGCCTGACGACAGGCGTGAAGTTCAAGACCACAAGCACGAAGTCATTCTCCTCCGCGGACCTTCTCAAGAACGCTATGACGCTCTGTAAAGAGTCGTCGCACGAAACCCATCTGAACCCTCCGGGGTCGAAGTCTAGCGAGTGCAACGACCTCTCCCTCCTGTAGAGCTTGTTCAAGTCCTTCACCCAGAGCTCGACGCCCTGGTTCTCCCTCTCCGAGAGCAGGGACCGCCACTGCAGTCCTCCGTCATGGTGCCATTCCTCCGCCTGGGCGAACTCGTCCCCCATCCAGAGTAGCTTCTTCCCCGGGTGTGCGAACATGTACCCGAACAGAAGTCTCAGGTTCGCGAACTTTTGCCACCTGTCCCCCGGCATCCGCTGTAGGAGCGAACCTTTTCCGTAGACCACTTCGTCGTGCGAAAGAGGCAGGACGAAGTTCTCGGAGTAAGCATACCACATGCTGAATGTCATGAGTTCCTGGTGGTGCTTCCTGTAGATGGGGTCCTTTGAGAAGTATGTCAATGTGTCGTGCATCCATCCCATCTTCCACTTCATCCCGAACCCCAACCCCCCTTCCTCGACGGGTCCGGTGACGCCTGGCCACGCGGTGGACTCCTCGGCTATCGTCTGCGCCGTCGGAAACGACCTGTAGATTTGCCTGTTCAAATCCTGCAGGAAGCTCACAGCCTCCAAGTTCTCCCTCCCTCCGCGCGCGTTTCTCGTCCAGTCGCCTCCCTGCCTCGAATAATCGAGGTAGAGCATCGAAGCGACTCCGTCAACCCTGAGCCCGTCCGCATGGTAGACGTCGAGCCAGAAGAAAGCACTGCTGGACAGGAAGGACCTCACCTCGCCCTTCGAATAGTCAAACACATAGCTGTTCCAATCGGGGTGAATCCTCTTGTTCGGGTCCGAGTACTCGTAGAGGTGCGTCCCGTCGAAGAAGGCGAGACCGTAGGCGTCGGACGGGAAATGGGACGGCACCCAGTCTAGGACGACTCCGATTCCCTCCTTGTGGAGGCCGTCTACAAGCCGCATGAAATCCTGCGGGGTCCCATATCTGGCTGTCGGCGAGAAGTACCCTGTCACCTGGTATCCCCAAGAGCCATAGAACGGGTGTTCCATCACTGGGAGCAACTCGACATGGGTGAAACCCATCTCCTTCACGTAGGCCGGAAGCTCCTTCGCTAGTTCCCAGTACGCCAGAGGCTTCCCACGTCTGTCGCGTCTCCACGAACCAAGGTGGACCTCGTACATCGAGAAGGGAGACAGTTGCGAGTTCCTTTCACCTCTCCCGTCCTCCAACCATCCCTTGTCGCCCCACTTGTAGTCGGTCTTCCAGACGACCGACGCGGTCCTAGGCGGGACCTCGGCGTAAAGGGCGAATGGGTCTGCCTTGTCTACCACGTCTCCTGACCTGAGCTTCACTCGATACTTGTAGAGCGAGCCCACTTCAGCGCCGGGGACGCGCCCCTGCCAGATGCCTTCCCTATGGGGCTCGAGCGGGACCGTGCCTTCGTTCCAGTCGGTGAAATCGCCCATCACGCCGACCTCAAGCGCGTTGGGCGCCCACACGGAGAACAGCGTTTCTCTTCTCCCCTCGATGGGGTGCGACCCGAGCTTCTTGTGGAGCATGAGGTGTGTCCCCTCGTGGAAGAGGTAGGCGTCGTAGTCTGAGAAGACATCGTCCTCTGGCGAGTGGTTGGACATGTGGTCACTGCACCTCCTCGATCAGTACTTCGCGCGGGACCTTGCCTCGGCGAACCGGCCGGCTTTCCGGTAACATGCGTCCATCTTCCTCGCTGCGTGCGCCCAGGTGAAATTCTCCCTCACCCTTTTGATACATCTTTCCCTCAGCTTTGCTCCGAATGAGAAGTCCTCCTCAACCGCCGCCCTGAGGGACTCGTAAGCTATCGACCCGGTGCTTCCCTTGGCACCCTGAGATATCATCATCACGGACAGGAAGCTGACTATCCCCCTTGCCAGCTCCCTGCTGTCCTCTGGCGGAACGAGCCTTCCTGTTCCACCCTCCTCGTCCTCCAATATGTCCACGACCGTCTCTTTGATTCCCCCAGTGGACGTCCCGACGACAGGGTTCCCCGTAGCCATCGCTTCGAGGGCGGTTATCCCGAACGGTTCCCACCTGGAAGGGATGACATACACGTCCGAAGCTAGGTAGGCGAGTTGGTAGACGGCGTTCGCCGAATTCCCCTCGACAAGCCTGACGTTGTCTGAAAGGGCTCTGGCTTCCTTCACGACCTCGTCTGCATACGAATCGTTCCCGTCGCTGGGGAGCAGAAGGAGAAGGAACCTCGATTCCGGTATTTGCTTGAGCACGCGGGGGACCGCCTCCAGAAGCACGTCCACCCCCTTCTGCCTGTCGAATCTGCCTGTCATCAGAGCGAGAGGGCCGTCCCTATTGAAGCCGTCCCTGCCTTCTTTCTCAGCGAGGACTTCTTCCAGCAGGAATCTTCGAACCTCGTCCCTGGTCGGAAGGGAGGCGCCGCCCCTCTTCTCATTCGGACCGAGCGTCTTTACGACTGCTTTTCTCATGTCCTGATAGTCCCAGTCGCATCCGTTGTGGACGAAATCGCTCTTTCCTCCTATCCCCTGTCCCACATATCCCAGAACCTCTTTCGCTAGATACGACTGGCTCACAGATGTGACGAAGTCTGCCTCATAGGAGCCGAACTTCTCGAAAGAGCCTCCAGACATGGCCTCCCAGACCTCTTTGAAGCCTGAGCGAAAGGAAAAGGAGCCGTCCACCCAGATGTACTGACCGCCTTGCTGCTCCTTTAGGCCCGACCAGTCCGCAGACACGTAGTGCCACGGGAGTCGCTTGAAGCCGAGCAGGTGGGACGTGAACACGAGAGCAGGGCGGCACATCCCCTTCCCCCGCTCCGCGAACGCCTGCCATGCCGATACCCCGGCCGGGACCGCATGCCAGTCGTGCATATGGATGACAGAGGGTTGACCGGATCCCTCTTCTGCTGTCACTGTCTTCCCCTCCACGTAACCCCTCAGCGCTCTTGCCATCAGGGACGCCTTCTGATATGTGGCCTCGTCCCCTCCATAGATGCTCCTTCCGTCGAGCCACCTTGACGTGACACGGTCCAACCCCTTGAATAGGCGGTACCTCACACCCGAATAACTTCCTTCTTCCACCCCGATAGAGTACGGGTGGAGGCTGCCGTCGTCTCCGATTCTCGCACCCGAGAGCGCGACCTTCGTGTCCCGTAGGTTGAGCCTCTCCCTGACCCCTTCGTCAAGGTGCATCCCATGGCTCGGAAGGAAGACGGTGACGGCCATTCCTTCGTGCGAGAGCTCCTCCGAAAGGTTCGCCACCGCACCGCCGAGACCCCCCGCACTTGCTACCCTTTGGGATTCGAAGGCGATGAACCACACAACGGTCGCCCCATGACGTCGGACCGGATTACCCTCTCCAGGCACCACCCGCGCGCTGTTGCGCATGCTGTCTCGTCGAGTTTCAACTGAATCCGACAGAGTAGTCCTTCCCCTCCCAGACGCCTCTTGCAGGCCAGTAAAACGTGAAGGCCAAGGTAGCTCCTTCGGGGGACATGTCTACGAAATCGATGCCCGCCGGAAGGTGGATGGAATTAACATCCCTTACTGTCTTCCACCCGTCGAAAGAAAGGTGCAGGACAAAAGGCTCCTCAGCCACTATCTTCAGCTTCGACCCCTTCTTTGCGTGTTTCACATTTCTGTTTGACTTCCATACCTCCACATTGGAATGCCTCTTCGACGAGTACCTCTCGAAGACGCACCGAATCCTGTCGAACGGTTTCCCGTCGTGAACCGACCTGAGGAGCTTGATGTACTCCGCATGCGCCCAGACGAGGGGCATGGCAGACCCGGTAGGCCTTCCGAGCCACATGTGCGCATCTGGGACATCCTTCTCGTCCCACACCTGTTCCGGCAGGAGACCAGCCTCTGACGTGAAGCCCTCCATGGCGCCTATGTAAGTCGCCACGCTCTTTCCTGCAGCGAATTCGTAGTTGCCCCTCTCCGCCGTGAGCAGCGGCCAAGCCCTCCCCCTCCCCCAGCCATCCCTGTACGCGCTTCCGTCATCTCTCTGCCCGTAACCGTCGTTGTTGTACCTGCGCCAGCAGGGGCCGGACGGCGTGCCTACCTTAAGGATACGGTCAATCACCTCGACCGACGATCGGATGATCGGGTCGTCAGGCCTCCGTATTCCGAACCTGACCAGCTCTAGAAAGCCTGCATCCACTATCTCCTCGGGCTCGAACGCGGCCTGGCTGCCAGGTTCCCTGTTCGCCAACGTCACCATCTTGTGACCCGGGCCGTCGACGTCCCGGTCAGCCGGCTGGACGCGTATGAAGTGTCTCCTTGGGCCCGCAGTCGCAGTCCAAGCTTCGAGGTGGCATTCTAGGAAGTCCGAATATTCTTCGAAGAAGCCTGCTGTGACGCTATCTCCCCTGCGCCTTGCGAAGTCGGCCGCGCAGCACAGGGCCGCGATGTTTGACGCCAGGGTCGAGGGCGAGTATCCGCCGACCTCCTCCCATCTGTCCTGCCCCGTTGAGGGGCCGAATTCCACAATGAACTTCGCAGCCCTCATGACCATGACGAAGGGATCGAAGTCCTTCAGCGCATTCGCCTCGGCCAGTCTCCAGGCGAGAATTATGGGGAACGACGCCTCGTCGAGCTGGACCCCGCTCCAGTATGCCGTCCCGTCAATCCAGAAGTTCTGGGGGAAGCTGCCGTTCTGATGCTGGCTGACTGCGAGGTATATCAGGGCCCTCCAGGGAGTCTCTGTGTCGCCTGCAGCGAGAAGGCCTAGGGCCGCCTGGACGAGGTCCCTCGTCCAGACGAGGTGGTAGCCGCCCTGGTCTTCGTCCCCCCTCACTTCTCCCCATGGGATAGAAAGCGAGGCTATCACAGCGCCAGGGTATGACTTGTCTTCGTGTGCCAGGATAACGCTGTAACTCGTGTGGTAGAGGTTGCCGCTGTCTCGGGAATGCGGTTCGAGAGGGAGGATGTGTCTGGTGGGTCTCTCCCATTGGTCCAGGAACTTCTCCTTCTGCGCGTCGAAGGGGGTCGAAAGAGACTGGAAGAGTGCGGTTACGCTCCTATGCAGAGTCTCCCCGAACGAAAGGGCAAGAGTGAATGTGTCGACTGGAGGCATTTCTGCCGTGAGAGCGATGTTGCCGTCTTCCGCGCTCTCGTAGTTCCAGTCCATCTTGAAATCTGACGAAATGTCTGTCCAGCCGTCGCTCTTTCCGACGTAGCCGCAGGACGTCTTCGTGAAAGGGACGCTCGCCCCCATAGCCATCCACGTGCCCTGCTTCTGGGCCACGAGCACCTTCCTCCCCGAGAACTCTGCCGAGAACGCGCTGTTGCCCCAGCCGCCCACCTCCAGGTGGGGTGCGCACAAGGCATAGAGCCTGATATCGTTGCCATCGTTGGTACGCCCCTTTACCTTCCTTCGGAAGGTGGTGTTCTGAAGAAGGACTGGGAGGTGAGGGTCGCCTACGATTTCCTTCATTATCTCGTACCTCCCCTCGGGGTCCGTGTTGGTCACCCTGTATCCAAGGGCGTGATGAGCGAGCCTCTCCACCCTGTGCACGAGTTGCCTCTTCTCTTCGTGGAAGAACGTCTTTCCGTCCGTAACTAGGAACTGCATGTCCCTGAGTTGCGGTCTGTCTATGGTGGGAAAGTAGACCTCGGTTACGATGCCGCTCCACAGTGTGTACCAGAGCTTGCTGTCGGCCGAATAGGCCGTTCCCACTCCGTCCTTGTTCCCCCTCGTCCACTTCGGCTCTATGCCTGGCTCTCCCGGTGCTGGACCGCTCATCCGGATTCGCTCCCTCCCCTGCTATGGCGGGCTGCCCTCGTTAGTCGTCACCTCTCTTCTCCATCTCTCTACGCATCCGACAAGGCCTGATTTCAGCTCCTCTCCAAGAAGCCCCTTCCTCCTCATGTCTCTCAGCCTGTCCGCCAGGACCATGGAGCGGACGACGTCCTTGGCCCACTTTTCAAAGTCTCTCCTTGCCATATGGAATTCAAGGGAATGCAGCGGCACCGTGTTAATCGCTTCGAGGAACTCGTCTATGGACGATGCCATTCTACCTGTATAGGCCCCGAGAGACGTGTAGAAGTAGAACGCCTTCTCCCTCGGCACAGCCACTATCCCGCTGACCACCTCCCTCTCCTCTATGGACATGTTCGGCCATATCCTGCTCCCCACTTCGACCTTGGTTCCTCTGCCTATCCTGCAGCCCTGGCCCACTATCGACCCACTGACGGTCACCGCATCCCCTACCCAGGCGGTCTCACCGATGACACTGGAGTCAAGCTGGGTCGATGTCCCTATCGTCGTCCCCTCAAGCACCACGCTCTTCCTGATGACGCTGTCTCGTGAAACGACGCTGTTCGACTTTACCACGCTGTAGGGAGAGACGACGACGCCTCTCCCGAGCCTCACCCCGTCCTCGATCAGGCTCGGCCCTTGGATCTTGCACCCTTCCGACATCTCGACTCCCTTGCCCAAAAGGGCCCCCTTCCTATCTCTGTCTTCCACGCTCATGCCGTCGAGCACCCAGCCTATCGCCTTTAGATAACCTGACAGGCTCCCTATGTCTGCCCAGAACGAGCCTGACACAAACCCGGAGATCGTCTTCCCCTCCGCCATCAGCGCAGGGAACAGGTTCTTCGCGAAGTCCCACTTGTCGTCTGCTATGTAGTCTGTTATCTCGGGCTCCAGGATGTAGAACCCTGTGCTCGCCAAGTTGCTCTTGACCTCCTCTGGTCGCGGCTTCTCTTGGAATCCTGTCACTTGGTCGGTTTCGCTCACGACGGCGACTCCGTACTCCGCAGGCCTCTCGACCGGTGTCAGGGCTATCGTTAGGTCCCTCTCCGCCCTCCGATGGAATTCGAACATTTCATTCAGCGGAATCTGGCTGATGGTGTCGCCCTGGGCGACAAGAAACGTCGAGTCGAGGAGATGAGCGGCGAGCTTCAGGCTTCCTGCTGTGCCAAAGACGAGCCCTTCGGGCAGGACCACGTATGTGACGCGTACACCGAATTCCGAACCGTCCCCGACGTACCCCATTATCTGGTCTTTTAGGTAACCGACGACCATTACCACGTCGTTGAATCCCTGGTCAGAGAGATGGCGGAGGAGGTAGTGCAGCGACGGCCTCGGCCCGACAGGGAGCATAGGCTTCGGCCTCGTAAATGTCAGCGGCCTCATCCTTGTCCCCTCACCCCCGGCCAGGACAACCACGAGCAACTATCGGAACTCCCGCATCTTGGACAAACGATTTGCGACTTTGCCAGCTTCTGATGAAATTTATCACTTTCGCATCCTAGACGCCCTGCGACGGAATACAATGCGAGTTCTTCCCGGCTTTGACCACCGATTGATGAATCGAGCCAAAAGGCTACGCTTCTATTGGGATGACCTCTTCCTGGCGCAGGACATTCGAGGCATACTGCAAGGCGGCGCGGATGTCCCCGCGACCCAGGCGGGGATACTCTCTTAGGATCTCGGCTTCGTTCATCCCGGAGGCCATGAGATCGACGACCAGGCACCACAGGGGTTCGTGCCCCCTCGATCACCGGTTTCCCTCGCAGCACCCTGGGATCGACTACCATCCGCTTGAGCCGCGCGTCCAAACTGAGAGCATGAACCTCGCGCTGCATATAGGAACTCGAGGACGGCAGTGCGCTCAGGGCAGACCTCCGTAGGTCGAGCGCGACAGCGATCACGAACGTTTGCACGAGCAGGGAGTTCCTGGACGAAGTGGGGTGATGGGAACCGTCGCTGATCAGGATGGGCCGTGCTATATCTGCGCGAAGGACCTCTTTCCGACTGTCAGCTGTGGCCCTGGGGGACGTTGTTAGCTCTGATGGTCATGGTAGAACAGCTCCCGACCAGGCTGTCCACTGATCCTCTTCGCTCATCTAATTGTCTGCAGCTGAGGATGCGTCGGAGGCGGGGAGCCGCGGTTTACATGTATACGGGTAAAACATAAATCACTGTAATACTCTGCGTGAGACGATGGCCGTCGTCGCGAAGGTCTCCAGCAAAGGTCAGGTGGTGATACCAGCCGAGTACAGGAAGAAGCTGAGGATCACCAGGTTGGTCGTAATATCCGAAGAGGGGGGGAGGCTAGTCGTGGAGCCCACTGCGTCTCTCGAGGACGCGTTCGGCGTCGACGGAGGACGCATGACCGAAGTGGCAAGGGAGATCTCCATGGACAGGCGAGCCGAAGTCGAGTCCCAGCGCACGTAGCTACCTCTTCGACGCGGGGGTCTTCGCCCTGTACTTCGCCGGGAGGGGAGAGGTGAAGCCGTACTTCGACAGGGTGTCCGCGGGGAGGGCTGCGGGCATGGTCTCCGACGTGAATCTGGCGGAGTTCTACTACCAGACGGGGAGGAAGTTCGGGGTGCAGACCGCCGACGCCAGGCTTGGCCTCGTGAGGAGCTCCAAGATAGTCTCGGTCCCCACGGACGAAGGGGCCGTGGTCTCCGTAGGTAGATGGAAGCTCAGGCGCCCCGGCCTGTCCCTCGCAGACTGCTTCGCCCTGTCAGCCCTGGAGGCGAACGCCGAGGTGCTCCTCACGACCGACCCTGTGCTGAAGGAGGCGGCGGGGCGCAGGGGCGTCCTCTTCGAGGTCTAGGGAGGCGCTCAGGCGGCGTCAATGTCGGCCATGATGGCCTCCATGCAGGCGGGAAGAAGGTGGGCGGGCAGGTCCGCCGGCGGGCCCGTCCTTGGTTGTATCTGAGACGGGGTCAGGCTGCTCGGGTTCATACGGGTCCTGGCCGCCCGTCATTTTGTCGATTTCGCCCCGCCTAGCCTTGACGTAGAGCCCCTTGGGGTCCCTCTCCTCACAGACCGAGAGCTGTTCCCTGACGCGCGCTTGTCTGCGAGCATGCGCTTCAGAGTCTCTAGGTAGTCTGAGACCAACCCCCGGGCCGCCTCGGCCTCCATGTAGGCCCAGTCGAGCCTTTCCTCGAACGCCTTGGCCAGGAGGTACGCCTGCTCCATGTCGGCCGGGGCCTTCCAGTGCTTCGCCGACGCGAGCCTCTTCAGGACGAGGTCTTCGACCCCGATTATGGTCGCGGGGCCGTAGTCCGTGGTGATGGTCGTGGTCCTTTCGGCGGAGCCCGCGAGTTTGCCCCCGACCATGTCCACCGCCAGTCCGAGCTCGTCGTTCACCCAGGCCCGCAGGCCCGTCCCGAGGTCGAACTTCCATGCCTTCAGGACAGGCCCGAGCGCCCTGGGCTCATGGACCACGTCCATGTCCCCCGTCCGGAGGACCCCGTCGAGGTACACCTCGACGGCGGAACCGCCCACAAGCACCGGTCTCGCCCCCCGCTTCGGCAGGGCCGAGGTCAGCAAGGCCATGAACCTCACCTTCCGCTCCGTGGGGTCTTCTGTCTGGAAGATGACCCTCTTCGCGGTGCTATAGGCGAGCGTACTCTCTGACCCCCACCTGCCGGTACTTCCTCGCGAACTTCCTTCGGCCGAGGGCGGCGAGGCCCTCGAGCTCGCCCGGCAGCCTGGTGGGTTTGGCCAGGGCCCCCCGTGCTGGCGTTCCGATGAAGAAGTCCGGGACCCGCCGGAGCCCGGCCCTGAACCTTGACGCGCGCTCTACTTCGTCGTTCCACCTGCGGTAAGTCACGACCCTGGATGAGAGCTTAACCGCCAGCCGCTTCAGGTCGTCGTCCGCGAGCTCGTACTCCGTCCCTCGGCTCCCCCTCACTCGCCTGAGGAGCCCGGCTCCGGCCAGCCTCTTCGCCTCCAGGTAGGTCTTCGCGACGTTGATGTTGTACTCCTTTGCCACGCGGTAGGGGGTCAGCGGCCTCTCCGACAGGGCCAGCGCCTCCACCAGGGACTTCCTGGTCGAGCTCCCCAGCAGAGTCTCGAGGGCGTTCACATCGACCAAGGGCTGCCGGAGCCGATAAAAGCTTATCCCTGTAGGATAATATCATACATCCCTCTGCATGGCCCGCCTTGGCGTCCGTGGTTGCTCGGGCTACAGCTTTCCGAGGCGCCTTGCCGACGTCCTCGGACGATATGCAACGCTGCTGCAAATGGATATATATAATGGTGTGCAATATCGTCGCATATGGAAAGGTGGAGCCCCTGGTGGAGGGAGGATGAGGACCCTACCGTCGAGGCCTGGGAGAGGAGCCCTGTGAAATGGGTTCCAAAGGAGGTGGCCAAACTCTCCCTCGACCCGTTCTCCCTGAACTTCGTGTCCGGACCCCGCCAGGTCGGGAAGACTACCCTGGTGAAGCTCGCCGTCCGCGACCTGCTGCTGGCTGGGAAGGACAGACGTTCGGTGCTCTATCTCTCGTGCGACGAGCTCTCCGACCACAAGGAGCTGGGTGAAGTGCTGGACGGCTACCTGAATTCAAGGAAGTCGTGGAGCCTGCGCCGGTCGTACATCTTCCTCGACGAAGTGACGTTCGTCAGCGAGTGGTGGAGGGCGGTGAAGGCCAGAATCGATTCGGGAGCGCTCCGGGGGGACGTGGTCACGGTCACCGGTTCGGCCAGCATCGACCTGCTGAGGCAGAAGGAGTACTTCCCGGGCAGGAGGGGGCGCGGCGTGGACCTGACCCTAATGCCCCTCGACTTCGCCTCCTACCTGGACGTCCTGTCCCCCGGCCTGAAGGAGAGGAAATCCGCCGCCTCCCTGCTGGACGTGGGGGAGGCCATGGCAGCCAACTGGCTCCATGCGGGGGAGATGGGGAGGCTCTTCCTCCAGTACCTGGAAACAGGGGGCTTCCCTCTTTCGATGCGCGAGATGGCGGAATCGGGGAGGGTCACGGCCGCGGCCAAGTCGCTCCTGGACGGGATAAGAGGCGACTGGGTCAGGGCAGGGAGGAGCGAGGGGACGATGAAGGAGGTGGTCCGGTGCGTCGTCGAAGCGCGCGGGAACCCGGTCTCGTGGCTCGGCCTGGCCAGGGGGGCTTCGATCGGGTCTCCTCATACTTCGCGCGCCTACGTGGAGACGCTGCGCGACCTCCTCCTGTTGACGGTGCTGGAGTTCATCCGGCCGGACGGCCAGGTCGTGCCGAGGAAGAACAGGAAACTGCACTTCGTCGACCCCTTCGTCGCGAAGACACTAGCTCGATACGCCGGAGTCGATGCCGACGAGCCAGCGGTGGCGGAGGGGGTGGTCGCATCGCACATCGCAAGGCCCTGCTCGGCGTACTACTGGAAGAACGGGAGCGAGGTCGATGTCGTTTCGCTGGAAGGAAAGAAACAGGTCGGGGTCGAAGTGAAGTGGGGGTTCAAGGCCGCACGCACCCCCAGGCACCTGCACGACTGCTTCGTCCTCGACAAGGCCAAGGTCCCTGTCTTCCTCGGCTCGCTGGCCGTGACGCCGACGTAGTGCTCGGGCGTCGAGCCTGCGGGCAGGCGGGGCAGAGGCCACAGGACTTCGGTGGCGGAAGCCGTAGATGCCGAGCTTCCCCGGGTTCTTCCCTGCCATCATCACCATCCAGGCGGGAGTGCTCCGTCGGCAGCCTGTCCAAGTCGACTGAAATCCCTCAAGCTGACCTCTCCCAGCATCTGGCGGTCTTGAGGCAGCAGGGGCTCCTGGAGACGAGGAGAAAAGGGACTACTATCTTCTATTCGGTGAGCGACAGCCGTATCGTGGAGGCATGCGACCTCGTCCGGGAGTGCATCGGGGAGAGGCTGCGAAGGGCGCAGCTTGTCCTTGCCGCCTCTCGTTGACCCCTGCGGCGGGACATGGCGAATCCAGGCAGTTCGCTTAAAGCGAGTCATCTCAGGGCGTTAGCCCGTGGCCGTCGACATTGACGCCAACAACCTGTTCGTTCTGATCTCGGGCCTCCTTGTCTTCACCATGACCCCGGCGGTGGGACTCCTGGAGGTGGGTGAGCTGGGGGAGAAGTTCTCAAACACAAGCCTCCTGAAGACCATGCTCATCACCGGAATCGGCTTCGTCGTGATGGCCGTGGTGGGGTTCAATACCGCCTTCGCGCCTACGATCGGAAACGGGCTGATTGGGGATCCGTGGTACAGCCCCGGGTTCTTCCTCGGGGGGTTCTCAGGGAGCAGCTCAGGTCTCCTCTCGGGGACATGGTGGTCCATGGCTCCGCAGTATTTCGCGACGGGCCTGACCACGGGGACCTACTTCCTCTTTGAAACCGCATTCGCCACTGTGACCCTCGCCCTCGTCGGAGTAGTCGTGCTGCGGAAGGTCAAGCTCGAGGTCTTCGCCTTCTTCTCTGTGATCTACTTTCTGGTGATCTGGAACCTTCCAGCGGCCTGGATCTGGAACCCCACCGGTTGGCTCTACGCGATGGGGATGAGGGATTTCGCGGGCGGGCTGGTGGTCCACGGGGCGGCCGGGGCCGCGGGGCTCGCAATATTGGTCGCAGTCTGGCAGGAAGAAAGGAGGGCGGGGGTCAAAGAAAGCCCCCAGGCTTCCATTAACGTCAGCCCAATCTGGCTGACCCTCGCCATACTCCTCCTCTGGGTAGGGTGGTTCGGGTTCAATCCGGGGAGCGTCCTCGCCTTCAACAGCTCCGCAACGACCGTCGTCCTGACCACGTTTCTGGCTGCCTCGACCAGCTTCCTCTCCCTGATGCTAGTCGTCTGGTGGAGGACCAGAGCGAACCCAGGGCTCATCAACATGGCGAACGGAGTGCTCATGGGGCTGATAGTGATCACCCCCGTCGCGGGATTCGTCAGCCCGGGGAGCGCCATGATACTCGGGGCCCTCTGCGGTCCCATATTCTATGCCGCAGAAGTGTATTTCGCCAAACGCAAGTGGCTTGCCGACCCTGTGGGGCTGCTGCCGGGCCACTTGGTGGGCGGTCTGTTCGGGGTGCTCATGATAGCGTTCTTTACCCAGAGCGACTTCGCCGCGGCATCGGGGACTTCCCTCCCGAACGGGATATTGTTCGGAGGAGGCACCGCTGCCCTGCTGCAGCTCGGGATCGAAGCCTTCGGTATAGTTGCGGTGTTCGCCACCGTGTTTCTCCTCTCTTTCATAGTGATGAAAGCGGCCAGCGCGCTCTTCCGCGGGATTCTGGTCCACGAGACTCGAGGTTAGAGTATAACCACCCCGCGTTCAAACGGCCGATTGATCTGCTCCCGCCTCGCCCTGTGCAGCATTTCGGGGTTGCCCTCATAGCAGCGAGACAGGGCCTGCGAAAGCGTTCTTGCGGTGAACTCCCCCTCCCCGAAGGTCTCCGATATCCGTCTCAGCTGGGCGCGGAAGTCGAGAGCGACCGTTTACTGGTGTGTTGCACGATTTGACTCCGTAATCGAATGATTTTGGTTCGAGTGTGCCCCCGCGGGGCCTGCCCAGGACCTGCTCGACTGGAAAAACTCCTTCCCGGGGCTCCCCATCTTCTTCTGCATCTCTTTGACCGTCATTGTCTCGCCGTCGACCGTGACCCTCGCTCCGCCCTTCTCTCCCCTCGACTTTGGCTTGTCCTTGCCGGCACCAGGCTCTGTGACGTCAGATTCTAACAGCGCTGTTGACTGGGGTGGCGTTCTTTGGCTCCACCTCGGCCAAGGTGGGCTCTCACCCGAAAAAGGAGCCCAAAATGAGCCCTCACCTCCGGCGACATACCGGCTAGACAAATCCCGCCTCGGCGGGGTGGATTTCCAGCACAAATCCACCCACCCAGCCTCCCACCTCGGCGGAACGACCGTCAAACCGGCTTCAGGACTGGTGGTGGTCGGAGCGTGGATTCGAGCAGATGAAATCTCCCCTCGGTCTGGTGGTGGCCGTTTCCGATTGGTGGTGGTGCGGTGGTGGGGACGGCTCTACCTCTGGAAGGTGAAGAAGGGTCACCTGAAGATACACTTCGCCGTGGACGTGAAGACTAGGCAGGAGGTGTCAATGGACGTGTCGTCGGAGAAGGTCGGGGACGGGAGGAGGCTGAAGAGGCTGGTGAGGAAGGCGGAGGAGAGCGTCAGGGTGAGGAAGGAGGGTCCTCGCCGACGGGGCCTACGACTCGAAGGCGAACTTCAACTTCCTCGCCAAGGAGGGGATCAGGCCAGTCATCAGGGTGGCCAAGACCTCGGTGCCGAGGTGCGACGGGAGCTATGCGAGGAAGAAGGCGGTCATAGAGCAGCAGGCGCTCAGGCCGAAGGCGTGGTCGAGGACACACAGGTTCGGGTACGGGTGGAGGGTCGAGGGGGCCTTCTCTGTCATCAAACGCATCTTCGGGGAGTACGTCACCGCCAGGAAGTTCGTGAACATGGCCAAGGAGGTGGCGATGAAGGCGTCCATCTACAACGGGTTCGTCGCGACGGCGTAGGCCGGTCTCACTGCCCCAGCAGAGGTCATCTCAGACACTACGTTCGTGCAACGGAGCACCATTTACGATATCTAATTGAATATCCTAGACCGCTTATAGCACCCCTGCTCCCTCGGAGGATTTGTAGACGATTCAGAGAGAAGGATGCCACTTCAAGTTCACATGGAAGAAGGCTTGGCTACCACCCGTCAGGAGAGCCCATGCGGCGGGGCATCCCCCGGTTGACCTCTCCCACCGGGCCGGCCCTTGCAGAACAAACGTCGTAGAGCGCGGACTCGGTCCGCGCCTGTCCGCATCCACGGAGGAGAGCGTTGGCATGCGAGGTTAAATACACATACATGCACATATAGTCGCATGGGCCACAAGACGATAACCGTCTCCGACGAGGCCTACGATGCCCTCGCGAAGTCTCGGCTGACGAACGAGTCTTTCACCAAGGTCATACTCCGCCTGACCACCGGCAAGGGGAGCGCCAGGATGCTCTTGCAGCACCTGAAATCGTCGGCCTCGGACGAAGAGCTCGCCCTCCGGGTAGAAGCAGCGATGAAGAGAACGAGGAGGGCGCGTCTCAGGCCCGCCGAAGCATAGCCAGGGTCGGACCTTGGTCTGCCTCGACACGTCTGTCCTGATCGCGCTGATAAGGAAAGACCGCGCCGCTGTTGGGGCCCTGGAGGCCGAGGCGGAAAAGGGAGGGGTGGTCTCCACGACGCCCGTGAACCTGTGCGAGCTGTACGCAGGCGCCGCCGGGGCGAGGGAACCGGAGAGGGAACTTTCGAGGGTGGATGAGCTCGTCGCCCGCCTGGTCGTGCTCGAGTTCGGGGCCGGAGCCGCAAGGAGGTATGGCGAACTCGCACGCGCAGAAGCGCTTCGGAAGGGACCCATTGGCGACTTTGACATGATCATAGCTTCGATAGCGCTGCAGCACAAGGAAAGGCTGGCGACGCGGAACGCCAAGCACTTCGGGAGGGTGCCGGGGCTTGAGGTAGAAGAGTGGTAGGCGACACTCGGCAGCGACCACTGGGTTTCCATCGCAGCAGCCCGGGGTGCCTCGCCGTTGTCCAGAGCATGTCCATTTAGGACATGACCTTGTTCGAAGCGTCGACTCCTTGTTCAGTCCTATCTGCCATGGCGCTGTTAGGCACATCGCCATTCGACAGATATTCCCTCCTCCAAAGGGGCCAAGAGGCGTTCGCACTCGCGGGGAACGGTTGCCCGCAAAGCCGTCTTCCACGACAGGCTATCGCCGGCGATGCGAGCCTGTTCCTGTCGTAGTCCACGGCGCACGTTTTGCATCGGCTTACCTTCCAAGTTGGGTGCTCTAGTCTTCCACCGCATACGGGACCGTAGCGACCGATGCCCTACGACCCCGGGCCCTGGCTCGGATGGGCCTGTGTCACGGGCTTTCAAACCCCTTGGAGCCGCATACGGGAGGAGTATCTTGACCTCGCCAGCAGGTACGCTGACACTACGACCGTCACGAACACGACCACCGCCACAACCTGCAGCGGGAATTCTGGGATTGCCCCGCCTCCGCCGCCGGACGACGAGCCCGTCAGAGAGGTTTGGGTCGAGGTGGTTTCGGCCGGAGCGGCACTGGTGGCCGTGCTTGCCACCGCAATGGAAGTCGTCGTGCTTGAAATGGCGTTCAGTTGGACGTTGAGTTGCAGCCCGGCGAATGCTGGAACCGCTACTTCGAATGACCGGGTAGAAAAGCCGTGGTCTGAAAATGTCACGTTGTATGATCCGGCGAACTCTGGGACGGAGAAACTTCCGTTGACCGTGGGCACCGGGGCCCCGTCGACTGTGACACTGGCTGTACTTGGAGCCACGCTCCCCTCGACCAGCCCCGTCGAGTTGAAGTCGAACATGGCATACTTCGAACTCAGTATCACGTAGTTCACGCCAGGAGGCGCCGTTATCTCGTACCCCGACAAGACGAGCCTGTTGGCGGACAGCGAATCGATGGAATCAACGAGTTGGAAGTTACGAAGGCTTGTCCTATCGAGTTCGGTTATCGCGCCAGATGCTGGGTTGTAGGCGAACAGTGCTGGGGTGTTGCTTGACAGGTTTTGGCCCGAGGCGAGAAAATCGACGCCGTTCCAGGAAATCGTGTAGAGTGCTACATCCGCTGGGAACAGATTTGAAACGTCAGTTATGCCGCTTGCCGGACTGAAGACAGCCTCGAACCCGCCACCTGTCAGCCCGTCTATCCCGCCCAGGAATGCGACGCTGCCGCTGGAAGCTATGCTCTGGAAAGTCGGAAGGGCTAAGGGGCTATGGGCCAGCGACTGCACGCCTTCCGGTACCGTCTCCGAGTAATCCTGGAAAGTGCCTGAGGTGAGATTGAGCACGCCAATCCGGCTCGGATTCGTCACCAAGATCTCCTCGTTGAACCCGGCCAGATAGGCGCCATAGTACCCGTCGTAAGTCGGGGACCCTATGAAGCTGTTCGGGACGAGCTGGGTTAGATTGCTCAACTCGAACCCTTTCAAGAGCCCGATATAGTAGACTCCCTGGCCCGAGCCCATCACTACTGCGCTTCCGTTCGTCGTGGTGTCAAGGGCAGTGATGCTGCCGCGGTAGGCATCCTGAAGCCTGGGCGGAAGGATGCTTGTCAGGTTGGAGAGCGCTCCATCAGTCAGGTTGTAGAAGAACATCTCCGCGCCGACGCCGGTCAGTCCCCCGAGGAGAAAGCCGTCCTTGTAGGCAGTCGCGGAGTCCACGAGCACGTTCCATCCAGGCCCTCGTACGAACGCATCGGTGTTCAGATTGAGCAGACCAAATGACCCGCCCCCTGCCAGCAGCTCATAGTCACCATTGTGGGCCAGCGCCTCGGTCCAGAAAGGTCCATTCTGTATCAAGCCGGTGATGTTCGTGTAGCGGCTTTCCACCATTGGCGAGAACTGTATGCGGAGCGTGACCGGGAGGAAGCTTGCGTTGATCTCCCCCTCCTGCGGCGAAGGGACGAGCAAAGAGTAATCCGTCGACGAGTTGCCCACGACGTAGCTCTCGACCCCCTGGGGGATTTCAAGAGTCGAACTTCCTGCCAGTTTGAACCCGTTCTGTCCGACTTCGACGTTGTAAGATTCTCCTCCCAGCCCGCTGGCTACGATGTTCAGGGTCGTCGTGTTGAGACCGAAGTTGACAAAATAGACAGAGCCGGCTGTCGCGTTGAGCACAGCGTAGGAGTCTACCCCGTTTCTTGATACAAGGATGTTGTTCGGCCCTTGTCTTAGAGGAAGACGGAAGTACCCCCCAACTGCGATCGTCTCATTCCCATCTACCACCAAGGTGGAATGGGTCGGGACGTAGCCCGTGAGCTGGGGGGCATTCTGCTGCGTTCCTGGGCTGAACAATTCCGGGTTATACCATACCCCTGCGCCATAGGTGGAGAGGAGCGCAGAACCGTTCTGCAAAAATGATATGCCGGTTATCACCCTGGTGGGCAAGTTGAGCGTCCGGTCCTGCCACGTTCGGCCCAGGTCTCCTGAGACGTAGAGACCATCGTCCGTAGTGTAGATCAAGTATGCAGCACCGGCGACCTTGTGGAAAAAGACCAGAGGTGCCGCAGCGAATATAGCCGAAGTGTGGAAACCAAGGTCTGTGAAATTAAGCCCGGCGTCTGTACTCAGCATGAGCCGCCCATAGTCTTGCGACGGCGGCCATAAAACGGCCGCAACTATCGAATCATTCAAGGGGTCGACCGCGAGAGCGTTGAAGACCAACGTGTTGATCCTAGTCCACGCACTCCCTCCGTCTGTCGAACGGAAGAGGCCGGGCGTGTTTGAATAGCCACCCCAAACCGAAGCGTAGAGGACGTTCTGGTCGACTGGGTCTGTTGTGACTGCTATGTCCCCCCGCGGCGAATTCGGCAGCAGATTCCACGATTTGCCCCAGTCGTTGCTCCAGTAAATCCCATTTGTGGTGGCCAGATAGATGCTCCTGTTTGCGAACGCGACCGACATCGCATTGTCAGCCAAGATATGAATCTGCGACCAGTTACCAGCTGGCATAAAGAAAGACGCGCCGCCGTCGTCGGACACCCTGAAGCCACCGAAGCCCTGCGCGACGATTACGACCGAGTCATTGTAGGGGTCCACCTCCGTCGACCCCTCCTCACTCAGGCCTTGGAGTGCGCTTACCCATGTCTTTCCGAAGTCGTTGGAAACCTCGGGCCCCCAGTCCTGCACCGTCGTGAATATCCTGCTCCCGGTCGAGGACACGCTGTAGATGAGACTCGCGGACCTGTTGTTGAGCGGAGTCCACGTATACCCGGCGTTGTAGGTTACAGCCAAGCCTTGGTCGCTGCCGAGGTACATGATGCTGCCATTAGCTGGGTCGATGGTCAACACCCTGTTGTCATGACCGACCATCCCGGCATACGGTCCCGACGAAACCAAAGGTGAGAACATCGCCCCAGAATCGTTTGACCTGTCCACGTACCCCGGACCGACGACGTACATGACGTCGCCGTTGAGCGGGTCGTAGGTAATGTATTGGGGAGCCTCTGAAATCCCTGCGGTGACCCCCGCCTTGGAAAATACGGCGACTTCAATGCCGACTGCGCTGTCGTTGACAGGGTTCCAGGTTACACCGTCGTCATCGGACTTGAATAGGCTCGGGAAGGACGTATACCCATGGTGAACCAACGCCCACATCTGCGACTGGTTCGACGGGTCGGTCAGGACCTGGCTTACCGTCTGATAGCCGGGGAAGCTGCCAACCACGACGTAACTCTTCCCTCCGTCAGCAGATCGAAGTATCTGTACCGACCCAGGTTGGTACAGACCGACGAAAATAGTGGACCCGGCGGCCTGCACATCGAGGGTGGTTACAAAACCTGAGAAGCGGCTTACCACTGTCCAGGTCGTTCCGAAGTCGTGCGACACAAGAACGGCATTATATGCCGCCGCGTAAAGAGCCCCGGAAACATAGGCAAGAAGGTTGCCTCCCACGGTATACGTTTCCTGCCATGTCGTTCCACCATTGACGGACTTGTAGATTCCACCTCCTATACTTTTGGTGACCCCTCCCGTCGCGACCACCAAGACATCGGGGTTGGTGGGGGAGACCACAATCGAGTTTACTTCAGTGGAACCCAACCCGACGTCCTCCGTCGCCCAATCCTTCCCCCCGTCGGTGGATCTGAAAACCCCTCCGTAGCCGTTCACGTCGGAAACTGCCCCCGGGCTGCTACTTGGTCCCCCCCTTCCGGACGCGGCGTAGATGATGCTCATATTGACAGGGCTGAAGCCTATCGCTGGGATTGTTCCCGATACGAATTGTTCTGAAGCATTGTATGTCGCTTCGGGGCTAACATTCGAGGGGCCAAGGCTTTCCCACCCTGAAGCCAGCAACACCGTGGATGCGCTCTGTATCTGGTCAATTGAAGAACCGATTTGAGATGAGTCTACGACAACCTGGGTGATTGTCTGAGCCTGGACCAGGGGCTGGAACTCCAGGTAAAACAGTGTCGTGTTGTAGTCGGGAGCGACGAAATCTCCAGAACCGTTGATCTGGACCACGTCAGTCGCAAGTTGTCTTTGCTCAAAGCTCACCGCTTGCGAAGCGACGTCGTCTGTCACCCCTTCGAACATTAGGACTGAACCGTCATAGGAATACACTTGGGAGAGGTTGCTGAAGGAAGACCCGTTGATCAGATAGACAGGTATGTACACGACAGTACGGAAACTGGTACTGACATTCCCCAATTTGATTTCAAACGGGGGCTTGTAAGCTAGTGCTGACGCGTCCGACGAGCGAGACCCGCCCTGTGCTGAAGGAGCCACCATGAATGGCGGGCCCGTTAGAAGGACAATTACAATCAAAGCGGCGAGTGCCTTGGCCAGCGTCTGAAAGCGCCTCAACTTGCTATTGACGCGAATAACGGAATCCCAAGCCTTTTAACGTTCAATCATGGAACCGAAACATCCGGCCGTGCTGGGCTCGTGCATCTCGCGCTCCATGGCACCACCCACCTCCTTCTGTGCTGGCTTATGCAGTAGCTCGACCGCGACCCCCTCGATGGGGCCTGGGCGGGTAGCCTGGCGGGACCCCGAGGACGATCGACTTCAGGCCGTTCTTCGCTAACGCGTCCCAGACAGTGTCGGCGTGCACGTGGGTCGAGTTCACGATGTAGCCGTCGCTGTATGCCCCCGGCTTGCGGTGGCGGAAGCCGTAGATGCCGAGCTTCCCCGGCTTCTTCCCGGTCATCATCACCATCCAGGCGGGGACGGTGATCGGCGGGTCGCAGGTCCTGAGGTCGCCATGGAGGCCCTGCTTGTAGAGGCGGCTGAAGTTCGTGAGCCTGTCCAGGAGCCTGTCGAAGAGGAACGAAGACGCCCAGAGTCCGACCAGATGCCTGCTATATCTCCCGCCAAGGCTTCACGGCCCCTCCACGCGGTGCCTGAGCCGAGACGGCGTTGGTGAGAGTGACACTAGAGCAGCCCTAGAAACCGCTCCCTGTCTAGACCAGCTTCGGCCAGGATCTCCATGAGAAGACCCTTTCCGACGGGGTCGTGCTTTGGGAGCGTGACTCTCCTCCCATCCGGTCCACGCAACAGGATATGACTGAGTGAATGCCTGGTTGGGACGAACCCGGCACTGCTCTGCGCTTTGAGAACTTTCCTCTAGGATGCGCCGAGGATTCTGGAACGGGTCTACAACTAGAAGGTGACCTGGACAAGGCGGGCCTTCTTGGAACTGGCTCCGGCTTCCACGTCCTCCATGTAGAGCTGTATCGCGTCCTTGACCTTCTTCAGGGCGTCGTCTTCCGTCCTGCCCTCGCTCAGACAACCAGGGAGCTCGGCGACCAGCGCCACGTACCCCTCCCGGCCCTGTCGTTCCAGGAACACATGATACTTCCTTGGTTCCATTGCGCGATAAAGGGCCCCTCCGGTATCTATGCCCCGTGCCAGCGGCGGACGATGATGACAGGGGCGGAATGAAGCTGGCCATGAGATTTCATTCCACGAAGGGGATCTTGCTCTCCAGGATGACCTTCGCCACCTCGGGGCGCATGGACTCCCTGGGCGGAGCCTGGCCGGACTGGAACATCTTCCTCAGGGCAGTGCCGCTGAAGGTCAGGCGGTCCCCCTCGGTGTGCGGGCAGACGCTCTCCTTGGCTATCCCCTCGCACCTCTTGCGGTAGTAGAACTCCCTCATGGGGACCATCTCGATGCCGGGGCCGGCGCCAGCCATACGCCGGCTAGGGGCCCAACCGGACCGGCGACGAGTGGACTGGATGTGGGCAAAGGCATCCCTAGTGGGTCGATTCTCAGTCTTGCCCACAACTGATAAATACGGGCTGAGCCTCTCTGAGTCTCATGTCGGTGGTGGAGGTCGACGAAAGGGGGCGCTTCACCATCCCGAAGGAAATGAGGGTGGACGCAGACAGGGCCCTCATTATCCCGCTGGGGGAGTCGTACATGGTGGTCCCGATCCCGAAGGTGCCGCTCGAGTTCGACATCAAAGATTCCGGCGCCTCGGCCAAGGCGAAGGCGGAGAAGAGGTTGTCCGATGAAGCAAGAGCCCGGGAAAAGAGGCGGCAACGTGATAATCGAGTCTGACATCCTGGTCGCGCATTCGAAGAAGAGCGACTGGCTGAAAGGGGTGGCAGACCCCCTCTTCAAGAAGATGGAAGAGGGCAAGACGGCGATGAAGACCTCATCTGCAGCGCTCCTGGAGCTCTACTATGTCCTTGAGGACGCGGGCTATGGGAAGGAAGCGATACTGGCGAAGCAGGCCGAGCTGGCCTCCATCAGGGGCCTCACAATAATGCCCCTCACGTCAGAGGTGATCCTCGCCGCCCAGTCCGTGATGAGGACGTTCAGGGTGCCTGGCCTCTTCGACGCCATCTACGCCGCCACGGCCCTGAACCAGGACGACGAGCGGAAGATACTCTCAACAGACGAAGTATACGACAGGGTGGCGGGGATAACACGGGTGGACCCGCGCACCTACCGACCCTGAGGAGCGCCCGCGCCCCCTCCGCGGCGTGGCGACCCGCAGGGCGATCTTTTGGGCGCACTCATGGCCAATGTGGGGGGCGTTCCCTGGTCTGGAAGGCGGTGATGTCGTCCCAGCCCTTCTCTTTGAAAAGAACGCGCGTCCCCTTTGGGGGAGGAGGGTGACGTCGTCGAACCTCGTCTCCCGTTTTGCCAACCGGACCAGCTTCCCGGACGCGACAGAATCAGGCGAGGGCCTTGGCAAGGAAGCCGTTGCTAATCCTCTGGAGGCACTGGCGCACGAAACAGAGCGAGAGGAAGCCGGCCTGCCGTCGTAACGGCGACTCGGCTGAATGCGGCGCCAGGCGGCCGGTTCCACCTGAGCAGAGAGTCGTAAGAGAGGTGCGGCGGAGGCGCAATTGCCCCCA
>JAKASI010000030.1 GCA_021828185.1 archaeon
TTCGATGGGGTCTGGCAGGGCAGCTTGCCATCTTCGTGGTCCTGGGAATCACGGCTTTCCTGACGTGACATAAGCGTGGGCTCGGACCTTCGCCGTGTTTAGGGTTCATTGCGCCTCCGCCGGGAATAACTCATCCTGCGTTTGGGTATAGGTGCCCGAGAGCGATGT
Source organism: archaeon (assembly GCA_021828185.1). The sequence goes on from JAKASI010000030.1 coordinate 169, forward strand.
GGGCTTTCGCTAGTGAACCTTAGGACAGATAGACGTAAATATACAGATATTTACAAGGTATCCGTGGGTCCGAACTCTGGATTGGCCGCTCCGTTGAGTGAGAGGCAGACCGTTATCTGGTCGTTGGTCATCAAGGGGCAGTCGATAGCTTCGATTGCCGACAAGCTCAAGACGACACGCCAGTTCGTCAACCAGACCAAGCTCACGGCCGAGGCGAAGGTTGGCAATGCGTTAATCGACGCGGCTCGAGCAAACAACATCCAGGTCACGAAGACGTACCCCTACGAGGGCGTTCTACTAGGGTACCATCCTGGCTTGGAGCGGAGGGCAATAGTTACCTACAGCACAGAACACGGCATAAAGGTCTGGTACTGGTTCGACAAGCCTGAGGAGATTACAGACAAAGAGTTTCTCAGCCTGACTCGGACCTATCTTCTCGGAATCGCTCATGAGAGAGACTTGATTATCGAAAATGCGGAGAAGTTGCACCCGGCCAGGCTAGCACAGGTAATCTTCTCCGAACTGATTCCGGAGTTGAAGGCATGAGACTCTTCGCGAGACTGGAGGCATTGGGAAGGCAAATCCGAGGCTGGCTGCCGATGGAACCTGCCAACGTAACAGCTATGCTCAACGACAGAAAGCGCATATTCATATCAGTCGCAGGCTTGTTCTTTGTTGTTTTCGGGGCCATCTCCATACCTTTTGTCATCTCACCCTATTACGTCGTAAACGGACCACTGGCGCAATTCCTGTGTCCTCCAAGAGTCGCGTGCGCGCCTATAGATCTTGATGTGTCACTGATTGCGCCGGTCTTCATGATGGTACTCGGAGAACTGCTCGTCTCGTTTGGGCTCTATTTCCGTCCAGCGCGCCATCGTCGGCCAATCAAAGCAACCTTAGCTGCCGGGGGCGCGTTCTCAGCACTTGCCGGGGCTTTGTTCTTGTCTTATGTTCCGAGTATCCCCCCTTACTCATACTTTTGTAACTCGACCTTATGCGTCGAGAACATGACACCGATAACTCCCTTCGTCCTTATTGTTTTCGGAGCGGCCGTCATCACGTTCGGGATTCTCTACCGAAGGCGCTATAGTGCTAGCTAACGTTTCTGCGGTCTTCGACCAAGTTCTTCGTTATAGGGTTCATTGCGCCTCCGCCGGGAATGGTTTTGTCCAAGCCTCCGTTCTTTGCGTTGCTCTGGTTTCCCGATTCGTTATATTCGCTGCATTGGGCGTCCCGCTCTCATGTGGGTCGAAATCATGGTAGACGGGAGCCTGCTACCTGCTCGAGAACGGGGAGCGCCTGGGCGTCCTGGACCTCGCCGGCATACGCCCGAAGGCGACGTCTATCGCCAGTTGACGTGGGTCGAGTGAGACGCCGCTGATCCCCGGAGCAGAGACCTGGAAAGACTATTTACTATACCGTGGTTTAGTAGGGCGTGGCGGACCTCTTCATCAGGATGTCCAAGATGCACCGGATAATCGTGTTATGTGAGGAACCCAAGAGGTACTCTGAGCTCAAGAAATCGCTGGAGATTAGTGACGCGGGCCTGGCTAAACACCTGAAGAGCCTCCAAAGGCTCGGATGGGTCAAGAAGAGAGACGACGGTTGGTACGAGCTCACCGCGCCAGGAAGAGAGATCCTCCCACAGGCTCAGAGGGCGGCGAGCACCCTTGAGAAATTCAAGGTGTTCCCTCCCTGGATCAGCGGGATGACGACGCACTATTATGGGGTGGAAGGCGACGACGGAAGAGCGATGCTCGACGAGGTCAACAGGCTGACCGACGCGTATCGCAAGAAGCATCCGCAGAAGGCGTTCGTGCTGTCGGTCATCTACAAGGGCAAGTCGCCCAACGGCATCCCCTAACCCGCGATTTTCCTTTCCATTTCCGCTTCTGCGGCCCTTGCCGCCTTGATCTTCCTGGCCAGGCTCGCAGTGAACCTGTAGTTGCTCACCCCTACATAGAGCCAGGCAAGAGCCAGGACCAGGACCGCGACTTCTGTGGCGATGAGCGTCGGGTCGGTCAGGCTGACCGTTACGCTTGTGGTCCCGGTCAGCGGGAGCGCCAGCTGAGACAGGTACGAGACCGCAAGGACTGCCGCTACTATCGAGCTGACTGCAGAGAGCCAACTCATCTTCCTGCTCCCGTCCTCCACGTGCTGGAGGAAGTCCTCGTGGATCTCCACCTCGCTGGGGCGGCCTTCTTCGGTCATAGGCTCAACAACCCTCCCTTCGAATTAAAGCCCTTGCTCCCTTCAGGGGAGTGTTCATGGCTTCAGCTTCTCCCACAGTCTCTCCCACTCCAACAAAGCGTCGATTCCGGCCTGGGTGATTGCGTACACATCCCTGCCTTCGCTGGCGCCCTTGGTGATGAACCCCTTCTGTTCAAGTGACTGGAGATACGGCACGCACTTGTCGAATGAGAGGTTCACCGACTGAGCGAGCCTCGTCGGACCCCTGGGCTCCCTGCGGACCTGTTCCAGTACCTGCATCATAATGACGACTTTCAGATTCACAAGAACGATTCCAACTTGGACCTCAGGGCGGCTTATATCGCAATAGTAGAGTATGATGAGAGAAGCATGAATGACAAGCCGATGAAAATCCACGTCCTACGCGTTGTTTCAAAGGAGGACCTCAGATGACTTCGGAGAGCGAGTCCATCAGGGACATCCTGAATTCGATTACCACCATCAAATTCACTATCGACCAGCCCGGGAGCAATCGGCTGCTACTCGGTCAACAGGCTGTGTGGTTGGTGCAGAGTCCAGATAGAAAGGACCCACGGAACATCGGCCCACTCAAGGCAGTCTGGAAAGACCGGGGCGGGGCAATCTGGCTCGAAACTTCGAAGATAGACGACGTGATGTCGCTGGTGGAGAGAGAATACGGCGAGAAAGGTGTACATAGGTTTCCATATATCGAGCATGGGGTCGCGCCCAGCGGAGACTTCCCTGATGAAATAGCCAAGTTTCCTCGCGTCGTCACCATGCTGAAGGAGTGCGAGAAGCGCGTAGCCGAGATCTCAGAGAGGACCGGGGTCAAGCTGAGAATAATCTACGACGGGGGGACAGGGGTCACGACGTTCAGGATCGGAGCTAAAATCGCCGACGCCCCCACCGACATGAACATCCTGCGCCAGGTCATCCTTCCGATATCACAAGTGCTCAAGGAGGGCCATGACGCAGTCGTGAAAGTGGTATGGGCCCGCTGGGACGACCGCTTCGCAGATGTTCCGTGATACGGAAGGTCGCGGTGGACCTAGTGAACGTTTACCTTATTTCGTAGAGGCCTTGGTTTCGAGCCGCTTCGCTTCCCTCTCCCGCATATACATCACCGTCGCGACGAGTGCTTCAGACGAGGACTTCGACAGCGCCCGGACCGCTTCTCTTTCCCTTTCGCTCAGTCCCTTGGCCATCTGCGTCCCAACGCCTCCTCGTCGTTCTTAAACCTTCGAGCTACATCGGCATAGTAGAACTCGGCCGCCAGCTTCTTACTGAACATAATCTGGATGACGTTGGCGACCCGGACGAGCCTCACCGATGTCGGGCCAAGGTCGTATTCGCTAGCCTCGAAGTCGGATGGCGTCACGATTAGTCATGGTCTCCTGGCTCTTAACGCCCAAGGTCGTAGCCGCATGAAGATGCTGATCCACGTCATATTCGGCGCAGGGGCGGTGGCTGCTCTTCTCCCGTCGCTTACGGCTGAAGTCGGGTTCCTCCTCGCCGGGCGTCGTCGATCCTGGTGAACTTCGTAGAACCTAGAGTAACTCGCAGGCGTTACCATGGCCAAGTCAGCGCGCGGACGGTTAGATGTTCCTCCTCGAGATACAGCGTAACATAGAAGCCGGTAGTGCAGCAAAATCAAGCTAGACCATTTGGGCCGTACATAGGGTTCATTGCGCCTCCGCCGGGAATAACTCATCCTGCGTTGGGGTATAGGTGCCAGACCGGCTGAACAAGTCGCTCTTGCGAGCTTCTTGCGTACACCGCTGGTCCTTCAACGCGATCTTCT
>JAKASI010000015.1 GCA_021828185.1 archaeon
TAGCCCGGCTAGGATTCGAACCTAGGTCGCCGGCTCCAAAGGCCAGCATCCTTGACCAACTAGACGACCGGGCTGCAGCAGGACGCAGGGAGAATGGGGATTTTAGGGTTGAACCGCGGCCCTGGCGATATAGCGTGAGATTTTCGGGACCGGGTCCTCCATGGAACCCAGGACGCGCCTCGCCTTTTTCGCATACTTCCCCCTGAACGGGTCGGCTAGGAAGCGCTTTGCCTGTGACAGGAGAGCGGAAGGGGTCAGTGCCCTCCCCAGGAGCCCGACCGACTGGAGGTAGCGGTCGGTATAGAGGCTGCCCTGGAAGGCGGAGATGGTCGGCACTCCCATGAGCGCCGCTTCGGCATTCATGGTACCCCCCATGCCGACGAAGAGGTCCGTCTCGGCCAGGAGGTCGTGTCCGCCTACCACCTGATCAGGCACGATCAATTTGGACCCGAACTTGGAACGCACCTCCTTCACCTGATAGTCGTACCGGCAGAGAGCCACCAGGTTGGCGTCTGGGAAGGCACCCAGGAGCGACTCGAGGAGCGTGTCCACCCACTCCATCCTCGCTTTAGCAAGATAGGGAGCGTCGCTCTCCTGCACGCGGACCGTGATGGTCTTCCTGCCGGGGTCGAGGTCCGGGACCGGGCCTGGGACCGGTTCGCGCTTCAACCAGGCCGCCGGGTCGAGAGCGCGATAGGTCGTGATCTGGGCCCTTCGAAGCCCGAAGGGCTCCCACGCCCGGTAAGGTATGACCCAAGGGCAGAGCAGGTGAAAGCTCAGTGGGAGCGAGAGTCTCCCGGCCACCTCGGAGTGAGGAGAGTCGTTCACCGCCAGGTGCCTGACCCCGAGCCCGAAGGCGACCCGGGCGCACACCGCGGAGGCGACCGAGACCGCAACTTGCGGGTCGAACTCCTTGACCAATGGTATCAGTTCTGCCTGGCGTCTGGTGGCAGCCAGGAGCTGGTCCTCTCTGCCCCTCTCTCCTCTGTCGCCGACGTACTGCAGCTTGAGGCCCGCCCTTTCCGCCAGCGGCCCGACTTCGCGGTATCTCCGAGACGTGGCGAGGACTTCGGCCCCTGAGCGTCTCAGGCTCTCGATGACCGGATTGAAGAAGAGCACCTGCTTCGGCGTCAGAAGATCGAACCAGGCGCGCAATCTGGGCTCCTCGCGCATTCCGACCGGGGCAGGCTACTAATCCGTTTGCCCGCCTTTCAAAGTATAATACTAAACAGGCACGGAGCCAGGTGGAGATTTTGCCAAAGACCAAGGTCGCGATGTACGGGCTCACAAGCGAGGCGTACAAGCTGGCCGCCGACCTGGTCGACCGGGCACAGGTCACCATCGTGGACGAGACCCTGCAGATGGCAATGGACATAGAGCCGGGGTTCCTGAAAGAGAACCCGAACCTTCAGGAGGTGATGTCGGGAGAGCCTCTGCTCAGCTTCAAACCCCTGGAGCAGGTGCTGGGGGACGCCCAGGTGATATTCTTCACCCCCAAGCTCAGGAGACCGACCGACGAGACGCTGACAGAAGCCGGAACGAAGCTCCGGGAACTGGCCAAGTACCTCTCCAAAGGGGTTACCCTGGTCAACTCGCTCCCCACCGGCCCCGGCGGCAACTCCGAGAACATCATGTTAGCGGAGAAGCAGACGGGACTTCAGATCGGGTCGACGCTGACCTACGCCTACATGCCCCTCAGGCCGAGAGACCCGAAACCTGCCGTGATCTCTGCCGCCGGCTTGCAGGAGAAGGGGCTGCTCCAGGGGTTGGGTTATGCCCCCAATTCCCAGAACGTATTCTCCGCCGAGTTGGAGTACGCGTCGGGGGTCATAGAGGCTGCCGTGGCGTCAGTCACAGAGATAGAAATGGCGAGGAGAGCCAGGGAAGCCAAGGTCACCCTGCAGCGGAGGTCCGAAGTGTACCTCGACGAGTTCTCGAAGTACCTGTACGACCTCAAAGCCATCCAGGCGAGCGAAGAGACCGGCGAGGCGATTTCGTACCTCGCAGGAGCCACCCTGAAGAGCTTCGACAACTACGTGAGATACGTCGTAGATGAGACCCGGGAGGTGCTCAAGGAAAAACAGTTGAAAGCCAGCCGGACCAAGATCTCCCTCCTCTGGAACCTCGACAGGTACGAGATGCGGGGGGAAAGGCTACAGGTGGCGGAGAGCATACAGCAGAGGCTGAGGGACTACGTGACGGACGTAGACATAGTCTCAGGCTCCAGGGTAAGAGGGAACCCCGGAGTCTTCGAGCCGTTGAAGCACAACGTGGTGATCGTCTGCTCGAAGGAGGACCAGGAATCCTTCAAGGCCATGAAGAAGGGGCTGGGGGAGGCGGAGGTCACCGTCATCTCGGCCACGCCGGCCCTGCGCAGGGATTGATCTCCCTCTCCTAGTTTATCCTGGCCTGGCTGACGTAGAGCATCCCCCCCATGGTCGTGACGCCGTACTCGGGTAGGGGCAAAGGGGGAGGGCCGCCCTGGACGCTCCCGTTCGATGGGCTGAAGGACCCTGCATGGCAAGGGCAGTAGATTGCCGAGCCCGTGAAATTGACGACGCACCCGGCGTGGGTGCACAGGGCGCTGAAGGCGCGCCACTGGCCTCCGAAGTCGACCAGGATGGAGGACCCGTAGGCGGGGTGATTGAAGTACGCCGAAGTCTTTCCTGCCAACGCGGTCAACGGGGCCACGAACACGTACCCCGCGGGCGCCTGCAGCGACCCGCTGGCGGTGGTGCTTATCTGGAGAGAACCAGTTTGAGACTGGTCGGCGAGCTTGGAGAATGCTTCGACGAACCCCAACACTCCGATGACGCCGAACACCGCCGACATCGCTGCCCTTCTGATGAACTCGCGCCTGTCCAGGGCCCTCACCTCTGTCGCGGGCGAAGCTTCTTCATGTTGTAGGCTCCGCTGACGAGCGCGATCGACCCTGCGGCCACCAGCGCAGGGACAGCGACGTAGGAGGGGAAGTTCACACCAGAGGCCGCGGCGTGGACCACTACCAGGGCGACCACAGCAACGGCCACAGATCCGTGGAGTAGGAAGGAGTCCCTGTTTCGCTCAAGGAATCCGACGCCAGTGACCCAAAGTAAGATCCCGAGGATGAAAGCCCCGTAGCCGAGGTCGAGGGGGATTGTGACCGGGAGGTTGAACAAGAGCCCGATGTGGAGGGCGAGGAAGACCAGCGCGACCACTGAGACGATTACATGAGCGCTCCTGAGAGATTCAGTCCCGCCCATGGACTTCACGAGCCGCGCCCTGAGGGCCATCATGAACGCTGAAAGGCCCACAAACGCAAGTGCGGCGAACCCAGTGATGTCACCTAGGAAAAGGGCCTGTGCCAACTGACTGGGCACCGGTTAGCTGTCCAGGGACCCGCCACCGCCGTCGTCCCCGCCCGTCTGTGAAGCGGGAGGTTGAGACAGCAGGGTGCTGTTCGAGCCTGCGCCGCTCGACCCTGTGACAGGCGGGCCTGCCTGGGGCTGCGCGGGTGAAGATAGGAGAGCCGGGTGCACGAAGACGGCGAAGGCGAGGATCCCACCGACCGCCACGAGAGCTGCGAGTGAGATGAGCGAGAGCCTGTGCATTGGGACACAGAGCGGAGTCGGAATCTATTTAATTCTAGAATCTTGAACTGCCCACGCGAGCCCCAGGACGGGGTCCAGAAGGTCCCCGGGGCGCCGGGTCTCCCTTGGTGTGACGTTTTGCGACATTAACCCTATATCGGAAGGCTTCCGGCCGACGCTCTGTTGGTCCGCATCGGCGTGGTCGGCACCGGAGGCTGGGGAAAGAACCACGTCCGCGTGCTGAACGAACTGCAGTGCCTCGCTGCCGTGTGCGACACGGATACGCAGCGGGTGGATTCGTTCTCGAAGAATTTCCACGTCCCTGGGTATGCCTCGATGGACGCCATGCTGAAGAAGGAGAAGCTCGACGCGGTGACTATCTGCACCCCCGCCTCGACCCACTTCCAGATGGCGACCCAGGCTCTGGCCGCGGGCGTCCACGCGTTCGTCGAGAAACCGATGACCACAACGGTGAAAGACGGAGAGTTGCTGATAGAAGCCGCCAAGAGCGCCAACAGGTTCCTAACTGTAGGGTTCATCGAGAGGTTCAACCCGCCCATAACGGCGCTGAAGCAGGTAATTTCGGACGGCAAGATGGGGGAACCGATCCTCATGGAGTTCCACAGGGAGAACAGGCGGGGACAGAACATAAGCGACGTTGGGATTGTGAAGGACGCCTCGGTCCACGACATCGACACAGCCTGCTGGCTGTTCGGGGAGGTCCCGAAGGTGGTCTATGCCAGGGTGGGAGCGGTGTACGTACCCCTGGAGCACGAAGACTTCGCTACGATACTGCTGGGATTCTCAGGGCAGAAGACCGCCTTCTTGGTGACCAATTGGGTCACTCCCAACCGGGTGAGGACCCTCAGTGCGGTCTTTTCTGGGGGCGTCATCGACGTCGACTTCGTGACCCAGCAGACGAGCATCCATGAGGGGTCGGCGACGACCGTTCCCACCAGGCCCGTACAAGAACCGTTGAAGCTCGAGCTGAAGGGGTTTGCAGACTCGATAGACGGGAAGAGGCAGCCTCTAGTGACCGGCAGGGACGGCCTCAACGTGCTCAAGGTCGCCGAAGCGGTGCTGGCCTCCAGCTCAACCGGGACCCCGGTGTACATCGAGTGAGAAGATGAAGGTCACGAACTACGTGTCCCCCGACGCCAAGATCGGGAAGAAGGTCAGGATTTGGCACTTCGCCTATGTGGGCTCGAAGACCGTCATCGGAGACGGCGTCAAAATCGGCTCTCTGGCGCACGTCGACTACGACGTCAAGATCGGGAGCGGGACCATGATCGAAGGCAGCGCCTACATCCCGCCGATGTCCAGGATCGGAAAGAACGTGTTCATCGGCCCTGCTGCCGTGCTCACCAACGATCCGTACCCGCCGAGCAAGAAGATGATTGGGGTCACCATTGAAGACGGCGCGGTGATTGGGGCCAGGGCCGTGCTCAGGGCCGGGGTCACCGTTGGGAAGGGCGCGGTTGTCGCCATGGGAGCCGTGGTCACCAAAGACGTGCCGCCTGGGAAGGTCGTCATGGGGGTGCCGGCCAAGGTCGTCTACACGAGGAAACAGTTCGATGCTAAGATGAGGGCCTGGGAGAGCTCCCGATCTTAGACTTCACGTAGAGGTTGGTAAGCCCGTTCAGCACCAGGAACCAGACCGCGCCTAGAACTAGGATCAGCACCACTTTCAGCAGCGCGAACGAAGTATACTCCGTAGGGGAGTGCGGTATCGGCCCCAGCGGGACCACCAGTATGAAGAAGACGTAGGTCTCGGCGATTATCAGAAGGAAGGCGACAGTCTCAATCAGGAGGAGGGGAAGGAGCTTCATGCTAGTACACCCAGGTGAGGACCGAAATGGCCACGGAGAACAGGCTGGCCGCCGCGGTCAGGATGACGATGTCTCTGACCAATTCCTTCTCCGAGAGCGGCGATGCGAGCAGCACCAGGCGCACCAGTGTGTTTGGAGCGTCCTTGTCGGTCGAAGCGTGCAGCAGACCATCTTGGCCGACGAAGGTGGGCCGTGACGCCATCTTCCGCCGTTCGACGAACCCCCTGACGCTGGACAGAGTGTAGAAGGAATTCAGGATTGCTGGAACTATGGCGATCATGGCAGCTATCTCCACCCCGCTGGTGATTGCGAGCCCCGCGAACATCGCCCCGAACATCAGGCTCCCGCTGTCGCCGTCGAAGGCCCTCGCCGGGTACCTGTTGTAGACGAGGAAGCCGGCTGACACGGCGACCAGAGGAAGGACGGAAGCGACCTTCGCCGATGAGGAGGCAGACGTCATGGCTTCGTGAAGGACCACCCCCACCAGGAGGGCGAGCGACGTGAGGAGTGTGAACCAGGATATCTCCCCGTTGAAGGCGTCCATCATGTTGAAGGCGTTTGTGACCACGGGGAAGGCGATCACTGCGAGCACTGTGTAGATTATGAAGTGTGGGCTCGTGTCGCCCAGCAAGGGGAAAGTCAGTGCGGGCCGATACAGCGAGGGCGCGACTGCGACGAACCCGACGAAGCCCAGGCCTGCGACCAAGAGCAGGAGAGGCTTCGTCACCCCGCCGAGGACGTAGACGTCGTCGGCGAGCCCTATGGCGAAGGCGACGCCAGCGCCGGCGATCAGGGCCAGAGGCACGAGCGACCCGTAACCCGCAGCGACGATGAGCTCCCCCGCGAGGATGGCGATGAACAGGATGGGCCCTACGGGCTCGGGGACCTTGGTCGGGGGAGTCTTGTGGGCGTCATCCGAGACCCAACCCGCCCTGGAAAGATACCGGAGGAACGGCGGGAATGCGAGCAGGAGAAGCACCAAGGGGACCATGAACGAAAGGAGCAGAAGGCCCGCTTGGATCAGCCATGAGACCAATTGATGAAAGGCAGCGAATCCTTTCTGATTAAACGGTTTCCAGCCCCCTTTTCGGTGCTTCAATGTTAAATAATGCCCCCGGGCGACCAGCCCTCGCATGAATGTACGCGACTTGCGCGACGGCATGAGAAGGGTGGACGCCGAAGGCGAGATTGCAGAGATGCAGGAGCCTAGGACGGTCAACCTGAGGACCGGGGGGGAGGCAAGGGTAGCCGACTGCCAGCTGAAGGACGACAGCGGTCAGATCAAGCTCTCGCTCTGGGACGACCAGATTGACCAGGTGAAGGTGGGGTCCAAGGTCAGGGTGACGAACGGATACACCAACAGCTTCAGAGGGGAGTTGCGTCTTAATGTGGGCAAATACGGTCGTCTCGAAGTATTAGAGCAATAATCCCAGCTGTAGTTTGGATGTTGCTTCCCTCGGATGGGCGGCGGGGTTATTCGAAGGAGAAGGTAATGCGAAAGTCTACGTCTCCCACCCACGTAGCTTCAACAGGACCGAGGGTAGGTTTGTAAGATATCCCGCGAACAGGCCTTCCATCCAAGTTGTGAACACCGACATGCCACTGCTTGCGAGATTCCGAGTGATAGTTGGTGTGGGAACGATTAGGATGGCGAAGAGGGCAAATGGAAACCAAGAAACGCTGTTTCACTACCGAGTAGCGGGCAGGAAAGCGTACCGGGTGGCGCAGTTATTGCTTCCTTTCGTGGTCTCTCTTCGGAGACGGCGACAACTCCAATCCATCGTTGATTTCTGCGACAATTTTGTCCCAAGTCGACACCAAAGTGAGGCATCAGGGAAAGTCTGGGCGAGCTACACCCTGGAATAGAGGCGTGCGAGGCGCCTCGCTATCTCGATCGGTCGAAAACGCCACAAGGGCCAAGCTCGCGAAGATCCAAAGCAGATAAACATGTGACACATTCGCAACCCGCAGATGGGCATCGGAGGCAAGCTTCTGAGGAGACTCAGGGCGAAGGTAGAGGACAGACCGACGGGTTTCGTCTGGGTCGAAGATCAGTCCCTGGCAGGCACCGGCTATCCTGCCTCAAGGTCCCAGGTGGAATGGTTGGTCAAGAACGGCATAGGGAGCATCCTGAGCCTTACCGAAGAGCCGCTGCCGCACCCGTGGGTGGAGGGGTTGGCGTTGGTTGTGGAACACGTCCCAATGAAGGACCACGAAGCTCCGACCGTCGACTCGATGGACAGAGGGGCCAGGTTCATCGAAGGGGAGCTCAAGGCAGGGCGAACGGTCGCGGTGCATTGCCTTGCGGGTGAGGGCAGGACGGGGTGCGTGTTGTCAGCGTACCTGATAAGAACGGAAGGGCTGACCGCAGACCAGGCCATGGCGAAGTTGAGGTCCCTGAAGCCTGGGTTCGTGGAACCAAAGCAGGAGGCTGTGGTGTATGACTTCGCGACGAAACAAGGATCCGTTCGAGGGGCGCCTAACCCGATGCCGTAGCCGTGGCCGGGTGATTAGCTGGCCTGACCGACCGCCTTGCGAAGAGGTACGAAGCCGCCACGAAGACCGAGATTGCGGCAACTGCAGCGAAGCTGTAGGGGAACTCTGGCACACCTCCCGTTGTGTTCGAGGTAGTGCCGGCGTGACTGGTCGTTGAAGGCGGAGCGCTAGACGTGGTCGTTGTTGTGGTTGTGGTGGTCGAAGCGGATGCTGGATTGACCACGACCACGGTCCCCTTCATGTAAGTATGGATGCTGCAGTGATACTCGAAAGTCCCCGCCGCCGTGAAAATATGGGTGTACGACTGCCCAGTACTCAGGGTGCCGGACCCCCACGTACCGTTGTTTGACGTGACTGTATGTGGGACACCGGTCTGCTGGTTTGTCCAGGTCACCGTGTTGTTCACCCCGATTACTACGGTGATGTGGGGAGGGAGGAAGGAGTAGTCGTTTATGGTCACCTGAACTGTTGTTTGAGCAAAAGTTGCGGGGACAAATATCGCAGCCAGACCCGCAGCAAGAAGTGCGACCACAAATGTCGCAGCAAGTATGCTACTGTTTCTAGAGCCAGACACTGCATTCGATTACTACTCAGACTTGGCAATAAAGTCTTGGGTCGTGCACCATTATGTGCATCCAGTCGAGGAAGAGCGAACGCCTTATGTCCCAAAAGCAGGACGGCCCGATGACTTGGCTGGGAAGGTCATAGTAGTCACTGGAGCCAGCAGCGGCATCGGGGCAGCGCTTGCACGTCAGCTGGGGAAGAGAGGGGACCGGGTGGTGCTGGGTGCACGCAGGGGCGAGCTGCTCGGGAAGGTGGCTGCCGAGTCAGGCGGGGATTCGATGGCCGTCGTAGTCGACGTCACCAAGCGCGCCGAGGTGGATCACCTCAGGGATGAAGCCGTCAAGAGGTTTGGCCATGTCGATGTCTGGGTGAACAACGCGGGGCGCGGCTTCACCAAGAACGTGGATGAACTGACCGACGACGACGTAAGGATGGTCTTCGACGCCGTCGTCATGTCGGTGCTCTACGGGATGCAGTCCATCCTGCCGCACTTCAAAGCCCGAAAGGCGGGGCACATCGTAAATGTGTCGTCCTTCCTCGGCCGAGTGCCGCTGCTCCCCTATCGCTCGATATACAGCGCGTCCAAGAGCGCCGTGAATGTCCTGAGCGCCAACCTGAGGATGGATCTGGCGTCGACTTGGCCGGATATTCATGTGTCGGTGGTGTTGCCGGGGATAGTCGACACCCCCTACCATGACATTGCCGGTCCCGGGCTGAAGGTGAGGGCGGGAGGGTATCTGGGGCCCACCAGGGTGGAATCGGCGGAGGAAGTCGCTTCGAAGATCATCGAAGTCATAGATTGTCCCGCGGCAGAGACATATACCAATCCGTCGTCGGCCGAGCTTGTCGGGCCCTACTTCAGAGACGTGGGCGCCTTTGAGGAGGACCTGGCAAGGCGGAGGCAGGCTGGCGGGGATGCTTCTGCAGGAAGCGCAAGACCCTCTTCATGAAGGCGTCTCTCTCCTCCCAGAAGGCGAGATGCGAGCTGTTAGGGAAGATTGTCAGTTCAGAGCCTTTGATGTGACGGTGGATTTCGCGCGCCACCAACGGAGACACTTCGTCGTATCTCCCCCCTAGCACCAAGGTCGGAACGCGGATCCTGTGTAGCTCCTCCGTGACGTCCCAGTAACGGATGTTGCCTATTATCGTGAACTCGTTCGGTCCGTTCATGGTACCGTATACAGGCTTGCTGATGTGCTCCAGGGAGTAGGCGACCTCGGCTGGCCACTCGTCCAGCCTGCAGAGGAATTTCTTGTAGAAGACCATTACAGCGCTCTTGTACTCTGGGTGCTCATATTCACCTGTGGCTTCGTACTTCGCCATGATTTTCTGGACGCCTGACGGCAGGGTCTTCTTCATCCGCTGCATCTCCCTGACCGTCAGAGGGACGCTGTGCAAGCCTCCGACGGTCGTCATGGAGCCGATGTTCCTCTGGTACTTGAGGGCATGGGCGATGGCGAGCATGCCTCCCCAGCTTGAGCCGATCAAGTGGGGCCTTCCGAGCCTCATCTCCTTGCGGAACGCATCGACCTCCTCCACGTAGCGCTCTGGAATGAAGAGTGCAGGGTCTTTTGGGACCTGTGAGCGGCCACAGCCCAGCTGGTCGTAGAGGGTCACACGGTAGCCGTGGTCGGCGAGGTCGAACAGGGGGACCAGGTAGTCGTGGGTAGCGCCCGGACCACCATGGAGCCCGAGGACTTCGCCTAGAAGTGGCTCCCCTACCTGGCGGTAGTAGAGGTCGTGGCCGAGTACGGAGACGTAGCCTTCTCCGTGCTGCATCCAGGCTGGAATCTCCCGGACGGCTTTAACCTTAGCTGGTCGAGGAAGAAGTTCTGATCTCACCGCGTGGGCGGCAAGCTAACTGGATTGGGCGCCCGACCTTGATGAGGGCGACAGCGGCTTCCTAAAAGGGCGAGACGTCTCGTTCAAGGGGACGGTTCTGAAGATTTCAAGGGTGTCAGCTTGGCTCGTGACAGGTGAAGGGTACGAATCTTGTGGGCTCTGGGTCGATGCCTGGACCGCCACGGCTGGATTCCGCGCCGACAACACGGCCATAAGGGCCACGGCCGCGGGCGGGGAGAGGCAGGTCGGGAAGACAATCAGGGAAAAGTGCGGGGGGAGGGATTTGAACCCTCGAACCCCTAAGGGATGGGAGCCTCAGTCCCACGCCGTTGACCATGCTGGGCGACCCCCGCGCGAAGTCCAGCCCGCCAGGATTGTTCTAAAAAGCCTCCGAAGGGTTTAGGACGTAAAGCACAGCACGCCGTCAGAGTGACCTTGGTGGGGTCGGACCTGCCGCGCTCGGCCATCCTGGAAGTCCGGTGCGTCTCGTGCCGCAGGAGCTTCGGCTACAGCAGGCCAATCAACACCTGCCCGGAGTGCGGATCCATGCTGAGCTGCAACTACGACTACGAGAGGGCGAAGGAGACGCTTACACCGACCGCCCTGCTGGTGAGGGTGAAGAGCCTCTGGAGATACCGGGAAGTGCTCCCTGATGTCTCCCCCGAGAATGTCATAACACTTGGGGAGGGCTGCACCCCTGTGGTCAGGCTGAGGAACGGCCTTCTCATCAAGGACGACGGGCAGATCCCCACAGGGACCTTCAAGGCAAGGGGGATGGCGGTAGCCGTGTCGAAGGCGAGAGACTTGGGGCTCGCGAAGCTGACCGTTCCTTCTGCGGGGAACGCGGGGGCAGCCCTGGCATGCTACGCAGCACGCGGGGGTCTCACAGCCAGGGTCTTCATGCCCAAGGAGACGCCGAGGTCGATTGTGAGCGAATGCATGGCGTACGGTGCCGAAGTGGTGCAGGTAGACGGGAACATAGGAGATGCGGGGGCCAAGATGAAGACGATGATGGATGGCTACTTCGAGATGTCAACACTAAGGGAGCCGTACAGGCTCGAAGGGAAGAAGACGATGGGCTACGAGATAGCCGAGCAGACGGGGTCCGATCTTCCAGACGCGATACTCTATCCGACCGGGGGCGGTACCGGTCTACTCGGGATGCGCAAGGCCTTCGACGAGATGGAAAAGCTGGGGTGGATGGGGCGGGACAGGCCTAGGATGTTCTCGGTGCAGGCAGAAGCGTGCGCCCCGATAGTGGACGCCTTCTACTCGGGGAGAGAAGCGCCGGACGCCGGATACGCCGATGGGACCACCGTCGCAACTGGGCTCCGGGTGCCAAGGCCATTCGCCGGTAAGGAGATACTTTCGGCAATTCGAGAGAGCAGGGGCGGAGCGGTAAAGGTGCCAGACGGGAAGATACTCGAAGCTATGCGGGCACTCGCACGGGAGGGGATCTTCGCGTGCCCCGAGGGCGCGGCGACCCTCGCGGGCTACAATGAGCTACTTGAACGGGGCGACCTGGACACTGGTGACAGGGTCCTGCTCTACAATACGGGGACAGGCCTGAAGTATCCGGACCTCGTCAGCTGAGTGCGGGTCAAGGCTTTATTGCGTGTCGTAAGGGGCAGAACTCGAGCCGGCGTAGCTCAGCCAGTAGAGCACTCCCATTTCTCTGGGGCTCAGGCGCCTCGTAAGCGCGGGGTCGAGGGGGCAGAGCCCTCCGCCGGCTTGTGAATTCCTTGGCAGGTCGCGGGACCCTGTGGTGGTCGTCCGAACCGAGGGAATACTTCTGCACCCGGGTTTGGCTCCCGGCTGGATTTGCGGCGCACCTGCAACTATTGTTTGAACGCTTAAGTGTTCAGGACGGACTTTTGGGCGCACTTGACGGAGAGCGAGCCGGTTCGTCTCAAACGAATGGCACGGCAGCTCCCGAAGTCGGAGTTGCATCTGCACGTCGAAGGCACCCTCGAACCGGAACTGATGCTCAGCCTTGCCCGGCGCAATGAAGTGAAGGTCGCATACGCCACGCCTGAGCAAGCGAGGGCCGCCTACAGTTTCACAGACCTCCAGAGCTTCTTGGACATATACTACGCGGCCATGAGCACGCTGCGAGAAGAACGAGACTTCTATGACCTGACCTTGGCCTACGCGAAGAAGGCAGCCTCTGAGGGAGTCGTGCACGCCGAGATCTTCTTCGACCCTCAGGCGCACACCGGTAGGGGAGTACCCTTCGACAACGTGGTCGAAGGCATCCATCGTGCGCTCGAAGACGCCAGGTCAAGTTTCGGCCTCACTTCGAGTCTCATAATGTGCTTTCTCAGGGAGATGAGCGCCGAATCTGCGATGGAGACCCTGGATCAGGCGCTGAAACACAAGGCTTTGATAAAATCGGTCGGGATGGATTCGAAGGAGCTTGGGAACCCGCCGAGCAAGTTCCTGGACGTGTTTGCGCGGGCGAGGGCCGAGGGGTTCATCGCGGTTGCCCATGCAGGTGAGGAAGCCCCGCCTGAGTATGTGTGGGATGCCCTCGAGTCGTTGAAGATTTCCAGGATAGACCACGGATATCATATGTTCGAAGACCCCGACCTTGTCAGCAAAGTGGTAGCGGAGAGGATCCCAGTGACCTTCTGCCCGCTCGCTTCGGTTGGAGTCGAGTACTTCAGATCGGTTGCGGAAATGCCTGTCAGGAGGGCCCTTGACCTCGGCATGCTGGCCTGCATAAACTCCGACGACCCTGCCTACTTCAAGGGATACATCGCTGAGAATCTTGACGCTGTGATAGATGCCTTCTCTCTCGGGGAGAAAGACGTCCTGCAGCTGCTGAAGAATTCCTTCGAAGCCTCGTTCCTGGACAAAGTTGCCAGAGAGGAGCATATCAGGGAGCTTGACAAGCGGGCAGCGGAACAGGTCCTGGACTGACCGCTCAGGAAGTCCCGAAAGTAAGCCCCAGCTGCTTCACCCATTTCCTGTAGGCTACAGCTATCCTGTCTGATCGGAGATGGAGTTCTGCCTGCAGATCGAGCGGGAGCCTCTCGGGTCTCTGTGACTCGACCACTGGTATGTCCTGCTCGGTTATCAGACTCTGCGTCCTGACCATCTCCTCCTCTGGGATCTCAGTGCCGTAGTTCATCGCAATCCAGAACCAAGCGACAGAGTCGAACTCGCTCAGCGGACAGACGGACGCGAAGATGGAGAACCTCCCGGCGAGCGTGTCCTTGGAGAGGTACATGGTGAGCGGCCTGGAGACCTTGTAGGTGTAGTTGACGTCCTTGGCGA
Source organism: archaeon (assembly GCA_021828185.1). The sequence goes on from JAKASI010000015.1 coordinate 13,580, forward strand.
CGCCTGTCCCGTCCGGGTCGGGTTGCCAAATCCTCACGTTTCTGGCGACAACGCCTTCTTCCGTCTGCTCCACTTCGTAATCCTGAATCTCCGCGTGGGCTCTTTCTCCCAGGACGCCTTCGTGGACGAAGGGGAGGTGCGCTACGTCAAGAAAATTTTCCACGGCCCGGGTGCCGCTGGCCCTGTACCGGAACGGCCCGCAGCACACTTTCCTGAAGGAGGGGTCGCCCCACTCCTCGAACGGCGGCAATTCCTTGGATGGTTCGCCCAGGCAGGCCCACACAAGCCCGTAGCCTTCTCTTGCGTGGTAAGTCTGCACCTTTGCCTTGGCCGGGGGCTTCTGCTCGGGGTGGGCAGGCATCCTTACACATTCTCCATCGCCGTTGTAGGTCCAGCCGTGGTACGCGCACTCGAGGAGGCCCTCTCTCAGACGCCCCAGGGAGAGCCTCGTCCCTCTGTGGACGCAGAGGTCCTGCCAGACCCTGACTTCGCCCTTCGCTCTCCATATGACCAGGTCCTCGCCGAGAAGCCTTGCCGGAAGGACTGATGCCTCTGGTACGTCAGAAGACTTGGCAATGGGGTGCCAGTCGTTCAGAAGTACCGGGTCCTCGATCATGGCGGGCTCTAATCGGGCGGGAGTTCCTTGTAGTTCAGGTCGATGTTCATGCCGCGCTTCTTGTGGTACCATCGCGACACCAGGTAGATGACGGCCCCGGCGATCAGGGTGGTCACTATGTACGCCTCGTTCAGCCATGCCGGATTGACGGTGAATATGCTGAAGGTTGGGCTCGTCAGATACTGGTAGACGAGGAAGGCAAAGGCGCCAGCGTCGAGGATGCCGAACACCGCCAGCAGGGTCCGCGCCGTCCCCTTCTCCTTCCTGATCCCGTGGGTGGCAGCGGTCAGACCGACTATCGTGAAGTAGATCATTGAAGCGATGATTGTGCCGAACAGCGCGAAGAAAGTGCTCGAGAAGTAGGAGGCAAGCGCGATGAGGAGGACGGCCACCACAAGGTCGACCGCCATGGCCACTACCGGGGAGCCGAACCTCGGGCTCACGTATGACAGCTTGGAGGGGAGGAACCTGTCGAGAGACTGCGCGAGCATGTACCTTGAGAAAACGATGACACCGTAGGCGATCACCCCGAACTGCATTAGGATCGAGCCGATGCCGATTATGCCCGCAATCCAGATGTTGCCCGAGACGGCCATCGCCAGCGTAAAGAAGTTCAGCCCGTCGTTGGCCCAGGCGTGACTGGCGAAGGCGGAGTTGACGAAGGGCATCCCCGCCACCCCATAGAGGACCGCAAGCGCTCCAGTGAGGAGAACAAAGGCGGTGACGGCCGAGATCGGGACGTTCCACTTCAGGGCCCTCTTGTCCTTGATCTCGGATGCGACTGCGGGAGCCGCGTTCAGCCATGGGTAGACGAATGCAAAGATCACCGGCATGATGTAGATTGTGTTGCCTAGGTTGATGCCGAACAGACCGCCCGAAGCCACATAGTGGGACGTCAGATACTCGTAGGTGGAGTTGGCCCCACCGTACTGCAGGTAGGGGGCCGTCCCGTCGATGTATGCCTTGACCCCAGCCTGGCCGGCGTAGAGTAGCTCCGCCATAGACAGCAGCAGGGTGAAGACCCCGATTATCGTGAGGATCGATACAAGTCTGTAGCCTGCCTTGGGCTTCCAGATGTTGAGCAGAATCACAGCGGCGAACGGGACCGCGCCGACGAGGAACTGGGTGGCTGGGTCTGAGAAGAGGTTGAACCAGTTGAAGTACGGCGGGGCGCCCACCCCAGAGTATCCCCAGTAGGAGAAGGACATCGTGAGCCCAGCGCTCCCTACTGTGAAGTCAGTCAGCATGGCCACGAGGGCAAGGAAGGCAAGGGTCTCCATGGTGTAGCCGAAGAAGGACATGGTACTGCCGAAGAAGCCCCCGAAGGTCCTGGAAATCCACACGTAGTCTCCGCCGGTGCGCGGGAACCGCCTCGACATCATGGTGTAGACCACGACCTGTGGGATTGCAAGAATGAACGCTATAATCGACGCGGCGATCAGATTGAGCCCCGTGACAGAAGGTACGATGAAGAGCGTCGCAGTGGTCGAACCTGCGATCGTCGTGAGGAGCGGGCCTATCGACATGTTGCTCAGGTTGAGCGCGATGCTGTCGAGGAACGAGACGTTCTTCACGAGGCCCGTGCTTTCCCTTGCGAAGACCGTCGGGCCCTTGTTCTCTTCCTGAGAACCGCTCATCGTTCTCCGCAAAAAGGATAGCGTATATAACAAGTCTTTAACATGAATCAGTGAATCTTTCTGTTAGCTGTGAAATCAGTATCCTATTTCCGAGCTCGGACGGAGGTGGCGCAAGGACTTCACCCTCCCGCACCTCTTGCACCTGTAGAGCCCCCTCCCTCGTGGATTGTAGTCCCTGGTGTCCACTACCGCTTCGTGCTCCGTCCTCGTGCCGCACTTCTCGCACCAGCGATACTCTGCCAAGGAACGGGGCCCAGTGGCAACCCCCTCCCGAAAAAACCTTTAGCGATATGGGCCTCTGTCCGTTCCGTGGCCGACCTGATTTCAGCCGGCCTGGTGCTCGCGCTGGCAGGGATGGGGATGATGGCGGCGGCGGTCCTCTCTCAGAGCCGCGGGCAGGGGGGCGAAGTGAAAGGGGGCGGAGTAGTGATGATCGGCCCCATCCCAATTGTCTTCGGCTCGGACGCCAAGTGGGCCAGCGCTGCCATATTCCTCGCAATTGTATTGATCCTCGTTTCCCTGGTGGCGACGGTGATCTAGGGTGGCGCAGAAGCTCTTCGCACTGGGTCTTCTTGTCTTCCTCGCGGGGCTGGGGCTGGTCTTCGCAGGGACCCTGGGTCAGGGGAACGCTTCCTTCGGGGGCGTTGTCTTCGTTGGTCCGTTCCCCATAGTGTTCGGCTCGGGCCCGGGGGGGTGGATACTGGCCCTCGGCTCGGTGGTGATAGGGGCGGTTATGCTCATCATGGTCCTAATCTGGGAGCTGCGGCTTTCACACGTGAGAGAGGGATAGGACCAGGAAAATATTATATACGAATGACCCTAACTTGGATTAAGATGCAGAAACTTCAGCCTCTGGTGATGTTCACGCCGTTGGCCCGGCAGAAGCTCGGGGAGGTCATTGAGCAGGAGAGGGCCGCAACTTCGTTCCTGAAGATAGAGGTCTACCAGGGGGGCGGCTGCGCCTGCAGCGGGGGGTTCAGATATGCCCTCAGCCTCGAGAAGGCCCCAGGGGAGGCCGACCTCGTTGAGGATGTGAGCGGCCTGAAAGTGATGGCAAACAAGACCGACGCCGAGATGATCAGGGGCTCGAAGATAGACTTCGTGGAAGGCCTTCAGAAGACAGGGTTCAAGATTGAGAACCCCAACGTCCATGCTGAGGCATGCGGCTGCGGCGGTCACTGAAAGTTTCGGACAAGAACTTAAGAGCATAAGGCTTCCGCGACTCTGCGTTGAAGTACGTGGAAGGCTCGAAGCGGGTCTTTCTCAGTACGGGGACCCGTTTTCCAAGGGAGGTAATCTGGGCGGTCGGGGCTGTCAAGCTCTCGGCAGCGAAGGCCAATGTCGAGCTGGGGCTGCTCGACAGGGAAGTGGGGAAGGCAATCCAAGCAAAAGCGAAGGAACTGATGAACGGCAAGCACGATGACAAGATGGTCGTGGATGTCTTCCAGACCGGGTCCGGGACGGGCCTTAACATGAACGCCAACGAAGTCATCGCGGAGCTGTCCTCGGAAGTGCTCCGCAGGAAGGTCCACCCCAATGACCACGTCAACATGAGCCAGTCCTCGAACGATGTCGGTCCCACCGCAATCCGGGTGGCCGCGGTCGTGGCTGTGGCCGAGAACCTCATCCCCGCCCTTGAGAAGACGCGGTTGAGCCTGTCGGCACTCGCAAAGAAGACATCCACCGTATACAAGTCAGGAAGGACGCACCTGCGTGACGCGCTCCCGGTGACGATGGGCCAGGAGTTTGGCGCCTACGCAGACGAGTTCTCAAGGGACGCCGACCTGGTCGAGAAAACGATGAGCTACCTGCTTGAGCTCCCCATAGGAGGCACCGCGGTCGGGACAGGATTGAACTCTGACCCGAAGTTCGGGGGGATGGTCGCAAGGGAGATTGCAGGTCTCTCGGGCCACAAGTTTGTGAGCGCCAGGAACAAGTTCAGGGCGACGCGGCTCCTTACAGACATGTCGTCGCTGAGCGGCACAATGAGGACGGTGAGCCTGAGCCTCTATCGGCTGTGCCAGGACCTGAGGCTAATGTTCTCTGGCCCCCTGACTGGGATTGGAGAGATCGACATCCCGACGCAGGAGGAGGTAGCCGGGAGCAGCATCATGCCGGGGAAGACCAACCCGGTGACGGTCGAAAGCGCGCTCTTGGCCTCGACCGAGGTGCTTGGGCTCGACAGCGCCAACGCCTTCGCAGCGTCGCTGGGCGAGTTCGAGCTCACCATGGGGGTGCCGCTGATGGGCTACAACCTGGTGCTCCAGGCGAAGCTGCTCTCAGAAGCGTTGAGCAAGGTCTCTGACCTCGTAATTGATCACATAGTGCCAATCAGGGCCAAAGCACTCGCCTATGCCGAGGCCAGCCCCGCCCTCATCACGGTCGTCTCGCCCAAGATAGGCTACGACAAGGCAGCGGTGTTAGGCAAAGATATCGCGAGAGGGGTCTCCATCAGGGCTGCGCTCAAGAAGCTCGGGTATGGGCAGAAGGAGATTGATTCAATCCTCGACATGAGACGCCTGGTCGAGCCAGGAATCCCGTCCAAGAAGGTCTGACGCCCGTTTTCGACTGAAAACCATGGTATTCATCGCCTGACCCTGACCCCGATCTTTTCCATCAGCTTTCCCAGCTCTGAGTCATCGACCGCGTCCATCCTCAGATACTTCAGAATCTCATACTCTTCCATGCCGACACGCCTCGCTTCGGCCACGGTGGTCCTATACGCCTCCAGTTCGGTTGGCCTGTCGACATACTCGAACGCCTGGTCATAGAGCTCCTTCCCCTCCAGGAACTGCCGCACGTGGACGAGGACGTGTATGACGTCGAGGTAGAGGAAGTCGTTCTTCGCAGCCGCAAGATGTTTCGACCCGATGCAGATAGTCCCCGTGTCCCTGTCGAGCCAGAGGCCGGAGTCGTTCCGCTCCACTCTGAGCTTGAGGTGGCTCATGATCTTCTTCATCTGCGTCTTGGAACCGAAGACCTTGAGCAGGGCCGACGAGTACTCGAGCCCGGTGAAAACCTCTGAGAGCTTGTATTCGCCAACGCCGGCGCTCCTCCGGACACGAAATGACCTTACCCGCAAACTGAGACACAAGAGCCTCTGGCCAATCAAAAGACTGGAACTCAAAAAGTCGTATTGGCGCGGTGAAGTTTGGTTCACATGAAGCCGCAGCACGCGGGCTGAAGCCGCCCTCTGGGGATATCCTTACGTTATCCGGGCGCAGGGAGATGAGACTGGGACGACATGATCGCTTCGCTCAGCGGAATACGGGGCGTGTACAACCTGGACCTGACCCCTGTTGAAGCTTCGAAGTTCGTCAGGAACTTCGGGAGGGCGACCGGTTCGAACGAGTTCCTGCTGGCCAGGGACTCGCGGACCTCAGGACCGTCGATCAGCAAAGCGGCATCGGCGGGACTGCTGTCGCTGGGGGCCACGGTCTACGACTACGGCATCGTCACCACCCCCGCCATCTTCAGGGAGAGCAGGACGAGGAGGCTGCCCGCTGTCATGGTGACTGCGTCTCACAACGAGCCAGAGTTCAACGGCCTGAAGTTCATAGTCGACGGTGCCGGGATCGGGAAGGACCTCTTGGACAAGGTCATTCCGGGTCGGAGGGCCACTCCGGGAGGGTTCGGCAGCGGGACACTGAAGCGGGGACGGCGGCCCGGCTATGTGGACGACCTCGTGTCAAGGTTCCGTGCCGGTTCCGCCAAGGGAATCAGAGTGGCTGTTGACTTCGGCGGAGGGGCAGCCATTGCGCACGCGGTTCCCCTTCTTACCCGCATGGGCTGCGAAGTGACGTCCCTTAACGACAGCCTTGGGGTGTTCGCCCGCAGGGTCGACCCTGTAGCCGATGACCTTGTCCTCCTGCGCCGGACGGTGAAGGAAAAGGGGTGCGACATCGGCCTTGGGTTTGACTGCGACGGAGACAGGCTCGTGATAGTCGACTCCGAAGGGAGGAAGAGGACGGGAGACCACATGCTCACTCTGGGTCTGGCGGTGCTGCTCCCACAGACGGGTGAGAAGAAGGTCGTCGTGTCGCTTGACACCACCCAAGCGGTGGACGACATGGCCGGGAAGCTAGGCTGTCAGGTGTTCAGGTCCAAGGTGGGGGAAGCCAACGTGGTGGGAGTGATGAGAGAGAAAGGTGCCCGTCTCGGAGGAGAGGGAAGCAGCGGGGGGATGATCGATGGCGCCTTCAACTACTGCAGGGACTCGATGCTGGCGGCCCTGGCGATAATCCATGGACTGACGGCCCATGGGAGGGGATTCTACGATTCAGTCCCTGCGTATCATCAGGTCCGTCTGGCGCTTGAGATACCCAAAGCCAAGGCACAGAAAGCGCTAGGGCGCCTCTCAGGTGAGTACAAGGGCGGCGACCTTACGGACGGCCTGAGGCTCACGCTCCCGAAGAAGTCGTGGGTGCTGATGAGAACCTCAGGGACGGAGGACGTCGTGCGGGTTTCGGCGGAGTCGACTTCGTCCCAGAAGGCAGAACAGCTGGCAAGGTCGTTCGCGAAGAAACTGAAGGGGCTGAGCAGGTAGCACGCCGGACGAACTCGAGGTCATCTCCTCGATTGTGAGGGCCGCGGGCAGGCTTCCGAGGGGATACTCCAGGATCGGGGACGACGTCGCAGCCTTCCCTTCCAGATCAGGCAAGGTCGTATTCAAGACGGACATGCTGGTCGAACGCACCGACGTGCCTGCAGGGATGACATACCGCCAGGCAGCTCGCAAAGTCGTGGCTATGTGCGTGAGCGACTTCGCTGCCAAGGGCGTCAGGCCGGACGCCTTCATGGTCTCGATTGGGCTGCGGAAGGGGGTGAGCCGGAGGGAGGTCGAAGAACTGTCGGTCGGCCTGCAGGACGCTGAAAAGCGGTGGGGCGTTCATCTTGTCGGAGGGGACACGAACGAGTCCGATGAGCTCGTAATCGACTGCGCCATGGTTGGTTTCGCCGACAGGGTAGTCACGCGGGACGGCGCAGCCCCGGGGGACGTCTTGGTGGTGAGCGGACCCTTTGGATATCCTCCTTCAGGCCTGAGGATTCTGACCTCGGGGGCGAAGGCTGGCCAGAAGCTCGGCCGGAGAGCGACGAGGAGCGTCCTCGAGCCCAACCCCAACCTTGAGGCCGGCCTCGCGCTGGCGCCATTCCTCACTTCGTCCATGGACTCGAGTGACGGCCTGGCCAGGAGCGTCCACACGCTTGCGAGGGAGAGTGGGGTGGGGTTTGAGATCACCAGACTCCCAGTGGGGGAAGGGGTCGAGAGTTTTGCGTCAGCAAACAGCCTGGACGCCGAGAGGCTCGTCCTCGAAGGGGGTGAGGAGTATGTCATCGTTGGGACTGTCAGGAAGTCGAAACTTCAGAAGGCGTCGGCGGCGGCGAAGAAGGCTGGAGGCAAGTTGATTGTGATCGGGTCAGCCAACGGAAGAAAGGGGAGGGTCGTGCTGAGGACGGATGATGCGGTCAGGCCGCTCAGGGACGAAGGATGGCTGCACCTACGCTGAAGCCGCCTTCACGAGTCTGGCGAACTTCTTGACCAGCTGGTCCGCTTCTTCCTGAGTCTCGGCTTCGGAGAAGATCCTGATTATGGGCTCTGTGCCGCTTGGTCTGACCAGCACCCAGGAGTGCTCCCCCGCCCAGACCTTCACTCCATCCACCTTCTCGACCTTCCCCCCGGCCTTCCTCTCGACAGACCTCATCGCCGCCTCGACTTTCTTGGGGTTGACCTCCATCTTCGCCTTCGATTGGAAGTATCTGGGGACGACGAAGGCCAACGCCTTGGAGAAGGACATGCCCCTGCTTGCAAGGCACTCGAGCATCAGCGCGGTGGTCATGCCCCCGTCCCTGACAGGAATGTGCGGCTGAAAGATGCAGCCCCCGTTCTCTTCGAATCCGAAGACCGCGTTCCTCTCGATTATCGTCCTGGATATCTCGACGGCGCCGACCTTCGTCCGGAGGACCTTGGCCCCATGCTTCTTGGCCACGGCTTCGATCGCCTGGCTGGAGGCGACCGAGGTGACGACTGTGCTCCCCTGATTCTTGTCCAGCACGAAGTCTGCCACGAGGCACCCGCTCTGGTCCCCCCAGAGTATCCTTCCGGTCTCATCGCAGAAAATCGACCTGTCGCCGTCCCCGTCGTAGGCTACCCCGAGGTCTGCCCCGACCGACCTCACCGCAGACGACAGATCCTTCAGGGTGTCAGGGGTGGGCTCGGGCCCCCTCCCTGGGAAGCTCCCGTCGACCACCGAGTTCAGGGTAATCAGCTTACACCCCAGGGACTCGACGATGTATGGAGCGGCCACCGACTGTGCGCCGTTTCCCAGATCCATGACCACGGTGAACTTCCTGTCGGCGACCGCCTTGGCGTCTACTTTGGAGAGGACGCCCTTCTGATAGGTCCTCACGACCGACCCGTCCTCGCGCGCGACCCCCACCGTTTTCCAGTCCGCCTTCGTCTGCGACCTGTCGAAGTAAATCTTCTCAATCCTCTGCTCGTCGAGGCGGGGGACCTCGACGCCGTCGGAGCCGGATACCTTGACCCCGTTGTAGTCCGCGGGGTTGTGCGAGGCGGTCACCATTACCCCTCCCCTGTACCCCAGGGTCTTCACCGCGTACTGGAGGGCAGGTGTGGGGACGACACCCCCTTCTGCAACGTCGCGCCCTGAGCTGAGCAGTCCCGAGATGGCCGCGTTCGTGACGGCGGGGCCGGACAGCCGGCCGTCCCTGCCTACGAGTATCTCACCGCCGCCGAAGTAGGTACCTATGGCCTCGCTGAGGCTGATGACAAAATCAAGGTCATGAGAGACGCCCGGGACGAACCTTACGCCGTTGGTCCCGAAGAGCCGCTGTTGTGATGCGGCCAACGGCTGACGATTCGCTTCCGGTGGATAAAACCTTCCGATTCTCACTCTGGCCGCTATCGCAAAACACCACAGGGCTCGTTGTAAGGAGACACCGGTCATGGACCTGCGAGTCGACTCGATTTGGATGCGTTGTGCAGCCATGGGCGAGACTCGTCGCCTCCCAGGTTGGGAGCTGAAGCAACAAACCGTTATAATACGACATAGAAAATCTGGAAGTGGGCCCGTAGCGCAGTACGGATAGCGTGGCAGAGAAGCGCGCCAATCCTTCTAAGCTGTAGAGAGCGTGGCTCGCAGAGGTCGTGGGTTCAAATCCCACCGGGCCCG
>JAKASI010000031.1 GCA_021828185.1 archaeon
CCGAGAGGCTTGGAAGACTCGGCGTGACCGAAGTCTACATAGGCGGCCTTGCCATCGAATACTGCGTCAGGACCACCGCCGAAGACGCGCTTCGCCAAGGTTTCGGTGCCCGGGTGATCTTGGACTGTGTCAAGGGCCTTGAAATCCACCGGGGAGATTCCGCAGCGGCGCTCAAAGAGGTAGAGGAAGCAGGCGCATCGATCTTGGATTCATCCGAAATCTTAGCATTAGTCGGCGCGCAGCAGTGATGTCATCTCCGTGACCTACGCGCCGAGCGGTAGTTAAAAGCCGTCCAGGTCTTTTGTCGTCGTGAACATCAAGGGCTCCGAGGGCGCGGTCTTCGACGTCCACAGGGCGACCGAGAAGCTCCTGCTCTCCGACCCCGATACAAAATCATGGCTGGCAGGGCAGCCCCAGAGGACCCGGGACGGGAACTTCAGGCGGCTCGGCCGCGTCTGCGCGACCTACGGGAAGACCCCCGCCGACCTGAAGAAGCTCTCCCCGAAGGAAGCCTACGCTTTCCTTCTCCAGGTCCGCGACGACATGGCGGCCCAGGGGAAGAGCTCCAACTACATCGGCGGCGTGATCTACACCCTCAGGGGCTTCTTCACCTTCAACGACATCATGATCGTCAAGCGCCTCCACATCCAACGGACGTCCCCGGTCTTCAGCAAGGTCCCTCCCAGCACCGAGGAGGTCCACGACCTGCTCCGCTCGTCGGGCTACCGGACGCGGGCGGCCATATCCCTCGTGGCCTTCTCCGGCCTGAGGCCCGAGGTCATAGGCAACTACGGCGGGACGGACGGCCTGAAGGTCGGCGACGTGGAAGGGCTCTCCGTCAACGGGAGGGCGGAGTTCGCGGTCGTCCCCTGCCGGATCTCCGTGAGGGCCGAGCTCTCCAAGAACGGGAGGCCGTACTTCTCCTTCCTCAACTCCGAGGGGGTCTCGCACCTCAAGTCGTACCTCGACTGGCGGCTGATGAAGTCGCTGGAGAGGCTGACCGCCGACAGCCCGCTGATAACCAGCGACCCCCACCAGGGGAGGTTCGGGCGGCCGCTCAAGGCCAAGGACGTCTCCATGCTCATCAGGAAGCCGATGCGCCAGCTCTGGGGGAAGAAGTACCGCCCCTACGCGCTCCGCCACTGGTTCAAGCACGCGGTGGTGAACGCCGAGGCCGACGGGCTCGTTCCCAGCGTCTGGAGCATATTCTGGTTCGGCCACTCGGGGACCATCGAGTCGGTCTATTCGACCCAGGGCCTCGCGGACAAGGACATAACGAAGATGAGGGAGGCGTACCAGAAGGTAAGCGAGGCCCACCTCTCCACGTCGGAGCTGCCCGTCCTGAAGGAGATCTCGAAGGAGCGGGAGGCCCTCCAGGCCGAGGTCGAGAGGCTGAGGTCGGAGCTCGTCGGAAGGTCGATGGACAGGGGAGGGGTCTTGGCGACGATAAGGAAGGAGATGCTGAGCAGCAGGTACGGCGAGATGGAGATTGAAGAGATGGGGGACCTCTCGAAGCTGACGACGGAGCAGTTCGTGGAGGCCTTCAATAGGAAAGCGCTCGGGTTGAGGGGGAGCCAGAAGGTGGTCCCGGCGGGGGAGGTGAGGGGGCTGATAGAGCAGGGGTGGGAGTACGTGTCCCAACTCCCGGACGGGTACACGATAGTCAGGCTGCCGAGGGGCGGGCTAGGCGCCTAACTCGTTGGCGAGGAGCCTGTCGAAGACCTCGAACTTGGCGAGGGCCTCCCGGACGGGCAGGGTGTCCCTCTCTGCGAGGATTACCGACCTGGCAGGGCTGCCTGACGGAAGCAGCCGACTGACCAGTTTCTTGAGATTGACAAGCGAGACGAACCCGTCACCGGTCTCGGTGGTCTGCCGTGTCTGCATGAGAGTCTGTCGGAGACGGGCTTTTAACGCGACTAGGCCTCGCCAAATCGGGTTCTCCAATCTCTGAAAATTCCTCGAGCAACTTGTTCTTGTGCAAACGGCTTGTTCTGAAATCGAGTGGTCAGACGTTGGGCGAAGGGGAGACTCCAAGAGCCTCTCTGCCCCCATCAGATGTGATGCGGTCAAATCCGGCCGACCCCACCTTTTCTAGTGGGTTCAATTCAAATCAAGCACAGATACGACCCACCCAGAATCCGCTGGTTAAAGCGCTCCTGACCCCTCTAATCCGTCCGGCGTTAAATCCGCGGAGGGCGTCCTAGGGCATGCCTCTGGACTGGGGGAGGGAGGAGGAGTTCCTTCAGAGCGTCTTCCTGAGGAGCCACTCCATCCACAGCAGGCGCTTCTACTGGTCCGGGCTTGGGCAGTTCCGGAAGTTCTGCAAGGAGACGAAGGTCGCAGAGGTCAACGACAAAAACGTGTACGATGTCCTGAACGCCTTCGTGAGGTGGAATGACGCCAAGGGTAACCAGCCGAAGACGATCATAGACTACCTCTGCGCGGCGAAGAGGTTCCTCCTTTACCAGGACGTCTCGATTGAGGAGAACAGGTACCGGAGCAAGGTGTACGTCCCGAGGGCGATGAAGATCGAGGACCAGCCCCTCAGCGTCGAGACGGTACGGAGGCTGCTATCTCACGGGAAGCCGAACAGGAAGATGCTCGCCCTGATCCTCACCCTGGCGAGCTCGGGGATGAGGCTGGCCGAGGCGCTCAACCTGAGGGTGGGGGACCTCGACCTGGGGTCGTCCCCCGCGAAGATCCACATCAAGGCGGAGTACTCCAAGACGAGGAGGGAGCGGTAGGCTTTCGTCTCTGACGAGGCCAAAGAGGCGCTTGCCCGCTTGGTTGCGGGGGCGCCGCCGGAGAGGTTCGTGTTCGCGTGGTGGGGGGACACATGGCAGAGGGAAAAGATGGCCATGAAGACCTTCAAGGCGGTGCGGGAGAGGGCGCAGCTTGACGAGAAGTTTGGCTACAGGAACACGTTCCGCAAGGTGCACTTCCACCTGTTCAGGAAGTTCTTCCTTACAAAGGCGAGCGACGTCATCGGGGAGCACGCGGCCCACGCCCTCTGCGGGCACGGGTTCTACATGGACACTTACTACAAGAAGTCGGTCGAGGAGAGGGCAGCGGATTACAGGAGGCTAGTCCCGCACCTCACGGTGTTCGCCAAGGTGGAGACCGGGCAGGCGGAGGTGCTCTCGGCCATGAACAGGAGGTTCCTGCAGGTGTTCAGCTTCACGGACGAGGAGATCAGGGGGCTGGGGGACCTTTCGGGGCTCTCCCCGGCGGACCTGCAGAGGCTGATAGCCACGAAGGATGGGAAGGCGCGGACGTTCAAAGCCGAGAAAGTTGCTGCGCCGTCAACAGGAGGCATGCCGAGAGCAGACTTGGGCAGGATAAGGGAGCTGGTCCCGGACGGGTGGGAGCTCCATGTGAAGGACGGGGAAGTCGTCATGAAGCGCTCGGCCTCCTCTCCCTGAGCTCCTCCCATACCATCCTGGCGAGCATGGGGACCACCACGCGGGCCCTTTCGTCGGGGAGGAGGTCCTCCTGAGACTCGATCATGCGCAGCGAGATGCTGTCAGGGGGGAGGAACGATCTGGCTGTCTGCTTCAGCGCCCTCAAGTCGCGTGTGATGAAGGGGCTCCGGTCTGCCATGAAGGAAGGTAGTCTGGGCGTTAATAACGAGGGAGACGTTGCAGTGCGAGGCAGGGTTCGCTGTCATTCATCAAAGTGCGTAAGAAGTTGAACGGGCTCGGAGCGAAGACACTATTCGGGTTGCAACGTCTTCCCATAGTTCTTCGGGATTGAATTATTCTGAAAGTGGCTTCTGCTTAGTGTAGTGAATACACATGTTCGGGCGAAGAAAGAACGCAGTGGTGAAAGCGGAGCCGACGCCGATTGACCAGGACCTCCTTTCGACGTTGTGTCAGGGTGACGAAAAGCTGCACGACGCCATGAGCTACTTCCTATATCTCAGGCCTG
>JAKASI010000005.1 GCA_021828185.1 archaeon
GAGATGGAGAAGATGAAGCTGGATGAGATGAGCAACGAGGAGCTTCAAAGCCTGGTCAGACAGAAGTTGACGGGAATGATGGCCAACAACGGCTCAAGGCAGAAGGTGATACCAATCCAAGAGGTCAGGTCATACATCGGGCAGGGATACGAGTACGTTGCTTCCCTCCCTGACGGCGGTGCGATAGTCAAGGTTCCCTTCTGAACGGATGAAGGCTCGCCCACACCAGCCTACACCCTTCAGGCTCGGACTTCGCTCGTCGCAAATTCACCCCCTCGCCTTCGGCGAGCCGTGTCCGTCGCTTCGCTCCTCACGGCCTTCCGCCCCTCCCCATGGTCGGGGCTCCCTCCCCCCTCTTTGCTCCTCCGCTCGTCCCTCGCCCTCACCCCGCCTTGAAGCGGGGCCCTCCCTCACTACGTTCGCTCGGGGGGTGTCGGCTGGTGCAGGCTCGCGTGGAAGAGGGGGGTGTAGAAGGGTGCGATTGAAGAATGGAGGAGATTTTGACAGGGGTACCGTCGAAAGGAGGAGTATACCGTCCGATTCTCCCCGTCTTCCTCTTCATCGCTGTTTGTATTGTATGCTGGCCGGGATTTGCAAAATTGGAAGCAAAGCTACAAGCGGCGCAGATAAGGAACCCCCTCGATTCCCAACTGAGGAGGGAGGGGAGTCAACCCGCAGGGTCGGGGAGGGAACGTGAGTGCCCTCACCGCTTCCATTACAGCGGACTCGCGGAGCCCGCAAGGGCGAACCCCGAGCCTTGCGAGAGGGAGGGCCCTATTACCTAAGCGGTTCAACTAGAGTGCACGCCAAGAGGTGCATGGAGAATCCACGATTGATTAGTTCGCGAACTCTTAAGCTGCCTCCGGCTCGCCAACCGAGCGATGAGTTCGCTTCTCACCTCGATTCGGGAATCAAACGTCGACGCCAAGTACCTGATAGCAGCGAGCGCCCTCGTCAACTTCGCCGGCGGATACTTCATGGTCGCTCGTCCAGTCTATCTGTATGCCGCCGGAATAAGCCCAACCATGATAGGGATACTCATCTCAGTCCAGTCCTTCCTCGGAGTCGTATTCGGCATTCCAATCGCGATGCTCTCCGATACCCTTGGGAGAAAGAGATTCGTCGTGTTCGGTTTGTTGCTTGATGCCGCGGGCAGCTTCATCTATTTTTCTTCGTTGAACATAATTCTCCTGGTGGTTGCCCAGATATTCTTCGGAATAGTTGTCGCATCGGCAAGTTCTCCTTTCCTGGCTCTGTTCACCGAGAAGACAACCAGTGAGAACCGAAACAGTATGTTCGTAATACTTTCCTTCATATCCGGAGTCTCTACGGGGGCTGGAAATTTTCTCTCTGGGCTTCCAGCGACTATCGCGAAGCTCTTCGACCTTGGACAGGTCGACTCCTTTCGGCCGCTCTTCTTGGCGTCATCCGTAGCCAGCTTGATAGCGGCTTTTCTCGTTGCAAAGAAGGTCTCCGAGACTAGGCGCAAGGGAGAAATTGGGTCGTCGGGAGGGAACTCGCTTCGGGGACTCTTCAAAATCCCAAGGAAATCACTGGGCACAGTGAAGAAGTTCTCCGTCGTCGGCTTGATAGGGTTCGGGGCTGGGCTGATCATACCGCTCTTTCCCCTGTGGTACAATCTTCGTTTCGGAGTGGGCGTGTCAGTGATTGGACCCTTGTTCGGCTCGATGATGCTCATAACGTCAATCGCCTCCCTCTTCACGCCAGCGATGGTAAAGAAGACCAATACGATCTTGACGATAGTGATGACACAGGCGTCATCTGTGATTTTACTTGTACTCGTGCCCCTATCGCCGAACTATCTTCTCGCCGGGACGGTCATGGTCGCAAGGAGTGTTCTGATGAATATGTCAGGTCCCGTCCAGCAGTCGTTTACGATGAGCCTCGTGCACCCTGACGAAAGGGCCACTGCAACAAGCATCATACAATTGTTCGATTCGATACCGAGGGCATACGCGCCAACGATTGGTGGGTACCTCTTCTCTGTTGGTTCGCTGGACTTGCCCTTCTTCGTTACGGCTGCGCTCTACCTAACCTCGACAACCTTATTCTATCTCCTATTCAGAAAGGCAAGGCCATTACCAGAGGGCAGACAGGTGAACGCATAGACGCAGAGAATGACGGATTACCCAATAGGGACACAAATCCTTGGTTGAACGGTGGACATGTCTCAGGAACGACCCATCGGCGCGCCATCACTACGCGTTGACGAGGCATTCTCCGGTGAGAAGAACACTCGAATCGCTTAGGATTCGCTTAAATAATTAACTGCATCCCTCCGGCCCGCCATGAAGTCGCCGAGAATTGGCTCGCTGAGAAGAGGAGCGAACGTCAGGATGATTCAGAGCCTTCTTGGTAACTAGCCCTATGAACACAACGAGCGACAGATCCCCTGATTCCCATGCGGGGGGCGGTAGTCGCAGCGGTGGCGGTGGTCGCCCTACTGATCGGTGCCGGACCGGGTTTTGAATATGAATACGCTACCGCGGGCGGCAAGGTGCCCGACCTTAATCAGGCAGTGTCTTCTCAGAGGCAACAAATCTCGTCCCTGAACTCGATGGTGCCGGACAGCGAGATATTTGGTGTCCAATCTGCATTGACCCTCTACTCCCGCGTGAACGGGAGTATCGACACAGGCGCCTACCACACGATATGGGACATCGGACTCCCGTACCATGCGGGATGCAACATCACCCTCTACGTCGACGCCAGCCAACTATTCAACTACACAGGGCTGATGAACATCGCGTACATCGGGCAAGGACCGCGGGGTTCAGCGTATCCAGTATCACCCCTAGCCTGCCGCAGACCGCAGATTCTGGCGTGACCTACGGAAACAGAACCATTCTCACTGTGGTCCTGAACACGCCATCAACCCCAGTCGCCATATTCCTGCAGATGTGTCTGCAGGCCTATGTGATACCCAGCCACGGCCTTCCAGTCCCCCCATGACCGTTGGGCCGTTCCGGTAAGCATGCGCAGAAAGCTTCACAGCCCGGCTGCCATCATGGCCAGAAACCCCAATCCCAAGAGCCGGAATCCTAGCCAGAGTGTCCTTTCTGAACGCCGGCCGTAAGACAGGCACCCTGCACGTCAGAACAAAACATCGGTACGACTTGGGCCGGGACTTCGGACCGTGCGGGCCCCGGTCTCTGCCGCGCTCACTTCGCGGCTATTTCGGCGCTCTCTGCGTGCGAGCCCGTACGCGCGTTCAAGGGGGCGCGGGTTGTGGGCGGGATCACTGCGCTGACAGGAAGCTCGAGCGCGAAGGTCGAGTACGTGACCACGAGCAAGGGGTGCAAGTACCTCGAGACCTACGGCGCCCTCCTCCAGACGCTCAGCGACGACCGCGGCCTTGCGAGCGAGTCGTACGCACAGACGCCCGAAAGGCGCTGACCACGCTCTGCCCGGACAGCAGGGGCCCCCTCAATCTGCCGATGTAAGCGCCAGAAGTAGTGGCCCATCCCAGGTGCAGGCGGGCGTCCCTTCAACCTAGATTCGCAATTGTCTGGCGCTGGGTATTTACTTCTCTATAGATTCTAAAGGCGATATTGAAATACGCAAAGTCAGCCTACTTGCGTCGTGGACTCGATGGGAGTCAGGTCGGTAAGTCTTGGGACAAAGATGGCCATTATTGTGACGACTGCTGTTCTCTACGCGATTGGAAAGTGGATCACAGCTTTCATCCCGACCCCCTGGGGGGTGGGCCAACTCCTCGTCGGCATCTTCCTGCCTGCTTTCATGGCTGTGACCTCTGACACTCTGTCGGTGGCGGTAGGGGCAGGGCTCGGTACATTCGTGGGGGATTTCTTCGTGCAGACGAACCCGACCCTCAGCTTGGTAGCGGGTGTCCCCGCCAACTTCCTGGCTTTCCTCCTGTTCGGATGGTTCGTAAAGAAGTACAAGTCCTGGCCTTCCTTCGTCGCTGCCACAATCATCTTCGTGTCCCTGGGGAACCTCATGGCGGCGGTCCTTGTCTTCCTCTTCATCCAGTCAACGACCGGTGCCGTCCTCCCATCTTCCGCGATAATGGGCCTGACGATATTCTGGAACACAACGTCGATTCCCGCGATCCTGATCGCGGTGCCGATATTGGTCAGGGCGGCCCGACCGCTTTACAATCGGTCCAGGCTACTCTCTGACTACCCCCAGTGGCCAAACGTGATCGGCACGCGAGGGTACGTGCTCGCCCTGGTCTTCGCCGTCCTCTATTCTGCTCTCGGCGGGGTGATATTCCTCCTGGCTCCAGACTCTGTTGCGGTCTCGCCCGGACTGGCCTACTTCGTGGTGGGAGCCGTCCTCGTGGTGATCTTCGGTTCCGTCTCAAGTCTCTTGGCCGGGCCAGGGAAAAGACCTGGGACCGTCTCCGGCTGAAGGCAGTCCTCCGTTGTCTCAATCTCAAGGGACCTGGGGTGCGACGGCGTTTGCGCCTGCAGCAATTACAAATTTCTTCGAGATCAACTACAACTCCTCGCCCAGTCCGATAGGGGCGACTGGAGGGGGGTACATCCTTTCAAGGGGGACCAGGTCGAAGGCGACCTTCGCCCCCGCGAGCGACTGCAAGGTGGTCACGTCGGTCAACGGAGACAGGGGGTACAACGCCAGGACGACCAGGAGGGCCGTGGAACTCCTCCTCGAGGCACGGGAGTCACCGGGACTTGCGACCATCGACCAGAGCGTCGAGACTCCTATCGGCTCGGGGTTCGGAGCGAGCGCGGCGTCCTCCACTTCGGCTGTCTACGCGGCGGCGGCTGCGGCGGGGATTTCGATGCCGAAGCGGGAGCTCGCCCTTTTTGCCCACCGCGCAGAGTTGCTCGAACAGACCGGATTGGGCACTGTATCGGTCGTATTCGACGCGGTAGGCGCAGGTGCCATCACGGTCCCCGGTGAGCCCGGGCGAGCGAAATTCGTCACCGTTCCCGTCCACAAAGACACCCGGATCGTCACTGCTTTCGTTGCTCCCTACGACAAGAAGGACGCGTTATCGTCTGAGCGCGTAAGCGAACGAATCAACAGACTGGGCCGCCAGGCCCTTGAAGGGTTCCTCGCCGACCCGACCCTCGACACTTTGGCGCGCGAAGGGGAGAGGTTCTCTTCGACCCTTGGGCTGGAGTCTCCCGAGGTTAAGAGACTGATTACACTTGCGAAATCAGCGGGGGCCCGATACGCGAGCCAGAACATGATAGGGTACTCGGTTCACAGCATCACTGACGCGGACAGGAGCAAGAGGGTGGCGCGCTCCATGGCGCGGATTAGCGACCGCGTCAGGGTCGATGTCTTCGAGGTCGGGTCGGTCAGAGCGGGCTTGATGAAGCCTAGCCGCAGGTGACCAGGTCCTTGGTGAACCTCGTAAGCACCGTCGGTTTCCTGCCAACCCGGATCGTATCCTCTATCCTGATTCCATACTTCCCGACCAGATAGATCCCAGGTTCGTCGGTGATCACATCGTCACTTACCAGCCTCACCCTGTTCCCCTGGGTGATTCTTGGGAGCTCGTGGATGTCAATCCCGACCCCGTGCCCGACGCTGTGGTTCAGGTACCTGTCGACTGCATGCCTCCGCAGCACCTTCACAGCGGCATCGCTGACCGACCCGCACGCGGCCCCTTCGCGAGCCGACTCAAGGGCAGCCTCCTCAGCCTCTTTGACTATCGAGTAGCGCTCTTTCATCTCTGGGCTCACCGACCCGATGGCGAAGGTCCTCGTCTCGTCGGAGTGGTACCCCTCGTATCTGAAGAAGAGGTCGGCGACCACGAAGTCTCCTGACCTTAGACGCCGCCCCGAGAGCTCCGAGTGGCCGTAGGCGCCGTGTGGACCGGACGCAATTATGATCGGACCGAGGGAAGACTCCGAGTTCGACGGTGTCATCCTCTGCTCGGTGGCCGCCTTCATGACCCCGGCTGCCAGCTCCCACTCCGTCCTCCCGGGCCTAAGCTCTTTCTCGAGCTCCTGGAAGACCCTGTCCGTGCCGGCGCACGCCTTTCGTATCTTCTCGATTTCGATTTCGTCTTTGGCCCTCCTGGCTTCCAGGAACACTTCCTCGAGAGTGACCAGGCGTGTCCCTTTCATCTGGACCCCCCCTCGGTCTACAACGGTCTGCCTCTCCTCAAGGCGTCTCGCCACCTCCTTCATGAGGTCCTTCGACTTCACGACGACAATCTCGGCCTCCTTGGACACTTCGAGCGCCCTGTCCGCTTCTAGGGGGGTCGTGATTATCTCCGTTTTGTCCGGATGGACTACGGCGGCGCCCCCTCCGAAGAAGCCAGTCAGATAGAACAGGTTAGGGGCGGTAAACGTCGCGACCTGCTTGCCTTTCGCCAAGGAAAGCAGCCTTTTGCGCCTCTGGGCGTAAACCGTCAACGTTCTAGCCTGGGAAAACCAAGCGCTTATATCCTCTCGCAGGCCTGTCCCACACGGGGCAATTCGAACTGTGACGTTTATTCGAAGGCTGGAGATGCGCGGATTCAAGTCCGCCGGCCCCCGGACTGCGGTAGTCAACTTCGAGCGCGGGTTCACCGTAATCACCGGCCCAAACGGCAGTGGCAAGTCCAACCTCGCCGACGCCATCGCGTTTGCGATCGGAGAGAACTCGCCGAAGGCCCTCAGGGCCGCCAACGGCCGCCTTTCGGGGCTCATCTATGACCCCCGCTCTGATGACGCATCCGGGGGGAAGCCAACTGCCTGCCGGGTGACGCTTCAGTTCGACAACGCGGACAGGGCGATTCCCGTAGACTCGGACTTGGTGACCCTCACCCGTGAGCTCAGGGAGGACGGGGACAACGCCTACTACATCAACGGTCGCAAGACCTCGAGGGGGGCGCTCACTGACATCATCGACCTGGCGGGCCTGGCTCCAGGGGGATTCAACATCGTGGCCCAGGGGGCTGCGACCAAGATGGCCGACCTCACCCCGGAAGAGAAGAGGAAGGTCATCGAAGGGGTCGTCGGCATATCGAAGTTCGACGAACGAAAGGCGGAGGCCCAGAGGCAGCTGAGCCAGGCGGACCAGAGGCTCGAGGTCGCCATGGCCCGCATCGGCGAAATGAGAAGCACCCTCGAATCACTCGACTCCCAGCGGACCGACATGGTTAGGTTCAACCTCCTCGAGTCCCAGATCAACTGGCTCACCGCAGTCCTCACGTCGAGGAGGATAGGGGAGCTCAAGGGCAGGCTGGCGACCCTGCGCTCCCAGGAGCAGGAGCTGAACGGGAAGATCAGCGACCTGGGGGCGAGGCTGGTGGAGCTCGAAAACAGAATCGGCCAGGTGGAGAACGAGAAGACGCGGTTCATCGTCGACGTTATCCAGGGAGGGGGCGCGAGCCACGTGGAGCTCCAGTTCCAGCTGGCCGAAGTGCGGAACGAGCTCGAGACCCTCGAGGGGGACCTCAAGACGGCTGAGTCGAACGTCGCGGAGCTCGAGGGGGAGACCGTCCCTCAACTGAAGCAGGTGGTCTCCGAGAAGCAGAGGGAGGTGAACTCGGCCAACTCGACCGTGAGGCAGCTGACGGCCGAGATTGAAAAGCTCGACTCCAAGCACGCCGAGCTGGCGCAGAGGCTCAAGGAGTTCTTCAAGGCTGGGGAGGAGCTCAGGGGAACCATCGAGAGGAAGGGAAAGCAGACCGCGCGGGTGCAGATGAAACTCGCGGACCTGGGCCAGAAGCTGACCCAGACAGACCTCGCCATCAACGCGACCAACGCGAGCCTCGTCGTGGAGAAGAAGAGACTCGACGAGCTGAAGCTCAGAGTGGACGGGTATTCGGAGGTGCTCTTGAAGCTGGAAGCGAACACAAAGCAGCTTTTCGAGCTCTACGACAGCTCCACCAGGGAGCTCAGCACATTGGACGACAGCCTGTCGGGGGTGGACAAGACGAGGGAGAAACTGGTCGCGTCGATTCAGACAGCTTCCAAGATCCTGGAGAAGGCGTCGGCTGAGGTGTCCAAGGAGGAGGCGTTCAGGCACATGTCGGAGAGCCTTGCCGGGGAGAGGAGCGGCCAGCTCAGACTCCAGGAGTACTGCGAGGAGGGCGGGGTCCCGGGGTACGTAGGGCGGCTCGGACAGCTGGTCAAGTTCCCGCAGCAGTATTCGAAGGCGGTCAACGCCACCATGGGGAAGTGGATGGGGGCGTTCATAGTGCAGGACCTGAAGTCCATGACGCAACTCATCAAGGCGGCGAAATCCCTGAAGGCGAGGAGCTTCTCCGTCATCCCGCTCAGCGAAGTCGAGTCTGTCAGCGCGGTGGATGTAGACAAGTCGGCCGGGGTGGTGGGTCCCCTTTCGGAGGTGCTGAAGCACGAGAAGGAGTTCGAGGGGCTGGTCAACTTCCTCGCGGGCGACACGGTCCTGGTGGAGACAGAGGCGATCGGTTACATCCTTGCGTCGGAGGGGGTCAGAGCGGTCACGGCGGCGGGTGAGACGTTCGAGCAGGGGGGAAGGGCGTTCAGCTACGGATACCAGGAGCTAGTAGTCAACCTGATGGAGGGCCTCGAGAACATCGAGGGAATAAGCGAGGTCGAGGACGCGGTGGGGGCGCTCAAAGGCGCCATCGATCGGAGGCGCTCGGAACTGGAGTCGTTGGAGACCGACTCGCGGTCGATGATGAAGGAGCGGGTCAAGAAGATAGTGACCACCACGAGCCTGAAAGCCGAGGCGACCACCATCACCAGGATGGCGAACAGGTACAAGAGCATCTTCAGGAACATGAACGCAGAATATCAGCGGCAGTCGACGACGGTCGCGAGGCTGGAGCAGAAGCTGAAGGCCAACCTAGAGAAGAAGGATACCATGGCCAAGGAGATGTCGTCGCTGCAGCAGGTAGTCGCGGACACTCAGGGGCTCGGGCTAGACTCGATGCTCGCAGAGGTGGACGCGACCAAGCAGTCGCTGTCTTCTGAGATTGACGGCATCAGGAACAGGATTCAGGACTTGAACCTGAGCCTCACCCGTGAGAAGGCCAACCTAGAGAACGTCCTACTCAGGGCGCTGGAAGAGAACCAGCTCGACCTTGCCAACGCGACGGAGGACCTCCAGTCCAACAAACAGTTCGTGAGGGAGACTCCGAGGAGGATCCGGGAGCTCGCCGAGCAGAAGAGCTCCTTCGAGGCTCAGATTTCCAAACTGATGGAGTCGTCCAAGCGGAGCCAGCCGGTCCTGGACGAGTTCGACGCGAAGTCCAGGAGGCTGAAGGAGGAACGGGATGGGGTCTCGCGTTCGATAGCAGCCAATCAGAAGGACCTGTTCGCCCTCTCCGGCCAGTCTTCGACGACTCAAGAGAAGGTCGAGGAGGCCCTAGGGAGCCTCAGGATGCTCGGCTACAGCGAGGAGCTCGAATTCTTCGAGGGCGCCGAACCGCTCCTCGCGGAGCTGCAAGGAGAGTACCAGCAGATCTTCGGTTCCGTGAACCGGGGCGCCGACAAGCAGTACACCGAGATGTACATCAACTACAAGAGCCTGTCCGTGAGGCACAACGAGCTGGAGAACGAGCGCAACTCCATCATCGCATTCATCGAGAGCGTGGACTCTGAGAAGAGGAAGGTGTTCATGTCTGCGTTCGACAGGGTGGGAGCCGAGTTCAGCTCGATATTCGAGAAGCTCTCCGGAGGCCGGGCTCTCCTCGAGCTCGAAGAGCCGGAGGAGCTCTTCACCGGCGGGGTCATAATGAGAGCCGACTTCGGCAACGGCCTGCGCGAGTCCTCCCAGCACAGCGGAGGCCAGAGGGCGGTCACAGGGGTATCAATGATACTGGCGATGCAGGCCGTCCAGACTCACCCGTTCTACATGTTCGACGAGATTGACGCGGCCCTTGACGCCGTGAACTCCAGCAGTCTGGCCCGATTCCTGAAAGAGAAGTCGTCCGAGGCGCAGATAATCGCGATCACGCTCAGAGACGTCTTCGTCTCCGAAAGCGACATGACCTACGGCGTCTACTCTGCCGGAGGAATCTCGAGGGTGGTGCACTACAAGCCTGCAGAGGTGCCCCAGCGTGCCTAGCTCGTCGCTTCTTTCCAGGCCCCCGCTCAATGTCCTAATCGACCCGTCCCTGGCAAAGCGCAAGAGCCCCTGGGAGATCAACCTGACCGAGCTGCTCGATTTGTTCCTGAAGGCCATTTCGCAGACAGAGCTCATCGATATGCGGGCCGCGGGGACAGCCGCTCTCTCGTCGGCCACCATCTACAGGCTGAAGGTCGAGACCCTCTTCCTGTTCGAAAGGCTGAGGATGCAGCACAGGCTGATCGACTCGTCCGAGCCCCCTCAGCTTATAGTGATGCCGTTCAGGTATGAGATCTACTCGACCAACATAGACGAGCTCTTCGACGAGCTCGGGCGTATACTCCAGGAAATCGTCGTCGACCAGGAGGGGGGTTCAGACCAGGGCCCTCTGCTGGCGGACATCCCGCCCCCCGACTTCGACAGCTATGTGGTGTCGCTTCAGTCCCTCCTCTCGGAGTTCAGGAAGATACTCGTCGAGAGGCTCAGGGCGACGGGTAAGGCGCTCCTTTCGGAGCTGCTGCGGGGCCTCTCGCCCCTGGACGCCGCCCGCGTCTTCATCCTCCTCCTGTTCGCGGCCAACAGCGGCGAAGTCGTGATCAACCAGGAGGAGACCGACGAGGACGCGCTGGTGGTGTCGGTGGGGCAGCTTGAGTGATGCGGTAAAGGAAGCGCTCCCGAAGGAGGTCCTGGCGAAGGTGGAAGCCGCCCTATACGCCTCGGGGAGGCCGCTGAGCGTCGAAGAGATCGCGAAGGTCGCCGGGACCGCTTCGGAGAGGAGGGCGGTGAGCATCGCCCGCGAGATCGCGAAGTCAGTCAACGGGAGCATGCAGGCGGTCGAGGTGGTGGAGTATTCCGGGCCAAAGTTCGCAATGCAGTTGAAGGCCCAGTACACACAGACCGCGCGGAAATTCGCGACGAGGCCCCTCCTCTCTCGCGCTGCGCTGAGGACGCTTTCGTTTATCGCCTTCTTCCAACCCATCACTTCCGCGGAGCTCGTCCTCAGAAGGAGCTCCACCGTGTACCAGCACCTGAGGGAGCTGGAGGACGTCGGGTTCGTAACCAGCGAGAGGAGGGGGAGGAGCAGGGCCTACAAGACGACCATCAGGTTCGCCGAGTACTTCGGGCTCAGCCCCGACGTTGTCACGCTCAAGAGACAGCTTGAGAACCGGACCCTGACCCTGAGATAGCCTCGTTCTTGGCTGCCGCCTCAGTCCAAAACGCTTAACATCCGGGGCCGGAGGGCGCTTCGAAAGGTATCGATTTGACCAGGCCACTCGAGAACCTCACGAAGAGGAAGCCCACAGGCGGGAGAGCGAAGCCGCACAGAGGGAGGAGGGCGTACGAAAGCGACGGGTATGCCATAGAGCCGCTGGTGGGGGAGGCCTCCAGGAGGCTGATATACAGACGCGGCGGGCACGTCTCCGCAGGGCTGATCTTCGCGGATTTCGCCAACGTGTCGGACGGCTCAGGGAAGGCGAAGAAATCGAAGATACTTCGGGTCAAGAAGAGCCCTGCCAACAGGGACTACGAAAGGAGGGGCGTGATAACGAGGGGGGCTGTTCTCGAGACCGAAGCCGGAGAGGCCGTGGTCACGTCGAGGCCTACCGCCGACGGCGTGGTCAACGCGGTGCTGACCTCGAAGAAATGAAAGAGTACGAAAGGCAGATCTTCTGGCTGGAGTATTTCGACTCGGCGCTCAAGCGGAGCGAAGGGAGGAGGGTCCCTCTCAGCTCGGCGACCCGAGAGCCAACGCTCAGCGAACTGAGCGAGGCGTGCAGGAGGCTCAACCTGCAGCCCCAGCCGCAGACCGCGCGTTTTCCCTCGCTCTCTTCGAAGGAGTCGGGGTACGTGTCGGTGGCCAAGTCAACGCCGAAGCAGGCGCTGCTGCTCAGGGTCGCGCGAGAGCTCTCCGTCGTCCGGGGGCTTGCGGCAAAGCGCCAGCCTCAGAAGCAGCCTGGCCGCAGAAGGTGACCGTCCTCATTCACGGAGGGTGAGCGTCATGTTCCACTATTTCTCAAAGCAGTAGCATACGCTCTGTAATGTCTGGAGCACCCAGAGGTCGCCTACGTAGAGTCTCTTCACAACAGTAATCTAGTCTCCTGGAAAACTGTCCAGTGCGAATTCTCCAGAGGACTCTCGCGCTAGAAGGCTCCTTGCGATTGTTCCCGTCACAGCCATCCTCCTGTTGGGGACCGCCTTCGGACTCGTGACCCCGCCGGCTCAGGCCGCAGGGTCGGACCACGCCGGTGTCGCCATCCCGCTTTACAATTATCCTGACTCCACCTGGGCCGCCATCGTCCAGGTGCACGAGCAGTACCCCAACGTCCCAATAGCAGTGATCGTGAACCCCAACAACGGGCCCGGCTCTTCGCAGGACCCAACTTTCCTCTCGGGGATACAGAACTCCAAGGCGCACGGAATCACAGTCCTGGGGTACGTCGATCTCCTAGCCAACTGCGAGTGCTCTATGAAGCCCCTGAGCACGGCCAAGAGCCACGTGAGCTAGTACTGGGACTGGTGCCACGTGAACGGAATAATGTTTGACAACTTCAACAACAGACTCACCTACTCCCTCTCGACCTACTCGTCGCTGAGTTCGTGAAGTCCCTCGGGATGACCTATACCATGGGGAACCCGGGGACGTCGGTGAGCAGCAGCTACATCGGGACCCTGGACAACCTTTGCATCTACGAGAGCAACGGGTACCCGTCGCTTTCCTTCATCACCTATGCCGGATACCCCCCTCTGACTTCACCTTCGTTGCCTACGGCGTGCCGTTCAACGCCAACTTCGTCACCAGCGCGGCCCTGAACTGCGGTCCTACCATAGACCCCACCTCGACCACATTGACAGTGAACGGAGTTCCATCCGGCGTCTCAAGCGTCCAACTTGCGAGCCCGTCAGGCGCGGTCCTAGGGACGGCCACGGTGACCAACGGGGTCGCGACCTTCGACCTGGGGCCCTACACCTACCCGGTCAACGCCAGCATCGTACTGAAGGACTCCAGCGGCGGGACCGTAGCCTCCAGCGGCACGTTCAACCTCTACGGCGGAGACATCTACACAGTATCCTAGGGTCCCGACAGGGACCCTTCTTTCCTTTTTCGGAGTGCCCAGCGCGAGCAGGTCCCGAAGACAATGGCATGGCGGTCCACTCTGAGACCGCGGTGGAACCTGCACATGCCGGCCGGAGTATTGCAACGGAGACCGGGTGAAGGTCGGGAGGTCAACCGAGGTCTTCCCGGAATCCTTAGGCCGAAGGTTTAAAGGCAGGATGGCAGGCGTTCTCGTTTCTTGTTTCAAGTCGGCACATTGTTGCATCAGGCCAAGAGTGGCCGGCTGATTGTCAGGCTCTCGCAGGAGGTCCGTCCCGGCGTCTTCGTTTTCGACCAGGGGAGCCGGAACCTGGGCAGAGTCGTCGAGCTCATCGGCCCAGTGAAGTCCCCCTACGCTTCAGTAGCGGCGGCGAGCAGCAGGCTGGGCAAGCCCGGGGACCCCATCTTCATAGAAAGGTGAAGTGAACGAGCCTCTGGAACGAGAGCAGGGACGACGGCTTCAGGACTTCATGCCCGGTGTGCGGGAACAGGCTGATCGGAGACTCCGAGAAGGGAGAGCAGGTCTGCCCCACCTGCGGATACGTCACGGTCGCCCCGGCCGACACCGGGCCGGAATGGAAGGCCATGGACCTAGAAGAGAAGAACAGGCGGGTGAGGGTGGGGTCGCCAACCACCCTGGCGCTGCACGACTTCGGGCTCACCACGGAGATCAGCCGGACCATGCGGGACTCCCATGGCAAGTACCTCGACCCGGCCATGCGCGCCACGGTCGAGAAGATGAGAAAGTGGCAGAGCAGGACCAGGACGATCAACAGCGAAGAGCGGGGCCTTTCGAACGTGCTTTCGAAGATCAGCGAACTGTGCGAGGCCCTCAACCTCCCCGACAACGTCGCCGAGACCGCCGCTCAGATCTACAGGACGTCGGCCAGGATGAAGGTCGCCAAGAGCAAGTCGATACTCGGCATGACCGCAGCCACGGTCTACCTCGCGTGCAGGAAGTGCGGGGTGTCGAGGACCCTCAAGGAGGTCGCCAGGGCGGCCGGGATGGAAAAAGGGAGCGTGGCCAGGTACTTCCGTCTCGTCCTCAAGGAGGTCGAGCGGGACTACGTCCCTCCCCCCTCGGTGGAGAAGTACATCTCGAAGCTGATCAACATGGCCAAGATAGACCCGAAGGTGGAGCACCTCGCCCTTGCGCTTTCTCGGAAGACCAGTGACTCGAAGATATCAAGCGGAAAGGCTCCCGCGGGGCTCGCAGCCGCCTACGTCTACATCTCGTCGGTGATGGTGGGCGAACATCTGCCGCAGAGGGAGGTCGCGGAGTTCGCCGAAGTGACCGAGGTCACGGTGAGGAACAGGTGCAGGGAAATCCTCGACAACTTCGTGATAAGACAGGAGTTCGTGCCAATCAAATGACAAAGGCCAAAGCGAAGCCAAAGGCGGCGCCCCAGAGGAAGCAGGCGAAGCCAGCGAAGGAGCCGGAGCCCCAAAAGCCGGTGGAGAGGACGGAGGAAGAACTGGTGGACCTGACGTCGAGGGTCTACAAGCTCGTCGTAGAGCAGGGAAGAGACGGCGTCCTGCAGAGCGAAATCTGGAAGGAGCTGGGGCTGACAAGCAGGGACGGGTCTAGGCTTGCCATCAGACTGGAGAGGAGGGGGCTCATAGGACGGGTGAAGGTCCTCGAGGAGGGGAGATGGACCTACAAGCTTACCCCGCTGCGGTTCCCCACCGACATGGCCTCGATCGAGAAAGCGCCGTGCATAATCTGCCAGTACGAGTCAAAGTGCTCGGTCGAAGGAGAAGTAAGCCCCTACGTCTGCCCGTGGATCGGCCCCTGGGTGATCGAAGAAGCGCGGGCTGCTCGGGCCCAGGTCGCCGAGCCCCAGCCGGTCACGGTACGATAGTGCCTCCTGCGATGACCGAGAAGGAGAAGCTCCGCACTCTAGTGGGAGCAGCCACGAAGGCGAGGTCTCGTGCCTATTCCCCCTATTCGGGGGTCAAGATAGGCGCCGCAGTCCTCAGCTCCGACGGAAGGGTCTTCACGGGCGCCAACATCGAGAACTCCTCCTACGGCCTTTCCTGCTGCGCCGAGAGGACGGCGATATTCAAGGCAGTCTCCGAAGGAGTCAAGCGCATTGTCGCCATCGCGGTGGTGGGCGAGTCGGAGCAGTACACAAGGCCGTGCGGCGCCTGCAGACAGGTGATGGTCGAGTTCAACCCGAAGATGAGGGTGCTCAGGCGCGGGGTCGACGGGTTCGCCGCCGATGAGACCGCGGGGGCGCTCCTCCCCCGCCACTTCAACCCCCCAGAGCTGTCGGAGAATTGAGGCTCCACGAGGCAAGACGGGACCTCTACAGGCGTCTTGCCAGGGAACAGGGGTACAGGAGCCGGGCCGCGTTCAAGCTGATAGAGGCGAACGAGAGGTACGACTTCCTGAGGGCAGGCGGGAGGGTTCTCGACTTCGGCTCCTCTCCGGGAGGGTGGCTCCAGGTCGCCTCGGAGCTGGTCGGGCCAGAAGGGAAGGTCGTCGGCGTCGACACGAGTCCCATCAGGGTCAAGGGGAAGAACATCGTAGCCTTGAGGATGGATGTCAACGACCCCTCCTTCCCGGCCAGGGCACAGGAGGCCCTGGGAGCGAGGGCAGACGTCTTCCTTTCGGATCTGGCTCCCTCGGTCTCGGGGGTCTGGGAGCTGGACCAGGGGAGACAGGTGGATCTCACCATGAAGGTGCTCGCGTTGGCCCCGGCCCTCCTCAGGTTGGGAGGGTCGCTGTTCTGCAAGCTATTTGAGGGGGAAGAGTCGCAGAATGTGAGGACTGAGCTCAGGAAGCGCTTCGAGACCGTCCGGGTCATCAAGCCTGCCGCGAGCAGGAACGCCAGTTCCGAGCTGTACTACTTCTGCGAGAACCTTCTCCCCTGACCAGGAGTCCGCTCCCGTCTTCTTACCCAGATGGCGACGTTTGCCAACGCACCCACGACCGCCGCGAGCCCGAGCCCCTCCAGAACTATCGTCTGCGAGCCCGCGCCGTTTGTGGCTCCCAGGACAAGCTGCTGGCTCCTTCCTGGTGCCAGGATGGTCGTCGCAGTTGCCGAGCTGTTGCCTCCCGCCGCTGTGACGTTGTATCCTCCAGGCGGCAGGTAGAACGTGGCCTCCCCTGAGGGGCCAGTGGTGGCATTCTCCAGGAGTCCAGTCGAATCTGACACACCCACTCTCCCTCCAGCGAATCCGCTTCCGGCCACAAGGTACTGGACCACGAGCTTTGACACGTTGAGGGCGACCTGCCTCACGGCGAAGGAGGCCAAGGGGCCTGCGGTCCCTGAGAAGAAGTAGTGGCTGCCAAGGCCGGCCTCGTATCCTATCTGTCCGGCCGGGGCGTCCAACAGTGCGAAGATGGTCCCATTGCTGACGTCGTATTCAAGCACCCCCGTGGTCGAGCTCACCCGGATGTTATAGCTCGACAGCCTCACCCCCCACGGCATTCCGACGAACCCCACGGCGGAGAGGTTCACCTTCAACGGCAGGTAGGCGAGCCCCTGGAGCCCTGACGCCTCGTAGGTGAGCCATGCAGATCTCGGCCAAGACCCCGGGTCGTAACCGAGCCGCACTGATATCGCAAAGTTGTTCGAGTAAACCGGGTAGGTCGAGCAAGCTCCGCGCCAGACCCATCCCCCGCTGCCAGTGACGATGACGTCGGCGGTCGAAAGGAAGACCCCCCCTGCGCCCTCGAAGAATGTCCTCACCTGATAGGTCCCGGGCCACAACTGAGCATCGTGCCGCAGGGAGAGAGCGACCGGTTCCCCGTCGGACACTAGTCCGGAATCCGTTGCCGCCACCTGGACCGCGCGCGAGACCAGTGTGGATGCGGAGCCGGGGAGCAGGAACGAAACCGAGCGGTACAGTTCGACGGAGAGCGAATAATTGGCACTCAATGGCGACGGGAGTGCCTGAAGCGAATCGTGATTCATGGAGATGTTCACATATCCTGCGCCGATTCCGGAAGGAAGGGGAATCTGGGCGACAGACGGGTCGGCACCTGCGACGAGACAGGCTGAGGCACCGTACATCTGGATGTCAGGAGACGTGGCGAAGCCCAAGTCGAGGTGTCCCTGCTTCAGATGAAACGCTGACAGGGTGAAGTTCGCAGGCTCTGAAGCCGCGTCGCTCACAATGAACAAGGCGGGGGGGAAGGTGGAGTTCACAGCTTCCAGAGTCCACAGTCCCTGAAAGTCTGTCGAGTTGATTGTAAGCAATCTTGACGGGACCCCGGGCTCGAGAACCTCTGAGTAGGTGGTTGAATTGGGCCCGCCGAAGTTGGCTAGGGGAGAAAGTGTGACCTGGACAGTCGTATTGAAGTGAGACATGGCCCAGACCTGATCTCCGGCCGTGAAGGCGGGGGTCCCCCCCTTCACAGGGAAGAGGATGGAAGAGCCGTACCCCAGGTCAATCGGGACAACCCCCGCAGACGCCCCCGGAGTGAGGGGCTGAAGGGGGAATGCGCTCAACGCTATCAGCAAGAGCGCGCCCAGGGCTCTAGCTTTCACGCGAGATCACCCATGCCAGGCCCACAATGATCGCGGCGGGCAGACCGAACGCCTCCCATGGTGGAATCCCGGGGGTAAGCTGAACCCACCCGAGCAGAGCCGCCACCCCCACGACCCCCACGGTGAGTTCTGAGGTCAGCCTCCCTCCGCGGGACGATTCTATCGTGACCGAGTACGCCCCGAGAGCGAAGAAGAGCGCCGCTGCACACACAAGAAGCAGGAAGTAGACAGTGGGACTCTGGGGGGCCACCTCCTTCAGGTTTCCTATCGACAGCCTTGCGACCGTTGTAAGACCTCGGCCGCTGTCCGCGCTCATGACCCCCGTGAGGACGAGTGAAGAGATGACGAACGCCCCCGCGGCTGCCGGCACCACTCCGGCCAGGCGCGACCTCCGTCGCATCGCCTCCGCGACCGCCAGTCCGGCGACAGGCGTGTAGAATAGGAGGGCCGCAGAAAGCCAAGCAGCCAGATATCCTCCAGCGAAGCTGGTGAATGCCGGGTCTCCTGTAAGAAAGTACATAATCGCAGCGACCGGCAGGACCAGCACGTCTCCTGACAGGACCACGACCGCTGCGCCGGTGCTTATCTGCCGGAACCGCGGGAACCCGAAGACTGCCGACCTCAGCAGTATCACCGCGCACACCACGGCTTCGAGAGGGGTCGAAGGATAGAGCCGGGGGGTATCAAGCCAGACCGCGACGGCGCCTAGGCTGGGTATCCCCACAGCACCTCCTGCGGCGAGCGATGTAACCAGGCCGGTATCTGCCCTCATCCCGAAAGCACCATGGCAAGCAGACCAGAGAGGTCTTCTGTCCCGCTGTACGCGGTCACGTACCTATCCAGGATCCGGGGCACCCCCAGCCCAACAAGCACCGTGGGCAGTCTGGAATCGGACAGCATGGAGTCCTGCTGGCGGTCCCCCACCAACATCAGTATTCGGGGCCATCTGCCGGAGTCCTGATTGGATGTCGGTCTTCCACTCGCAGATGTCCGCATTATCGCTTCGGCGAGCTCTTCGTCGTCCTCCGCAGCGAACGTTGTCCCGTCCGGCGCTGTAATCTCGACCCGGATTCCGGCAAGGACGAGGGCCCTCCCGATGGTTCCCAGAGCCTCGCACTGTAGGTCGACTAGGACCGGCTTCGTGTCGGCAGATATCGCCCCGTGTACGACCTCGATCGTCACTGACTCGGGGCCGCTGGCTTCTCTGACGCGGGCGAGGAGAGGCCTGTCAGGCTCCTTTGCCGCGCGGCTCCATAGGATGTCCTTGCTCTCCGAATGCCGCGTGTACTCTTCTATTCCGTAGAACTCCTGCCCCTTCCCCGCCGTCCCTGCCGGACTCTCCCCGACCACCAGGGGAGGGACTATCGCCCTCCGAACTGGCGCGACCAGGGACCGTGGAAGCGAATCGATGACTGCGTCGTCCAGGGCGATCCGCCTCGTTGAGTAGAAGAGCCCCAGCGGGTCTCCCAGCCCGAGGACGACCTCTGCCTGGGTGAACCTTCCTGCCAGGATGGGTCTGACCGCGAACTCCAGGCCTCCTGCCACTTCGGAAGCAGGCGACGTCTTCACCGGCCCTGCGACCCTGACCGCCTCGACTCTCACCGTGGCCCAGGGGTCTCGGAAGCCTGGGATCGAGAGGGCCATCTTCCCTTCTTCCCCCTTGAGCACCCTGACCGGTCCCGAGGCGACCTGGACGACAACATACTTCGGGAGGCGGAGCCGCGCGAGGACAAGTGAAAAGAGCGAAGCGAAAGCCAGGGCAAGGGCAAGCGCTGCGAAGAGCGTCCCGCCGCTCACCAATCCCACGACTAGGAGGAGGAGGATGGCTGCGTGGTAGTCCGCCCCCGCCCTGGTCAGCTTCATCTGGGAGGCTCGACTCTCTGTAGGACTTCGGCGATGACCTGAGATGGAGACGTTGCCGACCCCTTGAGGACCGCGGCCCGGCTGAGCCTGAACCTGTGCGCGAGGACCACCTCTGCCCTTGCCTTGATGTCATCCGGGGTGACGAAATCTCTCCCGTCCAGGGACGCTTTGGACTGGGAGCAGTGGAGGAGTTGCACCATGGCCCGCGGGCTCGGGCCAAGCTCCAGCCTTCCGTCTCCCCTCATCTCCTGGGCGAGGGTGGCGAGATACGAAAGCAGGTCGGGGGACACCCTCACCTTCTGGACGTCCCGGATGTAGTTCCGGAGCTCGTCGAGCCTGACGACCTGTTCCACTTCGGCGAAGTCGAGGTCTTCCAGGTTCCTCCGGAGAACCTCGGCCTCGACGTCATGGGGCTGATAGGAGAAGACGACCTTCATCATGAACCTGTCCAACTGGCCTTCGGGAAGGGGGTAGACCCCCGAGAACTCCACGGGGTTCTCGGTCCCGAGAACAATCATAGGATATGGGAGCGACTCTGTGTGCCCTTCGACTGTGACTTGGAGTTCCTGCATGGCTTCAAGTAGAGCGCTCTGCACCTTGGGAGGGGCTCTGTTGACTTCGTCGGCGAGGAGTATGTTGGTGAACACTGGCCCCCGCTTGAACTGGAATTCGCGCTTCGCCTGATCGTAGACGAACCCTCCGACAATGTCGAGGGGGAGCATGTCAGGGGTGAACTGGACCCGCTTGAACTCTAGGCCGAGGCACTTGGCGAAGGCCCTCGCCAGCAGAGTCTTCGAGACGCCGGGGACCCCCTCGAGGAGGACGTGCCCGCGGGCAAGGAGGCATTCCAGGATGAGGCGGGTTTCGAGTTCCCTCCCGATGACGAGTTTCCTGGTCTGTTCGGCGATCCTTGCCGAGATGCTGTTCATCATCTCGCGCGCCTCAGCTCCCTCGCCAGCCTGTGAATCTCCTCGTAACCGGTGACAGGCTCCTCCTCTCCACCATACCGGTAGCACTCGTATCTCTGTACTGCCTTATCCACGCTCGGCCAGTCAACATCGATCTCAAGCTTCCGGGCCTCCCCGATCGCCTCCTCCCAGGTGAATCCTGGTGGCACGTTCGGCACCGAGCGCCTAATCTCTGCTCCTAGGAGCGCGAACGCCTCCTCGGCCCCGATGGTCTCGCCCAGTCCGCGTCCCTGCCCAGATCTCAGGAGTTGCAGGGCCAGCAGGGCGTAGAGCGCCACATCGATGGACACCAGCCCGTAACCAAGAGTGTCAAGCATTCTCGATTGTCACCGAACTCCCCGCCTGGTAGCTTACGACCTGCAGATACGAGGAGCCACCCAGCTGCAGCAGGCTGGCGGGCTGGAGGGTCAGCCAGGTCCCCCTCGACCTGACCACCTGCGAAACAACTGTCGCGGGAACTTCGAGCCCCCAGATCACCTGCCCTCCTCCTCCGGGGGTGAACGAAAAAGGCCGGAGGAACACTTGGCCATCGAAGGTCGGAGGGGAGGGGGGCGAAGAAACCGGGCTGACTATGACTTGCTGTCCCTGGGCATATCCGATTGTCAGCAGAGTCGGGAATTGGTACGGGGTGACCTCCACCACCACTGTGTTCCAAGGCTCGATATCTCCTCGGGAGGTGGAATCTTCAGCCACGGCAAAAGAGGCCACGTAAGCCGTCCTGTTCACCGAGACACGCATCCATGTCACCTTGTTCAAATTGACTGAGACCTCGGCTGAGAGGGTGAACCGGTCGTCGCCTACAGAGACCCCGTACGTCCCCGGCGGAAGTGTGAACTCCACCTCCCCGGTCTCGTTCGTGGGGAGAACGAGGTGCAGTCCGTGGGGAACGAACTGGGAAACACCGACCTGCGCCCCCCTGAGAGGAGCTGGGGCGGTGCTCTCGTTCTCAAGCGTCACGCTGACAAGGAGCCGGCCTCCAGAAGAGGAAGGCGCCGCTGCCGGATTCGCCCTGCCGGTGAACCCAGATGATGGAAGCTGAAAGGCCAGGATGAAGGCGAGGGCTAGTAGGACAGCGGACAGTCCCGCTTTCGCAGTCGCATCACGGGTCTTCATCGCGGGGTTCCAGATTCCACCCCGACCCTGATAAATGGTTTCCACACATTCTTTCACGGGCGGAAGTCGTCTCAGGGGGAGCGGCGGCCCGAGACTATCGCCATCTCCGCGGCTAGCTGGAACTCCTGGTATGGCGCGTTGGTCTTAAGACCGGTCCTCTCGAATGGGGTCCTCATGACCCGCCACCCCTTCTCAAGGAGAAGCCGGCGGATCAACGGCTCCGGGACCGTGGCCGCTCTGAGGGAAGAAGATGCGCCCTCAATGCTGAAGCTCCAGGAAGGGAACTCGTTTACGCCCTCGAGCGACCGGATCAACCTCGCTGCGGGGGCACTTCCAATCCTTTCGGCAAAATCCGCGGCAGTTGCCACCACCTTGTAGTCTGCGAGCCCGTCGACCCACAGAGGGCCCGCCGTCTTCGCCTTCTTCCCGCAGCTCGGGCAGACGGGTTCTTCCTGCCTCGACGATGCAACGTGCCCGCAGTGAAGGCACCACGTAAGGTGGCCGAGACGCCGGATGGACTCGTCTGCGGCAGCAGCGCCTGGCGACGTCCGGACGTACAGGCGGAGATAGTGGCGGGTCGAGTGGGCGAAGACTGGTTCGATTCCGATGTCGAGCTTGGCCCCCTCGCGGGCCAGGGCCCCTGCGAGTATCCTGAGGCCCGTCTCGTGCCCGAAATGGCTCTTCATGGAGAGGGCCCCGTATCTTCGAAGGGAGACCCGGGGGGTACACTCCGCAGAGGACGGCGGTGTCCGTGGCAGTTATCGACACGATCCCTCCGTCGGAGGCCGAGGTCACCGCACCCTGGAGCTGGCGCGCAGGAGAGCCGAAGGGGTCAACGTCGACGTAGTCGAACTTCTCGTCGCTTCCGAACCTCGAAAGGAGGTATGAAGTGGTTTCAGAGTTTGAAAACTCGCATTTGCTCGCGACGTTGTTCAGCGCGGCGGACTGCCTCGCTGCGTCCAGAGCGGCTGGGTTGAAGTCAACCATCGTCACCCTGCCAATCCGGCCGACCTCATTGGCGATGCGCACCCCTCTTGCTCCCACCCCTGACATCGAGTCACAGTAGGTCGACCCGTCGGTGGCCGTGGTTATTGCCACGCTGACGTCGCGGTTGAGTGCCGCGGCGGGGTTGAAGAAGACAGGAGAGGTGGGAGGAGGGTCCTGGGTGAGGCTGTAGGGGGGGACCATGAGCTTCGTTGTGCCCTCCATGTGCTCGACGAACTTCATTCTTGCTCCCACGGAGGGGAAGCGCTGTTAAACGATTCGAGGACTGGGATGGTACCTTCATGTACTCCCTCGGAAAAGGGAATCCAG
Organism: archaeon; assembly: GCA_021828185.1. Next base: position 22,860 of record JAKASI010000005.1, read on the forward strand.
TTGATCTGGCTCGTCACCGGCCCGCCGGGGGTGGGTAAGTCGACCCTCATTTCGAAGGTCGTGCTCAGGCTCAAGAGCGCCGGGATCATAGTCGGCGGGTGCACGACCGCCGAGAAGCGGTCCGGAGGAACAAGGGTCGGGTTCGAAGTGCGCGACCTCACGTCAGGAAGGACAGGGGAGCTGGCTTCAGTGGCTTCCAAGTTCGGCCCCCGGGTCGGGAGGTACAGGGTCAACCTGACGGACCTCGCCCGGGTGGGGGCGGCAGGAGTAGAAGCCGCGGCGTCTTCTTCCGAGCTGGTCGTCATCGACGAGGTGGGCCCAATGGAGCTGGTCAGCCCCGAGTTCAGGAGAGCAGTCCAGAAGTGCATCAGGTCAGGCAAGCCGATGCTCGCAGTCGTCCACGAGCGCCTCGAGGACGACCTGCTGCGCGAACTGAGGTCGAAGGCGGTCGTCCAGTTCACGCTCTCCTTCGACAACAGGGACGCTACGGCCGAGGAGCTCGGTGCCACCCTGCTGCAAGCCGTGGGAGGATCCAGGGCGAGATAATGGGCTCGGGGCTTGTTGGGGGCGCCGACGAAGCGGGAAGGGGGTGCCTCCTGGGACCGCTGGTGGTCGCGGGGGTGTCGGTGACCCCCGAAGGCGTGAAAGAGCTCAGGGAGATCGGGGTCAGAGATTCGAAGAGGCTTTCGGCGAAGCAGAGGGGGTCCCTCTATCCTCACATCCTGGACATAGCAGAACACGTCCACTGGGTCGGTATCACGCCGAGGGAGATCGACGAGGTCGTCACCGCCGGGCGGAGGCTCCGAAAGCTGAACTACCTCGAGGCCGTGTATTTCGCGAAGGTGATCGACAGGTTGGATGCTGAAAGGGTCACGGTCGACGCATCGGACGTGATCCCCCGTCGCTTCGGAGACGACATCAGGGGGAACATGTCAGGGAAGTGCAGGATAGAGGCCTTCCACAAGGCGGACAGGGACTTCCCCGTCGTCTCGGCAGCCAGCATCGTGGCAAAAGTCGAGAGGGACAGGGCCGTGGAAGCGCTCAAGGGCGCGAACGGGGACTTCGGTTCCGGATACCCTTCGGACCCGGTGACGAGGGAGTTCTTTGCCAGCCTGATGAGGAGGGGAGAGGCCTTACCTACGTTCGTGCGCCAGAGCTGGAAGACCTGGGAGCGGATTGAACAGGCGATTCTCGATTCGTACTAGCCCTTCGCGAATATCAACGCGTGGTCCTTGTCGAACGGGCTGAGTTCGAAGACCCTCTCGACCTTGAAGCCGGCGGCTGCAAGCTTCTCGCCCTCTTCGGCGAAGACTCGCTTTGGGTCCTTGAGGACGTCTATGCTCCTCGCCTTCACAACGAGCAGCAACGCGCCCCCCTTCTTCAGGAGCCGGGAACAGTTGAGGAGCGCGATCTCGGTCTGGTCGGGTTGGGCGATGTCGCAGTAGACGACGTCGAACTCGGTCACCGAGTACCCCGAAGGGTCCCTCGCATCGGCTACGAACGGGATAACGTTCTTCCGCACCCTCGCGACGTGCTCCACGAACTCCCTGGCGACCCGGGGGGCGAACTCGACGCCCACCACCAGCCCTCCGTCCCCGACGATGTCCGAGACATGCGAAGCGGTCGTCCCCGTCGACGCTCCCAGGTAGAGCACCTTCGACCCCGGCATCACTATGTCGTCGGGGAGGCCCCTGATCATGGCAGCCGCGAGCTTGCTCCTGAACGGGTCCCAGGTCCTGTACTCTACCCCGTCTCTCGTCACAAGGTCTTCGTTGTAGACTCTCTTCCCTGGAGTGAGGTTCCTGGTGAGAAGCGCAGTCCTGCCATGGTTCTCCTCCCTTAGGAGGGGGTTCATCTTCTCTTGGACTTGTCCCTGCGCTGGGGGCGGTCCTGCCTTCTGGGGCGCTCCTCGCGTGCCGGCGACCGCTTCGGAGGCTCCTTGTACCTCTCCTTGATGCTTTCGAGGCGCTTGTCGAGCCCCGCCTTGATCGAGACATCCTCGGACCCCCGGTAGTAGTCAACTCTAGCGGCGATAGCTATCTTGTTTGCCAGGGTCCTGGCGATCTTCCCCCTCTGCCACTTCGGGGCTGTGTGCACGGCCTGGTGCTGGAAGAGGATACCGTGCTTCGGGGGCTTCGCCCCCGTTCTGAGCGATCTGAACAGCGCCTTCTCGGCTCCGAGAATCTGTATGGTGCTGGCCGGGAGGACTGCCAGCCTGTCGAGCCCGCCCGCCTTCGCCATCAGCCTCGCCCCTATGGTCGCTCCCGCGACGCCCGCCACATTGGGCGCCACCTTCTTCATCTGCGACTCGACGTAGCCATTCAATCCGTCGCGCATCGAGCCGAGCTGGACCGCCAGCGACGCGAGGGACTTCACCCGGCCGAGGTCGCCGTCGGAGATGGCCCCGCCTTTGGATCTGTCCCTGGCTTCGATGATGGCCTGTATCTTCTTGTCCGTGAACCCTCTCCCTGCAAGGGACCCCTCGGTGAAGGCGCCGCGCCCGCCGATCTCCGAGATGATCTTGCAGAGCCCTATGTTGTCCTGGATCATCTGAGTGAGCTCAGGAAAGTGGAGGCCGTACCACTCGGACGCCCTGGTGGCGGTGATGTTCAGGTACTTGTCGGTGTCATCAAGCGCCTGGATGGCCTGCACGAGATGGAGGTCGGGCCTCGAAGAAGCCTCGCGGATCGCCTGTTCAGCCGCCGCTATGCTCTTCTGCCTCAGCTCTTCAAAGTCTTCGCCATCGGGCACTCCTGCAGCCAACGGGGTTCGGGCCCGCTCGCACCCTTGGCCATTAAAGGGTTGTGAGATGAATCGCGGTCAGGCCTGCGCCTCTATGGCGGCCTTAAGGAGGGACCTGTGGCAGGTGCTGGGGTCCTTTTCGGTGCACAGCAGGGTGATGGTGCCCTTCTTCGACTCCTGCGCAAGGCTCCTGAGCATCGGCTCTTTCCCATGGAGGGAGCGCCTATATTCCGCCGCGAACGCGTCCCAGGAGACCTTCCCCGCCTTGTACCGCTTGATCAGGTCTCTCGGGGTGCCGAGCTCCTTCATCCAGACGTCGACCTTGTCCTTCGAGATCCCCCTGGGCCAGAGGGTCATCACGAGTATCCTCCTGCCGTCGGAGGGCTCCTTGGGAGCGTAGACTGACTTCTCGATTTTAATCATGGACGTTTGTTCTCCGCCGATTTGGTGTTGATATCAGTTACAGGAACCCCTCTCATTCGCATTGGTCCCGTAGCTCACGAACTCTTATCATTTTTGGAGTGGCGGTCCGGTCTTGTTGGTTGGAGCTTCGGCGAATAGACGAATCGAAGGGCGGTTCTATTGCATCTGTTGCGGGAGGTCCTTCAGCAGAGGCCGCCAGGTCTTAGGGCATGTCGTTGGTAAGCACACGGGAAAGCCCCGGCTCCGGGAAACGACGATCCGCATGAGTCATCTCGACGCGGCCCAGCTAGGATACCTCGCTGCCTCCTAGAGGGTGAGGGCGGAATTCAGATCACGAAGTCTTCACGAATCGGAAGGCGCTACAAGTTGTCCTTGCACCAGGTGGTATAATCTGCGAACACCGACCTCGAAGTCATTCAGACTATCAAACGTTGGCTGATGGCAGGATCAGTTGTGTTGTCAAGACAGAGAGAGGGCCATCGTGATCTCCATGTGCTACACATTACGGGCATTGGGAACATTACAAGACTGCTCACAGCCCTCCGGCCATATCTGATAATCAAGAGGAAACAATCGGACTTGATGTTGGCATTTTGTGAGAGCAGGGCCTCACCAAGAGGCCCTGACGGCCGAAGACTCAATAAAGAAGAACTAAGGCTATATACAGCTCTCCGAAAGCTAAACCTGGAACAAAGGGGGAAGAAGTCACGCCAACGCACGGGTCGCTTACAAAAGCGGGAAAGGTTAGGTCGCAGACTCCAAAGCTAGAAGCAAAGCCAAAAGACAGCGCCATCCCCAAAGTCAGGAACAAGCGGACCTTCGAGAAACGCTTTACTCTGAAGCGCAAGCCAGGCCAGAACTGGATGCGCCGGTGACAGAAGAAGCCTTCGACAGTCTCCAGTCAGCCCTGGCCTACGTCGTCGAGGAGGTCTCCAGAGGGAGCGTAAGCTCACGCGAGGGCCTCGAGAAGGTCAAGAAGCGGGCAGCGGTCAGGTTCGGCCTGAACAGGTACGTCTCCAACTCAGAAGTGATTCTGGCCCTCCCGGCCGACGCCAGAGACCGGCTCGAAGAGACGCTCCGGGTCCACCCCCGACGGAGCGCATCGGGGATAGTTGTCGTCACCGCCTTCTCCGCTCCGTTCTCCTGCCCCCACGGGACCTGCGTCTTCTGCCCGGGAGGCCCCCGCCTGGGGACTCCCCAGTCATATCTGCCCCGGAGCCCGGGGATGAAGTCAGCCCTCTCCGTCGGGTTCGACCCGTACCAGCAGGTGCGTCGGTGCCTTGCAAAGTACGGCGCCAACGGGCACGAGACCGACAAGGTGGAGACGATTATCGAAGGAGGGACCTTCATTGCAGTCCCCGCGGACTACCAGGCGGGGTTCGTCAAGGGGGTCTACGACGGCCTCAACGGCGCTGTGGCAGGGAGCCTCGAAGAAGCTCAAGAAGTCAACGAGGGAGCGGCTAGCAGGTGCGTCGGGCTGACGCTGGAATCGAAGCCCGACTGGTGCCGGCCGCAGGACATCGACCTGATGCTGAGCTATGGCATTACCAGGTTGGAAATCGGCGTGCAGAGCCTCCACGACGCCGCCCTCGCCAGAAGCAACAGGGGGCACACAGTCGAAGACTCTATCAGCGCCTTCCAAGTGGCAAGGGACGCCGGACTGAAGGTGACTGCCCACATGATGCCGGGGCTCCCGGGGGCCACCCCCGAAGAGGACCTGGAAGACCTGCAGCGCCTGTTCGAGGACGAGGCGTTCCGACCTGACATGTCAAAGCTCTACCCAACCCTTGTGGTCCCAGGGACCGCCCTCGAAAGGATGCATGGCGCCGGGACCTATACACCATACTCCCTCGAGACCGCAGTCGAACTCCTGAGCGAAATGAAGCGGTTCGTCCCCCGGTGGCACAGGATTATGAGGATACAGAGAGAGATCCCTGCGGACGAGATTGCGGGCGGGGTGAAAGACGGCAACCTCAGGCAGCTCGTGCTCGACCGCGCAAGGGAGAAGGGGTTCTCCTGCCGCTGCATCCGGTGCAGGGAGGTCGTCCTCCGAGAGCCTGCCGCGCTGTCAAAGGAGGATAGGCTGGCGTACAAGGAGACCACCTTCTCGGCATCGGGCGGGGAAGAGGTGTTCGGCTCCTACGAGTTCGAGAGGAGCGGCACCATCGCCGGCTTCGTGCGCCTCCGGGTCCCGTCGGACAGGGCGCACCGCCCCGAAGTCGCAGGCTCGGCGATCGTGAGGGAGCTCAGGGTCTACGGGAAGGTAGTCCGGGTCGGGGAAAGGGGGAGGGCTGCCTGGCAGCACCGGGGGCTGGGGGCTTCCATGATGGAAAGGATGGAAAGGACCGCCGCTGAGCGGTTCGGGGTCAAGAGACTCCTCGTCACAGGCGCAGTGGGGACCCGGAACTACTACAGAAAGCTGGGGTACGAGCGGATAGGTCCGTACATGGGAAAGGACCTCGGCTAGGCCATCCTTCTGTCTATGACCCCGTCTCTCCGCGCCTTCTTCTCGGCTGCGAGGTAGACAAGAAGCCCCAACGCCAGGAAGGCCACCCCCCCGGCCAGGCACAGCCCCAGGGGGTACCAGTACCCCGAAGACGAGCCCGGAAGGAGGGCGCCCCGGGCTGCCGAGATGAACTGCGTGAACGGGAGGTAGTACGCTGCCACAGAAATCGGCCACGGGAGAACCGTCGTCGGGAAGAGGGCGCCGGAGAAGACCATCAGCAGCCCTGCGACGTAACCGGGGAGGGACCATTCGAACTTGCTCGCGTAGAGCGAGTACGCCCCCAGGAGATACCCGAGCCCAAGCGCTCCAGGGATGTTCGCCACCAGCGCCAAGGCGAAGAGCACGGCTGACGGGGCGCCCACCACGATCGGGATCTGCGCCGCCACGAAGGACCCGAGGACGTAGTAGGCGGCCACCAGTGCGGCGAGGGAGGTGACCGTCGAGACGACGAACGCGGAGAGGAGCCTCCCGGCCGTGTAGAACGCCGTCGACCGGGACGTCAGGTAGATGTGCGGGAATACCGAGAGGTTCTTCCCTTCTGCGATGGCCACCGTGGGCACCCAGGCGTACGACGCGACATGCGCATAGAGGGTGGAACCTATGAGCACGAATGCAAGCTGGGAGGGAGAGAAGGTGTTGGTCCCGGCGGTAGTCCCGAACCAGTAGATTATCGAGACGGTCATCGCCGAGGCGAACGGCGCGACCGCTCTCATGGCGACCGAGAGAGCGGGGGTCGTCCATGCTATGTCGTGCTGGATCCCCATCCAGGCGGAGGCCAGGATGGGCCTGAGGCTGGTCATCGGATTCTCACCGCGATGGTACCGTCCCGCCGCCCCATCTTCTCCAGCAGCTTCAGGGCCAACCTCGAGAGATACAGGAGGACTACAGCCATGACCGCGAGCACCACGAGGTCGGGCCAGACCTGTCCGAGGCCGCTGTCATAGAAGAGTGTCTTGCGCAGGGCGTCCATGCCGATGGTCAGGGGGATGAGAGACGCGACCGCCTGGAGGGCGAGAGGGAACGGAGAGCTCGAGCCCAGGGATGGGAAATACAGCCCAGAGAGCATCGAAACGGGCTCCTGCAGCGTCTCGTTCAGGGACTCCGCCCCCCTACCATAGGCCAGGTAGAGCGAGGATAGCGCCATCCCCAGCGCGTAGAGGGACGCGAGGGTCAGCCCGAAGGCGAGGGTGACTCCTCCCCAGGAAGCGCTGACGACGGGGTGGAAGAGGGCCCATCCGATGGCTGTCACAATGATGGCGGACGGCACGGTCCCGATTATCCCTCCTATGGACATCCCGATGAGTATGGCGGTCACCGACGCCGGGGACGTCAGATAGATCTCGAAGAGCCCCTCCTGCTTGTCCCAGTTGAACTGGCTCGCCATGGACCAGAGGACGTTCCCCCAGAAGGAGACCATCACGCCGCCAAGCACAGCGAATCCGATGTAGCTGGTGGCCCCAATGCTGAAGTACAGCAGGGCCATGGCAAGAGAGGACAGGACCGGGAACCCCATGTTTACCACGACCCAGAGCGGCTCTCCGAATATGCTCCAGAGTCGGACGAGGGCTCTGGCCTTCATGGTCCTCATCCAGGGGCTAAGAGACATCTTCCTCTTCCCTTTCCTTGAACCCCTGTCCCACCAGGGCCACGAAGACCTCCTCAAGGGTCGCCTGCTTCCTCCAAGACGCGACAACCTTCAACCCCTCCTTCTTCACCGCCTCTTCCGCCCCGCGTGCCGCTGCATCGCTCTCGACGACAGCCTCTACGGTGGTTAGTCCTCTCTCCTCGTCAGTCTCGGACGTGAACCCCCTGACCCCGGCCACCCCGGCCAGCATCTCGAACCCGGTCTGAGGCGGAGAGACCTCCATGACCAGAGCCGGCGCACCCAGGGAGCGCTTGAGCTCGTCGGGGGTCCCTTCGGCGAGTATCTTCCCCCTGTCGATGATGGCGACCCGGTCGCAGATGGCGTCCACCTCGGCCATGTTGTGGGACGCGAGGATGATCGTCCTCCCGCTCCTCCTCGCTTCCCCCAGGAGGAACTCTCTGATGCTCCTGGCGGTCATGACGTCGAGCCCGATGGTCGGCTCGTCGAGGAACACCACCCGGGGGTCGTTGACGAAGGCCCGGGCGATGGTTGCCCGCTGCCTGTACCCCGTGGACAGGGCGTAGAACTTCCTGTCCAGGTACTTCGTGAGCCCGAGCATCTCGCTCAGCTCTGCTATCTTCCTCTCTGCAATGTCGCCCGGTATCCCGTACAGCTGGGAGAAGAACCAGAGGTTCCTCTTCGCGCTGATGAAGTCGTACCCCGCCTTCTCTGCCCCGCTCGCCATGTTGATCACACGGCGGACCTTCTCCGGCTCGTGCTCGACGTCGAACCCCATCACCTTGGCCCACCCTCCGGTGGGAAGGAGCAGGGTCGAAAGAATCCTGATCATCGTCGTCTTCCCCGCGCCGTTCGGGCCCAGGACCCCGAACACCTCGCCAGGCTGCACCTTCAGGCTCACGCCGTCGAGCGCAACCACGGGGGCGTTCTTCCCCTTGAACTCCCTTCGGAGCGCGTTCACCTCCACCGACGGCGTCTTGTCATTGGTCATGCATAGTCATCTCTGGTGAATTCTGCGACCTCCCTCCGGCTGTCACGCATTAACCTTTCTTGCGATGCCTCGGGGCCGCTAACGGCCCGGAGAATGGACCGATTCGGGCCTACGTCGGGAAAGAGCTCCAGAGCCTTTAAGACGGAACCAGGCCGGCTCAGCCCGCATGGAGGACCTCGCTGGCTACAAGGGCGCCGCGCTGAGGTTCCTCAGGGACGCTGGCGCTTCGATCGGGGACATACTCGAAGTCAAGACATCCTGGGGGGTTGTCACTGGGACCCTCGTCCCCAGGTACGTTCACGAGGACGGAGAACACGTCGTCCTCAAGCTCAGGTCAGGGTATAACGTGGGGCTGAACCTCGACGGACTCGAGGGGGCGACGGTGAAGGCAAAGGGGGAGAGACCCTCGTTCTCTCCTCCGGCGCCTCCCAGGCCCGCGAGAGGACTGCCCAGGGTGTTGATGCTCGGGACCGGAGGGACAATTGCCAGCAGGATTGACTACAGGACCGGGGCCGTACGCCCTGCGGTGTCTTCCGAAGACCTCCACTCCCTTGTCCCGGAGCTGTCCGAAATCGCCAGGGTCCGGCCTGAGATACTGTTCGACATATTCAGCGAGAACATGACCCCCACGCAGTGGACCAAGCTGGCTCGGCGGGTCGTCAGGGCGGTCGCCGAAGGGGTCGAAGGGATAGTGATCACCCACGGGACCGACACCCTCGGGTATTCCGCCGCTGCGCTGAGCTTCGCCCTTGCAGGAGTGCCGGTCCCGGTCGTACTCGTGGGTGCCCAGCGATCACCTGACAGGCCTTCGTCCGACGCCCCCCTCAACCTCATCGCCGCGGTGACAGCCGCCGGGACCGCCCCGTTCTCGGGGGTGTACGTCGCCATGCACCTGGGGGAGAGCGACGACAAGATCGCCTTCCACAGGGGTACCCGGGTCCGAAAGAACCATACGAGCAGAAGAGACGCTTTCGTCTCCGTAGGAGTCCCTCCGGTTGCCGTCTGGGGGAGGTCCGGCTTCGAGCAGGTGGCCGAGGGGCTCCCTTCACGCGGCGGGGCATTCAAGCCGAGGCCCAGGTTCGACGACAGGGTTTCGCTCATCAAGTTCTACCCCTCGATGCCGGGCGGGGTCATACGGGCGGCCAAGAGGATGGGGGCGAGGGCCATGATAATCGAGGGGACCGGCCTGGGGCATGTAAGCAGGGAAGTCGTCAAGGAGCTGGCGCTGTTCGTGAAGGGGGGCGGGCTTGCCTGCATGACGTCTCAGTGCATCAACGGCAGGGTGGACCTCAACGTCTACGACACCGGGCGGGACCTTGTAAGGGCTGGGGTCCTCCCGTTGGAGGACATGCTCTCCGAGACTGCGCTGGCGAAGGCAATGTGGGTCCTTGGGACAGGGGCTTCGGGAGCGAAGGCACGGGAGCTGATGTCAGCCAATCTGGCCGGAGAAACAACGGCGCGCACGTTCCCAGGGTAGAGGGTGCATTCCATTGGCAAAGGGGGATGGGCTTCTCGTCGGTCTGGAGATCCACCAGCAGCTGGCGTGCTCCTCGAAACTCTTCTGCGCCTGTCCGCCGGTGAAATCTGAAGAATTCCCGTACCACTTCGAGAGGCGCCTGAGGCCTGCCCAGAGCGAGACCGGGCGGCTCGACCCAGCTGCTGTGTTCGAGTTCGCGAAGGGGAAGTCGAACGTGTACTTCTGGAACCCTGAGTCTTCATGCCTGGTTGAGGCTGATGAAGAGCCCCCTCACCCCCTGAGCCCCGAGGCCTTCGAGGCGGCAGCTCTCGTCGCACAGGTGCTCGGCTCCAGTGTGGTCGACGAAGTGCACGTGATGAGGAAGATTGTGATCGACGGTTCAAACACCGGAGGGTTCCAGCGGACGGCCGTCGTGGGCCTGGGGGGGTCTTTCGCCGCCGACAGGGCCCAGGTCGGAGTCCAGTCCGTCACTCTGGAGGAGGATGCGGCCCGAATCCTGGGAGAAGACGGGGCTTCCAGACGCTTCGCTCTGGACAGGCTAGGGGTCGCCTTGGTGGAGGTTGCCCTTGACCCGGTGAAAGGCGAACCGGAGTTCGTAGGCAAGGTCGCCCTTCACCTTGGGAGGGTGCTCCGGTCGACGGGACGGGTGGCCCGGGGGCTAGGGACGATAAGGCAGGACCTGAACGTCTCGCTCGACGGCGGAAACGTTGTGGAGGTCAAGGGGGTCCAGAAGCTCAACCTCGTCTCCAAGGTGGTGGAGTATGAGGGGAGGCGTCAGCGCGCTCTGGTGAGGGTGGCAGAAGCCCTGAAGGAGAGGAGGGTGCGGGTGAAGTGCAGCACCAGGGACGTCACGGGGACCTTCGCCCAGACCAATTCGGGCGCGCTGAGGCGGTCTCTCCCGGACGGTGGGATGATAGGATGTGTGGCCGCCTTCGGCCTCGGCGGGGTGCTGGGGTGGGAACCCGAACCCGGGGTTCGCCTGGGCAGGGAGGTTGCCGAAGTCGCGAGGGCAAACTCCCTGGGCGGGGTCATACACTCCGACGAGTTCGAGAAGCAAGGGGTCTCCGAGACGGAGGCTTCCGCCCTGAGGAGAGCGATGGGGTGCGGTCCAGGGGACGCGCTCGTCCTCATCGCAGGACCCAGGGAGACCGTCGAACGGGTTCTCCCGCTGATTGAGTCCAGGCTCGAGTTCGCCGCCAAGGGGGTCCCGGCGGAGACTCGGGCAGCCACCGACGCGGGGGAGACAAGGTACATGCGCCCCCGCCCCGGCTCACAGAGGATGTATCCGGAGACTGACATACCGGACATCTCTGTGACCCCCGGGTTGCGGCGGAAGGTCATCGAAATGGTGCCCGAAGAGTGGACGGCCCTGGTGGGGCGCCTGCAGAGCACCTACGCCCTCAGCCTGGACATGGCCCTGAAGCTTTACGACTCCGACATGACCGATGAGTTCGAACATCTCATCGGCAGAGTGAAGCTCGAGCCCTCGTTCGTCGCATCGGTCCTTGTGGACTTGCCTCAGAGGCTGGCCAGGGAAGGGGTCCCCGAGGCGGGGTACTCGGGCAGGGCCCTCTCCGGGGTGCTGGAAGCCGTGAATGGCGGGAAGGCAGCGAAGGAGGCCGTTCCGTCGATTCTGGAGCTGGTCGGCACGAAGGGGATTTCGGTGGACGACGCCATTGAGACCCTGAACCTTGGAGCCCTGGACGAGATGGAGGTGACGCGCCTGGTCACCGCCCTCCTGGCGAAGGAGGCCCAGCTCGTGAAAGAGAAGGGGGGGTCGGCGTTCTCCCAGCTGATGGGGGAGGCGATGAAGGAGCTCCGTGGCAGGGCCGACGGTGCCACGGTCGCTCGTATCCTGAAGGAGGAGCTCGGCAAGGCACTGGGCGCGTAGACTACCACGTCGACTGTCACCACGACTTCCACCACTACGACTTCAACTGCCACAGCCGCCACAACCGTCACCACAATTTCTACGACCGCAACCGCTACGACGACTTCCGGCATCTGCCTGCCGGTTATCGGATGTCTCCCCTAGGATTTCGCTGGAAGAAGGTCGGGGTCATGTAGAAGAGGCGCGCCGTTGTCGCCGTGGAGAGTCAGCAGACTGACGGTGACCAAAGAGAAGGTCCCCCCCCTGCTGGTGGAGCTGTCCCTGTCATCGCAGCCCTTCTGCTGGTGGCGTCCGTCTCGGCAACGTGCTCCAGAGCTGGCGCTCAGGCAGGGAGCCTGAGCAGGCCTTCGTCCCCGGTCGTCTCAATCCCCGGCACCCCTGCTCAGCTGCCGGGGTCGCAGGCAGGGGGTGGGCCATCCGGGCACCTCGTTCCACAGGCAGGTCCGGCCCGCCCCATTTCCATCCTCTGCTTCCATCCCCTAGGCTGCATCTGACGCGAATCGACGGACGGAGGTAGTCACTGTCTCTTGGGCAGCTTGTCTTCTAGGACCCTAATCCTGCCATCCACGAAGTCAGCCTGGCCGCCCAGGAACTTGCGGTAGGCCCTGAGCAGCTTAAGCTGGTCCTCCATGGTCGCCCCGTCTATCGTCTGCATCGTAGCGGAGAACCCCTTCGCAGCAGCCTCCACCGACGCGTCGATGGACTTCTGCACTGTAGGCGCTGCCTTCTCGAGCGTCCTCTGAGTGGACTCCTCCGCCTTCTCGAGGAACTCCTTCATCGTTTTCAGGGTCTGCTTTGCCCTCTCGGTAACCTGTTCGGTGCTCATCTGGGCATGCTCCGCGCACGGACCTCTTTCTGCATGAAACCCAGGCGCCGCGCCGCAGATAAGAATCTACGCTTTGAAACGGCCCTGGGAGCGCTCTCCAGACTCCGGATAGCCCAGGGCATCGGTACGACCTGGTGATTTCTTTTTATGCTCGGGCCCACGAAGGGTGTGGCAGTCGGTGGGAAGTGTGAACCTTCCTTTCGCGGGGAACGTCTATGTCGGTGCAGTGCTCGGTTTCGTGGCGACTCTCGCAGCAGCGTTGGTGCTGAACCAGTTCGGAAACACCATGTTCAGGAGGGGCGTCGCCATGCCCTTCTTCCTCGGCAGGCGGAGGGTTCACCACAGGGCCGTCCTCTTCCACTTCCTCCCTGCTGCCTACGCGACCCTTGCCGCCCTGTTCCTCGCAGGGTACATCAAGATCGTCTGGAGCCTCTTCTCCACCGGCCTGCTCTGCACCCTTTTGATAGCGGCCAGCTGTCTGGTCTTCGACCTGTGCCTCGACTACTCTAGGGGGGGTGGGAGGCTGGGGTTCCTCCACCACGAGCTGATCTATCTGACTGTGCCGGCGTTCGCATTCTCGAGCTTCCTGAGGGTGGCACTATAGACCTCAGGCCTCCCTCGTCCCAAAGACAGTAGGCGATGTCACGAACTCGACGAGGGCAGAGGAGAGTATTGCGTCATAGTGCGCGACCCAGAAGGGAACGAATTCTGCGTCCAATAGAGGGGCCGGCCGTCGGCCAGGACTGTGGTTAGGACGCGAGTTCTACCTATCCTCATAGGTCGAAGTACATGTAGAACTCGTAGGGGTGCGGCCGCGCTGCCACGCTCCTGTACGCTTCCATCTCCAGCTCCATCATCACTTCCACAAGGTCCTTCGGGAAGACTCCTTCGAGGAACGCGTCGTCGCTCCTGAGGCTCTCCACCGCCTCCTTCAGACTCCCTGGGAGCTCCCCGACGTTGAGCTCGCGCCTCTTTTCGGGGGTGAGCTTGTAGATGTCCTGGTCAACGGGGTCCCCCGGGTCTGTCTTCTTCCGGACCCCGTCAAGTCCTGCAGCCGTGATGGCCGCGAACGCGAGATAGGGGTTGCAGGACGGGTCCGGTGTCCGGAACTCGACCCTCTTCGTGCCTTCTGACCCCTTCTCATAGACCGGGATTCTCACGTTGGCCGACCTGTTCATCTTGCTCCACGCTATGTAGACTGGGGCCTCAAACCCCGGGACCAGCCTGTGGTACGAGTTGGTCGTCGGGGCCACGATGGCGCAGAGCGCTCGGCTGTGCTCCATTATCCCTCCGATGTAGTATCTCGCGGTCTGGCTCAGCTCGGCGTAGGAGTCCTCCGGGTCGAAGAAGGCGTTCCTCCCCCCTTTCCAGAGGCTCGAGTGCGTATGCATCCCCACCGCGTTGTCTCTGAATATCGGCTTCGGCATGGTTGTCGCGATCATCCCCATCCTGCTGGCGACGTTCTTTGTCACGAACTTGTAGGTCATCACGCTGTCAGCCATGGTCACAAGCTCGTCCCTGTAGATGTCAATCTCGCACTGACCTGCCGTGGCCACCTCGTGGTGGTGGGCGTTGCTGTAGATTCCGAACCCTTCTCTCAAGTAGTTGACGCAGACGCTGCGATACTCGCTAAGGGTGTCTACAGGCTGGGCAGGGTAGTAGCCATCCTTGAACCTGATGGGGAAATTGGTCCCCCTGGCTTCGTTTGCAGACTCTCTGGACGAAATCCTGAAGCCGGAACTGAAGGGGTTGTTCACCTCCCAGGTCGCAGAGTCGAAGACGAAGAACTCGACCTCGGGCCCCCAGAGCGAATCGGTGAACCCCGCCTGCTTTATGGCCTGCTCGGCTTTTTGCGCCACGCCCCGAGGGTCCCTGCTGAACCTCCCTGCACCGTAGCCGGAATGGACGTCGCAGATTAGCCTGGCGGTCTTGATTCCTTCTTCCATCCAGGGGAAGACCCCGAAGGTCGAAGGGTCCGGAACAAGCATCATGTCTGATTCGTTGATTTCGACGAACCCCTTCACCGACGAGCCGTCGAGTTTTCCCGCCCCCTCGGAGAAGATCTCCTCCCTCATCATCTCGCTGGGGATGCTCACGTGTCTGAGCCTGCCGGGGACATCCGTGAACTGCAGGTCGACGAACTTCACCCGTTCCCTTGAAATACGGTCCATGACCTCGTCGACGCCCAGGATTTTTCTGACCAGCTCTCCCTTCTCCGTAAGCTGAAATGTCAACCTGCAGTCAGTTGTCCAGTAAATAATATAAGTCTCACTAGTCCACGGCTGGACATTATCACCCAAAGAGGCGCAGGTTGTGGACAAAAGTAGCGGCGAGGCCGGCAAGGGCCGGGGTCACTCTGGACGACCGGCCATCGACCAGCTTGACCTGAAAATCCTCCGGAGCCTCCTGACAGACGGACGGATGTCCTTCAGGGAGCTCGCCTCGAACCTGGGGGTGTCTACCACAACCGTAGCCGCCAGGGTCTCACGCCTCGAGGCGGCCAAGGTGATCGGCGGGTACTCGACGGTCGTAGACTTCCAGAGGCTCGGTTACGAGCTCACGGTGGTCACCGAAATCCACGTCTCCAAGGGGAAGCTCCTGGAGATGGAACAGGAGATCGCCAAGGTCCCAGGGGTGGTCGCGGTCTACGACGTGACCGGCGAGATAGACGCCATAGTAATATCGAAATGCAGGGACAGGGAGGAGCTGAGCCGCTTCACCAAGGGCCTGCTGTCAATGCATTTCGTGGAGAGGACCAACTCGCACGTTGTCCTGACCACCGTCAAGGAAGACTTCAGGCTCCCGCTGCAACCTTAAATGCGCTCTGCGACGCAAAAGGCTGGTCTTGACGAAGATTAGGGTCAGGCTTGGAGCCGCGGAGGCAGAGGTCGAGGCGGAGCCCGAGCATCTTAGGGAAGCCATTGACCTTGTCCCGGAGCTAACGGCGAAGCTCCCCAGGCAGCCGCGGGGAGGCACGGACGCTTCCGAGGCGGCAGCCGTCCCAGCAGGGGATTTCGCGCAGTCTCCGCAGTCTGCAGAAATCCCGGTCGTCACCCTCGAGAAGGGGGACTCACTGGCCGACGTGATAGGCAAGTTCTTCTCGGCTCCCTGGGGGCGCGAGCGAAGGAAGCTTTCGGACGTCAGAGAGGCTCTCCAGTCATACGGGTTGAACTACCCCAAACAGTCAGTGGCTGTGGCCCTGCTCAGGCTCGCAAAGACGACGAAACTCAGGCGTTTCAAAGCTGAGGACGGGGAGTTCGTCTACACCTCCGGCACGACCCTCCCGAGTCTGCGTCAGGCGCAAGAAGGGCCGGTCCTGGGCGGGTTGACCGCCACAGAACAAACCTGATGCCCTGGGGATCCTGCGCTCGACTGAAAAGACCCGCTCCTGGGGAAGGGTCTGGAACCCTGCCGTTGGCGCGCCTGTACGCGGGTCAGGCCGCGTATATCGTCTCGCTTATGGTCGACGCCTGACAGACGGGGCACCTGCCGAAATTCTTGAACGAGGCCGGGTCGTAGACGGTCCCGCACTTGCTGCACACCTTCAGGTCGCCAGGGTTGACCATCCGACCCCCGATGACGCATCGCCCTCTGACTCGTCTTGCCGCACCCGCCGAACTGGGGGTGGGATGTCTCTGGCTCCCCGACCTGACCGACCAGTCTCCATTTCGCCCCGATACTGATTTAAACGGTCCAAAAGTCCATGCGCCGCGAATGTCCAGCGAGAGGGAACTCCATATCTCTGTGAGATACGGGGACGCCGCTGTCGAGTTCTCGGGTTCCCCCGAGGTCGTGATGCGTTCTCTGCACGAGTTTGTCTCGAAGGTGATACCCAGCATGGACATCGCGCGGATCATCAGCGTGAACTACTCCCTCAACGACCTGATACAGATGTTCAAGGAGTACGTCCGGGTGACCCCGGAGGGCCCTCGTGTGTGGACCCAGGACCGCAAGCTCAGCGACAGGGACGTCATCCTCCTCCAGCTGGTCGCTTCGAGGATAGCAAACCTCAGCGGCAAGGCCCAGACGGACGCCATGGGGGTTGCCGACATCGAAAGCGCGACCGGCCTTTACCCCAAGACCATAAGCTCGCGCTTGAGCGAGCTCACGAAGTCTGCCAACGTCGAGCGGGTCGACTCCGAACAGGGGGGTAAGTACAGGATAACCACCGTGGGGACGAACCGGCTCGGTGAACAGCTCTCTAGGAAGTTCAGGGCTGTCCCTTGAACGGGTACTTCTGGACGTACCTGTAGTTCCGCATGCTTCCGTCCCTGAATAGGGACCCTTCTCTCACCAGGTCGACCAGAGTGTGGGAGACCGCGGTCCTGTCATAGTGGTACCCCCTCCTGCTCATCTCCTCGTGGACCTCGGAGAGCGCCTTCGGGGCAGCGAACCACCCCTCTTTCCACATGGTGGTAATCACCCCTCTGCAGGTCTCGAACCTCCTCTCGTCGGCGCCCTGTTCCTGGGGTTCAACCAGCACTGGCTCCTTGGATGCCATCCCAGCCAGCACGCTCTCGACCGCCTGCTGGACCCGATCCTCCTGGGTGGTGATCTCGACTTCCCAGGCGCCGCGCTTGAGCTTGACGGTGACGCTTGGGGGCTTCTCGCTTTCGGACAACTCGATCTTGTTGCGCCTGTTGTCCAAGATGCCGTTATTTGAACTCAAGACCTCCTTTGCGGGTACAAGGAAAGACCCTGCCATGGGCGTCGGATTCCCCGGATGATTCACTTATATATCTTGCCCATGTTGCGCATGCGCAATATTTAATTACCGACTATTGTATAGCCCATGTTGCGCAACATGGCCATAGCTACCTTTCCGGCCATAGAAGACGAGCAGCTTACGTTCCTCGATTCGCTTGCGAAGGAGTTCGAGGAGGCGTTCGCCGAACTCGCCGAAAACGCGGAGCAGGAACTCGCGGGAAGGGCCTTCGTCTTCAGCAGGTACGGGAAGGAGCTCTATCCGTACTTCGAAGCGACCGACGCCGACCTGGTCCCTGGGTGCATAATTCCCATCAAAGAAGGGCGACCGGTGGCGTCAGTCGACTCGACGTGCGTCCTCGTGGGGGAGACATCGCAGGGGGCACTGTACGCCGCGCGGACTGCAGTTGGGATCTCCTACGAGGGCGCCCTCCGCCGCTTTTTCAGGCTCGGGCCGATATTGGTGTATGCCAACGCGTCAGGGATGAGCGGGCTGGTCTCGCACATCCCGTCTTCCGAACTCGACCTCCTGCTGTCCGACCGCGCCGTCGCCGAGAGGTTCATCAGGAACACGATCGAAAGGCGGGTCATCGAGGCTCTCTCCACCGGGGACGGAAGCACAATAGTCATGGCGGACGGCTCCCTGAAGCACCCCATGGGCCAGTTTTCAGCGCCGGCGACCCACCGGGGCCCGGCGAGGTCGATGGTCGGGTTCTCAAAGTCGAGCAACCTGATCATGTCGGAGGACGCCATGGGCGCCCTCTCCAAGGCCCGGAGCCCCTCCTACCATGCGATAGACCGGGGCCCCATCAGCACGGTTCTGGCGAAGTTCACCCCCGACGGACTGGTCTTCAGGCTGGACATAGCGTCTCCCGAGCCCGCAGAGACGACCCTCGGCAGGATAATGTGGAACGACGCCTTCGCTTCGGGGTATCCTGACTCCCTGAAGGTCGCGCACCACCTTTCTATCTTCTCGAGGGCGGACGACCAGGCGCTGAAGGCCTTCGTGGCAAAGCGATTCAGAGTCCGCCAGCTGCACGCCTTCCCGCTCCGGAAGATCGCCCTCGGGAGCTTCAGGGGGGCCGCCTAGGTGAAGATACTCAAGAAGGAATCTGACGACATACTGGTGGTGGCTTCCCCCAGGGAGCGGGTGCGGGTCGGGGACTACCTCCTCGCTGCCGAGTCGCACCGCGGGCTTGTGATGCAGGTGTACGACGAAAGGTACCTCGACGTGGAGGGGATAGAGGAGGAGATAGCGAGGGAAGAGGTGCTCTCTGCTTCCGCCCCGGGGGTGACGTCCGACCCTGCAGAGCTGACGACGATCTCCACCCTCATCCGCGACATGCGGATCCTTCTCTGCAAGGCCAGGGGGACCCTCGCCGGTGGAAGGCTCACCCCGATGGCCGACTGGATGCCGTCAAGGGTGAGCTCAGTGGTGAAGAGGCTGATGGTCGAGGACCTCGCCGACGCCGTCGCCCCCCTCGGGGTGAGAGACATCCGTCTCGGGACCGTCGACAGCGAGTCGGCCTTCGGCATTCCGGCCGAGGCGCTC
The DNA here is from genome assembly GCA_021828185.1 of archaeon. The sequence goes on from JAKASI010000005.1 coordinate 41,575, forward strand.
GACGGAAGGATAACGGTGATCACTGGGCGCAAGGAGTCCGGGAAGTCTCACCTCGCGAAGATCCTCCTCCGGGGGCTTCTGGCGAACGGCGCCTATTCGGTGATCTTCGACCTGAACGACGAATACGGCACCGTCGGCCAGCGCCTGGACGGCTCCGACGCCGGGGACGCGAGGAAGGTGAAGGTCCTCCGCCCTGGGAGGGAGCTGAAGTTCTCTCTCGCGTCCGTGGGACTGAGGCCGGTGACCAACCTCCTCTCGCACTCCCTCGACATGCCGGGGACCTCGCTCCGGGAGTTCGTGAAGATCTGGGAGCAGCTTGACAGCAGGGACGAGCTTTCCCTCGCCTCGCTGGAGCTGGCAATCCAGCAATGGAGGTGCAACGAGTTTGTGAGGGACGCGCTCTTCGCCAGGTACCACACCATCGCATCATGCGGACTCTTCACCGACTCGGCCCACCAGCAGTTCGACCTCCAGGACTTCTTCGCCCTGAACAGGGGCGGAGGGGCCTTGGTGGTCTCGCTCAGCGGGGTCTCCCCACTCAACCGGAAGATGGTGGTGGAGCTGATCCTTTCGAAGCTCGTTGAGCTTCTCGAGCGGCGGAAGATCCCCCCGGTGTTCCTCTTCGCCGAGGAGGCGCACCTGTACCTGAGAGACACCTACTGGGAAGACCTGATAACCCGGATGCGGCACTTCGGCGTGTTCACGGTCTTCGTCACGAACCAGCCCGACGCCATAGACCAGAAGATCTACCGACAGGTGGACAACATCTTCCTCTACAACTTCAGCAACGACGCTGACCTCGCCCTGGTGTCGCAGGCGTCCATGGCCGACACGGACACGGTGAAGGCGATAGTCAGGACCCTCCCGCCGCGCATGTGCCTCCTCCTGGGCTATGCGGTGCGCAACCTCCCGGTCGTCGTAAGCGTGGACCCCATTGACACACCGCCTACGGGGGCAACCAGGCGGTTCTTCGACGACCAGCTGGAGCTCCGCCAGGAAGCACGATGACTCTCAGCCCGCAGGGACCGCCGTCATGTACGACCCGGCCTTGATGGTGACCGCTCCGCAGTTCGCCACGCAGGCGAAGTCGATCTGGAGGGTCCCGGGGGTCCCCCCGACCTTGACCGTGCCGAAGATGCCGGGGGTCTGGAAGACCGGAGGCGAGACGCCGAACCCGAAGCTGTTGGTCCCCGCGATGGGGGTGCCGGTCGAAGTGACGCAGTTCGTGGGCTGGTTTCCGCCCCCTTCCGGGTAGGACAGGGGGGTGCAGGCAATGACGAGGGTCGCGCCGGGCGGAAGCGAGTGGATCTCGAAGTCGTAGTCCTCTGTCCCGAAAGAAGGCTCGATGGCCGTGTAGGCTGCGAAGGTGTAGACGGTGTTCGCTGCCAGAGAGACCGCCAGCGTCGTCGAACCGTACCGGTTCTTCCCGCTCGTGGTCACGTCCGTCCGTACCCAGGCAGAGAGGGGGACGCCGGGCTGATGCTGGGGTGCCGAGTAGGTGTACCAGAAGGTGTTCCCCAGGGACGTGACCACCCCCACCGAGCTCCCGGGCGGGTTTCCGGACACGATCTGGTCGTACTTCGACAGGCAGGTCGCAGTGCCGGGGGCGCACACGGTGGCGGGGACCATCCCCCCGACTGATGTCGTCCCCCCGCTGGGAATCTCCCCTGTCGCAGGTATGGGGTAGACGGTCCCGTTGGGGAACCTCAGGACCACGTAGTCGACAGCCAGGGCCGCAGGTCCATCGTTGAGGGCGGCAAGCCCCGAAGCCTGGGGGGTGAACGAGAGCACCTCTGCACCGTGCCTCGAGGCCGTCGACTGAGCCTGGAGCTCGCTCTCCGACGCCTGCGCCTGCAGCCCCGAAGCGTACGCCATGGAGCCCATGGCGAGGAGGAACACAACCACGAAGAAGACTGTCCCTATCACAGACGCGACCCCCCTCCGCCGGTTCCGTGCCTTCAATTCCTCTGCACCTATGCCGGCACCACGACCGCGCTGAGGCTCCCCTGCGAACCCACAGAGGTGGTGACGGTGACGGTGCTCACCGACCCCAGCGAGAACGCGGTGCCCATGACGGTGAGCTCTACGAGCAAGCCCCTCCCTGGGGAGATGGTCGCGGGGACGTTCACTGCTCCAGGGTCAGCGCCCGTGGCAGGACAGGTCGTCATAACGGTCGAGCGCGAGACGGGGTCATAGAGGGAGTAGCAGTACGACGCGGCATCCGAGACTCCGCTGGTCGACACTTCGAACGACCTGAAAGGGGCGTTCCCGGTGTTCTGGACGAGGACGGTCTCGATCGCCAGGTACGCTCCCTGGCGGATGTTTCCTTCCGTCACGGACACGGAAGCGCCCTGGTATGAAGCCACCGACCGCAGCCCCGCGGCCAGGACCACCGCGGAGCCCGCAGTCGCTACCGCGATGAGCAGGAAGACCTCGAGGTACGCGGCCACCGCAGCCCTGCGTCTAGGACTCAACCTGCACCTCGTCCCCTGCGGAGCCGACAACGGTGACCGTCTGCCCCGTCGAGTGGGCGCACGACCCCAGGCTGACTGTGTATCGGCCCATGGTCCCGGGAGAGAGCGCGGGATAGGTCCCCGGGTAGACCGTCGAGTTGACTACGAACTCGACGGGGGCGAAACCGCTTGCGCCGTAGTCGAACAGCGCCAGCGTCAACGTCGTCCCCTCGGCTCCCCCCCTGTAGGCTGGGCACGAACCGGAGGCCGCCACGGCGGCGAAGGCCAGGCTCAGCTCCCTCCCGGAGGCCGACTGCTGGACAGACGCCCCGAGCGATGCCGCCCCCTGGGCCTGGCCGATGCTCCCGAGGGCGGCCGCGACAAGAACGCTGCCGAGCGAGATGGTTACCCCGATCATAAGGACCGACGCGTAAAGCTCGCTCACCCCTCTGCGGGACGAACGCCGAAAAGAAGGCGGGAGAGGGTCCATGGCAAGGCCCTCCTACTGGGATATCACTGTGACCTGGGCCGAGGCAGAGCCGAAGATGACGTTCAGGGTGACAGGCTCCCCTGCCGACCAGAACGTCCCGGTTCCGCCGATGGGTCCGTTCACCACGAAGGATGTCTCAGCGCCCGGTGGCAGCGCCGATTCCCCCGTAGCCATGAAGGTGAGGGGCCCGCTTGCCGGCTTCAGGGCCCAGGTGAGGGTCCCCCCAGACACGAGACAGGACCCGGCGCATGCCGGGGCGGTCACGTTGGTCCCAACCATCACGACCTGGCAGGTCGAAGAGCTGCATGTGATTGGGCTCCCTCCGTTGTTCTTCACGGTCACCGAGACTGCCGTCGGTGCGGTTGGCCCCGCCTTGAGGGTGACTCCGACGACGGTTATGCTTGTGTTGGCCGTTGCGCTGTCCACCAGGTTGTAGATCGACGCTGTCACCACCCCTCCGACCCCGAGGACCGCTGCAATGATGATAAACAGGTCCATGCTCTGAGAGATTCCGCTTCGTCTGCCGATCTTCATCACAACTAGACCCGTCTGCCGCTTTTAACTCCCAGCCAGGCTGAACAGGTCCTACAGCAGGTGGCTCAGCGAAGGTGCGCCGAAGGCAGCCATTAGGGTAACGGCGGCGACCGCGAGGGCGACGTTGACGGAGGCCCTGAGGGTGTTCCTCACAGTGAAGTCGGTCATCTTCGCTCCGATGAGGCCGAGCGAAGCAGCAGCGACTATGATCAGGAGGTCGGAGATCTGGGTCAGCCCCGGGGGGAGCGCCCCCAGCTGGGCCCCGCCGACGTGAAAGGCCGAAAACCCGGGCGCGACTCTCCTGCTGAAGGAAGAGAGTATTCCCTGGACGAAGGTGATCCCGAAGGCAAGGAGGAGCGGAGAAATGTACGAAAGGATCAGGTAGGGCTTCATCTCGGCGCCGGTGTTCTCTTTCATCCCGCTGAGCCGCCCCGCGAAGTTCGAAATCTGGTACACCGTGTCCACAGTCCCTCCTCCTGTCCGGTTCATCTCGCCTAGAAGGAGGAAAGTGATCCTCCCCAGGCCGCTCCTGCACTCCACCCTGACCTCGTCGAGAGGAACGCCCGCCTTCAGCTGGGCAGCGACCCTTGACAGAAGGCGGGAGAAGCGCTCGCCGTACTTCCCGCTGGCCTCGATGGCCACTATCGCCCTCACGAGGTCATACTCCTGTCTCTTGTATTCGAGGAGGTCCTTGAGGAACGCCGACACCCCCTCGTCCAGCGCCTTGGTTTCGGCGATCTGCCCCCTTACAGACAGCCCGTACGCCGAGAAGAAAACGAATAGCGCGGCCGCCACCCCTGCCCATGCAAGCCCTGTAGCGAGGTCCACGAGGGCCCCGCTGAGCGCCAGGGCGAGTGCCAGTCCGGCCCTCCCCTGCACGGCGTCTTCGCGGGCCGGCTGCATCCTCCCGGCCATGTAGAGGAGGCCGATCGTGAACACAGGGACACCGAGGCCGGTGAAGACGACCAGCCCGAACATGGAGAACCCGGGCGAGAAGACCCCCACCACCATGAGAAGCAGAGGGACGACCCCGAACACCGTTATCATCATGCTCCCGACGATCCCTGCCCTCTCCGTATACCTCGCCCAGCTCTCCTCGAGGCCACGGAGGAGGGCGCCGCTCTCCCCGACAAGATAGAATGGCACGTCGCCGCCGCTGCGCGCCTTGCTGGTGTAGCCCAGGAGGAACTCGCTGAACTTCTTCGAGGGGTGGCTGGAGGCGAGCCGCTCGAAGGCGTCGTTCGCGTTCATCCCCAACATCTCCACGTCCCTCTTGACCATGAGCGCTTCCTTTCCAATCCAGTGGAAGGTGTCGCCCTTGGCGACGCCCCTGAAGATCGAGTAGAGCGGGATCCCCGCCCCCCCGAGGACGCTCACTATCATCGCGAAGAATGGGAGTTCCCGTTCGACCCCCTCCCTGCGCTGTGCCGCGAGGTCGCTCAGTCTGACCTGGGGGGCCACGACGAACCCCAGGGGGACCGCGGCGACCAACAGGAACAGGGGAGAGAACAACGCCCCCACCAGCGCAGCCGGGACTGCGACAGGTGCCGATCTGAGCGCGTTCCTCACCGTCCGGGTTGCCATCGCGGTTGGGTTCCCCACCTTCCCCGACCGCCTCAGGAGTTCGGCGAACTTCGCCGACCGGGTCCGGACCAGGCGGGAAATCAGCGTGCCCTCCGCTACCCGTTCTCCCAACCCTTCTCCGTGCCTCTCATCGACTCCTCCGCCGAGAACTCCCTGACCATCTTCGAGAGCGCCCGCGGGGTGAAGTCTCCTCCTGCGACCGTGCCTGAAATGCGGGCGGCTCTCGCCGACAGGCTCCTCTGCACCGCGGCCGGGGACCACCCGAAGCTGTCCGCGATTTCGTTGAGCCTGAATGACCTGTCGAGGACCTCGGCCGCGGTCGTGGGGGAGAAGGAGTCCGCAGCCGGGTCGTAGCGGAACACGTTGATGATTTCGTGGCCGTCCGAGCTCTGCGGCCTGAGCTCGTCCACGCTCACGACCCTCCTCACGACCCGGCCGTCCTGGAGGACCACTTTCCTCATGGTGGCGATGGCAGTGATGTCCCTGACGTGCCCCTCGGAGAAGCGCATGGGCGGGGTCTTGAGCCTCTGGACGCACCTCTCGGCGCTCTCCGCGTGTATCGTCGTCATGGTGGAGAACCCCAGCGTTATGGCCGCTGCCACGGTCTCCGACTCTTCCCCCCTCATCTCACCGAGGCTCAGAATCGTGGGAGAGAAGCGGAGCGCCAGCTTCAGGAGCTCCGGGAGCCCATATTCGTACCTCGCCGAGGAGGGCGACAGTCCCGCCCTGTAAGACCTGGTCTTCAGTCTCTGCCAGTGCAGCTGGTCCGGAAGGCTGATCTCGAGGACGTCCTCCGCAGTCACTATCTTGCACTTCGGGTCGGCCAGAGCAAGGATGGCGTTCATCAAGGTGGTCTTCCCCGAGTTGGTATCCCCTGCGATGAGGACGTTGGTAGTCCTCTCCAGCAGGAGCCAGAAGTAGGCGGCCATGAGGATCGAGAGGGTCTTGTGCGAGTGCACCTCTTCGTAGGAAGAGGGCGCCTCCTGGGCCCCCTGAAGCGGGAGGGCGGGCCACCTTGCCTTCTCGGGCGCAGCCAGCTGGGCAAGGGTGATGGGGCTCTCCTTCTGCTTCCGGATGGCATAGGTCGAGCCTGGCCTGGAGATCTCGTCTCCGAGGGTTGCGGTCACCCTCCTGTCTGACACCCCATGCAGGGTGACTTCGAGGGAGGGCTGGGCCAGGGAGACCGTGGTCCCCCCCAGCTGGGCGAGCCTCCTCACAAATGCCCGGAGCCTCTCCTCCGAGGGGTACAGGATGTCGGTCTCCATGAACATGTACTGACTGAAACTGCGGTGCAGCACCCGCACCGGCCGGTCGAAGCGGCAGCATGAAATCTCCTCGAGGTTGTCGTCGTTGAGGAGAGGGTCGACCTCCCAGAACCCAGTGAAGTCCCTCATTAGGTAGTAGAGGAGCTTCTCGTGAGAGCCCTCGACGACGTCGGCGATCCCGAGCCCTCCTGCCGACTTCCAGACGTATTCCGAGACGACTTCTCTCGGGTCTCCGGAAGCCTCGACCGGAATCGAATCGAGCAGGTTGGCGCGAAGAAGCTCGAGGCAGTCCTTCTCGTCGGGGCTCAGCTTCGGAAGACGGACAAGGTATCTCCCGAGCCCGCCGTCATCGACCACGAAGACCTGGGCTGACGACTCCGGTCCCCCTCCTGCCGGAATCGTGTAAGTGTCGAGGACCCCCGAGATGTCTTCCGGTGGAGCGGGGGGAGGAGCGCGGCTTGGTTCCGCGCCCCCTTCGCGGAGGCCCTCCTTTCGGAAGAGCTGCCAGACCTTCGGCATCCACACAACAGGCCGCGTCCGGCTTATAACGCGCCATGAACGCCGCCCCTGCCGTTGAAGACTGTCGGAGTCGAGATCGCGGTCGCTGACGGTGACCAGATCATCATCGGGCAGTCACACTTCATCAAGAGCGTCGAAGACCTCTACGAGGCGCTGACCACATCGATGCCTGGGATCAGATTCGGGCTCGCCTTCTGCGAAGCATCAGGGAAAGCCCTGATCCGACTGGAAGGAACCGACGCGACCCTGACCGGCCTTGCCGGGGACTACGCTGGGCGCCTCGCATGCGGGCACTCCTTCGTGATAGTGATGAGAGGGGCGTACCCCATCAACGTGCTCAACCGGATCAAGGCGGTCGAAGAAGTGGTCAACGTCTTCTGCGCGACGTCCAACCCGGTGACCGTGGTCGTAGCCGATTCAGGGAAGGGCAGAGGCATCCTGGGGGTGATTGACGGGGTTCAGCCAGAAGGGGTGGAAGGGGACTCGGACAAGCAGGAGAGGCGCGCCTTCCTCCGAAAAATCGGCTACAAGCGCTGAAACTGGCCCAGGACCCCTCTGCAGGCATTCACGTATCAGAAGGTGAAACGTGAAACCATCAGTTTTACACATCTCCCTCAATATAGTATGGAAGTATAATCCATTATCTTAATAGGAACCCCAGTATTCTCATCCCTTGGCGGTTAGTAGCATGTACACGAGCACCGAGCAGGCTGAGGCTCCCATTTGCGGTGTCTGCGGACGGAAGCTCCAGGTCGGGTTCCACTTCACATGCCATGTCTGCGGCGAGTCGTACTGCTATGCCCACGCCCCCCAGAAGTGCGCCCATCCGAAGCTCGCGCAGGCTCGCAAGACCCAGCTCGTCAGATAGGGATAAACTCCGTCCTCTGACAGCCTAATTCGTTGAAGGTCTATCTCTCCGTCCCCATGATTGCCAACCGGGCGCTCCCCAGGGCGCAGCTGCTGGCGAAGGCTATCCGGGACTCGGGGCACGAGGTGTCGTCCCCCTGGGTCCTCGGGCCCGTCGAGGGAACTGGCCCCGCTGCAGTCAACGTGTTCAGACGTGACAAGAAGGGGGCCGAAGACTGCGACGTCCTGGTCGCAGACGTCACCGAGCCGAGCCTCGGAGTCGGGATGGAGATCATGGCGGCCTACGAGGCCGGGAGGAAGATCATACTCGTTGCGAAGAAAGGGAGGGTGACCTCGCGCATGCTTTCGCACATGGACAGGAAGGAGACTCTGGAGTACGAAGCTGACGAGGACGTCTACCGGGGGCTGGTGCGGCTCCTGAGCCACTGAGAAATCCCGAAGAAAAAACCGATTTAAGCCCCGCCGATGGCATGGCGGCAGCTTGAAGTCCGAGGTAAGGTCGAAGTCCGCCCCCTCCCCGGTGGGTCCATACTCCCAGGCGATCGACGCCGGGGCCGTCTACTGCGCTGGCCAGATCGGCGCTGACCCCTCGACGGGGAGTCTCGCTCAGGGGGTTGTGGCGCAGACCGCCCGGGCGCTTTCGAACCTCGAAGCGGTCCTCTCCGCTACCGGGATGAGCCTCCGCGACGTGGTCAAGACCACGGTCTTCCTGGTAGACCTCGGCGAGTTCATGGCCATGAACGAAGAGTATGCCAGGCACTTCGCGCCGCCGTTCCCTGCGAGGTCCACGGTGCAGGTGGGTGCTCTCCCGAAGGGAGCCCGAGTGGAGATAGAAGCAGTCGCGGTCAGATGAGCTACCTGGGCGACCAGGTCTTCCTGTACGGTCCCCGTCTCCGCCTCCGGGCCTTCTTCTTCCTGGCGGCGCCGGCGAGCAGGGAGTTCTCGTCCTTGCTCATTTCTTCATCTTCGAGAAGGCCACCATGCTGACCATCCCGGCCAGCCTGAACGCCAGGTCCTTGTACACCTGCGATTCCGGAGAGTCGGGTTTGGCCGCGACCACCGGGACCCCCTTGTCTGACTGCTCCCTGACCGACACCCCGATGGGTATCTCCCCAAGAAAGTCCACCCCCCTTTCGGCTGCGATCCTCTTCCCGCCCCCGTTTGAGAAGATGTCGGTCCTCTCACCGCAGTGGGGGCAGACGAAGTAGCTCATGTTCTCGACCACCCCGAGGATCGGCACGTTCAGCTGCCTGAACATTGCCAGGGCCTTCGCAGCTATGTTCAGCGCTGCGTCCTGGGGGGTGGTCACTATCAGGACCCCTCCGAGGGGGACGGTCTGGGCGAGCGTGAGCGCAGCATCGCCCGTGTTGTGCACAAGGATTGAATCTGCGACGAAGTTCTCCAACTGATCCACCTGCAGATCATAGGTTTCCATGGCTCCCAATGGCTCGATGGACTGTATTCTTGACAGCTTGAACGCTCGGGGGTCATGTTTCAGGGAGAACTGGAACCAGTGACTGGTGACGTTCGTTTTTCTCCTTCCTTCCGGAAGGGTCTGCTCCTCCCGGAAACGCGACTTCACAAGCGACGCTCTCACTCCGCTGATTAGACAGAGCTCATGGACCTTGTCCACCAGCATGGAATTGGGGCTCTCGACGGTCACGGTGTCCTGGACCACGGTAACCATCCCCTGCAGCCCTCTTGAGTCTGGTAGAGCCTTCGTCGATTCGCGATGCCGGATGTCAGAGTCGGCCTCGGAGTAGCCCCTGATGAAAGCGAGTCTCTGGTCCAGCGGAAGTGAGAAGACCCAACGCGGAACTGTCTTCTGGCGAGCCTTGTGGTCCAGGTCGAGCGCCGTGAACAACTCTGCGAGAGGCACCGACGCGACAGCGAACTTCTGCCCCCCGTTCTCATCGAAGGTGCGACACTTGAAGACCTTCTTGTAGAGTTCCTCGTACTGCTTCCTGAATCTGCTCCCGCGGGGCTCACAGACTCTCACACCCACAGGTCTGGGTCTACCCTTCTGCCGCTTCACGAAGCCGTCACCGACGAAATGCCCTACAATGCGCATGAAGTCCGCTGTGGTCTCTGTCGGAAGCTGGATGAATTCTGGATCGGACTCCACCTTGGGGAGCCGCATGGGTTGGCCACCTTCAATGCAATTCGGCACGATTATTCTATCCCCGATCTTCAAATGGTCGAGCCTCACCCAAGAATTCGCCCGGTGATATCGCAAGAACGGGTGATTGGCGCTTGCGACTATCTCTCGGTTTGCCGTCCGTAGCCTGAAGACCTCTTGTGTCCCCTGGGGGATGACGCCCAGGACCCTTCTGGGCACGAGCCGTTCACCGTCGTAGCTGAGCACGAACTCCCCGACTTCTATCTTCTCGATCGGTCTTGGGGAATTGTCAGCCATGAGCACGCTCGTGCCAGCGGGAAGACACCCCGGCGGAAGATCGCACACTAGGTAGTCGAGCTCTCCCCAGTCAACCTGGGTGAGCAGCTGCCGCACCGCTCCGGCCACGAGCGGCCCCCGCCAGATGACAGGGGTCTCCTCGTTGTAGAAGAATCCCAGGGAGGCGATCTTGACTCCGAACGCCTCCGGAGGTATGATGGATTCGTTCCTCACGTCCGGGGGCCCCTTCACCCCCATCATGAGCGGGATGTTCGGACCGTACACGTCGGCGTCGAGCACCCCCACCTTCGCACCGGACGCAGCCAGGGCCACGGCAAGGTTCACGGCAATGGTCGACTTCCCTACTCCTCCCTTGCCGCTGGCGACCGCAATTATGTTCTTGACTCCCTTCAGCATCTCCGCGTTGGCGTAGTCCCTGGTGGCGAACACCATGGACGACGTCTTCATCTCGACCTTCTTCACGCCAGGGAGGCTCGCCACTGCTTCCCTCGCCGACTCCTCGAGCCTCGATCTGAGCGGACACGCAGGGGTAGTGAGGTTCAGGGTGAAGGTCACTCTGCTCCCCTCCACCTTGACCCCTTCAATCATGTGGAGCGAGACCACGTCCTTTCCGAGCTCAGGGTCCTTCACCCCTGCCAGCGCCCTCAGTACGTCGGCTTCGGTCGTCATTCGTACCAAGCCTCTGCTGGGGGCTTAAAATCCTAGTCCCGGAATAGACTTTATCGTCACGAGGGAAATGGCGTCTGCCGCGTTGGGAAAGATCGAGGTGATTCCGCTCCCCGGGGTCCCGGAAGTAAGAGAGGGGGCGGACCTCGGGAAGGTCCTGCTGGCATCGGCGGAGGCGCACGGGGTGAAGCTGGCCGATGGCGATATCGTGGTTGTGAAGCAGAAGGTGGTGTCGAAGGCCGAGGGAAGGCTGGTCCGCATCGACGCCGTCATCCCTGGGAGAAAGGCGAAGAATCTGGCCAAGAGCCAGGGGAAGGACCCCAGGCTAGTCGAACTGATCCTTCGCGAGGCGGTCCGTATCGTCAGGGCGGGGCATGGAGTGATAATCACAGAGACCAGGCACGGCTTCGTCTGCGCGAACTCGGGCGTGGACCAGTCCAACGTGGGCAGGGGGCTCGTGGCGCTCCTCCCTGTCGACCCCGACAGGAGCGCGAGGAAGCTCAGGCGCGAGCTCGAGCGGGCGACCGGGAAGATGTTGGCCGTGGTCGTCTCCGACACCTTCGGCCGTCCCTGGCGGATGGGTCAGACCGACGTGGCCATCGGCTGCTCCGGCATCCTCCCACTCGTCCCCTATGCGGGGAAGAGGGACCGCTTCGGCTACGAGCTGCGGGTGACCGAGCCTTCGGTCGCGGACGAGGCGGCCGGGTCGGCGGAGCTTGCCATCGGGAAGCTCAGGGGGATTCCCGCAGCCGTCGTGCGAGGGGTGGAGTACGTCCGGGGCGAATCGGGGGTCAGGTCGATGATCATGCCGCCCGAAAGGGACCTCTTCAGGTGAGACTGTGAGGGTCGTCGCACTGGCAGGGGGGACCGGGTCCGCGAAGCTCCTCAGGGGGCTTCGGAGCCTTCCAATCGACCTGACCGCCGTGGTGAACGTCGGGGACAACGCCTGGATCTATGGTGTGTACGTCTGCCCCGACGTCGACATCGCGACCTACACCCTCGCCGGGATCGTCGACGCGAAGAGGGGGTGGGGGATTGAAGGTGACACCTTCAACTCCCTCGGCGCTCTCTCCCGCCTTGGGAGGGACACCTGGTTCCGGCTCGGAGACCTCGACCTGGCCACCTGCCTCCTTCGAACGGAGATGATGAGGGAGGGCGCGTCGCTCACGCTGGCCACCGACAGGATACGGAAGGCGCTGGGGGCCGAGACTCCCATCCTCCCGGCCACCGACGGGCCGGTAGAGACCTGGGTCTCCACCTCACAGGGGAAGATGCACCTGCAGGAGTTCTGGGTCAGGGAGGGAGGGAAACCGGAGGTGAATGGTGTCACCTACCGGGGGGTTCGCGAGTCATCCCCGACTGCAAAGGTGAGGTCGGCCATCCGCAGCGCCGACAGGGTGGTTGTCTGCCCTGCGAACCCGGTGACAAGCATCGGCCCCATGCTCGCGCTCCCAGGGTTTCAAGAGCTCCTCGCAGCGGCCAAGGGGAGCGTCGTGGCCCTCTCCCCGATGGTGGGGCGCGCTCCTGTGAGCGGGCCGGCTGGAAAACTGCTGGAGTCCACGGGGGCTCGGCCAGACTCGGTCGGGGTCGCTGAGCTGTACTCAGACTTCGCCGACGCCATCCTGATTTCTGGTCAGGATTCGTCGCTGAGGCGCCCGATCGAAGCCCTGGGGGTCAGGTGCGCCCTCACGGACACGATGATGACCGACCGTGCCGCCGAGTCCAGGCTCGCAAGGGAGCTGTTGGAACTATGAACTCGACGGTGGTGATAATCCCTGTGAAGTCTTCAGGGAAGAAGTCCAGGCTGGCAAGGGTGCTCGACGAGGGAGGGCGGGAGGAGTTTGCCGGGCTGCTGCTGGCGGAGGTCCTCGGCGAGGTGAGGAAGGCGGGGCTCCTTCGCTCCTGCAGCGTGGTTTCTCCTGATGAGACGATACTCGGAATGGCAGAAAGGGCGGGAGCCCAGACAGTCCCGGAGGAGGACGCCGCGGGGTTCGACACCGCCGTCGCCAGGGGGCTTCGCGGGGTTCGGGGGCATCCCGACGTGCTCATAATCCCCGCCGACCTCCCTCTGCTGGAGGCGTCAGAGCTGCTCCACCTGCTCGGGGCCAGGTTGGACGGTCTCGGAGCGGTCATCGTCCCCTCGCGGGCTTTCGACGGCACCAACGCGATGCTTTTTTCGCTGTCTGCCCCTGTCCCCCTGAGCTATGACGACGACAGCTTCTGGAACCACCTCTCGGGGGCAGCCCGGCGGAGCTTGTCTGTCAGAGTGTGCACCGAGCCGGGACTCACCTTCGACGTCGACTCCCCTTCAGACTTCAGGGCCCTCGCTCTTTCCAGGTCGAAGAGGCCGCCGGCCGAGTTCGCCAGGAGGATGACGCGGTGACAGGGCTCCTGATTCGGAACTGCGTGATCTCCGGTGCCCCGTCCAGCTCCGTCTACATCGAAGGCGGCAGGATCTCAGAGATATCCAGGGAAAGCGAACTGGCCGCACCGAGCGGGTGCGAGGTGATCGAGGCGAACGGGGGGACCCTCCTCCCAGGGTTGACCGACTCTCACTGCCATCCGTTCGAGTATGGCAGGCTGAAGCGGAGCCTCGACCTCAGAGGGACCGGCAACATCACCGGGGTCCGCCTGAGACTGCAGGCAAGAGTCCAGCGGGCCGAGCCAGGAGAATGGATCTTCGGCCGGGGGTGGAATCAGGAGGACTTCCCCGACAGGAAGATGCCCACCCATGCGGACATCGACGACATCACTCGGTCCAATCCGACAATGCTTTCGAGGGCCTGCGGGCACATCGCACTCCTGAACAGCAGGGCCATCGAGGAGCTCGGGTTCGGCTCCAGGAGAGGGGAGGAGTTCGAGAGGGACGGTGCTGGGAACCTTACCGGAATCGTAAAGGAGGGGGCGATGACCGAGGCGCTTGCAGGGATCCCCAAGACCCCCGGAGCGTCTCCGTCCGACCTGCAGGCGGTGGAGGCCGAGGCTGCCCGGCTCGGGCTTACGACCCTCCACTGCATTCTGTCCCCCGAAGGCTTCCGGGAGGAGCTCGCTGCCCTCGCCGCCATGGCGGGGTCGCGCACCCTCTCGCTCCGGTACAGAGTCTACCTCCCCCCCGGCGCACTGGATTTGCCTGACCCGGGGCTGGGACCCAGGCTGAAGGGGGACAGGGTGAGAATCAACGGGGTGAAGCTCTTCACCGACGGCTCCCTCGGGGCGAGGACCGCGGCCCTTCGGGAACCCTACTCCGACAAGCCCGAAACGACCGGGATGCTCCGGTACACCGACGAGGAACTTTCGGTGGTCGTCGAGAAGGTCGACGCCCGGGGGCTGCAGGCCATCGTCCATGCCATAGGAGACAGGGCAGTGGAGCAGGCGGTCGATTCGCTGTCGAGAGTGACAGGGGCGACGAACCCCAGAAGGCACAGGATCGAGCACGCAGGGGTCCTCCCGAAGGACCTGCGCGGCAGGATGGCGAAGCACGGCATCAGAGCCGCGGTCCAGCCGATGTTCGTGACCTCCGACACCTGGGCCGTCGACCGGCTGGGGGAAGAGAGGGTCAGGGACTACTACCCGCTGAGGTCCATGACCGCGGAGGGGATCACGGCCTCAGGGAGTTCGGACTCCCCGGTCGAGTCTCTGAGCCCGGTCCTCGGGATGTGGGCTGCAATGACGCGCGGGGGGTCGGTCCCCGAGGAGTCTCTCGACCTCGCGCAGGCCTTGGCTCTCTACACCTCAAACGCCGCTTCGAACGGCTTTGACGAAGCTTCGCTCTCGGAGGGGGCTCCCGCGAACCTGACAGTCCTCGACTCGGACGTATCCGGGATGCACCCGGCCCTCCTGAGGAAAGTTGGTGTCCTGTCGACTCTGGTCGAAGGTGCGGCGGTCCACTCCTACGGGGCCGGCTAGTTCTTCTGGAACTTCCCGGACTTGCCGTCGTATCTCAGGAGCCCGGCGTAGATGGCCCAGTGTATCAGGAGGGCCTGTATGAGCGCTTCGTTCATCTCCGGCTGGTAGTGCCACTTTAGACCGATCTCCTGCAGGCTCTCGGCGACCTGGTCTGCGGTGACGGGCTTTCCCTTCGAGGCGAGCTCCAGGGCCGTGCGGAACGGCTCTATGGTCGCCAGCCTGTCCTTGAGGAGCCTCAGTTTGTTCTTCGATGTCTTCTGGAACTTCAGGCCGATTTCGGTCAGGTGCACGTCCCCCTTCTCCGACCTGACGAGCCCCAGCATCTCGGCGGCATCGAGGACTGGCAGGAGGACCGCGATGTCTGCGCCCATTTCGTCCGCCAGCTTCGGCGCGTCCACCTTCCCCCCAATGCTCCCGGTGATCTCCACAAGACTGATGACCTGGCCCCCTCGGACGTTCCCCGGCATCATCAGCGCCGTGGGGAGCGGTCTGTGCGGCTCTGCCAACTATCTCACCGCCGGCGGTCGGGGGTCTCCGATTTAAGCGGGTCTTCGTTCTTCATGATAGGAGCGAGTACACCCTGTCCACCCACTGGAAGAACTCGTCGGATTTCTTGTTCCGCGGCCTCGGCATGTTCACTTTGACCTCCCCCACCACGTGGGCCGGCCTCTGGGAAAGCACCACCACCTTGTCGGCCAGCTCGACGATCTCCTCCACGTTGTGACTGACGAGGATCACCGTCTGGATGGAGTTGTTGGGGTTGATCAGCAGGGTGTACGTCTCCGTCCGCAGCCTCTCTGCAGTAAGGTCGTCCAGCGAGCTGAATGGTTCGTCAAGAAGCATCACGCGCGGGTCGCCGGCGAGCGCCCTGGCGACACCCACCCGCTGCTTCATCCCCCCCGATAGCTCCCCCGGATAGACGCTCTCGAACCCCTGCAGCCCCGCGACCTCCAGGGCGTTCGAAGCCTTCATGGTCTTCTGCTCGTTGCTCAGGTCTTTTCGCGAGCTCAGGCCGAACATCACGTTCTCCAGCGCCGTCCTCCAAGGGAGGAGGACGAAGTTCTGGAAGACCATCGATATGTCGTCCCTCGGGCCCTTCACCTCCGAGTCCAGGACCCTCACGCTCCCTGACGTCGGCTTGATCAACCCGGAGACTATCCTCAACAGCGTCGACTTGCCGCACCCAGACGGACCCGTGACCGCGACCAGCTCGTCCTTGGCCGCGGTTAGAGACACATCAGCGAGGACCGGGAGCGGCTCCTTTTCCTTTCTATAGTCGAGGCTTACGTGGTCCACCGTGACGATCGTCGTGCCGGCTGCAATCTGGGCCTGCCCCTGGGACAACTCCGCGCCTCCCGATTTCTACCTGTTATACGCGTAACGCTTCGTCACGCCGTGGTAAATCCTGCGCCAGACCGTCAGATTGAACCCGACTATCAGGGTCGTCATCGAAAGGACAGCGAGCGCGAGCATCAGGTAGTTAGAGTTGTACGTAGCTATGTCAATCAACTTCCCTATGCCCGTCGACACCTGCGACTTCACGACGGTTACCACGGTCGTGCCGTTCGAGAGGGTCTCGGTGAAGTACTCGGATATTATCAGGGCGTTCCAGGCCCCTCCGATCGCCGTTATCGACCCGGTGATGAAGCCAGTGAACGCTCCCGGCAGGTATACGTTCCTCCAGGCAGTCCACCTGCTCGCGTGGTACACCTTGGGGAGCTCCTTGAGGTCCGCCGGGAGCGTCCTCACTCCTGCCATGACGTTGAATATGATGTACCAGATGATTGCGAGCATGATCACCAGCGTGGAGACTGCTTCTGGGGTCTGCCCAAGGACAGGGATGAGGAGGATGGCGGGCAGCAGGATGGGGGCGGGGATTGACGAGACCACTTCGAGAACGGGAGAAACGGTGTCGTAGAGCCTGAAGTTCAGAGATATTGCGATGCCAAGGGGAAGTCCGATGGCCACGCAGATCGCGTAGACGTACCATACCCGAACGAAGGACGTGGCAAGCGCGACCAGAACCTGCGACTCGTCGCTCAGGACAAGGGAGAGCGGCGGCACACCCCCGAAGCTGACCCCGGAGTGAGCCACCGAGCTGAACGCCAGGAGGCCAAAGAGCACGAAGAAGATTACTACTGCATACTTGGCCCCCTTCCCGAACTTGGCTATGGTGGACGTGAACCGGCTGACCCCCATGTCGTGGGCAAGGAGGAAGAGCTTCGATATGGCCCTGTGGTTCACGTAGGAATAGAACCTGGTTATCGGATCTCTGTGCTGCTCCCTCGGCTCCTCCATCATCTTGAACTTCTCCGACCAGAGCGCAAACGCCCTCAGGAAGAGGTACCGCCAGACGACGACGGCCACCACGATTCCTGCTATGAGGAGGACGTAGTCCCCGAAGTCCCCGTTGGCGAACTGATTGGCGCCTATGCCTATGCCGTAGGGGATCGGAACCTGCTTCCCGGTGCCGACGACTATGATCTCGCTGGCGGTGAGGAAGAAGAGGCCTACGGCCCAGGAGATCTGGGTGTTGTAGGCTATCCGGCTCATCGAAGCGGGGATATACAGAGAGCGAATCCGCTGCCAGGCCGAACTCCGGGTGACGTTGAACAGGTCGACGTAGTCTTGGGGGATGGCCTTTACCGCCTCGTACACGCCGAAGGCGATGTTCCAAGACATGCTCGTGAAGATGAGAACGATCACCGCGAGGTTCGCGCCGACGAAGTCAGGGAGCGCCCCATAGATCCCTGCGATGACGAACGGAAAGAACCCCAGGATAGGGATTGACTGGAAGATGTCCAGGAGAGGAAGGATCACCGCTTCGGCTCGCTTGCTCCGCGCCGCCCAGATCCCGACGGCAAGCGCGAAGACGATGCTCAGCCCCAGGGCAAGTATCATCCTTATCCAAGATGACACGATGTCGAGGGCAACCAGGCCGAATTGCAGAGTCACTTTAGGCCCTCAGAACGCTGCGCGACCGAATGTCGTATTTACAGTTTCTAATTCAGCGGATGTACGGAGTGCTCGATGAATCGAACCGTCTGACGGTTTGGTACTCCCCCTTGTCCCGGAATATGGAGAGCTTCTCGAGGTCGGGAAAGAACTGATTCAGCGGGTGTGTGGTCATCTCTCCGGCAAGGTGCTTCTTCCCGAGGAACTCGTCAGCGATCCGCCTCCCCAGCTGCCTGACCTGCCTGTCGCTGGTGTACCCCAGGGTGTGAAGATATTCGTGGAGTAGTATCATGAACACGTACGAGTTCCGCCGCGACCTGGACCTCGACAGCCTCTCCACGATCCTGAGAATGTTTCTGTTCATCACGATGGCGTTCGACCCCATCTCGTGATAGGCCCCCACGTCGTTGGGGATGTCTGCCAGGACCAGGGTGAGCCCTGCCCTGTGCAGCCCCAGGGTCCTCTCGGTCGCCGCCTTCACCATCTCGAAGATGGCGTCGAACCCCTCGGCAACTGATAGCGCACGCCGGTTGTCCTGGAGGGTCACGGTCCCGTTTGGAGGGCTCGGGTAATTAAAACCCGCGCGAAAGTCAGACGCCTCGTATGGCCGGTCCGGTCTGGTCAGGGGAGTGTCGAGGCTCTGGGCTCGCCCACTGCCGACTCTGGGCAGGAACGGAGCCTCCCTTAGGGCAGACCGCCAGCAATCAGTCAGGGCCCATTGTCCGTCCGCGAACACGGAGATGAGTGTTTTGCCGCCGCACCCCTCATCGTTTACATCAGGGCTGAACTCGCTGGATCTTCCAAACGAATGCTTTATACGCAGCTCCCCCTAACAGATTAGGGATGGCCCGAGAGGACTCTTCGGGGCAGAAGTCTAAAGACGAAACAGCCGAGGAAAGAGCTGACGTCGAATCGCGGGACTCGAAAATGAATAGGCGGACTTTCCTGAAAGTGAGTGCGGTTTCTGCTGGTGTCGCTGGCCTCGGCGGACTCGCCCTGACCACGGGCAACAGCACAACGGTGCTGCAGCCTCCGACAGAGAGCGTGCCCACGACGTCCAACTCGGATCCCTTCGCCCTTCAGGCTGTCAAACTGAACATAAACGGGAAGGACTACGAAGTCGGGGTTGAGCCGAGGGACATGCTGAACAACGTGCTCCGTGACAGCCTCGGCCTAATCGGCACGAAGAGGCCGTGTAACAGGGGGGAGTGCGGTGGGTGTACCGTGCTGGTCGACGACGTCCCCACAATGTCGTGCAGTTTCCCCGCGTACCGAGCGGCGGGCCACAAGGTCATCACGGTCGAGGGGTACAACATGAATCCCGCCACTCAGGAGAGCAACATTCTCAATGCGCTGCAACTAGCCTGGGTCCAAGAAGACGGTGGACAGTGCAGTGGCTGTCAGCCAGGGCAGATCATGTCCGCGACCGCGCTCCTGATGAGCAACCCGAACCCCAGCGTCGACGAGATAAAGTCTGCCATGAGCGGGAACATCTGCAGGTGCGGGAACTACGCGGGCATCATCGCCAGCATCCAACTGGCGGCGAAGAATCTCCAGGGAGGTAGCGCGTGATGAGCAGCAAAAAGCAGAGCAGCGGCCTGAACAACCTGAGCACGGACGCAAAGTTCAACCTGGTCGGCAACCAGGCGGTGACAAGACGCGACATCTACGCGAAGGTGACGGGCCAGCGGAAGTTCACGTCCGACATCGCTCCCGGCGACATCGGGCAGAGCAGCATGTGGTACGCAGGCTTCCTTGTCGCGCCTCATGCTCACGCGACGGTGAAGAGCATAGACGTCAGCGCAGCCCAGGCTGCCGGCTACGTGACGCTGGTGGAGTCTGATCTGCCGGCCGGCGCCATGTTCGGAGCCGGAGCAAGAGCATATCCGCCGATAGTCAGCAGCGAGGTGCTGTATGCCGGCTAGCCCGTAGCGGCTGTCGCAGCGCCGACGGCAAACGAGGTCGTCGATGCCCTGAACCTCATCAAGGTCGAATACGACCCGCTTCCCTACGTCTTCGAACCACAAGACGCTCTCCAAGCAGACGCGCCGCAACTCTGGCCAGGGGGCAACGTCCCTGGTGGCGGAGTGGGCGAAAACGGAGCAGTGACGTCTGGGACACTCACCCTCAACTTGGGCGACGTCGACACAGCGCTGGCAGGCGCCGACGTTGTCTACGAAGATACGTTCTACACCTCGATACAGCAGCACTTCGAGATCCTCCCGAGGGGGGCGGTCGCATATTGGTCAGGTGGCCAGCTGACTGTCAATGCCTCTACGCAATTCGCATCTGCTGTCCAAGGCCAGCTTGCAGGTTACTTCAAGATCCCGATCACAGACGTGAGGGTCAGTACCTCGCTAGGGGGCTACGAGGACGGAGGGGCCCTGGGCAACGGCCTGGGGAACAAGTCCACCGGCGAGGAGTACATCTTGGCCGCTGTTCTTGCCCAGAAGGTGGGCGCACCGGTGAAGTTCGTCCACACCAGGCTCACGCACGCTCGCACAACGACAAACAGGTGGCCATTGGCTGCTACCTTCAAGCTCGGGGCGATGAACGATGGCACCCTCGTGGCCATCGACGCAGTGTATACCGCGAACGTTGGAGCGCGGGGCGGAGCCCAGGGGGCGGACGCAGTGGGCGACTTCTACAATGCCTATAACTGCCCCAACATGCGATTTTACAGCATCCCTGTAACCACAGACGCGTACTCGAACGGTGCGGCGATGAGGAGCGTAGGCGAAGAGCAGGGGCACTTCCTGATGGAGTCAGCCATAGACGAGCTGGCGCACAGGCTCAACATGGACCCAGTCCAGTTCAGGCTCAAGAACATGAGGCAGGGGCCGAATGCGGTCGAGCCGTTCGCCAATCTGCCGTACACCACCATCGCTCAGCCCCAGGCGCTCCAGAAAGTGATGCAAGCGTTCGGCTGGAGCAGCCTCTGGAAGGGGTGGGGCGTCCCCAGCTCGGTCAACGGAACAAAGCGATATGGAGTGGGGGTCTGCATTCAGAACGCCTCGAAGGGAGCGCCCTTCCCTCCGTCCACATCGCAGGTGCAGGTAGATCCAGACGGAACAGTCACCGTCTTCATCGGGCTGACGGACCACGGAGCCGGGGGCAACACGACGTTCCCGCTCATCGCCTCAGAGGCGCTCGGCCTCACCTCGATGGACAACGTCAAACTGATCCAGTCGGACACGAAGTACACCACCAACGCCAGCGTCACTGCAGGTAGCCAGTCCACCCATAATTCGCATTCCCTCCTCTACGCCGTGGAGGACCTGAAGAACCAGTGGTTTCCAAAGGTAGCAGCGAAGCTGGGCGCGAACGCCGCCAATCTGGCCTTTGGAAACGACACCATTTATGACACCACGAACCCCTCGAAGAGCATCTCGTTCAAGGACGCGGCGGCTCTGCTCAATAGTTCAATCAAGGGCTTCGGGGTTTGGAACATACCATTCGACGTGGCCTACAGGTCGACAGGCGCCAGGATGGCCATGGTGGAGGTGGACACGGAGACTGCGGTTGTGCACGTAGTTAGCCACACCTTCGCTCTGGGCCTCGGGAGGACCATCTTCTACAAGGGCGCCATACACCAGATGATGGGAGGCTCGGTGATGGGCGTCGGGTCTGCCTTCTTCGAAGAGTTGCTAAACGACCCCAGCCAGAACGTCACCGTGAAGCCTGGCTATCCCACGTCCGGAAGCTGGCTCAATCCGAACTTCCACGACTATCAGATTCCCACCATCATGGAGAACCCAGATTCCGCGAACGTTCTCCCTGTGGAAAACATCGACCCTACAGGGCCGTTCGGCGCCACCGGGATAGGGGAAAACTGCATCATCGCCGCCGACATCTCATTCGTCAACGCCCTGAGCAACGCCCTCGGCGGGTACAGGTTCCACAAGACCCCGGTCCGCATCGAAGACGTGGTCGCAGCCATACAGTGGATGCAGGCCAACGGGAAGTCATAGAGAGTGAGAATATGAGTAGCAACAACGAAGTACCGAAGTACGGCCTTCTCGTGCCGAGTACGGTCGAGGAGGCGGTCTCTCTCCTGACGCAGTATGGCAGCCAAGCGAGGATAATGTCAGGGGGTACGGACCTGCTCTACCAGATGAAAAACGGGGTAACGTACAAAACCCCGCAGTACGTGGTCGATATCTCGGGCCTCCCCCTGAATTACATAAAGTACGACCCGACCGACGGGCTGAGAATCGGGGCGACGACGCCCATCGCCAACATCGCATCGGACACCAACATCGCTCAGTACTACGCGGTTTTAGCCCAGGCTGCAAGCACCGTGGCCGCGCCACAGATCCGCAACCAGGGAACCGCGGCCGGTGACATTATCCAGGACGTCTGGTGCTGGTATTTGAGAAACAACTATCCATGCTGGCAGAACGGCGGCAACGTCTGCTTCGGCGTCGTAGGTGACAACAGGTACTACCAATCGATCTTCGGAGGCAGGCTCACCTACGCTGTCAACCCAGGCGACACGCCAGTAGCATACTTCGCCCTCAACGCCGACGTCACCGTGCAGGGTCCCAACGGGACCGCCAACATCCCCATCAGTCAGCTCCTCCCGGGAGTCGCCATAGTGGACGGAAACGTCCAGGAGAACTCGCTGCACCAGAACGAGATCCTTATGGAGATTCATGTCCCTCCGCCCCCCGCCAACTCCAAGAGCTCCTGGTACAAGGTCCGAGCCAGGCAGTCGTTCGACTTTGCGCTGGCGAGCACCGCGGCTGTGCTGAACTTCAATGGCAGCACGATCTCCGGCGCGAGCGTGGTGTTGGGAGGAGTCGACGTCCGTCCTCACCGGGCAGTTGCCGCCGAGTCTTACCTCGTCGGAAAGAGCCTCAACAGCAGCACGATTCAGGAGGCGGCAGCGATGGCAGTCGGAGACGCGACCCCGCTCACGACCGGCACAGGGAACTCGTTCAGGGTGTTCCTCGCGCAGGGAGCCGTGAGCAAGGCCCTGACCCTGCTGCAGAGCTGAGCGAGCACCAGGACGTGGACGAGGCGGGGTCCGTTTCGGGCGGCTTCGGCAACTACAAAAGGGACTGCCTTGCGCAGGGTGCCATGAAATACCGTCGGTCCTGTTGGGTTGAAAAGGCATGAGCATAGGCGCCAACCCCGGTAGCGACGGGCCAGAAGAGCTCACCCTGTCCGAGATCACTGGGAGGTACAAGGACAGGTGGGTCGCGATCCTGGTCAGCGAAAGGGACGGCAACTTCCAACCGACCAAAGGGAGGGTGGTGGCCCAGGACGTCGACAGATACAGGCTCAGGTCCAGCCTGGTCAAGTACGACGACGTCTGCATATTCTACACCGGTGAGACGCCTTATCCACTGCTCCTTTGACGGAAGTCGCGCTTGGAAGGTTCCCTTCCATATTCGTCAGGGTGAAGGGGTCCAACTCCAAGGTCCGGGAGTACAGGGCGCTCGTGGACCCGGTGTACGAGTACTGCATCGTCCCAAAGGGAGACGCGTACTTCTTCGGCCATCCGGAGGTGGCATTCCAGCACATGACCGTCGGACCCCCCAACGCCCGGGCCCTGCTCACCGGGGGTGGCTTCAACAAGACGGTCGTCTTCGAGGTAGGAAGCGTGGAGATAGGGGGCCTTTCATTTGAGCGGGTGGAGTTCGCGGCAGTGGACCTCCCTCAGGAGGTCGGATTCGAGGCGGTGGTCGGTCAGAGCCTCTTGAAGCACACCTCGGTCACCATGGACTGGGAGCGCAGGGTGCTCAGACTTTCGAAGGCGAGCTGAGTGTTCGGCAGCAAGAAACTGACGTTCCCGGTCAAGGACCCGATACTGGTGATGTGCCGCATCTCGGGGTCGGTCAAACGCACGCGGGAGCTGACCGCGCTGGTGGACTTCAACTCTACCCACTGCATGATATTCGCCCATGACGCCATCGTCCTGGGATACTCTGACGTCGCCAACAGGGCCAGGGAGTGGCGGGAGGTCTTTCCCCAGAAGACGCCCTACCTGATCTCCTTCAGGGGAGTGGAGCGCGGCATCCTGATCAGGCTGAAGCGGGTCTCCATAGGCCCTCTTGTTGCCGAAGACGTGACCGCAGTCTCTCTGGAGCTGGAGCCTTCGATGCTGATGCCTTACGACTTCGTTCTCGGCAGGTCGTTCCTCGACAAGTTCAAAGTCACCTACGACGGGAGGGCGAAGACCCTCTCGATCTCGTAGAGTTCTATCTGACGCTGTAGTCTGGCCTGATCCTCAGGTAGACCATCCCGAAGAACAGGGAGATCAGCACGGCCGCAGTCGGACCGTGCAGGTGCGTCAGTAGGGACTCGAAATTGTATGAGTATCCTCCGAAAAGGCCGAAGGGACCGATGGGGGAGATGGAGCCCAGAAGGAGGAGACCCAGTGTCCCCTGGAATATCACGACCACTGCCAGCACCCAATAGAGCGCCTTCCCTTCCACGTATCGGGCGCTGAGAAGCCACTGCTTCCAAGTCAACTTCTTGACCGCTATCCTGGCGACCTCCAGGACGACGATGCCTACGCCTGTGGCTATGAGGAGGGTGGCGAAGAGGGAGTGAATGTTCAGCGCGAAGGGCACAATCCCGCCGACCAGGAACTTGAAAGGCTGGAATATCTCGGGGGTCGCGATCATCGTGCCAGTGAGGTACGACCCGCCTACCTCCAGCAGGAACGCCACCTTCAAGGCCATCTCGACCCCGATCGTTCTGGTCACCGTGACCGGCTCTCCCAGTGACTGTCTCGGTATGAACAGCCTGACCACGAAGTGAATCGCCATCAGGATGACAGCGACCAGGTAGATGTTCGCTTCGAAGGAGAACGGGTACCTGTAGACATTCGTCTCGAATGAGGTCGCTGGGAGGACGATTCCTTCGTAGAACACGCCCAGCGCCACGATGAACAACCCGGAGATCGTCAACCTTGTCTTTACCCAATGCCTCTGGACCGCAGTCTGAACCGCAGTGGAGGAATCCATTCCTGCCCTAACACATTAGGGAGGACTGTATATAAAATTGTTTCGAGCGCCCGAGTTCGGGAGACCTGGCTCGAGGTCTCGTAGGGGCTCACCTGCCTTGAAGTCTGCAGCGGTCGGATCTCCTCGTCGCGCCAGCAGAGCACGGTGCCGACAGTTCCCGGCCGACGCACCGGGCTTCCCGAATCGCTTAGGCCTTCAGGCGGAGCATGACCCTGACCGAACCGTCGTCCTGAGGCTCGACCCTGACCTCGAACTCCTTCCCGAAGAGCTCCGACAGCATCTCCGTTCTCGTCACCGACTTCAGTCTGCCGCGGAGGACGACATTCTCGCTGACGAAGACCGAGTCCATGGGCTCGTCGACTTCCTCACCCCCGTCGACCAACAGCCACACCTCAGACGGGTTCAGGCGCCGTGCCATCTCCAGATAGCGCCCTTTCTCGGACTCGGTGAGGGTCCCTGCGAACCTGGCATATACGTTCCTCATGGGCAGACGCAGGGCGTATTCGAACTCGGCCCTCTCCCGGGCACCGGGGGGCTCCCCGAACTTCGCGCCGCTGGCTCCCTCGTTCAGGAACCTTCTGACGAGGTACTGCTCGAGGCTGCTCCCCATGTCCTCCTTCCGCATCGTCAGGGAGGCAGTGCGGGGCCCGTCCACCCTCAGCTGAAGCCGCTGAAGCCAGGGTAGGAGCGGGACCAGGTCGTTAACCTTCTTCGCCGTCGCTTCGGTCGCCTGGTTGTATCTGTCCGCAGCGGACAGGAGCAGGCTGACCGGAGACGAGAAGAGGCCCATCCCGATTGCTGAAATCGCCAGGTGAGGAAGGAGCTTTGTGAACATCTCCCTCTTGGACTCGTCCCGACCTTCCGTCTCCGTCACGGTGGTCTCGATGTCGAAGGGGTCGTATAAGGAAATAGCCCGCTGCCTCGAGAGGGGCCGGCGGCCCCTGGAGGCTGTGCGCCTGCGCGCGCCCTCCGACTGCGGAGACGATCGAAGTCAGGGACAGGTCCTGCGGGAGGATCCGGCGCCGAGAACAGGGCAAACCACCGGGCCGGGAGTGCTAGAGTCCGTCTGCATCGCGTTCCATGTCGTAGAGGTTGATGCCGATGTCTTCCCACCGGAACTCTTTGGCCGCGGCCGCCCTGGCCTGTGCTTGGAAAGACACGTTATCACGTGTGTAATTACCGAAACGATATATCGACTATGTGGGAACTTGTTTGACTTGCGCTGTCCGAGAAATTGACAAACCTAGGCTTAAATCTAGGTAATAACTGACCACATCAGTGCCGCTGATCTTCAGGGTCATACTGGGGAAGACTGGAAACAGTCTGAGAGTGACCCTCCCTCGTCCGATAGTCGAAGGCTTCGACTGGAAGGAGGGGGATGAAATCGTCCTCTACGTGACCGAAGGCGAGGTCATACTGAGAAAGGGGAAGGAACGCCCGAAGACGAAGAAGTAGCTAGGCAATCGACTTCCCGCAGTTGTCGCAGAAGAGCATGGGTCTTGGAAGCGGTCTGCCGCACGAAGGGCAGACGACCCCCGGAGCCTTTGCCGAGGGCTTGGGGGGCAATCCCCTGACGCCCCTTCTGGCCAGCCAGACCGCGGTCTCCACCATGGCCACGATCGGGATGAAGATCACCACGTCCAGCAGGGGACCGCCATCGGGGGTCAGGAAGAGCCCGGTGACTATCCAGATGATGAACCAAATCACCACCCTGTTCTTGGAGAAGAAGTCGGCGTCGATCACCCTGAGACGGATGAGGGTGTAGACGAACACCGGACTGGTGAAGGATGCCCCGGTCGCCCCGATTATGAGGAAGATCACGTAGTAGAATGAGGACGCCGCCACCTGGAACGAGACCCCTGTGGCTACGAAGAACGGGGCCAGGGCTGTTATCAGAAACTTCGCTATCGCGAAGTAGCCGAACAGTATGCCCGCGGTGAAGAGGGTGGATGTCGAAAGCACGAAGGGGTAGACGAACTTCCTCTCGCTCTCGGACAGTGCCGGGTCGATGAACCTGTACGTCTCGTAGGCTATGACTGGCATGTCCAGGACCACCGTGAGGAGGAGCCCGGCGACGAAGTAGATCTCCATGCCTTCCCCTATCCCGTTGGCTGCGATCAGGCTCCAGCACCCGGCGGTCGGGGGAAGGCCTGTGGGGCACGGGTTGGGAAGCAGATCGCCCACGACCCTGTGCAGGAAAGAGGCTATCACCGTGTGCTGGACGAACTGCAGGTTGAGGTACTGTCCCGGGTTCTGCAGAGAGTACGCCGGGTTCGAGGGGAAGAGCAGCACAATGATGAACAGGACGAGGAAGCTGATGGCGACGACCTTCAGCCGGCTCCTGAGCTCGTCCAGGTGCTCAGTGAACCGCATCGCCCCGGTGCTCAATGGGGGGCGCGGGGATAACAGTCCTCTTTATGCAAATCGAATCTAGCTACCGGGGTGCGCGACGCGGCTACTGGGTGCCGGCCTTGGCCACGATTTCCTGTGAAATCTGGTCCCGAGTCTTGCCTTCGGTGGCTATCCCGAGCTTCCTGGCTGTCTCCACCAGGACCTGGTCCGATGACCGCTCTGGGGCCGGGGGGGATGTGGCCACAGCCGGACTGGATGCTGAGGGCTTCGTTATGGCGTCGGCCATGTCGCTCGCCTCCTTGGAAGCTGCCTCGAACTCCTTCTTCGCCCTTCCTAGGCCCCTCGCGAGCTCTGGAATCTTCTGCGGGCCCCAAAGGAAGATGACGACTACGACGACGCCGATAATAATCCACTGCAGTGGGTCTCCAAAGGCCAACTTGGTTCGGCGGTGTTTCTCCGCCTTGGTCTATTTAAGGGTGGTGGACGGCTTGTCCGCACCTATTAGGGTTCCAGCTGCTACACCGGCAGCAGAGCGACCCTGCAGCTCCGTCGCCGACGGACCCGGAGGCCAGGCGGGTCCGCCCCCAGGGCAGGTCGGGCTCGGACTGGCCGGTCCGACGCGGGTACCTCCTGGCAGCTTCCGGGCTAGGCCATGTGCGGACCCCTCCCGCGGCGAGGTGATAGGACTGGCCCCGACGACGGGACCCATGCAGACGCAGCTGTCAAGGTCAGGGATGTCTCCGCAGGAGATTCGAAGAGAAGATCGAGCGAAGCCAGCGCTGAAGGCCGGGCTCCCGGCTCCGTCCCGGCGGGGATTCTCATGAAGAGGGGCTCTCGGGTCGCTTCAGGCTCGAGACAGACCAAGGGGGGACAAGGCCGCTTCGGGGGTGACAGCCATGGTGCGGCTGCCACCGAGCGTGAAAGAGTTTTAATGAACTGCCGGAGGTCCCCGGCCAGTTGACGGCCCGAGGGGTTCTTGGAGACTACTGGAGTCTGACCAAGCCCAGGATCTGGGGGCTGCTGGTCTTCACCGGGGTCGTGGCCATGCTCGTGGCGTTCAAGGAGACCCCGGGCGCATCACTGACACCGGCGCTCTTCGCGACTGGTACCATCGCACTCGTCCTCGGGAGCGCAGGGGCCGAAGTGCTGACCAACTATCATGACAGGGACATCGACAGCATGATGAAGCGGACGATGAAGCGCGCCCTCCCGTCGGGGAGGATCAGGCCTTCGAGCGCCCTCGTATTCGGGCTGGCGATGGCGGCGCTTTCGGTGCTCGTCCCTCTCTTCCTGATCAACAGCCTTTCGGCCGGGTTCATGCTCGTGGGGCTGATTGACAACATCGTCGTCTACTCGCTCATCACGAAGCGCAAGAGCTGGCTGAACATAATCCTGGGGGGTGTCTCGGGCGGCATGCCGGTCCTGGTGGGTTACACAGCGGTAGCAGGGGCCGTAAGCCCCATCGCCGTGTACATGTCCGCACTGGTGATAGTGTGGATCCCCACCCACATCTGGAGCCTCGCCATCTTCAACAGGAAGGACTACGAGACGGCCAGGGTACCGATGCTCCCGATCGTCTTCGGGGACAGGGTGGCGTCTATCTGTGTGGCCGGCACGAGCGCCCTGCTGGCGGTGTTCTCCGTCGCCATCTTCCTCTTCACCCCCAACGTCAGCATCTTCTACACCCTGACGGCACTCGTCCTCGGCGGGGTCGTCTTGGCCTACAGCGCCAAGCTGGCCCTGACACAGAGCAACCGGACCGCGTGGACCCTTTTCAAGCTCACGAGCCCCTATCTGACCGTGATCTTCTTCGTCCTGGGCCTCACTGTCTGGGTCGCGGCATGACCGGATAATGGCCGAGGGGGAGCGGGGGAGCGGCGCGCAGCGCGTTTCCTGAGCGGGCCATCAAAATCGCGGGGGAGCGAACCTGTCGAAGAGAACCTGGGCACTGGTGGCTGTGGCCGCGGGTGTCCTGCTGAACGCCGTCTCCCTTCTGATATGGAACCTCAACTACGAGCGCATCCCAGGACTGGCGGGCGCGCCCGGCTTGCCCTACTTCCAGGACTTCCTGGGGCTGGGGTTGCTCCTCGTCGTAGTAGGGTGCGGATTCATGGCTGCCAGGCCGGACGTCAAGGAGGGGGCGCTGAAGGGAGCCCAGTGGGGTTCCGCCATCCTCGTCATATTCACAGCGCGCATCATGGTCCTTGACCCGTCAGAGTTCTTCATCCGCGTCACTGACTGGCAGGCTGCCACGGGGGTCCTCGCATGGTTCACCAATGCGGACCTCTTTGTGCTCAGCGCCGCCCTCTTGGCCCTCACCACCGTGGCCCGTCGAACCTAGCCGCCGGGTCTAGATGCATGGGTCCCCGCTCCGTTCCTTCAACGCTCTAATCAGTTTCATCACAACATTAACCACTTTTGAGCACCCTTCTTCTAAGCCGGCTCCCCGACTTCACGCCGTAACCATGGAGTCTCTAGGGGAGCTGAGGCGCCCGCTGGAAGTGGTCTCTCGGGGGAGAGAGTACACACTGATAGCGAGCCTCCCCAAGAACAGCACCTCCCTCGCTCTCCACGCGGTCGAAGGAGGCGCCGACGCCGTGCTCCTGAACATCGACGGGGACGAAGGGGCGTCCCCCAACCACTATGGGAGCTACGACCTCCACGACGTCTACATCAACGACGTGATCTCCACCCTGTCCGTCCCCTGCGGGATCTTCATCGGGGGGGCGAGGCTCCTGACCGAGGAGTACTGGAACAGGGTCATGTCCAGCTCGTTCAGCTTCGTCGAGATGTACGCCCATCAGATGCCGATGTTCGTCCTCGGAGACCCGAGGGTAAAGAAGGTGACTGCCATCTCCACCGGGTACATACTCGAACAGGTCAAGCAGCTGTCCGGGATGGACGGGGTCGAGGCGGTCGACGTGGCCACCGTCCCCCACCAGGCAAGGGGAGGGCCATTCAGCGTCCTAGACTACGCCACCCTGGGGGTGATAGCCAGCCTGTCGACGAAGCCGGTTATGCTCAGGACCCAGAAGAGGCTGACCCGGTCTGACATAGCGAAGGTCGTCGCCCTCGGGGTGAAGGGTCTCGTCGTCGACCCGTGCATCCTCTCGGGGACTGATGAAGCGTATAAGGACGAGATAGCCAGCCTCAGCCCAAGGGGAAGGCTTCCTGAAGAAGAGTAGACTGCAGGCAGTGATCCTGGCCGGAGGCCTGGGGACCAGGCTCAGGCCGTACACTTTCCTCCTCCCAAAGCCGATGCTCCCGGTGGGCCCCAAACCCATAATGGAGCACCTCCTCGAGTGGCTGAAGAAGTGGGGGATAACCGACGTCGTGGTCTCGACCGGCTACCTGGGGAAGATGCTCCAGGAGTACTTCGGCGACGGCAAGGAGTGGGACGTCAACATCGCCTACGCCACTTCGCCCCACCCGCTGGGGACCGCAGGGCAGCTCAAGGCTGCAGAGCCGAAGGTCGACGGGAGGTTCGTCTGCCTTTACGGGGACCAGCTCCTTGACTTCGACCTAGCGAAGGCGGTGGCCTTCCACGACGCCAAGAAGGCCGCCGCGACCATGGTCCTGATGAAGTACCAGACCGAGCTCAAGTACGGATTCATGGAGACGGACAGGGAGGGGAGGCTGACCGAGTGGAAAGAAAAGCCGACGATCACCGGGTACATCAACGTCGGGTGCTACATAATGGAGAAGAGCTTCCTCAAGTTCATCAGGGCCGGGATGGTCTACGAGATGAACGAGGCGTTCAAAGAGGCGAAAGCGAAGGGCGCCCGGCTCTACGCCGTCAAGGTCGACGGGACTTTCCTCGACATCGGAGACAGGAAGTCGTACAGGGACGCCAACGAGCTCTACACCAAGGGCATGGGACAGGGTGACCTGGGCGCACGAAAGTAGTCGTGTTCGAGGACGAAGGGATCTCGGGGTTCGGCCCGCTCACTCTCCTGAGGCACACCAGCCTCCTCAGGCTCGGGACCAAGCGCCTACTCGACGCCCTGGTTGAGAAGATCCCCAACGCCATGGACATAGGTATCTGGGGGAGGAAGGAGCTCGCCGCCGTCACCAGGGACTCGACCGGGAAGCCGTACAACGAGAAGGTCCACGGGCCGGTCTTCCTTGTCAACTCCAGGGCGAGGCCGAGCGAGGGTCTGCTCTCCCTTGCCTCTAGGCAGGAACCGTTCACCGCGCTGTCAGGGGGGGTACTTGTCGCGGCCAGGCTCGACCATGCAGACCTGAAGCCCGGGGTCCTTGGAAAGAGCGAAGCCGCGAGGCTGTCCAGGACGGCGGAACGGGTCGAAGTCCCCGCCGACCCCCTCTTTCACGGCTATTGGAGCCTCGTTCAGAGGAACGGCCTGGCGATTGCGGAGCAGGCGAAGCGCTTCGAAGAGCCGATGCAGATCCCCCGCAACGTCGAGGTCAGGGGACCCTCTGCCAACGTCATGGTCCACCCGGGGGCGGACATCGAGGGGCATGTGACCCTGGACGCGAGGCTCGGGCCGATAGTGGTCGACGACGGTGCCGCCGTGGAGAGCTTCAGTCGGGTGATGGGCCCCTGTTACATCGGCCCCAGGGCGAGGATTGGCTCCGCTCTCATCGGGGGAGGCACTTCCATCTTTGACTCATGCAGGGTCGGAGGCCAGGTGGAGAACACGGTGATTATGCCGTTCACCAACAAGGCCCACCACGGCTACCTCGGAGATTCCTATGTCGGTTCCTGGGTCAACCTAGGGGCCGGGTGCACCTTCAGCAACCTGAAGAACACCTATGGGAACGTGAGGCTGAACCTGGGAGGCAAGAAGGTCGACTCCGGGATGCTGAAGCTCGGGCCGATGGTGGGGGACATGGCGAAGCTTTCGATCGGAGCGCTCGTCTACGCCGGGAAGTCGGTCGGAGGAGGCTCGCATGTATCAGGGCTAGCTGACGAAGACGTGCCGAGCTTCTCCTTCTACGACTCGGGCTCCGGGAAGAAGGTCGAGCTGCTCCTCGAGTCGGTCCTAGAGACACAGAGGAGGATGATGGAGCGGAGGGGGCTGGCTTTGAGCAGGAACGAAGAGACCCTCATCAGGAAGGCGTTCGAATCCACGGCCATGGAGCGCAAGAGGGCGGGAGCGAGGAAGGGGACCCTGAAGTGACCGGAGCGGACGGCAGCTGACCCCCGTGCAGGTGGAGAGGCCCTGGGGGTCGTTCAGGGTGGTGGGGGAGTGGTCGGACATGATCACGGTGAAGATACTCAAGGTCGAACCCCGGTCAAGGCTCAGCCTTCAGAAGCACAGGCACCGCAGGGAAGAATGGCTCTGCCTCAGCGGGAGCGCGGAGGTCCAGGTGGGTCAGAGGTCGTTCAAGATGAAGGTCGGGGACTGGGCCAGGGTGCAGAGGAACCAGCTGCACAGGATATACTCGGAGGGGGGCGCGGAGATACTCGAGGTGTCGGTCGGGAAGTTCTCCGAAGAGGACATAGTCAGGATGGAAGACGACTACGGGAGGGCGGGCAAGAGGTCCGCTCCCGCCGGTGGCTCCTGACCTAGGCGCCGCCCCGACTGTCCAGCCACGACCGACCGTCCCTTGCAAGAAGGAGGTCCGAAGACGCCGGGCCCCAGCCACCTGCCCTGTACCTCTCGGGCCTCCCCTGACCCTGGATGAGGGGGTCGAAGAGCTTCCACGACAGCTCGTTGAACCTGCCGTCCACGAACCTCCTCTGGTCCCCTCTCATGACCTCCTCGAGGACCTTCTGGTACTCGCTTCTGCGCTCCCCGGGGAGCTGAGGGTCCTTCCACACCTGTTCTGAACGCCCCCAGGTCAGCGTCGTCCTCGCCTCCGGATCGACGTTGAACCTGACTGACAGCGGGCGCCTTTGACCCTTCGACCCTCCCGCCATCCCGCCCTTGAACTTCACCACCACATCGGTCGCATCCCTGGCAAGCAGCCTTCCGCTCCTCACATAGAACGGGACCCCTTTCCACCTCCTGCTCCCTACCTGCAGCTTGAGGGCGACGAAGGTCGGGGTCCTGCTCCCTTTCCGCACTCCCGGGACCTTCTCGTAGCCCCGGTACTGGCCCCAGACCACGTCATCCGGATGTATGGGAGCGATCGACTCCAGCAGCTTCGCCTTCGCGCTCCCTCGGGCGCGGGCGTCGCTAGAACCCGGTGGGTCCATGGCGACGAGGCAGAGCAGCTGGAGCAGGTGGTTCTGGACCATGTCTCTCGCGACCCCGACCGACTCGTAGAACTCCCCCCTTTCTCCCACGCCCGAGTTCTCGTCCGCCATTATCTGCACGCTGTCCACGAACCCGTTGTTCCACAGGGGTTCCAGCCCCCTGTAGGCGAACCGGAAGTGTGCCAGCGCGATCGCTCCGTCCTTGCACAGGAAGTGGTCTACCCTGAATATCCTCTTCTGGGGGAAGGCGGAGCCGAGTCCGCGCTCGAGGAGCCTCGAGCTCGTCAGGCCGACTCCGAACGGCTTCTCCACCGCTATCCTGCAGCCGGGGCGGTTCAGCCCCGCCTTCTTCAGCCGACGCACTATCTCGGGGAAAAGCTGCGGCGCCGTCGCGAGATAGAACAGCGCGGCCCTGCCGTCCAGTGCCTTCGCCACCCTGACATAGGTCCGCTGGCGAGTGAGGTCTCCGGGAACGAAGGTGAGCCAGGGCGGAGCTTCCTGCCGGGGGAACCTTCTGTCGACCCCGACCGTCGAGTCCTGGAATCGGCCTGCCCTCATCTCGGACCCGATGGCCGGAAGCACCTTCGTGGTAGCCAGATTCCCCGAAGAGCCGAACACTACCACGGTCGCGGAAGCACGCACCGAGCCGCCGGGCCGTCGGCTCCCACTCATTTGATGCCCACTAGCTGGGCAAGCTCCTTCCTCGAACTCGCTCCCAGCACCTGGGCAGCCCCCTCGGGGGAGACTTCGTTCACGTAGATCCCCCCGCCGAGCTCGAGCCCCGTCCACTGGGCCCTTCGCGGGTAGACCTCGATGTGCCAGTGGATCTGTTTGGTGGTCTTCTTCTCCGATGAACTGTGGAAGACCATGGTGAAGCTGGGAAAGTCGAGGGCCTTTGCCATTCCTCCGAGCGTCGACCTGAGCATGAGCGACAGGTCCATCATCTCCTTCTGGGACAGTTTCAGGAGGCTTGTCATGTGGCGCTTGGGGTAGACCCAGAACTCGAACGGGTGGGTGGACACCCAGGGGGAGAACGCCAGGAAGAAGTCCGTGGCGAGGATCTGACGGGGGCCGCCTGTTTCAGTCGCGACCACCTGGCACATGGGGCAGACGCCGAGGTCGTTCAGCGATGTCTGCACCGTGTCCGCCTCCTCCTCCACCGCAGGAGGGACCCTGGGCGTTGTCACCATCTGGATGCTCGGGTGCACAGCGGTGGGCGGGCCCTCCTTCTCGCTGTTCACGTACACCAGGACGTAGCTCACCCCTTTCTGCGAGTAGAGCCATCGGACCTTGTCCTGAAGCGACGCAAGTATGTTGGTCCACTGCTCCACGTCTATCTTCGGGAAGATCTGTTCGTGCTTCGGGGTGGCCACCAGGACGTAGTGGTACCCCACGGCAGGCTCGCTGTAGTGCGGGGCTTCGCCGTAGGACGGAGGGGCGTTCGGGACCACCACCGGGTTCTTCGCGGGGAAGATCCTTACGGCCCAGTTCTTGACCACGTCCCCTTCGGAGTCCGTCTGCTTCAGGAGGGTGTCCCCCCGCTTGACAAGGACCAGGTCTGCGGGTGGGGTCATCTCCTCGTTCCCGGCGCAGTAGTTGCACTTCTCCGCCTTCTGAGGGATGACCTGTCCGGGCTTGAGCCCCCTGTCCGGGAGGATGATCGAGAGCTTCTCGGTAAAGTAGTCCTTCCGGATCTCGACCATGGACGCGCCTCCGACCATGTCATGCGTATTAGAGTTTGCATCCGCGCCGCGCGAAAGAAAGAAATGCACTCTCTTTGGCCCGCAGGCGAGGCAGGTTGAAGGTAGGCTACGTCCTTCTCGACGGCTGCGGAGACAGGCCGGTCCCGGCCCTGAACTTCACCACTCCGCTCCAGGCCGCATACACTCCGGGCCTCGATAGGATCGCAGGGGGCGCCCGGCTCGGCTCGGTCACGACGGTGGGGCGGGGGATCGCCCCCGAGTCTGACATCGCAGTGTTCAACATGCTGGGGTACTCCTTCGGGAAGGGTTACGCGGGGAGAGGAGTCGTGGAAGCGGTGGGTGCCGGGCTCGACATGAGGGACGGAGACCTGGCGCTCCGGGCTAACCTGGCGTCGGCGAAGGGGAGCAGGATCCTCGACCGACGGGCAGGGAGGGACCTCACCCAGGAGGAGGCCGAAGCCCTCGCCGAGGATCTGAAGAAGGTCGAGTTGACCGGAGCGAAGTTCGAGTTCAGGGCGACCATATCTTACAGGGGAGTCCTCCTCATCCGGGCCGACGTCCCCCTCTCCGCTGGCATAACGAACACCGACCCCGCCTACGTCAGGGTCGGAGGGTTCGGCGCCGCGAAGGAGTCCCGGGGCCCGGAGAGGGTGATGAAATCTGCCCCTGAGACAAAGGACGAAAGGGCCGCAAGGGCCGCAAGACTGGTCAACGAATTCACCTCGAAAGCCCAGCGGGTGCTGGACTCGAGCGAGGTGAACAGGGACAGGGTCAGGTCAGGGAAGCTCCCTGCCAACATGGTCCTCCTGAGGGACGCGGGGGACCACCTTCCAAGGCTGCCGTCGTTCGAAGAGAAGTACGGAATGAAGGGGACTGCCCTGGTGGAGATGCCGGCCGAGGTGGGGATAGCAAAGCTCCTGGGAATGAAGATGGTTCCGATCAAGGACCGGAAGGACATGGGGGAGAAGGCGAGGCTCTTCTCCGGGCAACTGTCAGAAGGGTCGGTGGTCTACGTCCACATCAAGGGCCCTGACGAGTTTGGCCACGACGGCGACGCCAGAGGAAAGAAGGAGAACATCGAGTCCATCGACAGGGACTTCTTCGCCCCGGTCGCCGAGGTGATAGGTGACGTCCGGCTGGGGGTCTCATGCGACCATGCAACGCCCTGCTCGCTGAGGAGACATTCGGCGGACCCGGTCCCGCTCATGATAACCGGGGGCGCGAAGGGGGATGCCATGAGGTTCAACGAGGCCAATTCCGCCCTGGGCTCCCTCGGTCATCTGCGAGGACGGGACGTCCTCGGCCTGGTCACACGGAGTAGTTCTTCAGCCGCCTGACCGCTTCCACTGCGACGTCGATGGCGTCGTCGACCCCTGCCTCGAGCTTCATCGAGTCAGTGGCCCTGTTGGCCACAACGGCGAAGATGGCCCCTGTCTCGAGCCCGAAGATCCTCCCGAGGGTGAAGAGGGTCGCCGCCTCCATCTCGAAGCAGAGCACCCTGGCCGCGCGCAGGTCGTCGACCAAGTGGGCCTTTTCGGAGGGGATGAACCCGCCGAACGACTTCCTCCCCTGGCCCACGTAGAAGGCGTCCGTCGACGCCGTAATCCCCACGTCAGCGGTCTTCCTGAGGGCGCGGGCCGCGTCGGTCAGGGCCATGACCACCCCGGGCGAAGCTGCCGCAGGATATCCCAGGGGGACATACTGGGCGCTGGCTCCGTCCATCCTCACCGCTGCGTCAGCTATGATCACAGAGCCGACCTTGGTATCCGGAGCTATGGCCCCGCAGGTCCCGACCCTGATCATCACTTCCACCCCCAGCCTGGCGAGCTCCTCGATCGCAATGGCTGTGGCCGGGCCGCCGATCCCCGTGCTCACGGCCACCACCTTCTCCGCCCCTATCATTCCCCCGAAAGCCCTGTATTCGCGGTGGGACCCAAGGTCCTTGGCGTCCCGAAACCTCTCGGCGATTCTCGGGACCCTCCCCGGGTCTCCTGGCAGGAAGGCGACCCGGCCCACGTCCTTGCTGGAGAGGCGGATGTGGTAGGGTCTCCCCTCTTCGTCTTTCGGCTCGTGTGCCAACTACGTCCCCCCCGCTCGCCCAGCAGCCTCCATGGATTTCAAAGGTTGTCGAACTCCTCGCTCACTCGGGGGGCGCGTAGCAGCTTCTGCAGCGCGGCTCGTACATCTCCTTCCCGCCGACCACTATGGTGGGGGAATCCTTGGGGGCGGGCCTTCCTCCGATGAGCCGCTGGGTCCTCGTCGCCTCCTGGCCGCACACGACGCAGACCGCGCTGAGATACCGCACCCTGTCGGCCCTGGCCGCCAGCTCCATGGTGGTCGGGAACGGCTCCGCCCTGAAGTTCAGGTTCAGGCCGCAGGCGATCACCCGCTTCGCTTCTGCGAGGCGGTCGAGCAGGCCGACGATCTCCACCGGGAAGAAGTTGACCTCGTCGACCCCTATGGCGTCGAGGCCATTGGAGTCGGTGATGCTCCTGATCTTGTCCAGCCCCTCCTTCGACGAAGAGACCGTGTAGGCGTCATATCGCAGCCCGTTGTGAGTGACCACCTGGGTGGCGCTGTACCGCTTGTCGAACGCAATCTTGAATATCGCGCCCTTCTTCTTCGCATAGACCTCCCTCTCGACCATGCGGATGAGCTCGGAAGTCTTGCCCGAGAACATTGGACCGATGATTACTTCGAGAGTCAACTTTCGCGGCCGCCCGCCGAGGAGGATTTATCGCTTCTCTTCTGAATGTTCTGCGGCCGAGTCTGGCATCGAGTGCCGGGCCTAGGCCGCGGCCAGGCAGTCCCCGCCCTCGTCAGCGAAAAGGCGGTCCACGCTCTGCCCCTTCCTTGCCACGAGGTAATTCCCCTGGGCGTTCCTCATCAGGACGAATGGCCTGGGCTGGCTGTGGAACGGCATGTTCATGACGAGCGAGTAGGCCCCGACGTCGCGGAACATCACCAGCTTCCCGGTCTCGGCGCCCCCGAGCCTTGACCTGCCCGAGGTTGGGAACACATCGAGCGGGTCGCAGAGCCTCCCGACCAGCACCACCTTCTCCGGGGAAGGTCTCCCTCCGGGGACGACCTCCACTGGGTACTCATGCCTCAAGAGAGCAGAGTCGAGGAGGACGTGGTACCCGGCGTCGATGTACACGTACCTCCCCTCCCCGAAGCTCTTGATGTTGACCACCCTGGAAACGAGCACGGTCGACTCGGCCGTCAGGAACCTTCCGCTCTCCGCGACGAGGGTGAACCTGTCACCGATGCTCTCCACCAGGCTGTTAAGCTGGCCCACAACCTTCCCGCCCAGCTCCTTGGGGGTTGGGACCCTTCTGCCGTAGGAGGCGGGGAGCCCCCCTCCTATGTCGAGGGTCTTCACCGGGAAGTTGCCGAGTTGCCTCCGCGCGTCCAGTATGAACGCCTCGAGCTTCTCAATGGCCTCGGCGTAGCACGACGGGTCTTCGATCTGGCTGCCGAGGTGGAAGTGGAACCCCTCGAACTGGAGGGACGGGGACCCAAGGAGCTTCTTCAGCACCTGGAACGCGCTGTCG
Organism: archaeon; assembly: GCA_021828185.1. The sequence goes on from JAKASI010000005.1 coordinate 79,979, forward strand.
GGGCTCCCTCCGTTGAACTGGAGCCCGAACTTCCCGTGCCCCAAGGATCCTCTCAGCTCCGCGTGGACGTGGACCTCCGGGTTTACCCTGATCATGGTATTGACGACCACGTCGGCCCTGGCAGCGGCCTCGACGAGGTTCATCAGCCCGTTGTTGCTCGCGACCACGACCTTCCTCACCCCCATCTTCAGCACCTCCTCGTATTCGGCCTCCGTCTCGGTGATGCTCGTGTACATCACGTCGTCGGGGGAGCCGCCGCACTTCAGCAGGAAGAGCAGTTCGCTCGGGGCGGTAAGGTCGAACAGGATCCCCTCGCTCCTGAAGGTCTTGATCACCGACGGATTGAAGTTGGCCTTCACAGAATACGCCACCCTGAAGACTCCTTTGAACTCTGAGAACCCCTGCTCCATTTCGGTGACCTTCCTCCTCAGTGTGGCTTCGTCTATCAGAAAGTACGGAGTACCGTACTTTTCCGCTAGGCTGTAAAGATCTCTTTCTGTAAACCTCGGCGCCGCCACACCCGCCCTCGAGACGGGCTGCGTGCGAGTGTCCACCAACTTTTTGTTGTCCGCTCGTCGCGGAATTCGTCTTAAAAAGATATCCCCGCGCCGCGGAAATTCTTGTCTGCGTCGTGTCAACGTGTCGGGCCGCAGAGCAATCACGGCTCGATGTTCGCACTGTTCTAATCTGCCGCGATCGGCGCCGGCGCCATGGGGAGGTTCTTCGTCTACATGCTCGCCTGTTCTGACGGTTCTCTCTACACAGGATACACGACCGACATTGAGCGTCGACTAGCTCAGCATCGCTCGGGGCGGGGTTCGAAGTACGTCGCTTCCCGTCTCCCAGTAGCCCTCGCCTACGTCGAGGAAGCGGGGAGCCTGAAGAGGGCGATGCAGAGAGAATACGAGATCAAGAACATGGGTCGGGAGAGCAAACTGCTCCTCTGCGGTGCCCAAAAAGAGAAGCCGAGGCCTAGCTCCCGCTAGCCTCTGGCGACCGGTGGTACTTTCTGTGCGCTGATTCCTACTTTCCGACGACTATTTCGATCGAGGAGATGTTCCGCTGCTCTGGGCCTTCGCCAACGACCTCGGTGTTGATGCCGATGTCCTTGACTTTGAACTGACCGTTGCCCAGCCTCTTGGTGACGATTTCTGCCACGTCCACCGCCCTGCTGATGGCCATCCCCCTCGCCTTGACCACCACTTCGCCGGCCTGGGCGAGCTGGATGAGCGCGCTCATGGCGTAGTTCATCACAGGCTTCTGGCCCACGAAGATATGGTTGTAGGGAGCTGACCTCTGCGGAGGTGCGTTCTGAACTGGTGCACTGGTCTGTTCTGCGTCGTTGTGTCCCTCTGACTCGTTTGTGTCGGATTTCTTTTTTGGCATTTCTGTGACCTTGTTCGGAACGGCGACTCTGTCGCGTATATAATGCTACTGATGCGCAAGGAGCTCGTTCCGAGCCGACCCGGCACTGTCGGTTCGTCCCCGCGGCCGACGTCACGCCCGACCCCCCTCCGAGGACCGGGGCGAAGGCTTCGGTCACTCTACGAGCCTGAGGGTGACGTTCACTTCTCTGTCGGTCTTTTCGCCCAGAGAGACGGCGAACCTGTGTCCGAAGAGTTCGGACAGCATGTCGGCGGTCAGAACAGACTTCACTCTGCCACTCATCACCTTGTTCTCGGAGATGAACACAGGGTCGAGATGCTCATCGATCATCGCCCCTTCGTCGGCGAAGATCCAGACCTCCGCTGGATTCAGCTCCCGACCTGCCTCCAGGAACTTGGAAGCTTCGCTCTGGCTCAGCTTGCTGACGCTCTTCAGGTAGACGCTCTTCGAAGGAAGGCGAAGGACGCTGTCGAACTGGGCTTCGCCGCCGATGGCGCGGGCGGGGCTGGCCATGGCCCCCTTGGAACCGTCGCGGACGAAAACCGTGCGCAGGTACTGTTCTGCGCAGTTGACGATGTCCTGCCTCTGAAGAACGAGAGCGACCTCGCCCGGTGTCAGAACCTCCATCCTCAGCCTTTCGATTCCAGGCAGCAATGCCAACAGGTCGTCGGCCTTCGCTTTGGTCTTCCCCACACTCGTGTTGTATCTCTCAACTGCAGAGGACAGGGCGACGAGTGGAGAGGTGGCCATCCCAAGCCTGATGGCTGATACGGCAACGAACGGGAGGAGCTTCGTGATGAGCTCCCTGCGGGCCTGGGAGTCATCGGACTCGGTCACAACCAAGATCGTTCTGGGAGTTCTATATGACGGTTGTCGTACTCCTGTTCGCCCACGGGCTGGACACGGGCCCTGCGCCTTCCCGGTTGCTCTGAGGAAACGACAGGCACAGCCCGAACTCGTTCGGGCAATCGGAGATATAGCCGGGAGGGCAGAAACGGGTCGTTGAGCAGGAGAAGGAAGAATAGGGAGGTCCCTGCCGCCTCATCCGACAGAAGTCACATCGCTCCTTGGGAACCCTCGATGAGCAGGCGTGGCTTCCTCAAGGCGAGTATCGCCACGGGTACGCTGGCGGGGGTCACAGTCGCAGCGATGGGCGGACAATCCGTGACCCAAGTCCTCGCCCAGTCGAGTCAGGCCACGCAGACCGAGGTGACCGACCCATTCGCAAAGCAGCAGATCGTGATAAACGTCAACGGCAAAGACTACCACGTCCTGGTGGAGCCGAGGGACATGCTGGTGAACGTCCTGAGGGACGGTCTAGAGCTAACCGGGACCAAGAGGCCCTGCAACAGGATGGAGTGCGGAGGGTGCACCGTCCTGATCGACAACGTCCCCTACGAGGCATGCCAGTTTCCCGCTTTGCGCGCAGGGGGCGGGCAGAAGATTCTCACCATTGAGGCTGGACCCGAATATGATAAGGTGGTCGCCGCGCTGCAGACTGCGTGGGTGGACGCAGACGCGGGCCAGTGCGCGTTTTGCAGTCCGGGGTTCATAATGTCGGCAACCGCCCTCCTGAAAAGCAACCCGAACCCAACGGTGGACGATATCAAACAAGGCCTGAACGGGAACATCTGCCGCTGCGGCGCCTATCTGGCAATAATCGAGGCGGTGCAGAACGCAGCGACCGCCCTGGCGGGGACGTGATTAGAGAATGAGTTCCAGTCCCTACACCGTCGACCATCCGCTTGAACTGGTAGGCAACCCCAACCTGAACCGGCGGACCACCCCGGCCAGAGTGACGGGCCAGACCATATTCTCCAGCGACATTCTCCCGAAGCACATCAACGCGAGTAGCTTCGTCTACATGGGATACGTGACCTGTCCGTACCCGGCGGCGAAGATCGTCAGCATCGACGTGAGCAAGGCAGAGGCTGCGGGATTCGTCACAGTGACACAAGACGAACTCCCTCCCTATGACATGTACAGCGGTGGAAGGCCTTACTCCCCTCTCGGCGACAGAGGGACGGTCCTCTCGGCGGGCCAGCCGGTTGTGGCAGTGGGAGCACCTTCGCCCAACGAAGTCGAGGACGCGAAGAGCCTCATCAGCGTGGAGTTCGAGCCTCTTGCCTACGTCATGGACCCGGAGGAAGCGCTGCAGCCGGGCGCCCCACAGCTTTGGCAGAATGGCAACTCCCCTTCGGCAGGGGTGGGAGAAGGTGGCGTGCCTGTGCCTTCGTCACTGCACATCGAGTTCGGGGACGTGGAGAGCGCCTTCAGCGCTGCTGATGCCATAGTGGTGGAGACCACCCTCGAAACGCAGCTCCAACAGCACTTCGACTTGGAGCCCGTAGGTGTGGTGGCCAACTGGGTGGGGGGGACGCTCTACGTCTATGACAAGGACACCTACGCGGCCTCGACAGCGAGGTCGCTGGCGGGCTACTTCGGCATTCCGGCGACAAGCATTGTCGTAAGGAGTGCCCTGGGCGGCTACGAAGGAGGCAGCGCGCTGGGGAGCGTCTTTGGCAACAGCGCCTTTGACAATCTAATCATAGCCTCCTTCATGTCCAAGAAGGCCGGGGCGGCCGTAAAGTGCGTCGATACCCGGTTCAACCACGCCCTCTACTCCACCAACCGCTTCCCGATCCGGGGGTACGTGAAGTTCGCCGGGACCAAAGACGGGAAGTTCACCGCCATGCAAGCGAGTCTCTACGTGAACGTGGGGGCGATGGGCGGTTCTCAGGGCTCGGACGCCGTTAGCGATTTCTACAACGCCTACGCGGTCCCGAACGTGCTGATTGATAGCATACCGGTGAACACAAACGCCTTCTACAAGGCCGCCTACATGCGGGACGTCGGCGAGAGCCAGGGGCACTTCATCCTGGAAAGTGCGGTGGACATGCTCGCCGAAAAGCTGGGGATTGACCCCCTGCAATTCAGGCTCAGCAACATGCGAGCCGGGGCCACCGCTGTGGACCCGGTGTCAAAGCTCCCCTACAGCGGATTCGGACAACCTGGAGCGACGAACAAGGCGAGCGCTGCGTTCGGCTGGTCCTCCAAGTGGCAGGGGTGGGGGACACCGAGCGCGGTCAACGGGACTCTCAGAAGGGGGGTCGGCATGGCCATCTTGAATGCTGCCAAGGGAAGCCCGTTCCCATTCACCACCGGCCAAATCCAGGTCAATCCAGACGGGACTGTGACCGTTTTCACTGGCCACACCGACCAAGGGGCGGGGACGAGCACAGCCATCCCGATAATGGCCGCAGAGGCCCTGGGCCTGACCTCGCTGGACAACGTGAAGCTTGTGGCTTCGGACACGAGCCTGACGACCGACACTGGCATAACCAACGGCAGCGTCTCTACCAGGAATGCGGGCCCGTCCTACATCCTCGCGGCCCAGGACGTCGCCAGACAGTGGTTCCCTATGGTAGCTCAGAAGCTAAATGCAGACTCGGCCAACCTGAACTTTGGAGGCGGCAACATCTACGACAAGACGAACCCAAGCAACTCCATCTCGTTCAAGGACGCGGCCGCTCTCCTTCCAGCCTCAATCAAGGGCTTCGGTAGGCTCTTCTTCCCGAGCAATGTCGCATTCCGCGTAGGCGGAATGAAGTTCGTAGAGGTGGAAGTGGACACGGAGACCGCCGATGCGCGCGTGGTGAACTACGTCGGAGGAATCGACGCAGGCAAGATAATCTTCCCGAAGGGAGCCCAGAGCCAAGCGCGGGGTGGCTTCATCGGTCTAGGCATTGGCGAGGCCTTCTACGAAGAGCTTCTGAACGATACCTCCAAGGGTCTTCAGTACTCGGGCAGTTACCTCAACCCCAACTTCCTCGACCTGAAGGCACCTACGATAATGGAGGCCCCCGACAGCGCAGAGGGGGTCTGGGAAGAGTACATCGACCCAATCGGCCCCTTCGGTGCCAAGGGAATCGGGGAGCTGGTTCTAATCGGCGCGAGTGCAGCCATCGCCAACGCCATGAGCAATGCGCTCGGCGGATACAGGTTCACTAGCTTGCCCATCAGGAAGGAAGACATCGTGGCCGCTATCCAGTGGATGAAATCCCAGGGGAAACTCTAGGGTGAAATGAGATGAGTTCTAACGAGCTGCAAAAGTTCGGATACCTGAAGGCATCGTCGGTCGGAGACGCCATCTCCATACTCGGCAGCTACGGCCCGAAGGCGAGAGTCGTCGCAGGAGGGACGGATATAATCGGCCAGATGAAGAACTCCATAACCAACCTGACCCCCCAGTACTTGGTTGATATCTCGAGCCTGAACTTGAACTACGTGAGGTTCAGTCAGAGCGACGGCCTCAGAGTCGGGGGGACGACGCACCTAAGCGCGGTTGCCAGCGACGCCAATGTGAACTCCTACTTCGCCACTCTCGCTCAGGCGAGCAGCTCCGTGGGCTCGCCGCAGATAAGGAACCAGGCGACCATTGCGGGGGACGTCCTGCAGGAGGTCTGGTGCTGGTACCTCAGGAACAACTACGACTGCTGGAGAAACGCCGGGAACGTGTGCTACGCGGCCCTGGGAGGGGACAACCGCTACTACCACAGCATCTTCGGCGGCAACCTCTGCTACGCCGTGCACGCTTCAGATGTTTCCACCGCGCTCTTCGCCCTGGACGCCGAGGCGAGCGTCGCGGGTCCAGACGGGACCTCGACCAGGACCATGGATCAGCTCATACAGGGAGTGACCGTCGTCGACGGCCTGGTGAAAGAAAACAGCGTCGGGTACAACGAACTCGTCACCGAGTTCCACGTCCCATCTCTGCCCGCAGGTACGAAGAGTGCGTTCTACAAGGTCAGGGACAGAGGGTCCATAGACTTCGCCCTCGCAAGCGCCGCGGTACGGGCGACGTTCAACGGGAACACAGTCTCTGACGCGAGGGTGGTACTCGGCGGAGTGGCCAACAAGCCGCTGCGCGCCGGTGACGCCGAGGGGTACCTCAACGGCCAGACGCTCACAGAAGATGTGATATCGGCGGCGGCTGACAAGGCACTCGGAGGCGCATCCCCGCTCACGGATGGGACCGGCAACACGTTCCGGGTAGAACTTGCCAAGGGCGCGGTCAAGAAAGCATTAAGAAGTCTGACCTCATAAGGTTCATTTCATGAGCGCGCCGGCAATCCCGACAGCAACCGACGGCCAGGAAGAGCTCACGCTGCAGCAGATCACAGAGAGGCACAAGGACAGGTGGGTCGCCATGGTAGTCACCAAGCGTGACGGCAACCTCCAGCCGGTGGCAGGGAGGGTGGTGGCCATGGACGCCGACAGGTACCGGCTAAGGGAGTCCCTGGTAAAGTACACCGATGTCTGCATATTCTACACTGGTGAACCACCTTATCCAATCCTACTCTAATCGGGGTCGGCTTCACCAGGTTTCCGTCTGTCTTTGCAAGGCTGAGTGGGAGGAACAACAGCGTGAGGGAGTACCGGGCCCTCGTAGATGCAGGTAGCGACTTCTGCCTCCTTCCGAAGGTGGACGCCTTCAGACTCGGCTATCCAGAGGCGGCCAACGACGACCTGATAGTCAGGTCTTACAACACCATGTTTTTCTCCACGCACAGCGGCTACGGGCAGGCTGCGTCCATCAGGATGGCGAAGGTGGAGATCGGGCGGCAGAGCTTCGAGAACGTCGAGTTCCTTGCTTTCGACCTCCCACAGGTGACCGGTTTCGACGTGGTGCTCGGCGGGAGCCTACTCAAGTTCCTCACCCTCAGAATCGACTACCCCTCTGGACGCCTGGAAATCGCGAAGGTGGGGTGAGCCGGCGGTTTGCGCCTCCCGCTGAAGCAACCAGCGATCTTCATGAGCAGGGTGGAGGGGCCACTCGGTACGGTGAGGGAGCTGAGCACAGCCATAGACCCAAATTTCGCCTACTCTGTCATATTCTCGAGGGACGCGGTGCACCTGGGCTACGCAGCCGCGTCATACAAGCCGCCAGACTGGGCGAGCGTGGACAGGACACAGACCCCCTACGTCATAGGCCTGAGGGAGATAGAAAGGAGCGTTCTGGTCACGCTGTCGAAGGTCTCCGTGGGGCGGCTCGAGGCGAGGAATGTGGATGCTCTTGTCTTGGAGCGGGACCTGATGCGCTTGCTTCCCGTGGACCTGGTCCTCGGGCGCACGTTTCTGCGGAACTTCCGGGTCGAGTTCGACATGAAGAAGGGCGTGCTGACCCTCGAGTGAGGCCAGACTTCAGGCCTCAGACCGACTGACTCCGCCCTCTTCGGTCCCTGTCATGCGGCTCATGCCTGGACTCACTAGTGAAGTTCGAAATCACCTTGCCTTCCGCACGCCTGAGGACCTCGGACAGGGTCGCCGGAGCCATGCCGAGCAGCTCTGCAAGCGAATGTATCCCCACCACCCGGGGGAACCTGAAGTACCCCCTTTCCTCCGCGATCTTCAGCACCTTCTCCTGCTCGAAGGTGAGCAGGCTGTTCCTCCTCATGCTCTCCACCCCCTTGAGCCTCCCGCGAACGCCCTTCCGCTGTAGGCTCCGCAGGAGCCTGTCAAGCGAGACCTGCTCCTCCACGACTACGTGCCATTCGCGGGGCGTCGACCCGTCGGAGAAGTAGCAGCCGATGCAGAACGCCCCGACGTCGGCCGCGACCCTGCAGAGGGGGGAGTTCCTCGTGACGACCGACCCGACCGCCCTGTGGTCGTTCGTCTTGGTGAAGTTGTAGTGCAGGACGTTCTTGTGGGACCTCACTGCCCTGAGGGCTTTGCCAACTCGCTCGCTGCTGTTCAACATCACGAACTGTTGGACTCCGCGGGGACCGCTCGGCCTGCAGCTCACGAGCCTGACGTTGGTGGACGGACCACGGACCTCGGAGATCCAGTCCTTCAGCCCGGGCAACTCCAGCACCACCTCTCTCAGCGTGCTCGGCTTCCCCCCTGGCTCCCTGCCGTGGTTCCGTAGACCTCTGCGAGGTTCCTCGGCCCCACTTCGGCTATCCCTCTTCTACCCGGGGAGCTTCGGCCTGCTCCTCGGCGACTTCGATTCCTCCGCTCCCCCGCCGGTGCGTGGGCTCCGGCCTTTCTAGGAGCGTCCTGAGGCGAAGGTGGCCGAGGGATCCCCCCCGGCGAGCGTGGATCACTTCGGCCATTATGCTCACTGCGATTTCCTGCTGCGTGACCGCGCCGATGTCAAGACCCACTGGGGCGTAGACCGTCAGGAGCCTCTCAACAGAGGTCCCTTCTTTGATCAGCTGCTTGTACGACTCGTTCACCCTGTTCTTGCTGCCTATCATCCCAACGAACCTGGCCTTCGAACCTAGGACCGCCTGCAGCGCTTCGATGTCGTACCTGTGCTCTGTGAGTATGAGGATGCTGTCGAAGGGGGTCACGGGGATTTCCTTTATCTTACGTAGTGCCCCCTGGGTCACCACCTCCGCGCCTGGGAACGACTCCACTGTCGCGAAGGGGTCGAGCACGAGGACCTTGTACCCGAGGATGTCCCCGATCTGGGCGCATGCCTTCGAAATCCCGCCGGAGCCGAAGATGATCAGCCTCTCGGGGGGTTCAACCAAGTCGAGCATCACCTTTACCTTCCCACCGCAGGACATCCCTATCCCGCTCCAGCTTTCGTCCCCGAGGTTGAACTCCTCCACCCGCGTCCGTCTGTCCTTGAAGACCAGCCTGGCCTGCCTCACGATGTACTTCTCCACGCACCCCCCGCCCACCGTCCCCCACACCGGGCCTTCCTCTGGGATGGCCATCCTGGTCCCCTGCCCCCTCGGGACCGACCCGTCCGCCTCGATCACCGTGGCCACTATCACCCTTTGCCCGGCGTTGACCCGCCTGCTCACAAAAGTGAAGAAGTCCTCCATGGCCGCTCACGTCTGCCTCACTGCGAGTCCCACCTCGTCCCGCACGGTCCTACAGCAGGAAGCGGCCTGTCGGCCCTCCTTTCAGTGGACTTCCTCACCACTATGTGGAAGTCGGGCCCGTCGGCTCCCGACCTGACGACTTCCTGCCCGTGGTTCCAGAGGTAGCGGAGGACGTTATGTTTCGAGTTCTCGTCGTTCACTACCACATCAAGCGCCCGTCCGACTTCTAGCTCTGCCAGCGCCATCTTCGTCATGAACACTGGTCTGGGACAGACTTGGTTTCTGCAGTCGATTAGGGCGACTTTTCGACTGTCGGGTATCCTGGGAACCCCTTCACGCCCAGGCTCTGAGGGGTCAGCACCTCTTTCGGTCGCCCCGAGCGACAAAACTCGGTTTCAACGGCGCGACAGCTTTTATCCGTCATCCCGAACCTGTTAGGGCGCCGCGGAAGGTTCTTTTCGCGAGGCCTCGATTAGAGGGCGTCCATGACCGTCGTCACCGCTTCGCCGATGCTCTTGACCATCTCGAAGACGCCGGTGGCCGGGGTGGCGGAGCAAAGACGCCCGGCAAGCCTGTTGGCCCTGAGAGCGACTAGGCTAGCCCGCGTGGGCTCGGTGCCGGAGGCGATCAGCGCGGATATGATTCCCGTGACTGTGTCTCCGGTCCCTCCCACGGCTTCGAGTGCTGGGACTTCCGGCTGGTCCACAGTGTAGGCTATCTTTCCGTTGTCAACCACGAAGTCCACAGGCCCCTTGATTGCGAGGTACCTAGGCGCATTCCTCGCGGAATAGGCCAAGCTGACCAGTTCGGGGACGTTCACTGTATCGCGGTCGAAGAGGACCGCTCTCACGTAGGCCGGGTGCCCCGCATCGGGGTCTGCGAGGAACGCCATCTCCCCCGCGTCCGGGGTGAACAGGTCGAACTTGTCGCAGAGCCCTGTCGCCTTGGCTATCAGCATCGCTCCGGCGTCGGCGATCAGGAACGGCCTCTTCTCCCAGTAGTCCACCATTTCGACGAAGTCCATGAATTCTTGCCGGAGGGGCAGAATGTAGTGGACAGTGACAGCAGACGCCCCGATTTCCCCTGCCCTGTCCGCCAGGAACCTGTACACGCGTCTCGACCCCCTCCCATCACCCAAATCGCCCGACATCACGCCCATTGGAGGGTCGGCCCCCAGTGCCCGGGAGGTCACCGAGGCCGCGGCCATCATGGCTGTGGCGCCGAGCGTCATCATCTCCGCCGGAACCGGCCTGTCTCCGACTGACAGTACTGCCCCGTCATAGGCTATCGGGCCCACCACGACCGAATCATCGTCAACGGGGAGGGTCCCCGCCAGAAGGAGCATTCTATCCCGTCGCCCTCCGCCGACGGAGCGCAGACTCGTAGGCCTTCTGGAGTGCGTAGGCGCAAAGGGTGAAGCCCAGTTCGGCTGGGGGACTGACCTCTTCCAGCTTCTTCCCGACCATTCGCATGGCTAGGAGCGGGATGTCTGGGCAGCCTCCGCCTGAAATGTTGACGATGACCCCGTCTTGTTTTCTGAACGTGAGCTTCATGTTCCCAACCCTCACCATGAGATAGTCGCCGAAATCCGTTGTCTTGACGAGCTTGCTGACCTGCAGGTCGGTGAGACTCCCTTTGAACCTGAAGAGGACATCCATTACCGAGATTCCGTTCTCCCTGAGAACCTTCTCTGCCGAAGCCACTTCATCGGAGCCGACGGAGACTGCAATGTCGCAGCCGGTCCTGACATCCGGAGGGGGGGCGCCTGACGTCGTTCTGAACCCAGCCCCCAAGAGAATGTCTTCGGCCCTCATCCCATCCCTGAAGTGCTCGAAGATGAACACTGACCGGCCCCCGTCACTGCTGCCTCTTGCCTCAGGCACATCGTCCACTCGTTTTTCCTCGGAGGGCGTGTCTCGTTCTGCGCCCCGCCGTGTATTTCTGGTTTGCGAGGCATCGGGGCTGCACCGTCTTGCGGGCGACTCCCGATGAGCCCAGCCTGGCGGCCCAGAAACACTTATCCGAGAACTTGAGGCGTCCCTCATCGGTTGACCAGGTTCGGTCTTGTGTTGACTGGAGGGCCGTATCAGACCGAACGATGGGAGACCGCCTTTCGCATCGTTGACGCAGCCTTGGACAGAGGGGACGGGGTCAGCCTCTTCCTCTTCATGGACGGAGTGTACAACGTCCTCGCCACCGAGAGGTTCACTGCCATGGACGAGCTCCCCAAAGATCGGTTCCGGCGGATTCTCGAGAGAGGCGGGGAGGTTTACGCCTGCGAGGTCTGCACCAACAATAGGGGGCTTTCGGAGGGGAGGGATTTCGTGGAGGGGGTCAGACTGGCCGGCGCATCCGTCCTGTCCGAGATTGTCTCCCGTTGCGACAGGGTCGTGACCCTCTGAGGCGATGGAGGTTGGCGGTGTATCTGGTGGACGAACCGTTCTACGACATTGCGATGGCCTACGCGTCGCAGGACGCAGGAGCAAGGGTGGTCCTTCTGCAGGACGCGGTGTACTTTGCCACTGGCGCCCAGGCCGCCGAAGTCTACGTTATCAGGGACGACGTCAACCGCAGAGGCCTCGAGTTAAAGGTCCACAATTCAGTCAGAGTCATAGACTACCGGGGCCTGGTGGAGATGATGGAGAAGGAGAGGGTGGTGAACTTCCTTTGAGGTGGGGCCTTGGATAAGAAGGTCTTCGTCGCTTTCATCAGATCCCCTGCGGGGAGCTCGTTCTACCTCGAGGGTGTGCGCGCGGCCCTGGGAGTGGTCAGCGGGAGCGAGGAGCATGAAATCACAATTGCGTATCTCGGGAAGGGGACGAGGTGTGCCCTGAGGGGGGTTGACCGGGGGTACTCGGCGAGCATGCTTGCGCTCTTGGCCAAGAGCGGTACGGAGTTCTTTGTGGAGAAAGAATCACTCGATGCGCAAAGAATCACCGAATCCGACTTGGACGCTGGCTTCGTGCCGGCATCCCGCGCAGAACTGCTGCGGATGATGTCGAACGCTGACGTCACCCTCAGCTTCTGATGGCGCCGCAATTTCCCGCTGCGTTCCGCCGTCCTCGCCCTCCTTCCTCCGATAGCAGGTCGTCTTCGGCCGAAACCTCCCCGAACACGTTCGGGCAATCCAAAATATAGAGCGGGGTGCAGCGCTCGTACGTTAGGGTTGTCTCTTCCCTACAGACTGCCCGTGGACTACGCCGTCGCGATACTGCTGGTCTTTGTCGCGATATTCACGATACACTGGCTCAGAAGGGCCTTCAGACAACCGGCCAGGTCGGGACCAAGCTCCGCGGTCGAGCTCCCCGGGGGGTCGGTTAAAGCCTATGACGTCGTGCAGCGGCTCTTCCACTGGTCCCTCTTCGTCACCCTCGGGCTGGTCGCGCTGACAGGGATCGACATATTCGAACCGGGGGTCCTCGGCTTCTTCTTGTCCCCGTTCGGAATCGTAGACATGACTTCCAGCCTCTTCTGGCACACAACGCTGCTCTGGATTCTTCTCGGCATTGTTGCAGTCCACATTGTCTGGGACCTTGTCGTCGCCAGAGGGTGGAGGAACATCTGGGTCAAAAGGCAGGACTTCAGGGACACCGCAACGAGGCTCAAGAACTTCTTCGGTGCCACCAAAGACTATCCCAAGTCGGGAAAGTATGACGTATTCATGAAGACCTTCCACTGGGGGGCCGTTCTCTCTTTCGTCGTCCTCGGAGTCTCGGGCATCTACCTCTGGAACCCCTATGGTTTCTTCCCGGGAATCAGCCCGAACCTCGACGCCCTCTTCAGGATCCTGCACGACACCTTCGCGTTTCTCTTCGTGGGCCTGATAATCGGGCACATCTACTTCGCGGCGCTTCCAGTCAACTGGCCCGTCCTTCGCTCGATGGTAACGGGGCGCCTCCCGAAGGATGATTACCTGAAAGAGTTCGACAGCAACCGCTGGCCAACGTCCAGGCCAAGGAGCGCGCCGAAGCTGATTCCGAACGCCAAGGCGGCCACAACGGAGGCGGAGCCCTCCTGACGGAGGCCTCAATCTCCAGGTCGTCGAGGGCGGGCCTCGGCATAGTCGGAGGGTTCGTGGCCAACATAGTCATGGAGATTGTCTTCGTGGCGCTGGGGTTCCTTGGGGTAATGCAGTTCGCATGGCTTCCTACTGTGGGGGATCTCTTCGGAGGTCCTGGGCTCGAGTCCGACGCGGCGCTCTACGGCCTGGGGGAATACGTCCTCCTCGGCATCGTTTTCGGGCTCATCTTTGCCTTCGCCTTCAACTCTCACTCTGTGATGAAGGGGATGGGGATAGCCGGAATCGGGTTCGCTCTTGTCGCCGTCGCCCTGACCTCGGTCAGCACAGCGGAGTTCAACGGGACCATCCTCTCGCTTCCTCTCACGAGTGCCCTCCTCTTCCTCGTCAGCCTCGCCATCGGATTTGCGGTCTGGGGCGCCACTCTGGGCTACGTGGGGAAGAAGTACAACCTATAGCTACACCTTCCGACGGGCGGTTTGGGGACAGCATGGCTGCAATTCTGGCCGCGTGCGCCATCAGGAATACGCGCCGCCTGTTGCCTCTCGTTCGGGTGACCCGCTCGACGCTCGAATTCAGGCCAGTCAGTCCCTCCGTCGTTCCCGCTTCCCCGACAGCAGGGCACGCGCCACTGCCAGGGTCCAATCAAGCCGGCACCCGGGAGCGGCGCCCTTGACCGGGAAGACAGTCTCGCTGGTGGTGCTGGCTGCCGGGCTTTCGAGCAGGTTCGGCCGTAACAAGCTGCTCGAGCCCATGGGCTCAACCACCCTCGTCGGACATGTCGTGACCGAGGCACTCGGCTCCAAAGCGAGCCAGGTCGTGGTCGTCGGGGGGCACGAATTCGGAAGGCTGAAGGAAGCCCTTCGAGGGCACGGCTGCAAACTCGTGTACAACCCAGAATTCCGCCAGGGTCAGAGCTCCTCGGTAAAGAAAGGCCTGTCGGGGACCGCCCCGGGAACAGACGCAGCGATGGTCCTCCCGGGCGACATGGCTATGACGCACAGGACGATCATAGACGCTGTCATCGACGAGTACTCGAAGTCGGGAGCGCGCATCGTCTGTGCCGGATTTGGTGGGAGGCAGGGCCATCCGATTCTCTTCGACAAGACCCTCTTTGGGGAGCTTCAGGGGATCGACGAAGAAACGCGGGGGCTGAAGAAGGTCGTCTCAGCACACGCTTCAGAGATCAGGGTCGTGGAGACGTCCCCTGCCGCCCTTTTCGATCTGGACACCCCCGACGACCTCCGCCGCCTCGAATAAACCCGCCGCTGGCCCACGGCCTAGGAGCGGAGACTCGAGATTACTTGCCAACCGGAAAGAGCCAACTCTGATACGGTGACGGCCGGCGGGTGCCGCTTCGGAGCGGGCCGTCGGTCCTTGTCAGACGTACTCGCTGATGTCGACCCTGTGCAGGGCGTCGCCGGTCTCGAAATATCTCTTCACATTCCATGCAGCCGCCACCTTAACCTTCGAAAGGTCTTCCCCCAGGGGGATGCCAGAGTTGTGCAGACTTCCCGCGAAGTTGGGAAGGTCCCAGGCCTGAGTGGAGAACTGCTCCCTCCCGTCCTTCTTCCAATATACGTCGGTCGCGAACCTGCTCTCGGGTCTCTCCTTCAGCCAACGGATGAGCCCCTGTTCGTCTATCGTCTCTCCCCTGCCGACGTTGACAACAATGACCGACTCCTTCGTCTTCGCTAGAAGGTCGTAGCCCAGCAGTCCTCGCGTGTTGTTCGTCAGCGGCAGAGTGATGACCATGGCGTCCGCACGCCCGATCACCGAGGGGAGGGCGGCGACGGGGTGTGCTTCGTCAAAGAGCTCGGGGCTCTTGAACGACCGCGAGACCCCCACAGTCTGCATCGAAATGGACTTCGACAGTCTCGCCACTTCTGAGCCTATGGCGCCGCACCCGACCACGAGGAGGGTCTTCCCTCGCAGCATCCTCGGCCTCGTCCTGACGTTGCGCAGGTGGATTCCCTTCGCCACCCCCAGGAGGAGCCCCCAGGCGTGCTCCCCGACCGATTCGGTGAACGCTCCCGCATTGGAGAAGACCTGAGCGCCCGGGGGGAGCGCCTCGATGTCGAGCCCGTCCACCCCTGCGGACAGCGTCTGCACCATCTTCAGACTCTTCATCTTCCTCAGCATCTCTCCTTTGGCCCGTCCGGGGAAGCAGATCAGCGCCTCGCATCGCTCCAGAGCCGCGTCGTCAGCCGAGGACTCGTATACTTCGAAGTCGGAGAGGAGGTCCCTCGCTTCCGCAGGCAGGGTGTCGTCGACGAACAGCGCCGCTCTGGACAAAGGGGTCTCTCTACTTCGCCAGCGCCCTGATCGGTATGTCCTGGGTTATCCCGTTGGGGAGGGAGCGCCTGATGGAAATAGGGAGGGCGTCAGCCTCCAGCTCCATCATCGCGACTTCGATGGGTCCCCTGTAGGGGCCCTCCATGGGGACGAAGGCCGGTGCGCCCATCGCTATCTGCAGAGACCTGGCGCCCACGATTCTGGCCCTCTCGAAGCGCGTCAGCTTCGGGGGACCGATCTTGACTTCGAACTCAGCCATTGAAGGCTGCTTTGCCTTTCTTACTGTCTTTGCAGGTGACATCAGGGGGCCTCGGGGTCTGCTTCGCCCGCTGGGGTGGCCAGATAAGTCTTTTTCTGAAAGAGACTGCAAACCGTTTAATGCTCCTTCCCCACGGGGCGCCAGGTTGTCCTCGCAGGCGGCGCCCACGGCCGGCTCGGTTTCGAAGGTTGATGTCCTTGCCTCCGTAAACGGCAGGAGCCAGGGGACCATCGCGATATTCCGCCATCTGGCACCGCTGACCGTCAACGCCGTCCTCAGGACCCTGCCTTCCGACAGCAGGGTGACCCTGCAGCCTGCCATGGTCTGCCTCTTCACCCAGCTCAGGGTGGGAGTAGAGAAGCCAAGGGTGCAGTTCAACCGGGGGGACGTCGCGTTCCTCCCTTCCGGAGGGTTGATCTGCGTCTTCCTGGGAGACGCAAAGAGCGACCGCCCTCTGAACCCGATCGGGAAGGTGGAGCAGGGGATTGAGGCTTTCGATGCCATCCGGCCCGGGGACGTCGTCACCCTGAAGCAGGGCTCGACCTAGGAGTCGGCTCCCCCGCTGGAACCGGGCAACCTCCGGGGGTCTCCAGAAGAGGCCGAAGGAATCAGCGATGCGTCAGGGCAGCCTATCTTTCGGCCAGCTCCCGCCCGACGAAGAGCGTCGCAACAGAAGCGCGGGGGCTGGAAGACCCTCTAGGGGCACGTGGGAAAGCGGTGCCGGCCTACGTTAGGACGGCGAAGGCTAACGAACGGCCCAGACGCCGTGGCCGCTGAACCCCCCGGCCCGGACTATCAACCGCTTGGCTTCCAGTTCCTTCAGGACCGCGTTGGCGATCGACGCGTTCACGCCGAGGGCCCGGGAGGCCGTGGTGATCGTTATCGCCTTCAACGGGGTGAGGCTCTTCACCATCTCGGCTTCGGACATCCTCGGCGGCAGAAATGCCAGCTGGCGCTTCTGTTGGGGCGCTCCCTTCTGCTCCTTTGCCTTCTTCCCCTTCGCCGAGGCCTGCTCCTCGCCGGTGTCCTGGGAGTCCTGCGACTTCTCCATAGAAGCCAGCGACTTCTTCTTTACTCCGCCCATGGCTGTCGGGGCGCTCCGGCCGGGTTTCCAATTAAGCGTTTCCGCCGTCGGCGGAAAGGAGATTAAGTCACGGTCTCGTCGGGGATTCCGCTTGTACTACTCCGACGTAGCAGAGACCTATGCGAAGCTCGAGGCCATTTCGGGCAGGAACGAGATCACCCAGGCCCTGGCGGAGCTCTTCAGCCGCACTCCCAAGGAGGAGCTCGCTCCGCTCGTCTACACGACCCAGGGGAAGCTCAGGCCGGACTACGAGGGGGTCGAGCTCGGCCTGGCCGAGAAGCTCGCCATCCGGGCCGTTGCCGCATCGGCAGGGATAACCACGGAGAAGGCATACGCCCTCTACGTCAGACGGGGGGACATCGGGACAGCCGCCGGGGAGCTCCTGGGGAGCAAGGGGCAGGGGACCCTGTTCAGCGAGAGGCTGACCCTCGCGAGGGTCTACCAGACCCTCCTCAAGATTGCGAAGCAGTCGGGGAGCGGCTCGGTGGAGGCGAAGCTGAAGGAACTCGAGTCCCTCCTCAACGACGCGTCCTCGCTCGAAGCCAAGTTCATCATGAGGACGGTGACAGGGGTGCTCAGGCTCGGGGTCGCAGACTACACGGTCCTGGACGCGGCAGCCACGGCATTCCTCGGAGGCAAAGAGGCCCGGGGGCCCATAGAGCGCGCCTACAACGTCCACCCGGACCTGGGGTTCGTCGTCGAGGCAGCTGCGACCAAGGGGCTGAAGGGGGTGCAGTCGGTGGGGGTGGAGGTCGGCGTCCCGATAAGGCCGATGCTGGCAGAGCGGCTCAGCTCGGCAAGGGCCATCGTCGAAAAGATGGGTGAGAAGGTTGTCAGCGCCGAGTACAAGCTCGACGGGGAGCGGCTCCAGATCCACAAGGACGGGAACAGCGTCAGGCTGTTTTCGAGGAGGCTGGAGGTCATCACCCCCCACTACCCGGACGCCGCAGACCTCGTTGTGAGGAACGTCGGTGCGAAGAAGGCGATACTCGAGGCCGAGGTGGTGGCGATCAACGAAGACACAGGGGAGTACCTCCCGTTCCAGGAGCTGATGCACCGCCGCAGGAAGTACGGGGTCGAGCAGGCCATCGCCGACTATCCGGTCGCCCTGAACTTCTTCGACGTCCTCTTCGCCGGGGCTTCCGATCTCACTGGGAAGGCGTACACCTCCCGGAGAAAGAAGCTGGAGGAGGTGGTGAAAGCCACCGAAAGGACCAGGCCAGTCCCTGCCCTCTCCACTTCCGACCCGGCCGAGATCGAGAAGTTCATGGAAGAAGCCATCGAGAACGGGTGCGAGGGGCTGGTTGTCAAGGACCCGGCTTCGAGCTACAGGGCGGGGGCGAGGGAATTCGCCTGGATCAAGCTGAAGCGGGAGTACAGGAGCGAGCTCACCGACACCATCGACCTGGTCATCATCGGGGCGTTCCACGGCAGAGGGAGGCGGGCTGGGACCTACGGGACGTACCTTCTCGCGACTTTGGACGAAAAGCGAGAGATCTTCACCAGCGTTGCGAAGGTCGGGACTGGGTTCTCCGACCAGGACCTGGAGAAGATCCCGACGCTTCTGAAACCATACGAGAGCCATGTCAAGCCCCCCGGGGTGGAGTCGGACATGGTTCCCGACGTCTGGTTCAGGCCCCACATTGTCCTCGAGATAATCGCCGCCGAACTGACCCTCTCTCCGATTCACACCGCTGCGATGGGACGCATCCGTCCCGGCGCGGGGATCTCGCTCAGGTTCCCGAAGTTCACCGGGAAGGTCAGGGACGACAAGGGACCAGACGAAGCCACGACCGTCGAGGAGATCGTCGGGATGTACAACCGGCAGCTGAAGAAGGTCGAAGTTGCTCAGTGAGGGGCTCCGAAGGCCCGGTCTCCGGCATCACCAAGCCCCGGCACGATGTACCCGTGGTCGTTGAGCGCAGGGTCGATGGCGCAGGTGTAGAACTCGGCGCCGGGGAAGTCCTTGGCGACATAGTCAATCCCCTGTCTCGTCGCTATGACTGAGAAGAACGCCAGTCTCTTCGGGCGCCCTTCCTTGGCGACCCTGTGCGCGACCTCCCTGAGGGTGTGACCGGTCGCGAGCATCGGGTCCGCTATGACCACCACATCGTCTTCGGTCACCTCCGGGATCTTGGCGTAGTTGACCTCGATGGGGAAGTCCGGGGGCTTCCCCCTCCAGGCACTCACGACCCCGGTCCTGGCCATGGGGAAGTTCTTGTACATCCCCTCCACGAACGGGATGGCGGCCCTCAATACGAGTATGATTACGATCTTGTCTCTCCCCTTGATCTGTCCCCCCCTGGCCGGACCCAGGGGGGTCTCGACCGTGAACTCCTGCGTGTCCATGGTCCGGAGGAACTCATAGGCCATGAACCTGCCGAGCCTGTAGATTGCCTTCCTGAAGGCCACCTGGTTGGTGCGCTTGTCGCGGACCAGCGACAGCTGCTCCGTCACCATGGGGTGGTCCATCACCGTGACCTTCGGGCTCGCCATGGACGCTCGCGGGGCTAACTGCAACACTATTTATGTGAGAGCGGTTTCGCCGCGTCCCTGACTTGAAAGTCCTCGGGCTGGCCCTGGCGGTAGTCCTCGTGCTCGTCTTCGCATCTCAGGCCGTCCCAGCCCACGCCCAGAGCCAGGGGTGCGCGACCAAGAGCGGATACTATGTGGCTTCCCTGAACGCAGACATCGACCCGGGGACCGCGGACTTCATGGCCACCACGGTGAGCAACGCCGAGGCGCAGTGCGCTGCCAACATCGTCTTCGTCCTGGTCACGAACGGAGGGGATGGGGCGAGCATGGAGTCGATGATATCCGCCATCGGGAGCTATCAGCAGTGGGGAGGGAACTTCATCACCTTGGTCGCGCCCCAGGGGTCCTACGCCTTCTCGGCCGGCTCGTACATCGCCGAAGCGTCCAATCAGATCTACATGGAGCCTGGGACCACCATCGGCTCGGCCACTCCCATAGTCTCGGGGATCCCCACCGGGGAAGAGAACTCCACGATGACGAAGGACATCAACGCCTTCGCCTCATACATGATGACGCTAACCCGGTCGAACGGGAGAAACGCCACCGCCACCGGGCTGATGGTGACCCACGGGGTGTCATACCCGGACGACAAGGCCCTCCAGTACCACGTCATCAATGGGGTCATCAATTCCACGACCCTGCAGGGGGCGCTGACCTACCTGGGGGTCCCGGCCAACGCTCCGGTCAACACGCCGGGGGTCAGGTCTTCGCTCATTTCGGTCCTCAGCAACCCGAACGTGTCGAGCCTCCTGTTCCTCCTCGGGGTCTTTGCGGTCCTCGCTGACATCTACCACCCCACCATAATACTGTCCGTCGTCGGGGTGGCTGTAATAGCCGTGGCCCTCTTCGGCCTCGGGGTGTTCGGCGCCTCCCCCCTGGCTGTGATACTGATGATCATGGGCGCCGCGTTCATCTTCCTGGAGATCAAGACGGCCCACGGGATAAGCGCCACCGTCGGAGTGGTCATCTTCATCATCGGGTTCCTCCTGATATACCAGTTTCCCCCCGCTTCCACCGCGCCGCAGCCGACGTCCACCCCCGCCCCGACAGGGACCTTCGCAGGAATCCCGGACATCACCTACGGCCTCCTCGTAGCCCTGGGCGCCGCCATCGTGATAGGAAGCCTCTACCTGAGGTCAATCAGGGACGCGCTGAGGCAGCGGCCCAGGGTTAACGAGCCGTCGGTTCTCATCGGGAAAGAAGGGACCATGAAGTCAGACCTCCAGCCCGGCGGCCGAGGAGTGGCCCAGGTCGCCTCGGAGGAGTGGAGCGTCACCTCGGCACAGGAGCTGAGAATCGGAGACCCGATAAGAGTAAAAGGGGTGAACGGGCAGACCCTCGCGGTAGAGAAGGTGGCAGAGTGACCTTTCTGTCTCCGGTCTTCCTCCAGACGACCGCCGACCTGATCAACTACTCGATCTACGCCATCGTCGCCATCATCGTGATAGGGCTGATCGCGGCCACCATCAAGATCGTCAGGGAGTACGAGCGCCTCGTCGTCTTCAGGCTCGGCCGGCTCATCGGCGCCCGGGGCCCGGGGGTCATCTTCATCTTCCCGATCATCAACCGCCTGAACAAGGTCGACCTCAGGGAGAGATTCCTGGAGGTCCCGCACCAGACCTGCATCACCAAGGACAACGCTCCGACGGACATCGACTTCCTCATCTACTACAAGGTGATTGAAGCGACCCAGAGCATCGTCCAGGTCCAGAACTTCGAGGGGGCGTCCATCGGCATCGCCACCACGACCCTTAGGGCGGTGGTCGGAGACATCCCGCTCGATGAGCTCCTGGCCAAGAGGGAGCAGATCAACCAGGTCCTGAGGACGAAGCTGGACGAAGTCACCGAGAGATGGGGAATCAAGGTGACCAATGTGGAGATCAGAGAGATCAGGCCTCCGCAGGACGTACAGGAGGCGATGGTCCGCCAGATGTCTGCCGAGAGGACGAGGAGGGCGACGGTGACCGAGGCGGACGGAAAGAGGGAGGCTTCGATACTCGTTGCCGAAGGTGAGAAGAAGTCGAACATCCTCCGGGCGGAAGGGGACAAGCAAGCGGCGGTCCTGCGTGCCGAAGGGTACGCCGGGGCCCTGAATCAGATCTTCGCTGCTGCGAAGGGGATCGACTCGAAGACCATGACGCTGCAGTACCTCGACACCCTGAAGGCTCTGGGGGCGTCTCCGTCGACCAAGTACATCTTCCCCATGGAG
>JAKASI010000016.1 GCA_021828185.1 archaeon
GAGGGCATTAGCGCGGGAGGAGTGTCATGAAAATTGCCTGAGGCGGGGAACCATCCCCGCCCACCCCAGGCGCACCAACCCCGGTGGGGTTTCGTCCCCGAAGCGTTAAGTGCGGCCTCCGGGATTCTCGGCTGGGCCCCTGAGGGACCTTCTTTCGGACCCGGGCGAGTGGCTCTTTTCTCTTGAAGAATGGGAAGCCACTATCCTAACCACTGGATCAAGGCCGCACGGCTTGCGGCCACACGCCGCTCGTGTATAAACTGAATCAGTACGAACTCGAGCCGATACGGGAGTTAAATAGTCATGCCGCGTGCATTTGTATGGACCTGAACTCGGCGGGAGCCCTTCTGTACTGGTGCGAGGGCAGCAAGAGAGAGCGGGACAGGCGGGTCGAATTTGTGAACTCCGACCCCCAAATGACTTCGATCTTCCTGAGGTATCTAAGGTCGATGAGAATTGAGGAAGACCGCATTAGGATTAGGATGATGATTCATCTCCAGGACGACGAGGACGCTTGCAGAGAGCATTGGAAAGGAATCACAGGTCTTCAAGACCTGAGCTTCATGAGATCCGTCGTCAAACGAACCGGTCCCCTCAAGAAGCCCCTCCCCCAGGGGGCGGTGACTGTCGGATACAATTCGCTCGAGTTGCTCCGGCGAGTCAAGCTAGACATTCTCACAGCTGCTAGGAGGCTGTCCTGCCGGTGCCCCCGCATGCCGCACCAATCTCTTTGATTTCCACTCGAACACTATAAACAGAACCATTCTGTCGCCTCTAGCACATGAGCGAACAGCTGCTGGCCAAGCTCGCGCCGAGGCTCAAGAGGCTGGACGAAGGAGCCTACGAAAGGGCGTATAGGACGAAGGAGGGCTTCAGGGCCACGAGCACGCATCAGCTGGTAGCAGGCCTGCTGGAATCGCTGAACATACGATACAAGGAGAACGTGCAGGTCCCGGGCGCCAAGGGGCTGGAGGCCGACTTCGCTGTCAATGGCGTCTTCGTTTTCGTGGAACGCGGGTTCAGGGAGGCGGATAGGCGGGCGCTCTCCAGGTCGCGCAGGAAGGTGATACTGGTCGAGAGGGAGTCGCTGAGGAGCGATGCCTTCGACCACGGCGTCCGGATTCTGGGGCTAGGCGATGAGGGAGGGCTTCAGACCATATTCCTGGACGACCACTCTTTCAATTTCGACTACGCCCACATCCTCCCGAAGACAGAGAAGTGTTCGGTGATGCACGGGCACACCTCGAGCGTCCTGGTCGAGATCGTCGGGCGCCCCATCGACGGGATGGTGGTGGACTTCGGAATTGCCAAGCAGGCTGTGAGGGAGGCGGTAAGGAGCCTTGACCACAAGCTGTTCATCAACGAGAAGTATGTGACCGCCGTCGACCCGAAGAGCGTAACCCTGAAGTTCGAGACGGTCCACGGGGAGTTCGCCATCAAAGCCCCCAAGGCGACGACTGTCACCCTGAAGGGGGAGGCGTCGGTGGAGAACCTGGCCAGAGAGGTCCTGGGAAGGATAGCCCCGAGGATGCCTGCGAATGTCACAGCCTTAGGGGTCTATGTCTACGAGGGGCTGAACAAGGGGAGCCACATCCTAGCGAAACTGCACCAGGACGGTGCCACCAGCAGACGAAGGAAGCGATAGTGCTTCTTTCCGGCGGGATAGATTCCGCAACTGCCCTTTACGTCACCAAGGCTTCGAACAGCGTGAGGGCCATCACCTTCGAATACCACGGCATAGCGAGACAGGAACTCCGGGCGGCCAGGGAAATCGCGGCCAGCGCCGGGGTCCGGGAGCACCGGTTCGTCAGGCTTCCCGACCTGAAGGAGGCAGGCGACATCGCCGGATCGGAGTTCGGCGGACTGCCACCTACTTACATTCCACTTCGGAACAGCATCTTCTACTCGTTCGCTGCGTCGTACGCCGAGGAAGTGGGAGCCTCGCTGATCGTGGGAGGTCACAACAGAGATGACGAGAGGGTCTTCGAGGACGTCGGCTCCATCTTCTTCGGGGACCTCGAAAGGTCATTCAGGGCTGCCTCACCCATACTCAGAAGGAGTGAAATCGCGATATCGCGGCCGCTGAAGGACAGGTCGAAGCCCGAGGTCATCAGACTGGCCGCGTCCCTGCGGGTTCCGCTCGACTTGACCTGGAGCTGCCATGGAAGCGGGGGTCATCACTGCTGGCATTGCGACGGGTGTCTCGCGCGCGAGAGAGCATTCACCGCCGCCGGGGTGCCGGACCCTCTCGCTCTCAAGAGTGGGGGAAAGTTACTTAAACAATGGAAAAATCGGTGAATCCCCCCTTGACGCGGTCTCACCAAGAGGCGGAAGACCCACTACGCCTGATCGACGCCACGGCCGACGTCCAGTCTGAGACGTCAAGGCTACCGGTAGACGCCGGCATATCCAAGCTGAGGGTCTTCAGCAATGCCGGCAACATCAGGATGCCCGTGGAGCTCTCGATTCAGACGTCGACGGGCCTTCACAGAGGGGTCCACATGAGCAGACTGGTGAAGGCTGCGAACGGCCGGAGGGCGAGAGGGATGGTGCAGTGGTTGAGGTGGATATGCACCGAGGTGAACAGGACCCAGCCAGGTACCAGTGTCACCGCTTCCTTCGAACTCCCCTACGACGACCAGTTCGCAAGAGTCACCATGCGAGCCACCCAGCGGGGTGCCATCACGTACATGTTCGTGGTCAGCGGGATGACCGCCTGCCCATGCTCCAAGAAGATGATAGGGATCGGTCACATGCAGAGGGCAGAGATTACGCTTGTCCTGAGGAGCGAGAAACCGCTCGACGCCATGGAGGTTGTAGGCAGAACGGCCGAGTGCTTCTCGGCTTCGCCCAAGGAACACATGAAGCGGCTGGAGGAGGCGAAGAAAATCCTTGAGGCCCAGGCCAATCCGAGGTTCGCCGAGGACCTTGTGAGAGAGTGCATCCGCAGGTTCCCAAACGCTCTGTTCGTGAGCGGCAGGTGCTTCGAGTCGATTCACGCCCACGACGCCATAGCCACCTGGTCAGCCAGGCCGGGGTGGATGCCTGCCCTCTAGACAGCCGCTATCACGCTTAAATCGAGAATCTCGCGTCGGCCGGGCCGTTTGACCGAGCTCTTCATCGGGACTTCGGGGTGGTCATACAACGAGTGGGCAGGGGTCTTCTATCCGGACTCCAAGACCAACAAGCTCTCGTTCTACTCCAAGGTCTACGGGACAGCCGAAGTCGACTCCTCGTTCTATGCCTTCCCGTCGAAGGGGCTGGTACTGGGCTGGGCAAGGTACACCCCCGAAGACTTCGTGTTCTCGGTGAAGCTCCCCCAGCTCCTGACGCATGAGAAGAAGCTTGACCTGAGCAAGGGTGTGGAGGCCGACCTGGTCAGGTTCCTTGGCCTCCTAAGGCCCCTGATCGCCGCAGGCAAACTGGGGCCGGTCCTGATTCAGTTGCCTCCGAGCTATTCGTTTCAGCCAGACTTCGAGAAGCTGAAGGCTTTCCTCGAGATGTCCCCGGAAGACGTGAAGTTCGCCGTGGAGTTCCGGCACCCGTCATGGCTGCGGGAAGAGACGTGGTCTCTCCTCAGGAGCAAGAACGTCGCCAACGTGGTCGTCGACGAGCCACTGCTCCCTCCGGATACCGTGGTCACCGCCGACTTCGCGTTCATCAGGTGGCACGGGAGGGGGAGCCGTCCCTGGTACAACTACAGGTACAGCGATAGGGAGCTCGACACCTGGGTGCCGAAGGTCAAGGAGGTCACGTCGAGGGTGAAGCAGACCTACGGGTACTTCAACAACCACTTCAGAGGCTTCGCTGTGGAGAATTCTCTGAAGATGATGGAGAAGCTCGGAGTCTCGACCCCCCAGCAGGAGGAGGTCAGGACCAGGGCCACCCGGTTCATCGACACAGGACGGAACGCCGGGGGCGAGGGGAGCATCCTCGAATTCGTAGGCAAGGCGAAGGACTGAGTGAAGGTCAAGCTTCTGCTGGATGAGGGCGCCCCCAAAGTCCCTCCCAGGCTGCTGAGAGAGGCGGTTCGCGCTGCGGGAATGACGGTGACGAACCGGAAGGCGGACTTCGGCCTTGTGGTCGGGGGGGACGGGAGGTTCAGCAGGTACGGCAGGACGGAGGACATCCCCTTGCTTTTTGTGGGGGTGAGGTCGAAGGGAGCCACCGGGTCGAAGGCACATCTGGCTCAGACAACATTCGACGAGCTCCCCGGGGTACTGGGACGGATCAGGGATGGCCGCTACGAAATCGTGGAACATAGAAGGCTCGGCGTCCTCATCAACGGCAGGAAGGTCGGAGAGGCGTTCACCGACGTCTACCTGGAGAGGGGGAGCGAGAGCACCTGCATCCGCTACACCGTCAACGTGACTGGTCCCGGGGTCAACATCCGAGAGGCGGCCATCGGAGACGGCGTGGTCGTGACGACGCAAGCGGGAGCGACGGGGTACTACTCCTACCCGGATAGGATCAAGGGGGACCAGATGGACCCGGCGGCCTCCGCCAGCATAGGAAAGGACGAAATCGGCATATGCCACGTGAGCCCGACGTTCACAGAGAGAAAGGGGGAGCCCGGGCACCCCCTGAGGTACACGGTCCCATGGGGGAGCAGAGTCGAGATTTCCCTTTTCAGAAAGGCAGACGCCAGGCTGTACGGGGCGACTGACGGGCATGCCGGTCTCCGCATCAAGATGGGAGACAGGGTCAGCATAGTCGCGGAGACGAAGGCGGCCCGGGTAATCTCTCTGCAGGGCTGACCGCTTCAGAGGCTCGGCTCGACGCCTGTCGCTATGTATTCCACGCTCTCCCCGATGTACGAAGCATGGTCTGCAATCCGCTCCAGATAGCGGAGTATCAGCGTGGCGGAAAGTGAGCACTTCAGGTTCCCCTTGCCGTCGATGGTCTTCCGGAGGTTCTCTCTGTAGCTTTCGTCTATGGTGTCGTCCATGGTGGGTATCCTCCTCGCCGTGTCTACGTCGCGGCGCGCAAACGCCTCCACGCTCATGCGTATCATCTCCTGGGTCTTGCGCGCCGTCTCGATGACGGAAGCCTGGTCGCACCTCCCCAGGTCTCCGAACACGTCCAGGACCTGGGTGATGTCGTAGGCGTACCGCCCATAGCGGAAGAACCCATAGGAGATCTCCATGCATGACCTCAGAAACCTGAGGTCGGTGGCGACAGGCTGGTATCTCGCGATCATCTCCATCGCAAGGTCGCTCACCTGGCGGTGGAGCGACTGGAGCCGGTCCGCCATCTGCTTGACTTCTTCGCCCTTGCCGCCACGAGCATATGCATCAATCGACGATGCGACTGCTTGCTGCGAGAGGTCCGCCATGTTGAGAAGCAGGCCGTTGAGCTGGTCGAGCCCCATGTCCATTAGTCGAGGCATGCGATCACCCGAACTTCCCCGTGATGTACCTCTCTGTGAGCTCTTCATGCGGGTTCTCGAAGAGCTTCGCCGTCTCGCCGAACTCGATGAGTTTCCCAAGATAGAAGAAGGCGGTGTAGTCGGCCACTCGGGAAGCCTGCTGCATGTTGTGGGTCACGATCACGATCGTGTACCTCTCCTTGAGGTTGGTCATGAGCTCCTCGATCTTCGCGGTCGCGGTGGGGTCGAGGGCGGAGCATGGCTCGTCCATGAGCAGGACCTCGGGCTCGACCGCCAGAGCGCGGGCGATGCAGAGCCTCTGCTGCTGACCTCCCGAGAGGCTCGCACCCGGGTCCTTGAGCTTGTCCCTGACCTCGTCCCAGAGGTATGCCCCCCGGAGGCTCTGCTCTGCAGCGTGGTCGAGCTTCTTTCTGTCTTTCACCCCGTTGAGGGTGAGTCCGGCGACGGCATTTTGATAGATCGTCATCGTCGGGAAGGGGTTCGGCTTCTGGAAGACCATCCCTATCCTTCTCCGGACGGCCACGGGATCTACGCCCTTGTCGTAGATGTTTTCCCCGTCAAGCAGGGCTTCCCCCTGGACCGTCGCGCCGGGGATAAGCTCGTGGAGGCGGTTTAGGCACCTTACGAACGTAGTCTTCCCGCATCCGGACGGGCCCATTATTGCCGTGATCTTGTTGGGAGTGATCTTCAGGTCAATCCCATTGAGCACCCAGTTGGCACCGAAGGCCGCCTTCAGCCCCCTCGTCTCGAATTTCGGCTGGTCCCCCTTCAGGGACGAGGCCGTGGATATCTCAATCACTCCTTTCCTCACTTCGAAGTCTTCTCTTGCCTCCAGACAAGTTCACCTAGATTTCAGCCCGAACCCCGGTGGACCTTCTTCTGATGAAGAGCTTAACGGAGAGATTCAGAATTAGCATGAATGTCACTAGCACCAGAGCCGCCCCCCACGCGACCGTTGTCCAGTTGGAAAATCCAGCCGTCCCAAAGTTGTAGATGATGTAAGGAACGGAACCTATCTGTCCAAAGAGTCCCGTTGGTGGGAAGTTGGAATAGCCGGCAGTCACCATAAGTGGGGCAGTCTCTCCGGCAGCCCGGGCGACAGCGAGGAGGATTCCTGTTGCCAAGCCTGACTTGCCTGTGCTGATGACTACTCTGAAAGTAGTCTTCCACCTCGGAACGCCTAAGGCCATCGAGGCCTCCCGGAGCGAGACGGGCACTATTTTGAGGGACTCCTCTGTCGTCCTTGCCACGATCGGGAGCATAATGATCGCCAGGGCCACAGCTCCCGCCACAGCGGAGAATGTTCTTGTTGGCCCCACGATGATGACGAAAATGAACAGACCGATGACAAGGGTGGGGAACTCGGCCAGCACGTCGTTCACGAAACTCGAGAGAAAGGAAAGCCGGGACTCGGGCCATTCCGAGAAGTAGATCCCTGCTCCAACTCCGACCGGGACAGCGATGAGCACCCCCATTCCGACCATCAATAACGACCCCTCGATTCCGTTCAATATGCCTCCGTACCCGGCGAGTGGGGAGGGTGGATTCTTGGTGAAGAAGCCCCAAGATATTGCCGGCAGTCCCTGAGCCACCACGTCCGCCACAACCAAGAAGAGTGGAACTACGGCTATCACCACAGAGAACAGGACCAACACCTTCATGATACGGTCGAAGACTCGGCGCCAACTTCGACGTCGTCCCGAGAGAACGCCAGATGACAACTATCGAAACCGCCTCATACCCGGAATTTCGTCGCTCGGGTCATCCTCCAGACAAACACCCTTGCCAGGAAGTTGATCACCAGTGCCAGAAGAAACAAGACTAGCCCCACTTCCACCAGGGCTGCGTCCGCCAGCGGATCCGTGGTGGTCCCGAATTGGTTGACGATGATTGAAGTCAGGGTGTATCCGGGTGAGATGAGGGAAGTTGGAATGGCGGTCGCGTTTCCTACGACCATCGTGACGGCCATCGTCTCGCCCACGGCCCTCCCCAGTCCTAGGATTGTGGCTCCGAATATGCCAGACCTGGCGTAAGGGAGGACCGCTTTCCTGACGACTTCCCAGTCGGTCGCGCCCAGTGAGTACATCGCTTCTCGCTGACTGTCAGGTACTGCGTTCAGGATGTCTCTCGAAACAGCTGAGATTGTCGGGATAATCATGATTGCCAAGATGACCCCGGCGGTCAGAAGGTCTGTTCCGATGGGAGTCGCATTGAAGAGTTGGGTGAAGCCAAGGTAGGTCTTGAGGGTCGGTTCCACGTAGTCTCGCATGAAGGGAACCAAGACTATCAGCCCCCAGAGTCCATAGATTACGCTTGGGACGGCCGCTAGGAGCTCTACGAGTGACCCCAATGCAGTCCCAATCCCCCTTCCCCCCTTGGGCCTCTCCGAAAGGAAGACTGCTACACCGAGGCCGATCGGCAGCCCTATCAGGAGGGCGAGCGCCGCGGTGGTTAACGTACCCAGAATGAAATTGAACACGTTGTAGATGTCGTGGGGAGGATTCCAAGTGGTCCCCGTGATGAATCCGAGGCCAAAGGTCTTGATGCTGAGCCATGATCCGTCGGTCAATTCAATCCCTAGGCCCACGAGTATGGCGGTTACTCCAACCGCTGCCGCCCCAACCACGAACTTCAGGACGACGTCTCCCTTGGACCCTGAGCGTCGATTTCCCTTCGGTAAAGCGGTCATTCGCGCGCCCCTTGGACAGGCACAGTATCACCGACAAAGAAGAGGAGGATCCTAGCTTGCGCTAAGATCCGGAGAGTACTGGAGTCCCGTTGTACGTGATCGAAGCTAGCAGTTGCTTGTCGAGGGTGACCGCGGCAGGCGGGAGGGGCGGATAACCCAGGGTCGCAGTGGGTGCGTTTGGCCCTGATGCCTGACCTGAGGTGATGACCCACTCGAGGAAGTTCACTGTTGCGACTGCCTGCGCCTGAGTTGTTGACGCGTATGATGCGCTAAGATCTTGGTAGACCATGACGTAGGTGAAGGTCGCGACTGGATAGATGTACTTGTCAGAGGAGTCGTTGAACGTCTGTTGAATCACTGAGTAGCTCGGCCACTGCGCGCTGGTTGATGGAAGGCCGTTCCTTACGCCAGCCGTCAGAGCCTGCGCGATATTGGTGAGGTTCGCCAGGATGAAGTTCCCTGCATGGTTCTGGACCGCTCCGTAGTTGATCTGACCGGGGTTGGCGACTTCGTAGGCAATCTCCAGAGGACCTATCGAATAGGGGTTTTGTGATATGCACTGCGCCACACCGGCGTTGTGTAGGCACCCGACGCCAACGGGCCACGCTAGCGTACCAGTGGAGTAACCCACGTTCTTCGCCCATGTGGAGTTCGAGTCTGAAAGGAACTGTGTGAACCCGTACATCGTTCCACTGCCGTCTGACCTGTGATAGACCTGAATAGCGTGTGCTGGCAACTTCGCAGCCACGCTTGGTGACTGGAGCGCCGCAATGCGATGGTCGTTCCACATTGTAATCGAGCCATAGAAGATTTCCGCGAGGACGTTGCCTGTGAAATTCAGATGCGCCGTGAGCCCCGGAATGTTGTAGGCGGGGATAATTCCACTGTCAGTGTCTGGAATGGTCAGCAAGTTGGACCCGGAGGGAAGAGCCGCGTATTGTGCCGTTGTCAGGGGAGCATCGCTCGCCCCGAAATTGTAGAGTCCCGTAGTGATTCCATGTATGCCCTGCCCGCTCCCGAGCGCGTTGTAGGTGATGTGGATGCTCGGCTGCACGTAGCTGTACGTGTTTATCCAGTCCTGCATGATTGGATAAACGAGCGTACTCCCGCCGCCGACCACCGAGGCGGGGGCCTCGGTGCTGTTCGCCGAAGTGGAGGTTGATGCGGCTGTCGTGGTAGCGGTCGTATCTCCGCTCCCAGTGCCAAACGCGAGGTAGGCCCCGGCAGCGACGACTATCACGATCACCACCACAGCTATTCCGATTGTAGTTCCGCTTGCACCTGTCCTGTAGAAGTTCATTTTCGAGCAGTGCCGCATTCCCAGTAGATTTATCGGTAGCCGACGACGACTATAGGGCACAATAGAGTGTATTGTGACTGACCCCGCAACACCGGTCCAAGGAACAGGAAGCATCACCCTCGTTCGAGGATCTTGGATGCTCTCACGACCGCAAAGGGCGGAATTCGACAGGATGTAGGTCGGAGACCTTCATCTGACAGGTCACGCCGCCCTGGTCCATAGCCTCTATTGGAGGCAGAAAGGTATATTGGGGGTATAGGGTCGGGGGGGATGGCGTGACGGCGGAGAGAAGGCCTGATTTCCGCAAGGTCCAGGTTACTGGAGGGAACAGCTTCGTTGTCTCCCTGCCCAAGACGTGGGTGAACGACGTCGGCCTCAGGGCAAGCGACCCGGTAGCCGTGATGGTCCAGCCGGACTCGTCGCTGCTGATCGTTCCGAGGCGCGACATCAGGGCTACCACGAAGTCTGAAGCAATCCTCGAGGGGGGCCAGGGCGCTGACAAGGATTTTCTGCTCAGGCACTTCATTTCTTACTATCTGGCCGGCTACGACACCATACGCATCACCCTCGGCAAATCGGATGCCTCGTTGAGAGGTTTCATCAGGGAGGGAATCAGGAGGAAGCTTGTAGGGGTCGAGATTATCGAGGAGTCGTCGGGGGGGATTCTGACGCAGTGCCTCTCTGGCTATGTAGACCTTCCTCTCAAGAAGGCACTCGAACGGATGGCAATCATCGCTGGAGGGATGCTCAGTGACTCGGTCGCCGTCCTCCAGGGAGGAGGGAAGAACCTGGCCGAAGAGGTGATCGAGCGGGACGATGAGGTCGACCGCTTCTACCATTTCCTCCTAAGGCAGCTGAACATCGCAGTCAGGGACAGGTCTGTCATTCAGGAGATAGGGCTGACGTCCACGAGGGACTGCCTCGGCTATAGGCTCGTTGTCAAGAGCGCCGAGAGGGTGGCAGATCATGCCGCAGGAATCGCTTCCCATGCCGAGAACCTCCTCTCGCTCCCTGAGCCCGCTATCAAGAAGGTCCTAGACATGGCGGCCCTCTCCAGAAGGGTCTTCGACAGTTCCATAACCGCCCTGGTCCGCCTCGACGGCAAGATGGCCGAAGAAGCGATCGCGAAGACGAAAGACGTCGTGCAGATGGAGGGCAAGCTCAGCAGCGAGATCCTCGCACCAAGGATGAGCGGGGCTCAGGTGGCGTCAGTCAAGCTCATGCTCGAAAGTATCAGAAGAACGGCCGAATACGGTTCCGACATTGCCGAGGTCGCCATCGACCTGATTGTGTCTGAGCCGCAGACGAGTTAGCTGCTCATCGGGGGATGTCCTGGGTCTAGCGGAGCTCGGGCAGTTCGCACGTGCGTTCCAGGAGTCCGACCAGGACCGACTCGCCCTTCTCGGTGAGCGCCACCTTCTCCTCTATCCGTCCTCCTGCCAAGGTACAGACGACATCGACGAGGTACTCTCGCTGTAGCCATTCGAGGAGACTCCCGAAGGCTACCGGAGCGAGTTTCGTCTTCGCCCTCAGAGCGGCAACATCCAGTCTCTTTGTCCCAACCAGCGCCAATAAAGCAACCAGGCTCTGGCCTGAAACGACATCCCGGGCAACCGAGTCCATGGGACCGATCGCCGTTGTTTCTTGCATCATTCGAGCAAACATGACTCCATGGCGCTAAAATGGTTCCCGACTGCGGTTCTAGGGCTCGCTATAGAGTATAGAGAACATTCGCGGTCAGGGGCAGTCGTTTCATCTGTAGGATTCTTACAGACGATTCCGGAGTGTGGCCACAGTGGCAGCGGAACTCCGGTGTCCGATGCCACCGCAGGGACCCAAGTCGCACCTGAACGATTCGTAACATCGGCCTGTTCTGGATGCAATTTTCTGTTCAAAGACGCTCTATTATCTGAACTGCGGAGTCCGTTCCCTTCACGGGGGTGAAAAGAGAAAATGAAGCAAGAAGACGCATACTCGCTGGCGCGCGCCATCCTCCTGATAGGAGGGATAGTCGCGCTGGCGTTCGGTGCCACAGCCTTCGGAAACCAGATCTCGAACACCACCAACTTCGCCAACGCGATCTCGCGTGACTACACGCCACTGCTAACGGTAATCGTCGGAGTGGCAGCACTTGTGACGTCCAGCAGAATCAAGGACGAGCCGATAGCCATCGTCATGGCGGTGCTCGGCTTCCTTGCCGGAGGCCTTGGCGGGGTCCTCGTCGCCATCGGTGGCGTCTGGGCACTCGTCACCCGCTACACCATCAAGGCATCGTAGAAAGAGACTGGGGTTCCAAGTCCCTTAGGAACCCCCCATGTTTTCTTTCGGCTCCTACTGGGTCATAGCCAAGCCCAGCCCCTGCGATATTGACTTCGAGAAGTCCCCGCCCAGGAGTTTGAGCCTCCCTTTCAGGTAGTCCAGCTCGAGCCCCTCGCCGTTTTCGAGGGGTACGCCGGTCGAAAGCTTGCTTACGACAGCCCTGTATCTCGACCCCATTATAGTGATCACCCTCTGGAGAATCTCACGGCAGTTTACGCTCTCCAGTGACTGCTCGCCATTCACGGAGAGCCGGAGGATAGCCACCTTCCTCTTCGCAAGATCGTTCAGCTCCGTGGCGAGCTCTGCCGCCGCCTTCCTAATCACCTCCAGGTCGACGAACGCCACCAGCGACGGGTCGTTCATGACATTCACGGCCTGAACCTGATCGCTGTACTCGAGGCTCACAAAGCCGTCTTCTTGGCTCCCTGAGGTGACCATCTTCAGCTTGGCTCCGTTGCCTGGCTTCTCGAAGTTGGCCCGCAGCCTCCCTCCAGTGGCCTCCGCGTCCGCCAGAACGTACCGATCCAGCCTTTCGAATCCAGGGGTCCTGGTCTTCCTCAAGACCGCCCGCGAGAACCTTACGGGGACGCGCAGCTCGTAGCCGAGCCGAGAGAAGGCGAATGGCTCGTGAAACAGACGAGAATTCTGAGCCGCGAGCCTGAAGTCGTATTTGATCCCCCCTTCGCACTCGTAGCCCGACCTGGCCTCGTAGACCCCCTCCGAGAGCCGTACCTGCACCACGCTCTCCAGAACCGGGAGCGGGTCTGAAGCGAAGTACGCTTCCAGGCTCTTCAGGGCCTTGTCCTTCTCTCCTGAGATGGCGCTGCGGTAGTCCTCCAGCCTCTGCTTGGCCGCCTTCTGGAGCTTGCCCATCGCCTGCTCCTTCGCCGTCGCAAGGAAACCTTCCGCCTGCTGCCCGACCTCCTTCAGGATGGGCTCCTTCTCGACCTTCATGGCTGCGAGTAGGTTGGCCACCTCCTCCGTCTGGGCCTCGAGCTTGTTGAGGGACTCCTCCAGGTCCCCTTCGACATTTCTAGCAGACTCTTCCAGTTCACTCGCATGGTCGGCAAACCTCACGGCATCGAAGAGGTGCGACAGGGTCTGCTTCAGAGAAGCAGAGGCTTCCATTCGATGCCATTGGTCTCCGAGGTGCTTTAACCATTTTCAGCCCCTACGAGCCCATGCCAAGGGAGAAATACCCGAGGGAACCAGTCGCAATCCCCGTTGACCAAGGACGAGGCCAGGACGGAAGACCTGCTGGACCGACTGACGCTGGACATCAAGGCCATGGCCCTGCTTTACCAGTCAGAGGAGGAGCTCGGGGAGAGGATTGAAGAGAAGATCATAGGGTCACATGACGAGAACGTGAGGAGGTTCGTGAGGGCCTTGCAGTCCCATGGGCCCGGGGAGGCGCGGGGGAAGCTCGCCCTGGCCCTGGGTGAATTGCTTACCGCAGCCATCCTTGTAGTTGCGGGCGCGGTGGTCCTAGTCCCGACGGTAGCAGGGGTCGGCACGCTCGCAAGCCTTGCACAGTACCTGGCGGAGAGGACTTCGGGGACGGTGGTGACATCGCCCCTCTCTCCGTATCTCACCTTCATGGAATTCGTGGTTGGGGTGGTACTGCTCCTCTCGGCTTTCTTCGCGCTCCGCGAGGCCGCTGTGAACCTGAGACGGGCAGGGCTTGCGGTCAGGTCAGGAGAGCCCTAAAGTGAAGAGGCTCGGTCCGAGGACGCGGGCCGCAGCCCTCACCCTCAAGGTGGCGGGGTTCCTCGTGGGGGTGTTCTCGGTCTGCTTCGCTCTCGGCTTCGTCTACGACGAGCTGGCGTTCCTGTCAGAGGAAGGAGGAATCAACATGGGGGACGTCCTCGTGGTCCTCGCAGCGATCGCGCTGGCCCTTTCCGGGGTGGCCCTCGTCGCCCAACTCCCGGAGTCGTTCCGAGCGCGGTTCAGGCGCTTCCCCGAGTCCATCGGAAGAGCGAGGCCGGTCTACGGCCTTGGCACCATGCTGGCCGTAGGGATCGGCGCGACGCTCGGTTCACCGCTGTTCATCCTAATTCCTGAGAATATCCTGCAGTACGAGGTCGTCTCAATCGCGTCCCTTGCTCTCGCCAGCATCCTGTCTGTTGCCATGGCGAAGGTCTACACTGACATGTACAGGACGTCACGGGCCCTCGGACTCACAGGCGTTGGCGGGCCCTCCTTCACCAGGATGGTCGTCGGAACCCGGAGCGTCAGGTATTTCGTGTCGAGGCTTTCGATGTGGGTATCGAACACCGCTCTCGCAGCGTACACCAAAATCGTGTTCCTGATCTTCGTGCTCGACCCCCAGTATCTCCCGGCCGTGCTGACTGCCTATGGGATGAGCCCCGTTCTAATCAATGTAACAGTCTACTCCATTGCCTCTGCCTTCGTGGCCTGGACGATATTGAACATCCTGTTCGAGCAGAGGTATCTGAGGCTCCTGGGGGCCCTCCAAATCGCCATGACGGCGGCGCTGCTCTTCATCCTGGTCTACCACAGCGCCGTCCTCGGGGCAAGTGGCTCCTGGAACCTTTATGGTCTGTTCACGGCGGTCAAGGGGTATAGCTGGGTCCCTGCCCTGGTCGTAAACACGGGGTACCTCTACCTTCTCTTCTTCGGGTTCCAGGAGATACAGTCCCTTGAGCGGGACGCGGTGGAGGAGTCAGGCGTGCCTGTGATATCCTGGGTCAAGAAGGGGTTCAAGCTCGGCCGGACGGCGTACTTCGGAGCCGCCATGGTCCTAAGCGTCGTAGTCGCTGCTGCGGTCAATATCTTCTACGGGCTTGCCGTCTATGCCTCGGTAAGTTCCGGCGTGGCGCTCCCTCAGGGAACGGCGATCCCCGCGCTCTACCTTGCAGGAAACCTCCTGGGACCGGCCCAGGAGCTTCTCATGGCGGTCGCCTTCCTGATTGCCACCGTCACCACATTCGTCCCCGCGTTCCTTGCAGCGGCCAGGCACCTAGGCGCCCTGGGGGAAGACGGATACATGCCGAAGTCGCTCGCAAACCTCTCGTGGGCGTTCACCCTGGTTGCGATACTACTGCTGGCCATAGGCCCCCAGGACTTTCTCGTCAACATCACAGATTTCATGGTGCTAATCAGCCTCGGCATAATCAGCCTATCCGCTCTCTGGCTGAGAAAGAAGACCGCCGAGGAGATGAAGCTGGGGAGGACCCTTCCGCTCGCGGTGGGACTGTCCTGCTTCCTCTTCGGGGGTGCGGTCTACTTCATCAATCCGTCGGTGGTCGTCTTCGGCGCGATCGCGATCATGTTCGCTTATCTGATCTTCGATGTCATAGAGCTGGGGACCCTGGGAGCCCAGCTCTTCCTGTCCGTCTTTGGCTTCGTCTCGCTGCTCATGCTGACGGCGTTCGGGCATACGCTCTATACTGGCGGGGTGATTAGGCTGCTGACAAACCCGCTGGGCTCGGACCCGAACACGTTCCTTTCGATCGGACTGCTGATCTCGTCCGCCATCCTGGCGTCGAACGTAATGCTGGACGTCAGGATTCTGAGGCGTACTCTGCTCTAGGTGCGCGCGCCTCGTCCGTTGAACCTTTGTGATACTGATAGTCGAGGCTACTCATGAAGTCCCTGAACCCCAGCTTCTGACTCCTCAGTCGGGTGATGCTCCCGATTGCCGTCACGACGTTGGTGAGCACTATCACGTATGTGACGATGTTCAGGTAGGAGTCAGCGTGTGGAAGTCCTTCGCCAACCGCTATGATGGCGAGGGTCGCCGGGACCAGCCCCTGCGCGCACATCAGGATG
The DNA here is from genome assembly GCA_021828185.1 of archaeon. The sequence continues at coordinate 15,490 of JAKASI010000016.1, forward strand.
ATCTCTCTGCTGTTCTGCCTCAGCTCCGAGCCTTTCGTGCTCAGGGTCGTGCTTATGATTCTGAACAGCATGAGGACAAGCAGGACTTCGATCCCGATCGTCAGGTTGGCAAAGATCTGGCTCCCACTGATTGAGACATTGAGCCCAAGGAACACGAAGAAGAGGGTCTCCATCAGGAAAGAGATCTCCTCCTGAAAGAGCCCAAGCTTCTTCTGGAGGACATCCATGCTGAGATGCCAGTTGCCCAGTCCGTTAAGCAGCTGGTAGTTGCCCAGGATTATGCCGAAAATCAGGACTGACAGCTCACCACTTCCGCCCAGACGGTTGCTGATGACGTAGGTGGCGAAGACCAAGCCCAGCGTGAGGACGTAGGTGTATGCCCGCTGCTGGAAGCGGTTCAGTATGAACACCCAGGCGATAGACAGGGCAGCCCCCAGCACTATGCCGACAGAGAAGTTGGACGCAACAGTCTGGAAACTGCCTGCCCAGTTTGCCGCCCCGGTCTGGTACGCCCCGACGAAAGCGAAGAAGAGGATGATCGAAAGGATGGAGCTCATGGTTGACTCCAAGGTCAGGAACGCCACCGTGACTTCGGGAAGCTTGAGGGATCTTGAAAGCGGTATCACAACCGCGGCGGTCGTCTCTCCGCCCATCATCGAAGCGAAGATGAACGATGAAAGCAGGTCCCACCCCAGGAGCAGGGAGACCAGCAGGGCGATGGCTATGGTGCTCCCTATCATGTAGATGAACACCTGAATCAGCGCCCTTCCGCCCCCTCCCTTCAGCGCCACTCCCAGCCCGGTGTCCATGCCTCCATAGAACAGGACCATCAGCAAGGTGAGCTCGGCAAACACCACGAGAGAGGGCAGGAGGTTCGCCCTTGAGAGAAACCCGAAGACCGGACCGATCAGGATGCCCATGAATATGAGGAAGATGAACATGGGAATCCCAGTCTTCTTGAAGAAGAGCTCTCCGGCGAATCCGACGACTATTATGGCTGTAACAATCGAGAAGATCGATACGATGTCGAGCATCGGGCGCCGCCGATGTCGGGGAGGGCTTCTTAGGCCTAACTATGCCGGACTAATCTTCGGCGAGATCAGGGCCCTTTTGCCAAACAGAGCTTGTTTCTGGGAGTCGAGTTCTACCTGAGCAGAATCGAGGTCACAGACCGTCCCAGAAGAGGGCGGACTGAGCGGCACTTCCGTTGAATCCCTTGGCAGACGGGCCATGCTCCTGTTAAATAGCCGAGAGGGCCGATGCCTTTCAGCCATTATGAAGGACGTCATGGAGTGGCTGACCGAGCCGGAACAGCCTGCCGCGAGGTTCCTTGCGATGAGGGATCTCATGGGGGCGAGCGGGAGCGAACTCCGCGATGCGTGGAAGGAGATACCGGCCCGAGGGTGGGTCGAACAGATATTGCGGAAGCGCCACGAAGGGGGGTACTGGGTCGACAAGGAGAACTTGTATCGGCCGAAGTACCTCTCCACCAACTGGATGCTGCTTGCGCTCTCGGACCTCGGCGTCACTCGGGAGCTGCCGTGGCTGGCCGAGTCGGCAGATATGTGGAGAGACACCTACGCCAGGCCTGACGGCGGTTTCGACCAGCCGGAAGCAGAGAAGAGCGAGCTCTGCCTCGTAGGGAACACCGCCAGGGCCCTGGTGAAGTTCGGATACCAAGACGACCCCAAGGTGAAGAGGGCAATCGAGTGGCTGGTCAAGAACCAGAAGCCTAACGGGGGCTGGCACTGCTGGGGGAAGAACGGCGTCATCGACGGGTGGGAGGGGATGAGCGCCTTCGCGGTCTACCCCCGCGAGAAGTGGACTAGGAGCACGAAGGCGGCCGTCGACAGGGGCCTCGAGTTCTATCTCGAGCGCCGCCTGCTGCGGCAAGGCAGGCGGTACGACCCCTGGTACAGGCTTCACTTCCCCTACCACTACTACTACGACGTGCTGGTTGGACTGGAATTCATAGCCGCCTTGGGGAGGGGAGACGACCCGAGGGCGGCCTACGCTGTCGAGGTCCTCAAGCGGAAGAGACTCAAGAATGGGCGGTGGCCGATGGACGCAGTGCACCCTGACTACCTGAACGCCGGGAAGCTACCAAGATGGTGGCCGAAGTACTCGCATAGGTTCCAGCCGTTCTCCCTTGAGAAGGCCGGCGAGCCGAGCAAGATGATCACGCTTAGGGCGCTGCGTGTCCTGCGGCGACTGGGCGAGCCCATGCCTCCCTGAAGAACTCCTTTCACAGAAGACAGGGCGGAATGAGCGAAGACCCTTCCCCGGGTTCGAATCCCCAAGCATCGGGACCGAAACCTGCCGGGAGAGGCGCCCATGCCCGTCAGACATCCACAACCTTTACGGAGAGTCCGTTCGAGAGGCATGGCGCCTTGCTCCTCAGAGTCCACGTCGCGCCGAATGCTAGGGAAGCCGGCGTGGTAAGGGTTGACGACACTACCCTCGAAGTCAAGGTCGATGAAGAAGCGGAGCGCGGCCGAGCCAACAGGAGGCTCCTAGAGATCATGTCCGACTACCTCGGGGTCCCGAAATCGAAACTGAAATTGGTGGCCGGCGCTCGATCGAGGGACAAGACAATACTGGTGACCCCCTAGACGTGCACTACCACGTGATTCTCACGAAGGAATGCAACCTTCTCTGCAAGTACTGCGGGGGAGGGAGCGATGCGCCACCCAAGGAGATTCAGTATTCCTTGCCCCAGCTCAGGTCGTTCCTGTCCGAGGACGACGACCCGGTGGTTGAGTTCTACGGAGGGGAGCCACTGTTGCGCCTCAAGACAATGCAGATCATGATGGACGAGCTACCAGGGCGGTTTGTGCTGCAAACGAACGGCGTCCATCTGGATGAAATCGAGCCAAGGTACCTCTCCAAGCTCGGCACCATCCTGGTCTCGATTGACGGGACCGAGGCCGTCACTGACAGCAAGAGGGGGAAGGGGGTCTACCGACGCGTCATGCGCAACTCGGAGCTTATCAGGAGCATGGGTTACACCGGGGACCTCGTCGCGAGGATGACAGTGGCGCAGGGCACGGACATCAACGAGAATGTGCGGCACCTCCAAGACTCGGGGCTGTTCGACCACGTCCACTGGCAGCTTGACTTCGGAATGTTCTGGGAAGCCGGGGAGTACACCGAGCCGAGGATACAGGAGTGGATCTCCCAATACAACGACGGAGTCGCCCTGTTGGTCAGCTCTTGGGTGGGTGGAATGGAGCGCACAGGCAGAGTAGACGGGCTGGTCCCGTTCTTGGGGGTGATGGGATCCCTTCTTTCAGATACAACCACAAGGCTGAGGTGCGGCTCAGGCATCGACTTCTTCTCGGTCATGCCGGACGGGAGGATTTCTGCCTGCCCGGTGTCGCTAGACTTCGACTTCTCGATAGTCGGCTCCATCTTCAAGAACACGCCTGCTTCACTCCGCGACGCCGTCTTTGTGGGCGAACCGTGCAGTTCCTGCGACATTCTCGAGGTCTGTGGAGGCAGGTGCCTGTTCGTCAACCGGGCACAACAACTTCTTCGGGAGAACGGCTACTCCCTCATCTGCAGTACGGTAAGGCACCTGGTCAAGGTACTGCGCGATGCCCGTCCCCGCGTTGAAGAGCTCATTGAAAGCGGGGTAGTAAGGCCTTCCGACTTCGAGTATCCCGCTTTCAATAACGGGTGCGAAGTCATACCGTAATCGGTCCCCGATCCGATGGGCTGCAGGGATCAGCGGGAACGGTTTCGCCAGGTTTCCACAACCAAAAATCAGGCTCAAACCTGTGGCCTGACAAGGGTTCGGGCCGACCCGGATTCGAATGCTTGGCCTCTCGGCGCACCTGAGAAACGATGATGTCCGGGTGGCACCTGGTTCCCAACTTAGCTGCCCGCGAGGCACCCGTCCATGAATCGCTTAATACCTAGTTGGACGGTCGAATGCTTTGCATGGCTTCAAAGCTGACCGAGCTCTACCGGGAAGTGAAGGGCCTCAGGAGGGACATAGAAGAGATCAAGGAGATGCTCGTCCTCGAGGTCTCCCCAACAAAGTCTGAAAAGAGGGCGATTGCCAGAGGGAGGAAAGAGTACGCCGAGGGCAAGACAGAAGATTGGAGCGAAGCTCGGAAGCGAGTCACTGAATCCTAGTTGTATCGTGTCGTCCTGACCAACCGAGCTCGGAAAGGGTTGGAGAGGGCCCCTGAGCATGTCAGGAATCGAATTATCGAGGCGCTGGATGCTCTGCAGCAGTCCTTCGCTCCTGTCAAGCTCTTCGATGTAAAGAGGCTCAAGGGATACACTGACACATTCAGGATCAGGGTCGGCGACTGGAGGATGATTTACGAGCTACAGAGGAAGGAGTCGTTGATAGTGGTCTTGGAGATCGGACCTAGAGGAAGAATCGACTACTAAGTAGAGACCCAACCATTTCATTCGTTGATTCTTCAGGCCCAGACCTCGGCCTCCTGACAAGGGTGCGAGTCGGGCTGTTTTCGAACCCTTGTCTTTCTAGGGCTACGGGGGCTACGCCCAGAAACCGAGCCAATTTCTGACCACCGGGACTACGCACCTGCCTGTGATCTATGGTGGCCTGTGCAATACTTTCATGCATCCGTGTGTCTCGATGGTTCCCTTCCAACGGTATGGGTAAAGCCAAGAACGCCCGTTATTGGCCACGAGATGAACCACAGAACTTGCCGAAGAGTAAGAGGGAAGAGCTCACCGCCTTCCTCACCCTGGAGATCCTGATAGAGGGTCTATCCTCAGAGGTGAGGAACCTGAGGAAGATCCCCTTCAGCCCCGCGCTCGTAACGAGAGTGATCAGGGCCCTCCAGGACGCCAAAGTGATTGACAAGATAAACTATGGGAAGTACATCTTCAACAATGAGTTTCTCAAGTCCGTGAGCATGGACGTCTTTCCTAGGATGCCCCGGGCCGGGTTGGCACAGTACCCCGTCATGACAGTCTTCGACATCTGCAGGATGGAAGAATGGAGCGACGACGAGTTCGAGGCGTTCCTTAAACACCTTAGGTATCATAGAGCCGAACTCCGGAAGTGGAGGGCTGACGGCGTCGATGAAATCTATCAGGGATAATCAAGGCTTGCGCAGAATTCACCCCCAAATTGTGCTCAAGCGTTGAACACGGTCCCCAGTCCAAAGAAGGGGCTTCGCCGTCTGAGAAGATCGGGAGGAGAAAAGTCGTTCAAAAAATATATTGGGAGGTTGACGGGCAATATCCGCAACGCAACTCCTGGCAACCCTGCAGTGAGGGAGCCGAACATCGGAATGTGTTTTCATTTCGAACAACACCCGGATGCCGGGTGTTGTCCCTGCTGAAAGAGTACCCACACGCCGGGTATCACGCGGGGCAATAAACCAATTTTAAGTTCCAGACGGCGGAACTTGTTCCGGCAGGAATAGGTTCCAAACCCCGGAACTTACCCGGCTAGAAACAAGTTCGGAACCCCCGAACTGCATCCGGTTTCCGGGCATTGCTTCTCCGTCGGTTATGTCCGGTAGGCGGACATTGCGGGACATTTCGTTCGTG
>JAKASI010000017.1 GCA_021828185.1 archaeon
GCCGGAAGGGGTTCGAACCCCTCGCCCGAGAGCAGGTCATCCGTATAGACCGTGAAAATGGTTCAGAAAATATATTGGGAGATTGGCGGGAAATATCCGCAACGAAATCCTTGGCAACCCTGACAGTCGAGGGCTGCAAACGATCAATGGATCTTACCTACTGGTCTAATGTCGTCCTAGGAGATTCGTCTGCGGTCGCCGCTAGGCGCCATCATTCCTTTCACCACCGACATCCTTCAGTCCAGAGAGAGAAACTGAGTTAGACGCCTCATTATACGCCCGGGGCATTTAACGCGCTGACAAAGGGTTGCCTAATCTACCAAAGGGTTGCCATCTGAAACGTCGTCTTATCCCTGATTTTGGCAACCCTATGGGCCAAAATGGCAACCCTGCAGACCAAGGTTGGCAAATTCCGGCTCGTTGCCAATTGGGCGCAGAAGGTCGCCATACTCTCATGATGGTACAGAAAGGAACCAAGGGCAAAACATTTGACACTAGGAGCACGAAACACTGTCCAGTGACCTATTGCCGAAGTCGAATTGGGGAAGTTATCTGGAGAGTTATCGTGGGCCCGAAGCCAGGCTGATAGACGCCGCAGAACACTAGGTCATACGAACCCACAGCGGTCTCACCATGAAACGTTCCCTGAGCAGCGTTCAGTAGCAGGGGTGTGACTCCCGTGATCGGACAGTACCAGTTGCCGCTCTGGTCGAATGACATGAACTGAGTGGAATTCAAAAGGTACACATCCACTTGAATGTCTGAAGCAAACGACCCCGTCAGCTGTGACGAGTGCGCTGAGTTCATGGGGATGTTAAGGAAGTCTCCGGAGTAGAACGAGAAAGTGCTACCGGAAGTCACAATGGCTCCACCCTGCGTGAGCGCTAGTGGGACCAGAGTCAATCCTGATGCAACGAGGAGGGCCAAGAGGACTGCAACCCACTTCTCCTGTGGGTCGCCCCTTCCCATTCTCTCCCGACCCTGCCTCTTGCGTGCAGAGCGGAGGACCACCCCTGCGACCACTGCCAGCAGTAAGGCGACAGCGACCCAGAAGAGATAGTCCGCAAGGAGGTACGTCTTGTTTGTGTAGACACAGCCGCCGATGGCTGTCGTGCTGTCGCATTCGCGGAGGGCGACGTACGGATTGAGGGGGCCGATCCCTACCATCGGCGAATTGAACCCGTCAGAGGAGCGAATGCCAAGCAACGTGAACATGAGGGCGGCGGCAGGGACTGCGCCCCTGACCATCTTCCCCAAGTTACCATAGGCCAGGAACTTGCCGCTATCGGGCTTCGCGTAAAGCAGACATCCCACCAGAGGCGCCAAGGCGATAAAGTTCTCAGCAAGGGCCAGTGGGATGTCCTGGCCTGGAATGGGCTGCGTTCCACAGACGTTCTGGACAAGTCCCGAGGTGCTGTTTGTATACGTGGAACAGGTGGTGGTGAACGTCACCGTGGCACCGGAAAAAGGGTAACCGCCCCCTCCGATGACCCATGCAAGACCCACTACGACCAAGGCAGTCGCAACGAAGAGCGGGATTTCCCTCCTCCGGCTGAGGGCGTAGTCCGCTGAAACCAATACCGCAGCCCCGTATGCAACGAAGGCCAGGAGGGCGCTTCCGAGAGTATAGGGATCCTCAGTCACGACGAACAAGCCGACAAAGATAGCGGAGAGTGCGAGGGTGAGGGCAAATTCGATCCGGTTCCCTCCACCTTTACCTTGCGACCCCGGCCGTGCATCGAACATGGGGTGGGATCAACGCTGCTATTCCGTATAGCTCTACCGGGAAGCCTAAGCAGAGCGTCGTTGACCCCCATACGCATGTTGCGTGACCGACTGAATTCTGCAGCCGATGAAAGCGACTGGCCTGTCTTAAATTCTATCACTGCCTAGTCATTCGTGCATTCCGAAGCCCGAGTGGAGGGAGATTTCGTAACCCTCAAGAGGTCCAATCTGGAGAGGATTCTGTCCCTCCTACAGAAATTGGAGGCCACAAACTCTCTTCGAGAAGCTTCCTAAGCTCTGAGATCTCCTCTCTGATACGCGCTTCCTCTGCGGCGACCCGTGACCCAACATGAAGGCATACTTCGCCTGGCGCCCTATGCCGACCTCCTTTGCCTTGATGTGCCCAAGGAACGAAAGGATGGGTTTCTTGTCGGCGGCGCGTATCTTCGAGTCGTTGGCAATGAGCCTCTCTCCCTCCTTCAGCCTCACCGCAAGCCCGTACAGGTCGTCGCCGCTGCGCGGCATTCGTAGTCGGGGCGTCTCTCTATTTAACGCGGGTCTTGGTCACATTACTTGCGCGGCAGGACCTGCAGGGCCACCGCACTTATGCTCTCTAGGCCCCGCTAACTAGCATCGAGGTACAACAGAGCCCATCAAAGGACTAGCATGACACTGCGTTGCAGCTTGGTTTAATATCGGCCGGCATAGGTCCCTCCACCGTGAAGTTCAAGTTCTACTACACTGGCTTAAGGGTGAGCAACCTCAAAAGGTCGGTCGACTTCTATACCACGGCTCTGGGGCTGGAGGTAGTCAGAAGGGGGACGATGCCCCACGGTGGGAAGTGGGTGCAGCTGCGAGGAACTGGGGCGGAACAGACGTTGGAACTCAACTGGTATCCAAAGGGTTCTAGGTTCTATACCGAGTACAAGGCCGGCGGGGAGCTCGACCACCTAGCCTTCAGGGTGAAGCACGTCGCTGAAGCCTACAAGTTCCTTCTAGAACACGGCGCTGGATCGGCGGTCTCTCCTGACGAGTCGAAGGGGACAGAGGTCTACGTCACCGACCCTGACGGGATCTGGATTGAGCTTCTCGGGCCTTAAGCGCTAGGATCCACGCCGACGTTCTTGAGGAATCGCTCGAAAGCATCCTCGGAGATCCACTCAACCTTCAGGTACTTGGCGACCTCGCCCTCGTCCATTCCCAGCCTTCTGGCTTCCTTCACCGCTACTTTGTACGCCTCGATTTCCGTGGGCCTGTCGATGTATTCAAACTGCCTGTCCCACAGCTCTTTTCCCTCCCTGTGTTGCCTTATGTGAACCAGCTCGTGTATGACGTCGAGGTAGACGTCGACCTCGCGCCCGGTCTTCAGGTACCTTGACGCAACCACGATCGACCCCTTGTGGTCGTTTATCCTCATGTATCCCCTCCCCCTGGCTACTTCCACGGACAAGTTTTCGAGGACCTCGTCGGTGTCCTTCCCGAATATCGCCTTTACAGCCTTGACTCTGTCGAAACCTTCGAAAACATCGGTGAACGGGTGAAGCCCGACCTTCGCCGTCCTCTCGATGATGATCTCGAACCCCACGAGCATCCGACAGGCTTCAACAATCATTTGAGCTTTTTTTCGAGGAGGAGCTTGGAGTAGAGCTTTTCGAAGCCTCGCTTAAGGTAGAACCCTGACACACCGTCTGACTTCAGCGTCTGGAGGACCATCATCCTGCCTTCTGATTCTGACATCTCCCTTGCCCTGGCAATCAGGCCGGTCGCTACTCCCTCTCGCCTGTGCTCTGGGACCGTGCCAACACAGTATACCCCAGCAACGCCGGGCGTCTTGAAAAGCGCCGCCACCCCTGCTGTGTCGCCATTGACCCTAGATTCGAGCAGCGTAACCTGCCTCGACTTCGAAAGGGACGTCACCAGAGGCCCAACCGCGTCGGAAAGCGCCGTATCACCATAGAATGAGCGGAGGTATGCCAAGGTCCAAGAGCGGGGATCGCGGGAAACAGCCACTCTCCCCGAAGAGGTATCTGGGATGCCACCTTTGGAGACGAGCACGGCCATCTCGTCCACTCGGCTGTAACCGACCCTGAGTAGCGCGCGGACGGCCTCGCACGATTCAAAAGCCGACATCGTTGCGACCACCCCTCTTCTAGCGAACTTGCCCTCCGCCCAAGACGCTGTCCCGAGAAGGCTCCCGCAGTTCAGGGATCCCCCTCTGTTGAAGAAGCCCTCCCTGAGCGAGTCTGATGAAAGGACGTATCCTTCCCCCTTCCAACTGAGCTTCGCCCAGTGTGACCACCAGCGGATTTCGTTGAGCTCTGTATGGCGTCTGTCAGGGATCGTCGTTCAGGTCCACCCCCAGGATCTTCATACCTTTTACCGCCGCCCCTGCCATCGACTTCGCCCTTTCCCGGTTACCTTCCTTGACAGCGGCCTTCAGCGTGCGCTCCGCCCAGTCGATGGCGGTCGGGCTGTCGAAGTCGTCATTCAGCGTGGTTTCAAAGGCATCAAGCGCGCCCTCGGTCTCGCCGACGCTTCCGACTTCGGCTGTCATCCTCCGCATACCCGCAAGCCTTCGTCTCGCCGACTCGGTTCCGGTAAACCCAGACTCGCTCCTGTAGTTCGTTGAGAGGAAGACGAACCTCAGCTCATCGGCTGAAAACGTCTTCAGGGCCTCTCGGACCGTGAACACATTGCCCCACGACTTCGACATCTTCTCCCCTCCCTGCTTGAGAATGCTGGTGTGCACCCAGTGCCTGACGAAAGGTCTCTTCCCAGTGAGGCACTCGGCTTGCGCAATCTCAGCTTCATGGTGGGGATACACCAGTTCGTAGGCTCCGCCGTGAATGTCATATTGCGCCCCAAGTATCGGGACGGTCACCGCAGTGTCTTGGATGTGCCACCCAGGAGACCCTAGACCCCAAGGGCTCTTGTACCGGCCCTTGACGAGTACCTCCGGTCGCCAAAGTGCGAAGTCGTTAAGGTTCCTTTTCATAGGCGAAAGCTCGAGTGGCCTCAGCGACAGTTCCCGCTTCGACTGGTGGGAGAGCCTTCCCCATCGACTGAACTTCGAAGTGTCAAAGTAGACCCACCCGCCTGCCTGGTAGGCGAAGCCCTTGTCAATGAGGGACTCGGTCTGCCTTATCGATTCCTCCACGTGGTGGGACACCGGTTCGAAGCGTGACACCGTTTCAAGTTTGAGCCGTTTGAAATCGTGCTTCATGGCCAAGATCATCCGTTCCGAGTATTCGATTGGGTCTTCTCCCGCCTTGGCAGCGGCCTCGCTGACCTGTTCGTCGAGGTCTGTTACGTTCATGAGATATGTGACGTCATGCCCTAAATGCTTGAGGTACCTAGCCAGGGCGTCGAAGAATATGTAGGTCCTGGCGTTTCCGATGTGTATCTCAGACTGCACCGTGGGGCCGCACACGAACATCGAGACCCGGGGCGGTCGGGTCGGTCGGAACGGAATCTTCTTCCCAGCCATGGTGTCATAGAGTCTGAGCGCTCTCTTCATAGGAATGGTAGGCCGCCACGGGGGGCCAGGTATTAGTTTTTGAGGCGGGCCTCGACCCCGACAGGGGTTGTTCTACGAGGACAGAATCCATTCGCTAGATGAGCTGTGGCTCAAGCTCCGGTCTCTTGACCAGGACGCGGGCATCCGTCTGATCTGGGGGAGGGGCAGTGGTTTGTCCATGGCGTTCGTGACCAGGTTCGGCCCGACCTACACCGTTATGACCTACGGTGTCACACGAGGGGGTCTGCCCGGGAAAAGGCGTCAGACGCTCGAGCTGCGTGACCCTGTCGAAGTAGAAAGGTCACTGAGAGATATGATAAAAGGGAAGCTCCAGGCCTGGATCTACTGACAACCGCGTTCGGCGCGCGATTAATATTAGGCTGGAATGTCGTTGTCCCCTATGGAAAGACTGAAGGCGATCCACGTAGTGTACGCCAACTGGTGTCCCCACTGCGTCCCCACGACCGTCGCTCCCCTGCGCCAGAGGGGGGCCGAGCTCGGAATCCCATGCCGCCTATATGATATCGACACCGAAGAGGTGAAAGCGGCCGACGACCTCGTCAAGAGGTTCGGCGACTGGACCCCCGACTATGTCATCCCGCAGGTCTTTCTCGAGTACAGCGGTGGAAAGATGCGGCACGTCCTCACAGGGAACCCCCGGGGAGTCCCGCTGACGAGGAAGGCTGTCGAAGACCTGCTCGATGGGCCCCTGAGTGCGACCTCCGGAGCCTTTCCTAAATAGTGGCTCCAGGTCGGGTCCACATGGCAAAAGACAACCTCGAATCCCTTTACACAAAGGTCGCAAGGAAGATGCTCACGGAGACCTTACAGGTAAAGAGGGGCGACTCCGTCACCGTGGAGACCTGGGACAACGGACTGTCATTCGCCAGGCGCGCTCTGTCAGAGGCGAGAGCCATGGGTTGCACCGGTGTCATGCTATATGAAGACGAGCAAGCATACGTCGAAGGGGTCAGGCGAGGGCCCGAGGAGGTGGTGGGGTTGATGGGGAGGAATGAGTACGGGCTCCTTTCGGGGACGGACGCCTACATCTTCGTCCCCGGCCAAGCCTTGGGGTCGGTCTCCAAGACCCTGAAGCCCTACGAGCGCAGCCGCTCCACGAGATACAACGACTCCTGGTACGAGGCCGCCCAGAAGGCCGGGCTCAAGGGCGCGAGGCTGTCCTTCGGTTATGTCGGCAAGGATTTGGCGAAGGCACTAGGAAAGAAGGTCCAGGCCATAGTACAAGGGCAGCTCGAAGCGACGCTCATCGACTTCAGCAAGATTTCAGGGGCGGCCGGGCGGCTGTCACCGTCGCTCGCTGACGGCGCGTCGGCGGAGCTCAAGACATCGAATTCGACGCTCACGTTCACCCTGAAAGGAGAACTGTCCGTCGAGGACGGCCTCATCGACGAGCATGACAGGGAGACTGGCAACAACATGACCTATCTTCCCCCGGGCTACGTGGCAAAGGAGGTGGACGGAAGCACCGCCAACGGAAGCGTCGTCCTGACCGACTCGCTTACGGACTACGGGGTGGTGCCGCGCATAACGCTCGAGTTCAAGGACGGCAAGATGGTAGGCTGGGAGTCTGCGGCGAAGGACAAGGTGAAGAAGATCTTTGATTCTGTCCCGCGGGAGAAGCGGAGCCTTGGATCCATGATCGTGGGGCTGAACCCGAAAATGAAGTATGGCTTGGGCCAAGACCGGTTCGTCGGAGGTGCGATCAACTTGGGCGGGTTCGGCTTCCGCGGGCTTGTGAAGAGAGGAACCCTGAAAGTCGAAGGAAGTACGCTCCTTTCTGAAGGCAGACTGACATCGTAATTTCGCGAACGAGGAACCTTCCTTCGGTCTGCTCCGACAAATTTATGAATCGAAGTTGACACATTAGCTCAATGATCACTGAAATCGAAGACGTCGCGGTAGTCGTTTCCGACGCCAAGAAGTCACTGAAATGGTACACAGGCGTCTTGGGATTGGAGGCTAGGAGCACAAAGGGGCACTGGGTGACAGTGGCACCCAAAGGTTCGAAGACTGTCATCCACCTGTGCGAAGGGGAAGAGCTTGAACCAGGTAACACTGGAATCGCGCTGAGGGCTGACGACCTGAATGGCGCGTACAAGGACCTCTCCGCGAAAGGGGTCAAGTTTCCGCACCCTCCCAAAGACGATGGGTGGGGGGTCTACGCCCAGTTCGAAGACCCCGATGGCAACGTCATCTGGCTAAACCCTGCATAGATGCCGTGGCGGCTCCGCGGTCAGCGCCTAACCCGAAGTCCTCGAATTGAACCCTGCTATCAGGCTCATGAGCACCGTGGCAGCCACTCGCTGGGACCTGCCCGTAGGGTCCAGCGAAGGAGCCAACTCGACCAGGTCGGCGGCTTTCACCGCTTGTTCTTTTGCCATCTCATAGGCTATGGTGGAAAGTTCTTGGGCGCTGATCCCCCCAACGCTTGGCGCGCTTACCCCTGAGACCTGGGATAAGTCGACTGCGTCTAGGTCGACACTCAGGTAGACGAAGTCTGCCCCAGCCGAGGCAACGTCGTAGGCCTCCCGTGCTACTGGCAGGGCGCCCCTTATCCGCACCTCCTCGGCTGTAATGACTTTGACGCCGAGTCTCTTCGCCTTGTCTGCATAGCCCTTCGAGTTGAGGAATCCATGAGTCCCGATCTCTACTACCCTGCCAGGGTCAAGCGTCCTTACGGTCTCTATGGCCAGACCGTAAGATGAACCCGAGGTCGGCTTTCCCCCGATTTTCCCTCGAAGGTCGAAATGAGAGTCTACGATTATCAACCCCAGTGCCCCGCACTTCTTGCCGCTGGCGCGAAGCGCCGGGAGTGAGATGCTGTTGTCTCCCCCCAGCACGACTAGCAGTGAACTCGGGGCCATATCGCGACCGACCTCTTCTTCTATGTCTTCGTGCGCACTGGTTACATCCAAGCCTCCAAGCACCATGTCTCCAAGGTCGAACACCCTTGCGCTTTCCAACCCCAACCCGAGTTCCACGCTAAAGTTCGAGAAGCTCCCCATCGACTCGCGGATCGCCCTTGGCCCCCCTGCCGCCCCCTTCCTGCCCAGTACCGCGCCGTCGTAAGGGACCCCGAGGATGTTCACGGCTTTTGGCGCCGGGCGCGACGCCTTCTTGATGATCTGGACCATCCTCCTGTCTCCTGGGTCCCGATAGGTCGGGGTGGGGTACCGGGCAGGGTCCTTCAAGCGTCGGCCAGGGAGCGCGGTCGAGTTAAAAGCATGTGAGCTATTTATCCAGCTCAAGCCGGGGTCGAGCCGTTGGTAGTGACAGCTGACGGGCGCTCCTTGACGCTGGCTGCCGCCATCGAGGTCGCCGAAGGCGGGGCGGCTGTGAAAGCGAGCCCAAACAGCCTCAAACAGATGGAGAAGTTCAGATTACTCCTGGAGAAGAAACTGTCCAGAGGGGAAGTTGTCTACGGGGTCAACACCGGCTTCGGCTCGCTCTCAGACAAGGTGGTGAGGCCAGAGAACCTGGAAGAACTCCAGCTGAATCTGATTCGGAGCCACTCGGCTGGAGTTGGCTCCCTGCTCCCCACCGAGGTGGTGAGGGCGGCCATGCTGATCCGGCTGAACAGCCTTCTAAACGGGAACAGCGCCGTGCGCAAGGAAGTTGCGGAATTCATCGTCGACATGCTCAATCGAGGAGTAACTCCCGCGGTCCCCGAATTCGGTTCGCTGGGTGCGTGCCTCGCGGGGGGTTCCTTGGTATATACGAACCCTTCTGGCCCGAAGCCCATATCTGAACTGGAACCAGGCGACAAGGTATACTCGTTCGTCGGCAATCTGGCCAAAGTCCGGGTGATTGACAAGACCGGAGGCCGAAACAACTTCAGATACAACTTCGAAGCATCTCTTCAGACAAACAGAGTACTTGGGAAAATCAACTCTGGGACGAAGCAGACCTACGCGATTCGGACTTCCACCAGGGAATCAATCTGCACCGATAACCACCCGTTCCTCAAGCTCTCCATTCGGAGAAATGAGAAGGGGGCCCGCGCGGAGTATAGTCTTGAATGGACGGAACTGAAAGACCTGCGAAAAGGGGACCTGATACTCGCCTTGAGGAAACTCAGGGACGATGGCAAGCCCTTTCCGATAAATTTGCCCAACCTGAAGGAGACCACCTCTGACTTCATGAGGTTGGTCGGCGTAATCGTTGGCGATGGCTATGCCAGAAGAGATCTCAAGGGAATATTCATTGCTCTGCCGCCAGGGAATGAACGGGAAAAGTACTCCGCGCTAATCGAGAGGCTTCTCGGCAAGAAAGTGGGGCAATCCGACGATGGCATCACTTTCTGTTACGGGCCATTGAACAAGCTTTTCGTCGAATGGGGTCTCGCGAAGTTGGCCAGACAAAAACGCGTTCCGAGTTGGGTATACGCCCTACCGATAGACCAAAGGGTAGCATTCCTGGAAGGCTATTTTGACGCCGATGCCGCCATACAACAAGGCGCAAGGACACACAAGGATGGCCGCAAGTGGCATCAAGACGCCGTAACGTTCGGGAGTCCCAACGAACTGCTGATCAAGGAAGTGAGAGTACTTGCGATATCCTGCGGAATGCGATGTGGCAAGATCAGATCGAGGGACAGAGTCAGAGGCTGGTGGTTCAACGGCAGACGTCTCCGCTTCTATGACACACCTTCCAGGACCTACGAATTTACTGCCATGTCTCGTGGGTTCTTCCCACATTCTTTCAACGGCAAAGTGAACATCGATATCACTAACCCGAACTTCTACTTCGACAAAATAGTTTCTGTCGAGCCTCGCGGTCTGCAGCCGGTCTTTGATATAGAAGTGGAAGGAAGTCATAACTTCGTCTCTGAGGGCCTGGTAGTTCACAACAGTGGGGACCTGGTGCCTTCCGCCCACATGGCGCTAACGATGCTGGGAGAGGGGAAGGCGTACCGCCGCGGCAGGTTGGTGGATTCGAGCAAAGCGCTTTCTATGTCCAAGCTCAAGCCAATCAAGCTTCGGGCGAAAGAGGGGCTCTCGCTCATCAATGGGACCCAGTTCACCACGGCGCTTTCGTGCGTCGCTGTCCACCGGGGCAACATGCTTCTGAGCGCCGCCAATTCGACCCTATCGGTTACAGCCGAAGCGCTGAGGGCTTGCTCGCAGTCATTCGATGAACGGCTGATCGGGGTCAAACTCGACCCAGGCCAGGGCTTCGTCGCGCGCGAGATAAGGGCCCATCTAAAAGGGAGCCGCAGAATACGATCCGAGCCCGTCCCCCAGGATCCGTATTCCATCCGTTGCGCCCCCCAGGTCCACGGGTCGCTCAGAGACGCCCTTGGTTTTGCTGAGAAGATAACCGCGGACGAAATGAATTCGGTCTCAGATAACCCGGTTCTCCTGGAAGACGGCTCTGTGTTGCATGGGGGGAACTTCCATGCCCAGCCCGTGGCCATGGCCTTGGACCTGCTGTCACTCTCGCTCTCCTACCTTGGTGTGATCTCCCTGGCTAGGGTCCACTACCTCCTCTCCAAGACCCCTCCCGAGTCGAAGTACATGGCTGGGAAGCCGGGTCTCGAGTCGGGCTTGATGATCCTGGAATACACCGCGACCGCTCTGACCAACGACAACGCCAAGAACATCCACCCGGATTCGTCCTACCCCGCGAGCGTGTCCGGAGGGGTCGAGGACCACGCCAGTCACGGTGTGAACGCAGGGACGAAGTGTCTCCAGGTGGCCGCCAACGTCTCGAGGATACTTGCCATCGAGTTGATTTGTGCTTCCAACATCTTGGGCTCGAATGAGAGCGGAATATCGGAACATGCCACGAAGGTGATCGCTTTCGTAAGGTCACACTCTCCGCTCCTCAGGGGAGATAGGGCCCAGGGCGGCGAGATAGAACTGATAGCGAAGGAGACGCTCGCCGGGAACCTTCCCTAGACGGCGCTCGAATACACTTCCCGGCCGCATTTGACGACCTTCCTGACGTAGCTCCCGCCTACACGATATGGAAGGAACCTGTAGCCAGGTACAGAGTGGACCACAAAGTCCGCCGTCGAACCAACCCGCAGCGAACCTACGTCCTCCCTCGAGATGGCTCTCGCAGCGTTGACTGTGAACCCGAGCAGGGCCTGGGCCGGGGTCATTTTCAGTCCCGTACAGGCAAGGCTCATCACTAACTGTGGTGACTCGATCCAGGAGTTGGGGCTGAGGTCGGTCCCGAGGGCGACCGTGCACCCCGCTTCGATCATCTTCTTGGCATTGGCGTAGGGGATCGACGAGTAGAGCGAAGTCCCCGGCAGCACAACCGCCGCAACCCCCTTCTTCACCATGGCTTCGATCCCGTCGGGGTCGCTTTGACCAAGGTGGTCCGCGGACGTGCACCCCAACCTTGCCGACAGGGACGCCCCTCCTGAATCGACGAACTCGTCAGCGTGGATCTTCAGGGCGAACCCAAGCTCCCTCGACGCCCGAAGGTATCTCGAGCAGTCTTCACGCGAGAATATACCTTGTTCGCAGAAGCAGTCAGAGAACGCAGGCCTGGTCCTCGAGCGGGCAACCTGGGGGAGCATCTCGCGGACCGCGTAGTCAACATAGCCTCCCGACGTCTCGAACTCCGGCGGCTTCGCGTGGAGTCCAAGGAAGGTCGAGACCACACCTATCTCGGAGGAGCCTCTGAGCAGCTCGATCGCCTCGATCATCTTGAGCTCGTCACTGGTCCGCTGGCCGTAGCCTGTCTTCACTTCCACGGTCGTGACTCCGTTGGCGACCATCTGCTTCAACCTCTCTGATGACTGGTCGGCGATCTCCCGGGCGGTGGCCTTCCTCGTGTCTCTGACCGTCCTCTGTATCCCGCCGCCGCCCTCGAGTATCGAAACATACGACTCTCCTCTGGTCTTCCTCTCTAGCTCGTCCTCTCTGCTGCCTGCGAACGCCAGGTGAGTATGCGGGTCCACGAACCCAGGAGTGACGAGGTCCCCTTTTGCGTCCAGGATTCTCTTCGGCCTCCCAATCGCCTTCCGTTTCAGCTCCTTGGACGTCCCCACCCACGAGATCTTCCCGCGGTCCACGACCAATGCGCCGTCTTCAATTACGCCCAGCTGCTGCTGGTCGCTCCCCACACCGCCCGCGCAGGTGACCAGCTCCCCTGCATTGATCATGACGAGGTCGGGCATTTGATACCCCATGAAAGAGCTCGCTCCAACCATGATAAGTCTTGTCGGCCGGACGCCAGCGTGAAGTCTTAAATCGCGAGCAGGCCGCAGAGCACCCATGCAGACGCATGCAGTAAGAGCCCCCCGTGGCACCGAGATCTCCTGCAAGAGCTGGCATCAGGAGGCGGCGCTCCGCATGCTCATGAACAACCTCGACCCCGAGGTGGCCAAGGACCCCGAACACCTGATCGTCTACGGAGGGACAGGGCGGGCCGCCAGGTCCTGGAAGGCCTACGACGCAATCGTGAAGTCCCTAAGGGAGCTCAGCAACGACGAAACGCTCCTGATCCAGTCCGGCAAGCCGGTAGGCGTCTTCCGAACGTCGAAGTCCGCCCCACGGGTCCTCATATCCAATGCCATGCTGGTCCCGAAGTGGGCAGACTGGGCCTACTTCCGAGAGCTCGAAGAGCGCGGCCTGACCATGTTCGGACAGATGACTGCCGGGAGCTGGATGTACATCGGGACTCAGGGGATCCTCCAGGGGACCTACGAGACACTGGCTGCAGTCGCTTCCAAGCACTTCGGCGGTTCCTTAAAGGGGAAGATTGTGCTAACTGCTGGTCTGGGGGAGATGGGCGGGGCTCAGCCCCTGGCTGTGACGATGAACGACGGGGTCGCCCTGGTGGTGGAGGTCGACCCGAGGGCGATCCAGAGGAGGCTGGACAAGAAGTACTGCGACGTGATGGCTGAGGACCCCCAGGAGGCGCTGGCCATGGCAAAGGAAGCCGCCGGTGACGGGAAGGCCCTCTCAATCGGGCTGCTCGGGAACGCAGCGGAGGTGCTGCCAGCTTTCGCGAAGTCAGGGTTCAAACCTGACGTCCTGACAGACCAAACGGCTGCGCACGACCCGCTGGCAGGATACATTCCCGAGGGCCTCGACGTGAAGGCGGCTGCCGACCTCAGGGGCTCTGACCCCAAGAAGTACCAGGAACGGTCGATGTCCTCCATAGCGAAGCACGTCAGGGCGATGCTCCAGTTCCAGAAGGCGGGGGCAGTGGCGTTCGAATATGGGAACAACATCAGGAAGATGGCCAGCGAGGCGGGGGTCGAGGACCCGTTCAGGATACCTGGCTTCGTCCCAGAGTACATCAGGCCGCTCTTCTGCGAGGGGAGGGGGCCGTTCCGGTGGGCGGCGCTTTCAGGGAGGCCCGAAGACATCTACGCGACCGACGAGGCGGTGATTAGGGAGTTCTCTGGGAATGCATCCCTGGTGCGCTGGATCAAGAAGGCCCATGAAAAGGTCCAGTTCCAGGGGCTCCCTTCGAGGGTCTGCTGGCTCGGTTACGGCGAAAGAGCGAGGTTCGGGAAGATAATCAACGACATGGTGAGGGACGGGAGGATATCCGCGCCCGTAATCATAGGCAGGGACCATCTGGACGCCGGTTCGGTGGCCTCTCCCTACCGCGAGACCGAAGGCATGAAGGACGGTTCGGACGCCATCGCCGACTGGCCGGTCCTCAATGCCCTGTTGAATGCCGTCTCAGGGGCTTCGTGGGTCTCGGTGCACCATGGAGGAGGGGTGGGGATCGGATACTCGATACACGCAGGGCTGGCGGTCCTGGCCGATGGCACGCCGGAAGCCGAGGCGAGGATATCGACGGCGCTCACCAACGACCCCGGCATTGGGGTCGCAAGGCACGTGGACGCGGGTTACGAGGAGGCCGTGCGGACAGCCAAGGAAAAGGGCATCAAGATACCGATGATGGAGTAGGCCGGCCGACCCTCGCGAAGTAGTAGACGACGTACGCTGCTGACATGGCCGCGACGGCGCCCGAAAGGTAGTCAATGACCACAGTCGACGACCCGAACGCAGTGAGTGCCCCCTGGCTCGAGCCTGCAAGGAAGCCGGCGTAGACCAGGACAACCGACCAGGCGAAACACCCGGCCACTGTCATAATGACGAACCGCCAGATGTCGAGCCTGAAGAGGCCCGCAGGGAGTGATATGATGGTCCTCAGTCCGGGGACAAACCTTGCGGCGAAGACTGTCCACTGACCATACCGCTCGAACCACGCTTCGGCCCTGTCAAGCGCCCCTTTGTGCAGCCTGAAGAGCTCCAGGAGTCCGACCACGAAGGGCCTCCCCAGCCAGATCGCCAGATAGTAGTCCACGAGGGCGCCAGCTATGCTGGCGAGAGTGCTCACTCCGACTACTATCCAGAAGTTCATGGTACCGATGTACACGAAGTATCCCGCGAGGGGCAAGACCACTTCACTGGGGACCGGGAGCGACGCGCTTTCCAGCGCCATCAACCCAAAGAGGCTGAGGTATCCCCAGTGTGTCATGAATCCGTTCAGGAAGGTGGACGAGAACACTGACCCACTGACCGCGGAAAACCACGCCCCAAACGGGAGTTCGACGACGTCGGTCGCCTGTAGAATGGCCACCACGAAAGTTGCGAGGGCGATTGCGAGTAGGTACCTGCTCCTGGGGACCAGGGACCCCTTCTCATGGCTCGGCTGCAATCCGCCAGCGGCGCAAGGGTTGGCTTTATAGGAGTTCCAGCCCATCCGGTCCTAGGGGTCAGCCCCTCTTGCCCTTCGAGAGCTCCTCGACGAGCTCCTTGGCTCTGTCAAAGCGGATCTTCTTCTCATCGACCATCTTCTGAGCGACCAGGTCGATCAGCTCTCCGGTAGCTCCCGCCGACACAGCTACGTTCCTGGAGTGCAGCTTCATGTGCCCCTTTTGGATACCCTCGCTTGCCAGCGCCCTGAGAGCCGCGAAGTTCTGTGCGAGGCCGACGGCCCCCATGATTTCCGCGAGTTCGATGGCAGTCTTCACTCCGAGGATCTTGATCGAAGCCCGAGCCGCCGGATGGGTCCTTGCGGCCCCTCCCACCAGACCGACCGCCATGGGCATCTCGAGCTTCCCCACCAGGTTTCCATCCCTGTCCTTCTCCCAGGTGGTAAGCGGCTTGTACCTCCCGGTCCTCGACGCGTAGCTGTGGGCTCCGGCTTCAAGGGCTCGTATGTCT
The DNA here is from genome assembly GCA_021828185.1 of archaeon. The sequence goes on from JAKASI010000017.1 coordinate 15,412, forward strand.
TGGCCGCAGGCGAGCCCGACTGCTACGACTCCGTTCATGATGCCTTTGTTGTGGGTCGCGCACCTGTAGGGGTCGGCATCGGCGAAGGCGTAGGCGTTCACCACGCCGTCCACTACCTCCTCCCCCCCGATTGCCTCCTTCTCGAACACAGCGGTCGCCCTGACCAGCCTCCTGTCTGCCAGGTTCGAGATTATCCTGAGTAACACTTCCCCGCCCGTGATCTCCTCTATCATTGGGGCCACAGCCTCGGCCATCGTGTTCACGGCATTGGCTCCCATGGCATCACCCGTGTCGACTATCAGCTCAGCGACGACCATCGGACCCGTAATGCTGGCCAGGACCTTGACGTTGAGGTCCTTGGCGCCTCCTCCCAATGAAACGAGCATCGGATCCTGGTCGTTGGACTTCTTCAGGATGTCCGCCTTGCGGGCCAACAGGTCAGCCTTCGCCTTTTCGGGAGCAGGGACCTTGACGACTTGGACCTGGCCTATCATCACCGGGCCCGTGTTCGTCACCTTGAATCCTCCCCTTTCGCGGGCGATCTTCGCTGCCTTGCTCGCCCCCGCGACTACCGATGGCTCCTCTAGAGCCATGGGGACCAGGTAGTCCTTGTCGTTGACCTTGAAGTTCGTCGCTATGCCGAGCGGCATCGTCAGCCCGCCGACCACGTTCTCAATCATCCTGTCGGCAACGTCCTGGGGGAGACCGCCCGTGTTTGCCAGGGTCTTCGTTTCTTCCTCGGAGAGCCCTGCCATCTTCGCGACTTCCTTGAGCCTCTCAGCCATCGGGAGCTTGTATAGTCCCGGCATTTCGCTGTCTGTCAATCTACTCGAATTCGCCCATGGCTTGGCTATTTAATCAATCGAACCCCGCACAGGACGTCTCGTCAATCGGCGAATAACCCCCGCCCCGGCGGCCAAGTCGCCCCGACTAAAGATAAAAGGCGGGTTCGAAGGCGGGCAACTCACGGGCCGGTCGTCTAGCATGGTTAGGACGTCAGGTCATGCCCCGTTAGGCTCTGACACTTGCTGGCAGAAGACGGCGAAGGTCCCCAGTTCAAATCTGGGCCGGCCCACCAATCCTTAAAACTCACCGAGTCTCGTTTGTCCCGGCTTGAACAGGAACCTGCTGCTGTTCGCAATCTTCCTCATCGTGCTGGGAGCCGGCTTCAACTTCTATCCCCTGTCCCTATTCGGTCTCATCATGCTGATTCCCGCCCTGATGGCGCCATCGCGCCCGGTCCCTCGCCCGACCGGTGCACCCACGAGGCAGGAGGTCAGGAGGATTGCGCCGCCGCCCAGGCCAGAACCCACTCCCGTCCAGCCCAAGCCGGCCGCCGTGCCGCAGGCTAGCGTCATGATGTCACCTACGCAACAGCCGAGCCCGTATACTTCGTACTCCCCTGCCCTGTTCCCAAGCGCGATCTTCCCCTCTCTGTCCCCCTCTGTCGCCGCCCCCCCTCAGTCAACGGTCGCCGCGCAGAAGCCTGCTGAAAGAGACGAGCTCCTCGAAACCGGGGCCGTGCTGGCGCTGGTCAGACTCATCTTCGGCTAGGGGACGTAGACGTTCATTTCGTGCCCAATCTTGCGGAGCCTCTCGACCCTGTGGGGAAGTGACGGGTGCGTCGAGAACATCTCCATCAGGGCGTTCCCCCTGAACGGGTTGACTATCCAGAGGGAGGCCGTCGCAGGAGAGGGGGCGTTGTTTGGCTGCGTCGCGATGGGCCTCGTCTGGGCCTTCGCGCTTATCTTCTGCAGCGCGCTGACGAGACCTGCCGGATTCCTGGTAAGCCTGGCTCCGTACTCATCTGCGTTGTATTCATCGTCCCTGCTTATCCCCAGCCTGACGAATGTCGCCCCCAGCGGCACCAGGATGACTGCAAGGATTAGCAGCGGGGAACCTCCGTTCCTGCTCCTGTTGCCTCCTCCAAACCACATTGAGAACATCGCAATCTGGCCGATGTAGGAGATGGCGCCAGCGAGGGTTGCCGCCACGCTTGACATCAATACGTCTCTGTGGACGACATGCCCAATTTCGTGGCCGATCACCGCTTCAAGCTCGTCCGGGGTCAGGGTCTGCAGGATGCTCGTTGTGGCGCAGACCACCGCCTTGTTGGGCCCCCTCCCTGTCGCGAAGGCGTTGGGCTGGGGAGAGTCTACGATGCCCACTTTTGGCATCGGGATATTCGCCTTCTGGGCCACGTTGCGAACCGCCCTGAAGAGCGTAGGGCTCTGGGTCTCCTGGATTATCTTGGCCTTGCTCATCTTCATCACTATCGAGTCACTGTAGTAGTATGACACAAAGTTCATGACAGCCGCAAGTACGAGGGCGAGGCCCACGAAGATGACGGGGTCACCGAAGAAGTACCACCCGACGACGTAGCCTATGACCATCAGAAGCCCCGTCAGCACGAAGAAAAGGAACGTCATCTTCGCGTATACTGATGCGGGCAACAAAATCCGACCACGCTTCCGTGTGTAAAAGCCTTTCCCGGATTTTCTGGGGATCGCTGCGGCCTATGAGACGAAAACATAAATTCACGGAGTGAATTCTTCCCAGACGCGATGACGGACTTGGATGACGAAGGCAACGATGAATGGCGGTCCCGAAGGAGACGGGGGTCGCCGTTCGGCCCCTGGGGCTTCCCCGACATAGACGAAATGATGAAAGAGATGGAAAGGGCCTTCTCGGAGCAGTTCAAAGACCTCGAGAAGGAGCTCCCAAAGAGCCTCGTGAGGGAATCGAGGTCGCCTGACGGGAGCACGAAGAAGGAGATTGGGCCGATAGTCTACGGATACTCTGTCACCGTTGGGCCAGATGGCAAGCCCGTCGTGAGAGAGTTTGGGAACGTCAAGAGCGGAGCAGGCAAGCCTTGGAAGGCGATTCAGGACAAGCGGGAGCCGCTGGTGGACGTGGTCAGCTCAGGGAAGGAAGTCAGGGTGATCGCCGAGATGCCCGGGGTAAGGAAGGAGGACATCAACGTCACGGTCGACGAGCGGACCATGGTCATCTCCGTTGACAGCGGAGACAGGGGGTACCACAAGGAACTCGAGCTCCCTGGTGCAGTCGATCCGAAGGGAGCGAAATCAACCTACAACAATGGAATCCTTGAGGTGACAGTGCCCCTGAGGCCCAACACCGACGGCGGGGTAAAGCTCCGGGTGGACTAGCCCTACTGGTAGGGTCCGTTCTCCAGCCCGCCTTCGGTATATCTTGCCATCGCGTTCAGCGTGGCTTCCCGGTACCCCTGCTTCTCGGCGAGGGACCGGGCGATGTCTCCAGTGGTGATGAGGCCGACCAGGGCTCCGTCTTCGTCGACGACCACGAGCCGCCGTATGCGGTACCTAGCCATGAGCTCACTCGCCCCGGTAAGCGGTGCGTCAGGAGGGACGGTGATCAGCGGCGTCGACATGATGTCCCTTACCTGCACGTTCTTTGCATCTATTGATTCTGCTAGGACCTTGGAGACCAAGTCTCTCTCAGTAACGATGCCCACAGCAGAATCGCCCTGAGTTATCACGGCGCAGCTGACCCCCCTCTTGGACATCGCCTTCGCGCACTCCATGGCGCTGGTGTTCGGCTCTATCGCCATGACCTTCTTCGACATGACCATCTCGACCGTCTTTTCTTCTTGGGTCATGACATGTCGGCCCCACCGGGTTCCATATATGATTTGAGAGTATCATAAGTGGACCGGGGGGGAATTGAACCCCCGACCTTGGGACCCATTCGGGTTCTCCCGCGTGCAAGGCGGGCGTTCGTACCGCTGAACTACCGGCCCACTCAGCTGAACGCCCTGCACGGTCGTTTTAAACGTAAGACGGAGAACTCGCCTTCGAAGGCTTTCACCCTTAAAGAGGATGCAAGTCGCCCCGGGCGTTGGGCTGGTAGCTCAGTCCCCCTGGGGAGCAACTTGGCTAGAGCACCCGACTGATAATCGGGAGGCCAAGGGTTCGAATCCCTTCCGGCCCACTTAGAAT
>JAKASI010000018.1 GCA_021828185.1 archaeon
TAAAGCAGCCCCAGTATCACCATCATCACTCCCATCGCATCCAGGATTCCCTGAGAGGGCAGGCTCCCGCCGGCGCCCACGAGGAACGTACCCGACAGGTCCTTCGGGGCGAGCACCAAGGCGACCCCGGTCGCGTCGGAGAACGCGAACGCCACCCAGCAGACCAGTGCGGCGACGACGGTGGGACCCTTGAAAAGGAGGCTCTTCTTCAGCGCCTCCTTCCTCGCATCTATTTCACTCTCTTCTCCCATGCAGAACTCTCACTGGTAAAGTCGTGTTAGGGCGGTCTTGAAACAGTAGATATGCGTTGCCTCTCCCGGATGGGCTACCTGAAGGATATGCGATATGCCTCTTGGCCGTGCTCCGGGTACTCCTTGGTCCTGGCGATCGTCTCATGGAGCTCGACCGCCCCTCGCAGCGAGGGCTCCGATGAGAGTATCTGACCCATCCTGATGTTGCAGAGGGTCTCTCCCTTGGCTGCGGCCTCTGCCATCCTGGTGGCGCCCACCACGGCGTGGCCTATCACAGTGAAGTCACCCGCAATCTCCTCTAACGCGCAGCGCCCGGAGTCGACGCCAAGAGCCAGCCCGACGTGGGCGGGGAGGTTCCTGGCGTTCTTCCTGTGCTCAGGGAAGATTTCCCCCTCGAACGCTTCGTGGGCGCGCCTGCAGAAGGTCAGAACCTCGTTGAGGAACCTAGAATGGTTGGACCCATAGATCCAGTAGACTACAAAGCCGTCTCCTGTGAACTTGTCAAACCAGGCATGGTTCTCCAGGGCCAGGCGCCGCATCTTCTCAGTGAACGATGTGGTGATGGTTGCGTACGCTCTTGATGAAATCGCTTCCCTCATCAGATGTGTCGACCCCCGTATGTCCCCGATCACGACGTGAATGCCGGTCTGGTCCCCAGCGCCGATCAGGCGGGTTAGCTCTTCCCTTGAGATCGTCTTTTCCCAGTCGATGGGAGCGTGAAGGTTCAGCTTCTGAAGTCCCACCTCGCCCCTCGCGTCTGTGTTCATCTAGCTTTGAGCGCGCGGAATGGTCCGCCCGGCCCTTATAACCGACCCGGACTGAACTTGGATTGCTGAACGATCAGAGCCCGTTGATCTCCTTCGACCCGAGACCCAGCTGAACATCAGGCCACTCGAACTTTGACGTCGGAATATCCTAGGAACCGGCCCAGCCCATCGGCTTCCTCGCGCGATGCTGATGCGATTGACTGTGGGAGCTCCTGAAACGCCGTGATGTCGACCTCCAGCGTCTTGTTCCTCCTGACGTGAGACCAGGTCCCAGCGGCCCGACCGTCAACCAGGAGGACCGGTGAGACCCACCCCGCTGGCCTATAGACGCGCCCGTGCTCAGCAGGCCCGACGATGTTTCGGTGAGATTTGTGCCCCAGCAGAAACGAATCGAAGAATGGAAGGAGCCGCACCGTGTGCCCGTCCAGGCTGGCGGCGACCAGTTCAGGGAGGTCCTCCTGGAGCACCGAGGCGCTCCACCCCTCGACGTCAACCCTCGCCGTTTCCCCTTCACCCAGAGCCCAGACCCTCTTTGCGTCCGCCGCCGTCATCCCTGTCCAGACGGCGAAGTCGTAGACAGTGGATGGTCCGTGGGCCCTGAGATACCTCAGCAACAGCCCCTTCTCCGCCCGCCGCTGCGGCATGTCCTTCCAGCGCGGGACCCACCTGTCGGCCCTGACGAACGTCGACTCGCCGCCTATGTTCGGCCCGGAGCAGTAGACGCCCCTGGCTCCGGCCAGATGGAGGAGGTAGTTCGCCGGGAGGGAAAGAGGGCCGAAGTCCACCCACGGGACCTTCTTCTCGTTCCCCCAGCCGACGCCCCCGCTCTTGTATCTCACCTTGTAGCCCATCGCCCTCGACACTTTGACGGCCAGCGCGGCCTGCGTGGTCGGCTCGTCGAGGGCCTCTAGGACCGAGCCCACCAGCTCTTCGAGCTTCGCGGCCGGCACTCCCCTGCCCAGCACCCACCGTATCTCGCGCTCGGCGCGCAGTGCGCTCCCCCTGACGAAGAGGGCGAGGTCGTCTGACGGAACAATGAACATGGTTCTCCGCATGCACCAAGCCTTGGAGAGGGTGCGTTCCTTCCAGATCGCGGCATCAAAGTCCGAAAGCGCGATTCCACTGACCCGGGCCCAAATCGAGATCTGGGCAGCGGAAAGCAGCTGAGCCTGGGCCCCTCCGATGTCAGAAGGGACCGAGGTAAGCGCGCCTGCCGACAATCTCTTGGTCAGGCGCTGCTTTGACAGCCTGAAAGCCGTGACCTGCTCCCATTTCACCTTCTGGGCGGCTTCCGATGGTTGTCGCAAAGCGGACGCTTCTCGAGCCTTCGCCTCTCTCGCGCCGTCAAAGAAGTTTCCTCGTGTCGGCACAAAGTGACCGGAACGCCGGCCAACCCGTAAGAAGCCCTCCCCAGACCGCGAAGTGTGCAACCCGCCGAGGCCGTCCCTGCAAGGGTGAAACACGGCAGGGCTAGGGCGCTCGGCTTCACTTCTGTGGGCCACTTCGTCAACGATGGGTCGGTCTTCTTCCTCCCGTTGGTCGTAGACCTGCTCGCCGCGCTGAAAGGGGCCACACCCCTCGAAGTTGCGGTCCTCCTGTTCCTCTTCTACTTCAGCTCGATGGTGGCCAGCGTCTTCGTCGGACGGTGGGCCGACAGGACGGGCGCCCCTGGGGGGCTAATGGCGGTGGGCATCGGGTGCCTCGGCCTAGGGCTGATCGGGTTCTATGCCGCCATATCCTACTCGGCTGGCACGCAGCTCTTCTCCTACAGCCTCCTCTGCGACCTTACTATGGGCGTCGGAAGCTCGTTCTATCATCCCCTAGGAGGGAGCGTCCTGCAGGCGTCATTCGAGGGTGGAGCCAGCGGGCGGGCGCTGGGCATCAACGGGGCCATGGGGAGCCTAGGAAGAGCCCTGTACCCATCGCTGTTCTTCGTAGCTGCCGCAGCTCTGACTCCGCCTGGTTCGCTCGGGTTCTTCGGCCTGGTGGGCCTGGGAGCTTCGCTGCTCATCTGGGCTGGCCTGGGAAGGATCGAGGGAGCGAAGCGGAAGCGCGGGGCGCCTGGTCCGTCGGTCAAGAGCGCCCTCACAAGGCCCATGGTGATGCTCCTGGGCGTCTCGTTCCTGAGGTCTGTGGCCCTGTTCGGGGTTGCAGCGTATGCCCCCATCTTCCTGACCACCCAGCGAGGTCTCGGGGTGAGCTCCATCCTCGGTCTATCCTTGACCGCGTTCTACGCCTCTGCGATTGTAGGACAGCCTTTCTTCGGAATGCTGACGGACAAGGTCGACCACAGGCTGATACTTGCTATCTCGGCGGTCGGGGCGGCCCTCGCCATCGGCGGGTATGTGAACACGAGTGGCGTCGTTAGCATTGCCCTCCTCTCACTCTACGGTTTCTTCGCCTACACAGGCTTCCCCCTGTTGATGTCGCTGGCGTCAGACTACTCGCAGCAGGCCTCGGCCCTGGGCAATTCCATCGTGTGGGGGCTTGGGGCGACCGGCGGGAACGCCGTCGGGCCCATACTCGTCTACGCCATCGCCCTCGACCAGTACAGCCACCTCGGCTATGCCTTCGAACTGATGGCCGGGCTGGCCGTGGTTTCCGCTTTGGGAGCCGCGCTGCTGCCCAAGCCCGCCCCCCGTGAAGACCGGAAGGTGCAGCCCCCCTGAAGCTGTCTCAGGCTCCACCCAAAGCCTCCTGAGGCCCGACCCGCTCGAGCCTGCGGTCACGGGAGCAGGCGGAAGGATGGCCAGCATGCGAAACACTTGATTGATATATCCGCCACGACGGTTTTGCGGCCATCGTGGAAGAGGACAAGGATGTAATCTGGAGCGGCAGGCCGTGGATCGGACCCTCGATTGTGGCCAGGACAGTCGAGGTGCTCGTGGTCGGCATCATCGTGTTCGGGGGGATGTCTGTCTTGGGTGCCCTGTCGCTGTCGCTGCTTGGGGTCCCTCTCTACGTCATGATAGCGGGAGTCCTGGCAGCGGCATGGCTTGTGTCGGTCGCCGACCTGCTCGTCATGCGGGCTTCCAACAGGTACGTGATCCGCCAGAATTCTGTCGAGGTTGACCAAGGGATAGTCGGGAAGCGTTCGCTTGTCGTCTCGCCGTCGGCCTTCTCCGAGCTCGAAGTCGAGCAGGGGATTGTAGGGAGGATGCTGAACTATGGGAGCCTCGAAGTGAGGTCCCAGGGAGGGCAGCAGCTGAACCTGAGGCGCATACGCGACCCGAAGGGGGTCTCTACCAAGGTCAGAGGGGTCATGACCGTGCCGACGGTCAAGGTAGTCAGGGACGAGCGGGCCCCGGAGACGCCGCCGGGCTGAGCAGAGGGTCCTGGCTATGGCGGCATGAGACTTGCCTCTCCGTCACCTCTGGTGCGCTCTGCCGGCCAGCTTACTGGGCCCGCAGCCTGAGCTTCCAGCCGTCGAATCTCGTGATCTCGACGTTGTAATTGGTGGTCGCCTCGTATCTGAAGTAGATCCAGACCATCACCGCGATGAGGAAGTTCCAGGGGAAGAGAAAGCCCGTGAGGATGAACGACAGGGCGCCGTAGATCAGGGCTTCGTCGTGTTTCTCCTGCTTCATCCTTGGCAGGAGGGACACCATCGTGCTCGCCAGCGCCAGGGCAGCCACATGCCCCGCTCCCCTTCAGCCTTCGCGCGCTCTATCATCTGGCTCAGGTCGGCGTAGCGCGAGAGGCGGCGCCTCGCCAGGGTGTAGTACAGAATCCCCGCGAGAATGCTGACCAGGCCGACGGCCTCGAAGTAGACTGTCGAGCCGTTTTCCAGGAAGTAGCCGGTGAGGTTGTATGGGGTGGCGCCCGAGACAGCTATCAGCACGATGGAGCCGACCAGGACGAGCATGGCAGACAGTACGGCGTCGGCTACTCGCCCGTTCCTCTCCGAGCCGGTGAGCCTGGCATACCACACTCCGCTGGCATGAATGAGGTCGTCGGCCACCGGAACACCTCCGGGCGTGGCCATCCTTCGTCCACATGGGCAAGAAGTAGATATCTCCACCTCATGTTGGCGTCCGAGGGGCTAGTCGACGTGAAAGGGTCCCTACGTTTTAACTGGAGAAGTCGTCGCCGAGAGGAGATATTCGCCTGTAGAAGACGTCTCCACCTGAAGCCGGAGAACGTCGCAGAAGATGCTTTGAGGATAGCAGGTCACAGGCTGCCTGGACCTGGTCTGGATCGAGGTCGACGCCGTACTCGCCCTCTACGTCTTCTTCTATCTCGAGCACCCCCTTTTCCTGCATGTCTGCCATGGTGTGCAGCACCCTCCCCTCCAGACTCTCGGTCGGCGGAGCAGCCGGCAGCGCGGTGAAGACCTGTGTCCCCTCCTTGATTCTGTCAATGACGGGCGCCCATTCGTCCAAGTTCCGCTTTCTACGGCCCGTCAAGGTTTCAGTGAAGACCATGCCGTGGGGCCCGCTCTGGTCTTTCCAGGTGACCTCGAGGCTCGGTCTCCCGAAGTCCCCCTTGTGCCCCTTCACAGATGCAGCCGCCAGGGGGATGAACACGTTTGGGGCCTGCTTCGGAATCGAGCCGAGGTCCTCTACCTGTGAGTAGAGAAGAAGGTGATCTCCGAAGAAGCCGACGGGGAGGTCTTCCCCTACGTCGTTGGTGCAGACGAAGATCAACCGCTGGTTGGTGAGGACCAGGGTGCCCTCTCTCGTGCCCACTCCGAACTCGGCTTCTACTTCCTTGGACGCTCCACCGGCCCTCATGGTAGCACCCTGCTCCTGTGCGAGTATCATCTCTGACTGGCTCATGCTCGAACGTCGTGCAGCGGGCCATCGGTGATAAGGATTCTGAGCGAGTCCTTCGGACGGTTTGGCCTGAAAGGCGAGCCCGCGGCGGTGCTTCTCATCCCAAGCCTTCGGCGACAGGCCAGAAGTCGGCGACCGCGGCGCACTCTACTCCGTTTCTCTGGCACATCTTGGCGAGCTCTGAGCCTTCTATGGCATACCTAGCGTCCGCGGCCATGACGGCGGGAAAATCGGAGGCCCCGTCCCCGACGAAGATGACCTCGTAGCCTCTCTGCTTGTACCGTCGAACTACGTCGTCCTTGAGGTTGGTCGATTCCTTCGTCCTTCGCCGTGGGAAAGTGAGTCGCACGCCATCCTCTCCCACCGTCGTCCTCGGCGAGTAGACCTGGATGTCTTCGGCGTTCCGAACCCTGCCCAGGACGTGGTCGATGCAGAAGTCGAGGCCGTAGCTGGCCACGGCCACGGGGGTCCCGATGGGTTCGGCTGCGGCCAAGAGCTCTTCAAAGCCTGCCCTGACCTGCACGTGTTCATCGACAAGACTCAGGATCGAAGCTTTCGTGACGCGCCTCATGAGGGCGTACTGGCGGCGCAGACACTCCTCGAAAGAAAATGCGCCACGGAGGTACTCTTCGTGGTAGCGTCTCCAGTCTCCGTCTGCGAACCTCGACAGGACTAGCTCCCCCGTATCCACGTCGGTGATTGTCCCGTCGAAATCGCAGAGGACGACCGAGGCCTGACTTCGCGCCTTCATTCCAGCCAACCCATGTGACTCGTGTGTGGCCATGCTCCCTTGGACTATAAGTCCCGCCCAACGTTCCAGCTTACCGCTCAAAGGGCGCTTTGCATGGTTCTGCGAGGAGATGCATAGCCGTATCCACCCACACATCAAATCCGGCCATGCGTGGGGAAGACGCTCTTGAGGTACGTGGCCGGCGGAGGTCCGACCTGATTCGGCGAGCTAGTGACTCGCGTCCAGCCCCAGCCACCGCAGGGAACTGCCGACCGTTCAATATCCGCTCTTGAGTAGGCCGGCGTAGTCGAACACCATGACACCGTCGCTGTTGCCCAGTGCATACTGGAACTCCTGCTGGTATTCAGGCCGATTTGAAACCGCGAAGGCTCCGACCGAGCCGATGACGCCTGTTTTGATGTACTGCTGCTGGCTTGGGAAGTAAGTCTCCAGTATCAGCAGGTCGGGTCTCAGAGGCGACAGCATGTCCGTGGTGGTCACCGCGGTCTGACATCTGCACGAGCCCAGGTCTCCAAGCAGGCTCTCCTGGGCCGGCAGGCTCAGGGCCGACATGTCGAGGCTGACTCCGTCTTCGCCCAGACCGAAGATCGCTGGGGGGATAGGCTGCGAGGAATTGGTAATGTAAAGGGCGAAGAAGATCTTCAGCTGGTCTGAGTGGGCGGAGGTCACGAAGAACGACAGCTCGCTCCCGTTGAACAGAAGGTTCCCCTGCCTGTAGACCTGGAAGAAGACCGTGTTGAAACCGTGGGCTGTCGCGAAGCTCAGCATCTGGCCGAAGTTGGACTCGCCGACCCGCCCGTTTCCTTGGTTCACGTAGAGGATGACCGGCTTCTGGTCTCCGCCCCGGGAATACGACCAGCCGGCAGCGACGAGGACAGCGACGCCGATGATGGTCGCGACGTAGAGGGCAGCCCTGCGGGAGCTCCGCTTCTTCCTTCTCAAAGTCTGCCTCGGTGACCAGGCGTGTCGGCGGGATTTAAGCGAGGGCGGCCGCTTCTCCTGGCGTCGGTAGATGTAACATTCTTGTGAAGGCGCTAACGTAAGAAAGAGGACCAGACACGAGGATGGCGTCGATGGTCCCTCTCGGGACGGGGTCGGAGGTGAAATGGCGGACCGTGCGGCGCCTGCGGACCGCGTTCTGAAACTCCTTAGCCAGAGGTGTGGCCAAGGGCGTTATCTGCTCTGCGAAGACCCGGCTGGGCCGCACAACCTCCTCCGGACTTTCATCTCTTCGGTAAGCACCCAAGTCTTGCCGCCGTCGTGCGACTCTTCCGACCGCCACCTGAATTCGTCAGAGGTGATGTCCGAGAAAGTCCATTTCTCGGGGCTTTTGCCGTCTGGGGTCCTGCCTTCGAGGACGATTTCTTTTCCGACCCCCTTGGCGATGAAAAGCTGGACGACCCGCTGTTGGGGAGATATCCAGACGCAGTGCCAAGCGTCGAGCCCCGGGTCATAGAACCTGATTGTCGTACCTGCGGGGACAACCTTACCGGTCTCCTCTTCAATCGTCGAGAAGGTGTCCTGGACGCCTCTCCCCTCGAGGATCCACCTGACATGGATTTCGCCCCTCGCCCGGGTTTCGGATCCGTCGGCCTTCGGGTAGCGTGTCTCCAGGATGTCCCAGTCCCCCACGAACTGCCCGAAGAGGGACAGCTTCTCCCGGAACTCGGGGAACGGCCCTTCTGCCGCCAGGTCCTCTATCTCCCAGCCGCTTCTCGATCCTTTCGCCGCCATGACGCATGCCCTTTTGCCGGTCACAGGATTTATGGCGTTTGTCGGAATCTTGCGAAAGTACCTCCTGCCGGACGGCCTCGGGAACCTAATTCCGTGATTCTGCGGCGTCCGAGGGCCTGACCATCAGAAGGGTCGAGACCTCCTTGGTCAGGCCGAGTCCCGATAAGACGGCGCCCCACTGGTCACCCGATTCAGGCGCTACAACGACGATTCTTGTTCCGCCCAAGGACCTAATCCATTCGACGGCAGGTGCCAGGGCAGACGCGATGGTGTCTCCTCCGGCAGACGGCGGGGCGGTGAACGGGATCACATACCCAGTCTTGACCATCTCCGCATACGTCGCCCTCACGACAGCCTTCGTCTGGTCGAGGGCGCCCAGCGTCCAAGTCGCGGTGGGCGCCCCTGGGAATCTGACCACCAGTTCGAGGTGTGAAAGCATACGCCCGCCCGGGGGGATCGAATCTCTGACGAGTGGAGGAAGCAGGGCGCCGACCCATTCTGAAACTTCGCGAGCCTGAGACCGTCCAGCGAGAACGGCCCCGCCATCGTGGACGAGGCCGACTGGGGGTATCGGGCCGACGTACCACCCGAACCTGGCCGCCTCCTCGTAGTCGAGCCGTCTGTAGACGCGGATGGCAGTCTCGTTGTCTGCCTCAACGTCGAGAGCCGTCCACCGTTTCCCCTGCTGACGGGCGTAGAGGTGTGTCCGCTCAAGGAGAGTCGTGGCCACGCCGTGGCCACGCATGGGAGCGTCCGTAGCCACCCCCAGGACGTAGCCTGAATTCGGAAGGAGGACCTCTGACGCGGTCCCGACCACCCGATGCCCTTCCGCCCCGACGTAGATTCTGATTGGCGCCCGCCCCAGAGCACGCAGGATCGTAAACACGGTCCAGACACCCGTGCGGCTCAGGGACTTGGACTGGGAGACAGCTAGCTGGTCGAGGCCTGTCGAACGCTCCAACCGCCCAAGCCCTTGCAGCAGGACACTGTGGAACGATGGCAAATCCGCCCTCTGCAGCTCCCTGTACTGGATGGAAGCGTGGCCCGATGACAAGGAATCTCCCGCCTCCCAGACGCGAAGGCCGAGATAAAACCGCGCACCGATGGCTCGGGGACGGAAGTCCACTTTGGCCGACGCCTCGGGTCGTGGTCGCATTTCCTGTGCGGCTGCCCCGGCGGCTGCCGGTAGAACCCTTTTGCCTGATGCGACTGCCGCCGACGACGCAGGTGGAATCCGTGTTTGGGAGCATTCGGGACAAGATAATGGGAAGGGGCGCCGAACCCGTCCAGGAGGACACCGACGAGAGTGCTGCGCCGGATGTACCTGCCATCCCGTTGGGGGTCATGTCGCTCGGCAACACGAATTTCACCAGAACAATCAAGCAGTATCCTCTGACCGTCGTCGACTTCTGGGCTCCATGGTGCGGCCCCTGCAAGGTCATCTCGCCTATTGTGGAGCAGTTTTCGAAGAGCTACGCCGGGAAGGTCGCGTTCGGCAAGGTCAACGTTGACAAGGAGAAATGGGTGGCGTCGTCATTTCGAATCAGGAGCATCCCCACGATAATGCTCTTCAGCCGCGGACACACCGTGGACAGGATAGTGGGCGCGGTCCCCAAGTCGGTCATCGATTCGAAGATCAAACGGCACCTCTCTGGACAAGACAGGCCGTGAAGCTTGGACAAGTTCATTCAACGCGGTTGGCCTTGGCGCGGCAGTGCCCTAAACCCACAGAGCGACGCGGGCCATTTGGCCACGGACAGCTCCTGATGTGGTCCGCGCTTATATCGCACAGAGTTCCCTGCGGATGACGTCAGATGCGGTTCTGCAGCTACTGCGGTGCGTCATTGCCGGACGACGCCGGCTTTTGCAGCTCATGCGGGAAACCGGTGGCGGTTGCCCTCGCTGCGAGCACGCCTCTGCCCGAGCCTCAGGCGCCCCACGCCACCCTCGGGGAGACGCTCCTTCTCTCCACCAAGGACCTGGTACTGAACAAGAAGATCCTTTCGGTGCGTGAGCACTACGACATCCAGACCACCTCGGGGACCCCGCTGGGTGAGGCCGAGGGAAACTTCTTCCAGTTCCCAGCCAGGTTCGCCGTCCAGGACGCGAACGGCGCGCAGGTGATGCATGTCGAAGGCAAGCTGATCTCCCTGCGCAGGGAGTTCGGGATGTACGACTCCGCCGGAAACCTCCTGGCTGCGATCAAGAAGAAGATCGTCAAACTGGTGGGGAGCGAGTACTGGCTCGAAGTGGGCGGGGACCAGTTCGCCAGAATCTACGGGAACTTCGTCGAGCATGACTACAGGATCCAGATCAAGGGGGTTGACGTCGCCCAGGTCCACAAGAAGTGGGTCTCAGTGCGCGACTCGTTCAACATCTCGGTATCCGGCTCTGTCGACCAGAGGCTCGTCCTCGGCTCCGTCATAGTGATCGAGCACGAGGAAGTGACTGAGAGGCGGAGATAGCCCCAGGTAGACGCGTCAGGGTGTCGGACTGTTGGTACCGGGGGGGCCCCTAGCGCCTGTCCGGCGTACCCTGACCCCCTGCATCAGAGCTTCAGCATCTGCTTGCCGAAGTTGGCGCCTTCGAACACTCGGCGCAGTGCGTCAGGCGCGTTCTCAAGCCCCACCGCGACGTCCTGGACAGGCTTGAGCTTCCCTTCCCTTATCCAACCTCCGAGCGCTTTCCTGGCCTCTGGAAACCGGTCGCCGCAGTCGTTCGCGTATACTCCCTCCATCCGGACCCTCTTCATGATCAGGGAGACGTAGTCCAACCCTCCGGTGGCCTGCTCCCCGATATAGTACTGCGTCGCGCCGCAGAGGACCACCCTCCCCATGGCCCGCATGCGTGCGAGCACGGCGCTCATCATCGCAGGGAGGGCGTTGTTGTCGAAGAAGACGTCTACACCGTCCGGGCAGAGCCGGTCGACCCCTGAGCCGATATCTTCCGTGCGCCTGTCGATGGCTCCGTCGAAGCCGAGCTCCCTGACCACGCGCTCGCACCGCTCCTTCCCCCCAGTGATACCTATCACCCGGGAGCCATGTATCTTGGCTATCTGCCCGGCGACCGAGCCCACCCCTCCGGCGGCGCTCGACACCACGAACGTCTCTCGTGGGCGCGGCTTCGCGACATCCATCGTCCCCAGATAGGCCGCAATGCCTGTGATTCCAAGAGTCCCGACCGCCAAATCGGGTGGGACGCCAGGCGGGACCTTCGTCAGCGGAAAGAGACCCGGCGTAAGCTGAGGGGTGCCGCCGATGACAGTGTAGTCTTCCCACCCGAACCACCCCTGCACCACGTCGCCAGGGGCGAACCCGGGGAGCCGCGACTCCACCACTTCGCCCGAGGCGATGCACCGCATGACCCCGCCCATGGGGATAGTGTTCTCCCCCGACTCCTTGTATGTGAAGAGTATCTGTGTTGGGTCGAGAGAGAGCCAGAGGTTTCTGACGAGGACCTGCCCCTCTGCCGGGGAGGGCACCGGGGACTCGGTCCACCTGAAGTTCTCTGGGCCGACGTTACCCTGGGGCCGATTCGCAAGCACCCAGCGGTGGTTTACGTCCCGGGACAATTTCGGCGTGGTTTTGCCACCTGGGCCTACTTGAAGATAGTTGACGGCTGGACCGCGTCGTCTGCCTGCCCAGGCCGAGGCTCAAAGGCGGTCGCAAGTCACTTGGGCTTGGACAGGCTCTTGGGACACGAGGGGCCGAACTCGCAAGCTCTGCACTTGCCGACGCTCAAACTCGGCACCGGCTCGCGGGTCCCCAACCAGTACCCCGCCTTTGAGGCGATTGCTCCCTCGGCCTTCGAGGGCTCGTGCCGGAGCAGGTGTACCTTCATCTTGCCCGGGTACCTCACCTCCAGCCATTTGGTCTTCCCTTCGAGCAGTGCGCCGGAGACCCTCTGAATCCAATCCTTCTTCTCGTCGTCGCTTAGTTCTCCTGACTTCAGCCTCACCACAGCCAGCTGCATCTTGGAGCAATCGAAACCCATCTTTTCGAGGAGGAGGCCGTAGATCCTGACCTGGTTCTCCTGGTCCTCCCAAAGGGGCGCCGGGTCCCCCTTCGTCGTTTTCAGCTCCACCACCCAGATAGGCCTCCCCTCGGACCAGATGATGTGGTCGGGGGTCCCGACGAGCTTCAGCCCGCTCGAGGGCCCCCATACTCCCAACACCGCCAGGGACGGCTCTTTTCCTCCCACGAGGTCGGCGAACTCCTCCCTGGAAATGCGTTCTGTGGGCATCAGCTCTTCATGGAGGGCCGTGCCCGACTCCTTCGCCTCGGTGGGGACCTTCCCCAGGGCGAACTCGTTCTCCAGCTTGTATTCGCAGTAATATTGCTCGGCTATCGAGGAGACGGAGACGAACGACGCCCCGTGCGTGAACTCTGCCTTCCCCGAGCCGAAGTACTCTTCCTCCCTCTTCCACAGCTGGTCCCAGAACCGAGACAACGCCCCCGCACTGGGGACGGGGCCCTAAATTGTGTCGCAGCGCTCCCTAGGGTGTCAGGAAAAGCTTCAACGGACCCACCCATGACAGGGTGCTCGTTGCGCCTCCGCGGTAGGTGAAGCCTTCGAAGCGTTCGCCGCCCCTGAGGTCACGACCAGGAGCTTGGACTAGGGCTTGGAGCCTTTGAGGTACTTTGCGAGGGCCACCAGGGTGGGGTTGTCCTCGGCATTGCGGAGCCTGACGGTGAAGTCCTGGTTTCCAATCTTTACTGGCACCTGGGACCTGTAGGCAGTCCTTGTGAAGAGGACGCTGTTGTAGTGGACCCGCCCCGCGAGGTTCTCTCTGACGACCTCCTCGGTGGGCTGCATGGGTACGATGAAGAATGCGATGCCGTCCACCCAGTTGATGCTCGGCTCCACCTGCTGGTGCGAACCGAGGGCGAGCCTGACCATCTCTTCGAAGAAGACGCCGGGGTTGGGCTGCTCGATGATCTCGTGAATTACGAGCTCGCTGAACGGCGTGTAGGTTATCTTCGAGTCCTGTCCCTCGCCCGTGCCAGCAGCCTGGGATTAATCAGCGCTTTGCCTTCGCGTCCTCCGCGATACTCCACCTGGCGGACTCGGGTCCCTCGAGCGCGAAGTCCCTCTGCCGAGGGTCTAATCTTGGCTCGCACAAGCCTCGACGGCACTGCATTGTACACTCTGGAGTGGGCCGGGACAGGCTCAGCCGATCTTTAGGAGCCTAGCGGCGTTGCCACCCAGAATGTCGGCTTCCCCATCCTCGCCGATCTGCAGCCCCTTCACCCGTTGGACGCACTTCTCCATGTCACCGATCTGGTGCGGATAGTCGCTCCCCATTACCATCTTCTCCGGCCCCCAGAATGCCAGCGACGACCTGAGCACGTCGGAGTCGTAGCAGACGGTGTCGAGCCATATCCGCTTGAAATACGCCGAAGGGGGCCTGGAAATGCGCGCCTTGGTTTCGGGGTACGCGTTGTAGGCCGCCTCTATCCTCCCACGCAGGTAGGGGAAGACGCCGCCGGTGTGGGTCGCCACCAGCTTGAGCTCCGGCAGCCGCTCCAGTACCCCGCTGAAGACGAGCCTCAGGATGGCGAGGCTGGTGTCGACCCCGAACCCCATGATGGGGACCAGGCGGTAGTCTTCCATCCCCACCGTGTTCAGGGGCGAGGTCGGGTGGATGAATATGGGGACGTCCAGTTTGACCGCCATCTCGTAGACCTGCGTGAACCGCCCACTGTCGATGGGCGAGCCCGCCACGTTCGAGAAGATCATGGCTCCGCGGAGGCCACGGTCTTTCACGGCCCTCTGGAGCTCGTCCGCTGCGGCTCCTGGGTCCTGCATCGGGAGGGTGGCGAGGGCGACGAACTTGTCCGGGAGCTTCTCCATGATGTCGCCGTAAGCGTCGTTGGTCAGCCTTGCGAGCCTGGTGCCCAAGCCAGGCTCCTCGCGGTCGACCCCTGGGGTAGTAAGCGTAATCACCTGCATGTCGACCCCGCATTTCGCCATCGCCCCGACCCGGTCGTCGAGGTTGACGTGGCCGCCTACCACTACGTTGTAGTCCCCGGCGTATTTCAGGAGGACCTCCCCCTGCGGACCGGTCTCCAGGGCAGCGTGGCCGTGGGAGTCCTTCAACCCGTCGAGGTAGGCCTTGGGGTAGAAGTGACTGTGGAAGTCGATGATCAGGGAGCGGTCATGGTCGAGCAGCCTAGGTTTGGTATAAGGGTTCACCCCGGTTCCGCCGGGAACGACTCGGCTCCCGTCGGGATCCTCTCCTGGGCGCTTACATCACGTTCAGCTTCACGGCTTCGAGGACGAGCGCCCCCAGCGCTGCCCCGTCCACATCGTCGCCTTCGTGGAAGTCTATCGCACGTACCGTCCTGCTGTCCAGGCGCGTGTTGAAGAGCTTCTTCCGATCCCTCATCCCGGCGCCCTTCGGAAAAGTCAGCCTCACGGCGTTCTTGAGGATGTTTCCTATGCAGACTATGCCGCCGTGAGACCAGACGGGGACCCCCATCGGATTGCTGGGCTTCTTCCACTTCACTTCTTCCACCACCTCTGGGTCGGCCCTCCTGATCAGAGCGCGCAGAGTCCTCAGCATCCCGCCCCGCCAGTCGCCCGACTTCTTGATCATGGCGTCTATCTGCTGAGAGGCAGACCTGCCGTCCGGGGCGGACGCGGTGCTCGCCTTCATTGCCATTGGATGGTTTTGCACAGTTTACAATAAGGTTCCGTGCGACTTTCGCCGTGCCTGGGCCCACACCGCGCCTGCAACGCGTCGTCCTCCGGCAGTGTATAACCAGAAGCGGCCACGCCATTTCGATGGATGACGCCTAACCCTGATGGCTCGACTGCCCTGAAGGAAGCCCTCTTGCCTTGCCTTGGGCCGAACGCGGTTCCAGGTCTCGTGGCCCTGACTAACCACTGAGGCGAGACCCACGTCGCAGCCTTTGGCTTGCAGTCTTACGGAGGGGACGCGGTCAGGCGGGACAGTATCTTCAGGATATCGTCGATGACTAGGCCTGTGACGGCCGTGGTGACCATGATCTTGGTCGACGGTGGGAAGGTCGAGCTCGAAGACCCGGTCGCCAGCCATCTCCCTGAGCTCGCTGGGCGCAGGGTCCTCGGGAGACCCGATGGGCCCTCGGTGAGACCGAACCCGCAAGGCGGGCGGTTTCCGTCATGGACCTCCTCGCCTTCACAATGGGGATGGGGATCGTCTTCGCGCCACCCGGAGCGCTTCCAATCCAGAAGGCGATAGACGGCCTCAGCCTTGGCCAAGGTATACTCACTCCTTCGGTCCGCCGGAGCCGAGTGGATCCGCCGGTTGGGCACGTTGCCCCCTGTATTCCGTTAGAACCGAGTTCCGCCGGAGGCCGCTACTCCCAGACGAACTTGCCCTTCTCGTAGGCAGGGACGCCGTCGAGATAGATGGCCCCGTCCTCCTTCATGCTCTTGATCATATCGATGTGGATGGCGCTCTTGTTGGTCCCCCCGGTCTCTGGATAGGCCCGACCCACCGCCATGTGAACGGTGTCCCCCATCTTCTCGTCGAACAGGATGTTCCTGGTGAACCTGTCTATCCCCCGGTTCATCCCTATCCCCAGCTCGCCCAGCCTTCGCGCCCCTTCGTCAACGTCAAGCATCGCCTTCAGGAGGTCTGCGCCTTCTTCCGCCCCGGACTCCGCCGCCACGCCGTTCCTGAAAGTCAGCCTCGCGCCTCTGATCTCGTGGCCCTGGTAGACCACGGGTAGGTCGAAGTATACATGACCTTCGACTTCGGTGTCCACCGGCGATACGAACACCTCCCCGCTGGGCATGTTGTGGTCGCCCGCGCTGACCTTGGGGCGCCTTCCTTTGACAGAGAGCGTGATGTCCGTGTCCTTCCCGACGACCCTGACCTCCCTCGCCTTTGCCAGGCGCTCCGACAGGACCCTCATCTCAGTCTCGAACTTCGGCCAGTCGCGTAGGATAGCCGAGTAGACGAAGTCGCAGTATGCCTCGTATGGCATCTTCGCCTCCTGGGCCATGGCGCGGGTGGGGTGAAGTGTGATGTTCCATCGCTTACCTTCCATCGCCTCGCCCATGGCGGCGCCGGCCCTGGCTGAGACCTGGAGCTTGCTTGGCGGGACGTCAGACATCTCATGTGCGTTAGAGTGGCCGAGGACGTGGACAAACACGTCCGCCGTCCTGACCAGCTCAACCACCTGTGGGGCGATGCTGGAGAGGGTCTCCTCGTCGGCGGCGAGCGCGTACGCCCTGTCGAACTCCAGGTCGCTGTCCACGACTACGAAGCGGGCTCCTACCCTTCCAAGCTCGGAGGCAAGGGCGGCGACGAGGTCGTGGGATTCCCGCGCGGCCGTTATGAGCACGAAGTCGTTCCGCTTCACTCGGCAGGAGTAGTTCACGATAATCTTCGCGTGCTCTGAGACCCTCGGGTCGGCCAAGTGGTTAGAGGACCCGGGACACTCGCTATGAACTTTTGGTGGACGGCTGAAACAGCATGCGCTTTACGTCGCGTCTCTGCCTACCATGGCTGCCGCCGGCAGAAGCTAGACCGGGGTCCGCACCTCAGGGAGCCCTTAAGAGAGACCCCCTGATCCACTTCCATGAGGGCGGGGCGTTGCGTTGCTCCTCCAGCAGGTACTGAAGCTGAACTGCGAAAGATGCAGGCTGAAGACTGAGCACTATGTCCAGATTTGGAACGGCGTCGTGCTGATGTGCCAGTGCCTGAAGTGCGGCAAGATCAGGACGAACCCCCAGCTTACGAGGGAGGAACTCCACCCATACCCCGCGGACGACGGCACGCCAGTCTATGTGGGCTGACCGACGGCCCGATTTCTATAACTAGAGCCGCCGCCCACCCATAGGGGCATGCCAAGGAAGAAGGCGAAGGCCAGGAAGGCTGTGAAACGCAGGTCCCCCGGGAAGGCAAAGGAGTCCGCCGCGGCTTCTGCCACGACGGATCAGGGTTCGACCGCGCCTCAGGCAGTGGAGAAGGAACTCCCGGAGCGGTACGGGCTTTCACCGTATCAATGACGGTGCGGTAGGAATCGGAGCCAGGTATCGCGGCATTCCAGGGCTGTATTTTGGCCACGCCGGCCGCGGTTGACAGGCGGGAACGGTTCCTTGTCTCGGCATCGTGTGCGAATCCCACCCGGCTGACTTGGCAGGGCTGACGTCGTCTCGGTCAGCTTATCTTCCTGAAGACTATGAGGATGTGCTCGCTCAGCCCGACGACAGAAGGGTGCGTGCACGTCTTGTAGTGGGTCTCGAGCCAGACCTTCCACCTTCGCGGGTTCTTCGCCAGCTGGTTCACTTCTTCTTTGTGGACAGAGCCGACCCCTTCGAGCCCCACCATCTCCAGTATCTCGACGCCGTCGACTCTCTCGACCTCTTCTCTCAGCTCCTGGGGGAGGAAGAAGTGGGTCGCAGTGAAGCCGCGCCCGCCGAGGTAGTCCCCGCTGTCGCGTATCTTCTTGAAGGTGGGGAGCGTGACTTCGTCTGGGAAGTACCTCAGCTCCGTAGCCAGCATGGCGAGCCGGCTCATCACAGACACGAAGACAGGCGAGCGCCTCTTCACGACCCTCGCCAGCTCGGATAGCGCTTCGCTCCTGTCTTCCTTCCTGACCATGTGGGACAGCGGGCCGCCAAGGCAGAGCACGGCATCGAAGGAACCGTCCGGGAACCTCGATAGGTCCGCGATAGAGGCCTCGGTTATCTCCTTGACCTTCTCGCCGAGCCTCTCTTTCTTGATCTGTGCTTCGGCGAACCTCAGGTTCGCAGGGGTGTAGTCAGAGAGGACCATGTCGTAGCCTCTCCTGGCCAGATGAATAGTGTACCTTCCGGGCCCTCCCCCTGCGTCCAAGATCAACCCACTGTTCGGCAGATACCTCCTGAGGAACTCCAAGGTTGTGTCAAACTCCAGTTTGTGGTACGGATCAGATTGGAGCCTCGCCCATTCGTTCTTCACCGATCCAGTGTAGAACCGTCTGACCGACCGTGTCATCGCGGCGGTTCCTGCTCTAGGAGGTCGCTGTATTATAGATGAGCGAGCGCCCGTTGCGCCTCCGCCGGGAAGCAGCCACAAAATGCAGCTCAGACATCAGTTAGCGCGTGGCCCGACCCAAGCGCTTTTCAACACGAATAACAATTGGATGCCGCTTGGCACAGGCGGTTGGGCCGATGCAAGCCGGGGCTTCGTTGCCGCCATTCACCAAGAAGTTGCTTCAGTGGAGCTTCGCAATCGGAATCATACCCCCCATCGCCTTGGTGGCCGCCCTCGCCGCGAAGAGCGGATATCTCCTCGACTATGTGCACGTAATCTGCGGAGGGACCTGGACAGGGTTCGACCTGTACACCGGCCTGGTCCTGTCACGCATCCTTAGGTCGCTGGAGGTGCCGGCGAGGGTGGAGGTCTCGAAGAGGCTCACCCCCACGACGTTCTTCATCATCCCTTCCTTGGCAGCCACCGCCATAGTGTCGGGCATCTATCTGGCAATAAGTCTGGGCAAGTTCAACCTGGGCGACCCCTGGATTATAGGCGCGGGGATAGTTGTGGTCGTCCTGACGGCCCAGGGGTTCGGCGTGTTTCTTCCCAACGGAGTCAGAATATTCCTTGAGCTCGCTAAGGTGAAGCCGGATACGGGGCTAATCTCTAAGCTCACCATGAGGAATGTTCGCCTCGCGGCCAGCCAGGCGGCGTTCCAGATAGTCATAATACTGATCATGGCGCATCTGGCGGTGTACTAGGAGATTGAAATGAACCTAGACGCCCTGGTCGCTACGTTCCTCTTCGCCGGAGCCCTCCTGTCTGTGTTCGGGGTGCTCTATCGGATGGCCGTCAGGAGCCACGCCAGCGGAGAGCTGAGTTACGAAGGGATACGGCTGCTTCGATGGGGTCTGGCAGGGCAGCTTGCCATCTTCGTGGTCCTGGGAATCACGGCTTTCCTGACGTGACATAAGCGTGGGCTCGGACCTTCGCCGTGTTTAGGGTTCATTGCGCCTCCGCCGGGAAT
>JAKASI010000019.1 GCA_021828185.1 archaeon
AACCGGGTCGTCCACTGGGCCCGAGCCCGAGCCCAAGGTTCAGGTTGATCCCGCCAGGGGCTTGGCCGATCTGGGGGGCAGCTCTGACTGCGGTGATAACCTAGCCCGCTGGACGGCCTGGCAAGAGAACGTCTTTGAGGCAAACCGCCCTCTCGCACGCGCCCTTGATGAAAGGCCAAGTCTATCATATAGAAATCAACGTATCTAATTTTGAAATTTCTTCCAAGTTTTACGAAGCGCTCCTCGCCTGGCTGGGTTACAGGGAGATTGCTAGTCACAAGACGTGGGCCGGCTGGGGAAACGGAAGTTGCAGTGTTTGGGTGACTCGAAGCTTCGGAGAACATGTTCGCCACGGATACCACAGGCGGCGAGTGGGTCTGAACCATATTGCGTTCCACGCCGACTCCAGGAAGATGGTTGATGAATTCCATGACAAGTTTCTCCGTCCAAAAGGCTCCTCAGTTCTCTACGGTGGTCCGAGGGAACGCCCTGAATACTCGAAAGGCTACTATCCCGTTTACTTCGAAGACCCTGATAGGATAAAACTGGAACTCGTGTACACTCCGCCCTCCGAGACCTGAGAACCTGCTAGGCCGAAGTTCGACAGGAATCAACAACATGTCGATTGGTCCGCTCCTCGACGGGTGAAGTGACAGGAAGGTCTTGGGGATGCAGACGCCCCCGACCCCCGTCCCAGAATCAACGTGCGAAGGGCGATGCCTTCAGCTCAGCTCCGTCACTTCCCGCACCGGCAGCGATGGTCCTCCTAGTGATTGGCGTAGTATCCAGCGACAGCCCTGAAAGACTCCTTGGGTTCCCACCGCATGTCCGGGTAGGTCTTGCCGCGCTTCCCTCCCTCGAAGTACTTCACGAGGCTCGCGCTCACCATGTCGAGGTCGTAATGTGGGTCCTCGCTGAACGGCTCGATTTGGAAGATGAAGGTGGACACGAAGGCTCCTTCGACCCCTGCGTTGTCCAGCAACTGTAACGTCTCGACGAGCTTATGGGCTTGCCACCCCTCGTCGCGAACGTGGTCGCCGTTGAGGTGTGGCCGGACCAGTCGGCCGAAGACTGGGAGTCTGTTGTGGAGGAACAAGGAGAATCCGTCGATTGCGCTGTTGCCCCCCAGGCCGGCCGAGCCCAGTAGGCCCTCTTCGTTCATCCCCCCGCGGGTGGTGGTGTAGCCGAACTCGGTGACCACCACTGGCTTTCCGAATGAGAACGAGGGCTTGAGCATCTCCAGATATCTGTCCTCTATCTTCGCAGCTCGGTAATGGTCTACACCGACATAGTCGAAGAGGCTCCAGTCGACCTTCTCCCAGACGAGGGAGTCGTAGCTCACCTCCCCATGAAAGACCTGACGGACCGCTGCGTTGGCCTTTGCGAGATACTCGTTCAGTGGCTTGTTGTGCTCGCCTCCCTTTATGATTGGGAACAACCTCGGATTTGACATGCGCGAGCGTAGGGTCTTCCCTTCGATGATCCCTCGCATGAACAGGGTCAGCTCGCCGCCTATGACGAACACGACCTTGCCCCGCATACCATTCCGAAGCGTCTCCGCGAGCTTGGCGGCCTCCACCGTGTACTGAAGAGTCTCATGCGGATCCTCGCCCCAGAGCGCAGGGGACAGCCAGACCTCCAGGCCCTGTCCCAGGGCTGCTTGGGCGCTGGCGGCCACGCGACGAAGGTCCCGGCCGGTGATCCTGACCGCGTTGCAGTTGAGGTCGTTTCTGATTATCTGGAGCTCGCGGCGAACTGTGGGCAGGTCGAAGTCGGGGCGCCAGCTGAACCCCCCTTCGGAGACGCTCCCTGCATCATAGGTGACCCCCTTCAGCTTCAATGGCCTCGTGCACCGTTTGAATCTGGCTTTAGCAGCCGGAAAACGATCCTGTCGTCCGGGAAGTGGGCCTTGGAGCCTTCTGAATCTGAAGAAGGATTCCTGCGAGCCAGACCTTCCAAAAGTGCTTCGAGGGCGGCCAAGAGCTGGTCGGGGTCGTCTTTCGCGATTTCGCCTCTGGCCTGTCCTTCGCGGATAAGTCGCTTGATCTCTCCCTGAATTATGTCGCCGTTCTCCCGAATGGCTCTTCTCAGGGCGGCCCCGATCTCCTCGTCTGAAACTACCCGATAGACGAACTGGTAGAACTCGGGCCTTTCTCGCCTGCTCTTCAGGAGCAAAGAGACGATCTGCGCGAGCCGTTCGCCAGGAGTCCCAGAAATCCGCCTGATTCGTGCGGCGAGCCCGTCACCGCTGGACCTGTCTTCCTCAACCAGGGTCGTGAGGATGGCCTCTTTGCTTGGGAAGTAGCGGTAGGCCAGCCCCTGACTGACGCCTGCCTCTGTCGCAATTTCTGACATGGTCGCACTGCTCCCCTTCCTCGCAAAGACGCTCCTGGCTGCGTCGAGTATCCGCTTCTTCGACTCGGCTCGCAGCTCTAGGTTCGCCTGTTCGTTTCGTGGCATCCTGGTTTCGGTTGAATGAACTGTTCATTCAATTGATAAATCTTTCGAAACCTCAACGACGGCCGTAGGGTTCCAAACCATTATCCTCAGAGGCGGAGCGTCTGGAATCGAACGTGAGGAGATTCGGTTCAGAGCGGGCTCGACGGGGATCGAACCGGGGGGTTTCGGCTCCTGGACTCGTCGGCTAATCCAGAAACCAATGTACTTCAAACGTAGATTCCTTCCGTTGAAAACACCACTTTCCTCTGTTCATACTCTGACACCCGGGCGCGGGAGGACACTCAGCCAGGCCTTCTTCACGTCGGCTGGGGTGTGAGGGGTTGGGCGGACTTGTACTGCTTGAGCAGGGCGGAGTCGCGTCGGGGGTGTCGTCTGCATTCATGCTCCTTGGCACAAGAACGCGCTCCAAGGGGAACCTGCACTCCATCGACCTCCCCGTACTGCATCTAAGCACAAAAAATACTCGGACTCTATATACCGCGTGGCACAAATTGTGTCAGCTGAAGTACGTGAACACAAACAAACAGCTGAGTGCGCTGAGCAGCAGGTTCAATCCAAAACGCCTTTGCCTGAACTGCGGAAGGTCCTTGGACGAAACCAAGAGTCTCTGTTCCAACTGCATAATGTGGTCGAAAGTCTGATCCGCGGTCGCCAGAATCTTCCCCCTTGGATTCAAATCGGCAACAAGCTCATTCTTATTCAGTGGCGCCGGTCGGTATCAAGGACCGGGTCTGTGGTCCCTGCCGTAATCCAACGTGTGGCGCCTTGGCCGGGCCTTGGCGGCTCTATCGCGTACCCGCCGCAGAATAAACGAGCCGGGCTTTAGATATGATTAGCCAATGACATTCGCACGAAAGGAAGAAGTGGGCAGTGATACGAAGACGGATGCGTGCTTCTCGCCAAAATGCGCCCGAGGAACGTGGGGGACGCCCCTCGAGAAGCGCCTGACAGCGGGTTAGAAGCTCGTCATCGCTTGATGGATGGCGCCCGGGCGTTGGGCTGCTCGTCCGAAGCGTCGCCCGACCATGCCCCAGGGATGTCAAAATGGTCAATATTCGCGAACTCTTCGAGACAACAGGTCGGGCACCCCTCAGGGAATGGGTCTTCACGGACGATGAGCGACCGTCGAGCTCTGAAAGCCAGATGTGAATCCAACCAAATTGGTCAAGACAAGCCGTGACGGCATGAAAGACTTCCAATTGCCTTGGGATCCAAGAAGGAGAAGCGTGGTTGATCCTGGGGACCAACCGGCACGGTGATGGATCGGATGTCTAGTTCGTGGTGCTTGGCTTGGATTCAGGGGTTGCAGTCGGCTCTGAGCTCTGTACGATCTGTCCAGATGCGAACCGCTCTGAAACCTGTGTGACCTTTATCCTCACGTTGTCTCCTTGCTTTGTGCCGGGGACAAAGACCACGAATCCTTCGATCTTGGCAATTCCCTCTCCGCGCCTGCTGGTGTCGGATATACTCACGTTGTACGCCTTACCGACTTCAACTGGCTTGCGTAAGCCGCCGGAACTTCTTCCGTAGCTCCCTCGACTGCCATACCCTCCTCGCTGTCCGAAACTCAAATTCTTTCATCCTCCTACCGTTATTCCTTCCGATGTGGAATATGCTGGCCTACGGCTACTCAAACAGACGTTTGCACTCTACGTCATCTTGGTAGATTTCAGCTTTGCCTCGATACGCTTGCTTACCCAAACATCATACGAGTCTGGGGCGGGCGTCTCCGAGCCACGGGCCTTCTTAGACCGCTCCTTATTGGTCACCAGCCACTTCTCATAGGTGTCGCCGGGCAGCTTCGTGCGGTCCAACTTGGATGATTCTCTCAATTGTCCTCGGTGTCACGCAGCAGTTCTTCCCTATAAGCCAAATCGAAACTGACTGGGCAGGCGCTTCAACGTCAGATTGCCACTTTGCTCAGGTATCAGCTGCGCTCATTGCTTTCTTCATGACTTCGACCTTCTGCTTCATCAGGCTCAGCGCCTGCTCCAGCCTCCTGCACCCCTCCTCCGTCTGGGAGAGGGCAGTCTCGAGGTCTTTGATCTTGCTCGGTGCGCTGCTCAGGTCGCGGGTTATCTGCCCCAGGGGGGCGTAGTCCAGCCTGCGTGGCAGCCCCTCAAAGAGCTCCCGCTGCACTTGGTTGATTTCGCTGAGCTTCCTCTCATCGGTCGCGGCCAGCCAAGAGACCTCCCTCCCTGCACGCAGGCTCTCGTAGAGCTGGTCCTGGAGCTTGATGTAGGACTCCCAGTACTTCATCCACGCCTCGTTATACGCTGCCAAGATCTCTCCTAGTATAGGTTCGTGGCCCTTCTCATTGGACTCCAAAACGCCTGGAATCGAGGAAACCCCTCTAATAGGGTTTGGGCGTGCTTTTACGCGCCTTTAATAGGGCCGAGGAGACAAATTCGCCGTGAGTCAAACACAATCGGAGCTATGCGTAACTCATCGAATCAGGCTTCAATCAGATGGAACCTCCAACCGCCCCGAATGTCCTGTGTGTGCCCAGATTGCCAACCAGGAGTCGCTCAGCAGGCGCTCCCGAAGGCGTTAGGCCGATGAGACAAGCGGAAGCCGTCCAGCATTCCCAGAAGGTCCCAGGAGCCTGCCCTAGATGTGGCAGCGTCGAACGCCTCTACAGGACTCCCCGGGGGCTGATGTGCGGAGACTGCGTCAGGACGATGGATTCCGCCGGCCTGGGCTTCAGGTAGCTGCGGCAGCCCCCAAGTCGTGCGAGGACGACCCGCTCTTTATATACAACGACATACCTCTAACCTCTCGAAGTACGGATCCTTCTCTTCGTGATCTGAGATAGAAACCAGGCCCAACTTCTCGCGGCTCCTGAAGATGGAAAGGAGTTCGGACAAATGCCCTCGATGCGGCAAGATTAGCATGGTGCTTGATGGCAGCGGTTCGGAGTACTACTGCGCATCATGCGGGCTCGTGGTAAAGGAGAAGATCGTAGACATGGGTCCTGAGTGGAGGTCATTCTCGGGAGACGAAAAGGGGGACCGTAGCAGGGCAGGGGTCCCGTCGTCGATTGCCATGCACGACATGGGGCTGGCCACCGTCATTGGCGGACTGAACAAGGACGCTTCGGGAAAGTCGCTCTCAGGCTCCATGAAGACGACGGTCGAAAGGATGAGGACGTGGGACAGGAGGAGCCAGGTCCACGAGTCGGCAGACAGGAACCTCCGTCAGGCGTTCAGCGAGCTGAGAAGGTCCGCGGACAAGCTGACGGTATCGGACGCAGTCACTGAGAAGGCCGCCTATTACTACAGGAAGGCACTGGAGAGGAACCTTGTCAGGGGAAGGTCGATTACTGCGATGATGGCCGCTTCCCTCTACGCGGCTTGCAGGGACGGCGAGATACCGAGGACGCTCAAGGACGTGGCAGCGGTGAGCAACGTCAAGAAGAAGGACCTCGCAAGGTCTTACAGGCTCCTGCACAGGGAGATGGACTTCAAGATGCCTGTGGCTGACGCGAGCAAGTGTGTTTCGGGGATCGCCTCGAGGGCGGGGATGTCTGAAAAGACGCAGAGGAGGGCGCGGGAGATCCTGTTCAGGGCAAAGCAGACGGGAATCTCTGCTGGCAAGGACCCCATGGGGATGGCCGCTTCGGCTCTGTACGTCGCTTGCATGCTCGAGGGCGAGGGGAAGACGCAGAAGGACGTGGCGGATGCTGCCAAGGTGACAGAGGTCACGATAAGGAACAGGTACAAGGGACTGAGAGAAGCACTCGGTATCTAGCACGGAATCGCTAGGCGATGAGGACCACGGCTGAAGGATTGGAATGCGGTGCTCTCGACCTCCTTCTCTCCTGGTTGAAGACGCCTGGACGAATCATCCAAGCCAGGAGGTTGACGGGTGCGCGACTGGCCGGGCGAGCAGATGGCTAAGGTTGGCACCGGCGCGACGTACGTCTACGTCCCCCGCTCCACGTTGACGACCCCGACCTGGCAGTCGCAAGGGAGCTTCCAATCGAAGAGTACCAAAGGACACACGGCGGTGAGAATTCACCCGAAGACTGGCCCAGCGGTTCGACAACGATGTTCAAACTGAGAAGCGTTGGAGCCGGGGACACGCCGGCAGAGGGCGAACGGGAATACGCCTTCGCTGAATAGGGGAACCGCTCAGCATGTTATCCTTCAGGAGCGGAGGTGGGTAGGAGCCCGATTGATTCGTTGAGCTGCCCAAGCCTGGGGTCTTTCCTGTCCTCGGAATCCGAGACCAGATGATGAGAGTTTACGCTGGGTGCAGCCGTCTACAGGTTTGACCGCCACGACTGCCACCCCGCAAACGAAGAACACGGGGTAGACCAAACAAGGGGGGAGGTTGGTGCATGCACTTCTTCGCAGTTTGCGAGGGCGCATGCGACATCCACCATCGGATGGCATCGCATTCGGATTTTCCAGGGGCATCCGCTTCATGACTAGATACCACGAGGCGAAGGACGAGTGCGCACTCTCTTAGGGCCGGTAGGCGGGGAGGTTGATTGCCGCACAACTCTGCAGAGAATAGAACGGCGGTTGGAATGGGAGGCAGAGAACTTCCGTGTGAGGAGCGGTTGGATTCTACGGCACTTGGGTTTAGCCCTTTGGAAAGGCTGATAGCGCAGCTGGTTCGTATGCTGCAATCGTGGTAGACCACAAAGACAGCGTAGACATATGCGCGAGTTGTAAGCACCCTCGGTCTTCCCACAAAGGAAGAAGCGGCGCCTCCAAGGATGGATGCGATATGCGCGGTTGCGCTTGCGACCACTTCGCGTCCTGACGACCACATCGAATTGACGACTCCATGGAAGATTGAGACAGCCGCGATCTTGGACACCAAGTGCGCTCCCTCTTCTTTGCCTGTGCCTGTCTGGTCGCCTGTGCTCGTGCGCATGTCCGCCTGCGCGCACTTCGGTGATTTTCCAACGCGCCTCCTTGGCATTGTGCGTAGCGTCGTACACACGTAAATACCACCCCGCGATGCTGGTAGTCGGTAGCTATGACCAAAGAATTTGCCTGCAAGGACATCGGCATGGACTGCGGCTTCAAGGCCAGTGCCAAGACGGAGGAAGAGTTGATGCCCAAGATCGCTCAACATGCGAAGGCGGTGCACCAGCTGGACCCTATCCCTGCCGAGACCGCTCAGAAAGTCAAGGCCGCCGTCAAGGACAAGAAAGGCTGGTTCTGAGCGCCTTCCCCCTCGGGAGGCCTCTAGCTGATAGTCGGCGCGGTAGGACTTGGACCTGAAGTTCAACGCACTTCCCTGCATCATACTTAGTTCTCGAAGCAAATAGTGGCTCTCTGCAGCGTGGCATGCGGTCGCCGAGACTTCCGACCGAGTTTCCTTAATTAGTTAATAGCCTGATTCGGGCTATTTCGGTCAGATAGAGCTCAAATCAAGCTTTGCGGGCCCGACGGGTTCTGCCCTTGAGGGAGGTCGGTTCATCCCATTGGACGACCGCCGCTGCCCACGGGCCCCAAAAGCAACGTGCCGCCAGCCCGCATGGTGGATTCATTCACCCTAGCAGATTCGTATCTTCAGGGCGATATTAGCGGCTACGTCTTCTGCCCAGTAAGAAGAAGCCCGATAAACTGCCTGCAATGATAACAACTACAGCAACCGCTGCATAAGGGCCGAAGTAGAGTAGAGCAGTCACATTCGACGTAGTTGACGCAAAAGTCTGGCTGGATCCGAGCGGCACGTTTGTCGACACCAGACCGAGTTCGCCTCCCCCACTTCTGAAGTAGTTCCCTAATGCCGTGGCGTAAGAGGTATACCGGCAGTCTAGTGCCTGACCAGACAGAGTATTGCAGACAGTTCGGTTGATAGGATAATTCGGTATGGAGAAGTAGTACGCGAGCCCGTTCCAGTAGTCGTATCCCCCATAAGGGCCAATATAGAATACGTCTATGTATCTGCTTCCGCTGTAGTATCCTGAGGCATTGACGTGTTCGTATCCGTAGATGAAGTCAGGGCCGGTGCCGAAAGTGATGCCAGTGACTTGGAACAAATAGAAGGGCCCACTGTCCGCCAGGCCGGAGTCATTAACCTCACCGACACCAAACCCCGAACTGATGGGGGTGCTTACGTTCCCAATGACTGTGTAGGGTTCCCCCCCGACGAATGCAGTTCCAACGTTCAAGGTTCCGCCGTTATCGAGTGGAGACTCCCAGAAATTCGCCACTCCTTGGGGCTGACCATTGACATACGCCTCGTTCGTCGTGAGATTCACGGCTACAGCCACAGTCGTGTCAAAATTGTAGGACGTACAGTTCTCGTTATTCATCTGTTGAAGTTGGGAATAATCGCAACCAATTGCGCGGAATCCAATTCTGAGGTTGACCATGCTTCCTGCTCTACTAGTCACAGTCCAGTTGAGGAAAGCATCCCCGTGAGGAGATGGTCTCGCGTTGGGACCTGACGGTCCGAAACCAAGCAGAGAAGTTCCATTGGTTGTGACGAAGTATGGAATCCCTCCGAGATTGAGACTCCGATAGTCGGCATACGCTCCAGGCATTAGCCAAGGGTAGGTGGACTCTTGGACAACCGTGACTTGGCTCGTCGCACGGTTTGCGGCTAACATTAGAATGATGAGAACCGCTATAATTGCATATGTTAGCCCTTTCGTGTCCGGATTTCCTCCCGGGAACTAGGGTGCAGAATCGTACGTCGAAGCGATGCAGGGACTCGGTGCGGTGTAAGTGCTACACACGCCACTCCATACCGTCTCATTGGTCGTAGTCGCTCCGCTTTCTATAGGAAAGGCGTGACTACCCAGAGTGTTTGCAGCAAATCCTGAAGACTCTTCTGGGTTGCACTGACCGCTGGTGCCGTACAGTTCGCCCCCGTATTGGTAGTCTTTGACACTCGAGACTGTGTACTGGGTACCGCACACCGTAATCGTCCCGCTTATGGAGGTGGTGCCCAGGTTGTATACTTCCCACTCGCCTGTGCCGCTCGACCCTCCAGGGCAGGTGTAAGTCACCACTTTAGCGAATGCGTTGCTATCTGTACTGGTATTGCTGGTACTACTGTACTGCAAACATGATTGAGGACTTGCATGAATCGTGCCGATGGGCACCATCGTCGCTGCAAGTAGAGCAAGCGCTAGAATTAGAATCCTGAATCGGGTGAATCTCAAACTGACTGGTTACCAGCATCCCCCGAATTTAATCTACTCGCAGTAAGGATACGTAGCTTGGATACGTGCCAAGACAAGTATCCTGTTTACAGTAACACTGCTCCGCTGTAGAAGGTGCACTTTCACGCCAAGTACTTCCTCCACAAGAGCAATCGCGAGAGAGATGTGAAACGCGAACTGGCAGAATCTGAATGTAGTACCCAAAGCTCAAGTAAACTTGGAGGGCCCAAAACGGTAATAAACACCTAAAGGAGTCATTCGTAGATTCGCATGTCACCCTTTCGGAATACGTGGTTCATGCTCGTCGGAATCCTCCTGGTAGCAATGCTGTATCAGGGGCTACCTACGTATTATTCATCATCAATGGGGATGGTGTTGGGCGGGAACGGCGTTCCCGCACCGGGCAACAACGGTGACGTCCTCTCCACTTGGGTTACGGTACAAATAGCCACATCGCAAACGATGCCCAGTTCGTTCGCCGCGGCGTCTCCTAACCTCAGGGTTTCCAGTGAAAATGCAATTGCTGTTCCTGGCTTGTGGGGCAATAGCTACTTCTTCGACCAAATCAGGTCGAGGAGGGGAAAGCTTGAGTTATACATTGAAATCACGAAACGATTGGCAGGTGGACCAGTCACAATCACTGAACTAGGGGTGGGTGCGAATCTGAACTTCTCTTCTACCCGGGACATCCTAGGCCTATTGCTGGAGAACGGCCTCGTCGCATCGACCGTAAAGGATGGAAGGGCGAAGAGGTATGGGTTGACAGAGAGAGGATACGAGTTCGTCCGAAGAAGTGAGGAAATCCTGAGGATGGTAAATGGCAGCCAACCGAGTCGGGCGCGCTACCTGATTCCAAATCGATAGAATTTACGATACGTCTTTCGCCTACGACACCTTTAACCACGCCAACGGTTACATTTCGCCATCGTGTCTCCTTCTCGGGATTTTTCGATAACCAAGCTGTTAAGAATGGAAGTCGACCCAAAACTCAGGTAGTGATTGAATGAGAATTGCGGTCGGAAGTCTAACGAAAAGATTCGGCTCTAATCTAGCCGTGGATAACATTACAACAGAATTCCGGGGTTCCGTTAACGTTCTTCTGGGAGCAAACGGATCGGGAAAGAGCACCCTCATCAACATCTTGGCAGGCCTGACCTATCCCAATGAGGGACATGTCGTTCTGGACGGTGAGCCCATCTCAGTCAAGGACCGGCGGAGGTTACGTGAGGAAATAGAACGCCTCAGGAGTAACGCCGGGTTCCTGCTCAGTGGAGGTGGATATCCGTCAAACCTTACGGGATTGGAGTTCCTCCATAGCATTGGTGGGAAGGATGCAGATGATGGCTGGGTTTCCGAGATACTTGACGACCTCCAGATGTCCGATTACATCGAGAAAAAGATAGGCGAATACTCCACTGGGATGACCCAGAAACTGGGTATTGCCGCATCCTTGTCGTCGAAGCCTGAAGTGGTGCTGTGGGACGAACCAACGGCAAACCTCGACGCACGGTCGCGACGGAGCGTGGTCAATCTGGCAGCACGGGTTTCCCAGCAAGGTTCCAGATTCATAATAGCATCCCACACGCCTTCCGATTTTGATGAGGTGGCCGACTGGGTAGGATTCATGCAACTGGGAAGACTCATCAAAGCGGGGGACCTCTCCCTCATGACTAACGGAGCCAGATGGGAGGTCCATACCGACAAGCCCTCTGAAGTAGCCGCTTCCCTGATTATGGCAGGGTTCGCTACAGATGTCCGCATCACCCATGAGACAGTTTCACTTAAGGTATCAGAAGGTTTCGACCCACAGAAGATTCCAACTCTTGACGCGTTGAAACGAACAAAGATCTCTTCGGTGGTAAGAGTTCAGGGGACTCTTTCCGAGGTGTACGCGGCGTTTATGGTACAAAATGAGCGGATTCAGAGCGCAAAAATGGGAGAAGGACTACGGACATGATGAAAGACTTCGTCAGTGTCCTGAAGTGGACATTCAAGAATGACTTCGGCGAACCGTTTCCAGAACTGTTAGTCTTCCTGTTTGTCTTCGTCGTTGCGACTAGCAACTTCATCGATGCACAGGGGACCGACGAACTGTTCGCGAACCTCACCTGGAGAGTGATTATAATATTGATCATCATGGTTGGAATAGGAGGCATGCGGAGTTACAGCCAAGCCCTCGAGAGGGGAGAAATGGGCCTGGAGATGCTGAATCTGAGGGCCTCGCGGGTCAGGTTCGCTTTTCTGAAATATCTCGCCGTGTTGTTGATCTTCGCCGTGATACTGCTCGTTGTTGACATCGTGGGCTTCGCTGAATTCTTGGGGTACTTCCCCTCAATCCAATATTATTCCATGTGGGGGTCCGCTCCGACGGCGACATTCGCCATAATGTTCCTGGAGCAACTTCTATTGCTCTTCTTCTTGAACTCTGTAATCTTCTTGATAGCCCTCGCTGTAAGGAGACCCACTGTCGTCCTTCTCGGGTTCTTCGTATTCGCAATCTTCCTCGCGATGCCGAGCACCTTCACTCAGTTGAAGGTACCGGAGTATTTACAGTTAGGATACGGCGACTATGAAATCGTTAACCAGCTCTCGGGATTCTTTTTCGTCCTCTTCTACCGCAACACTGCATCCCAGATCCACATTTTTGCCCCGAATACGGTCGCGGTTTTCTCCCTCATCTACAGGGGAAGCGTCGGGGTGGCTGCTCTTGTCTCGGCACTCCAGATCTTCAAGAAGGCGGACATGGATTAGTTGAGAACCTCAACACGCATCTTCATAATCGTCATGGTTGTCGGCGCGGCAACATTAGCCGCAAGCCAACTGGTGGCTGGAGTCACCACTTCTCAGGACCTTGCGGGCGGAGCGATGGTTTCTAACACCTACTTCCTTGTTCCAACTACTGTATCAATAGACATCTCCAACTTGAGCGCCCCAGCCAGACTAACTCTAGCAGAGCTGAACCCGACCCTAACTCTGGCAAGACCATTGGCTAACGTTTCGGTGATGAACAAGGACATAGTTTCAATGAACATCCCAGCCCGGGGCTTCTATCTCCTCAACTTCACTGCAATTAACGGTTTGCCTATCAATGTGGCATATTCGCTGTCCGAGGCGAATGGGGCCAATGACTTGGAGCCTGCCGGCAGTATGGTCATCGCGATTGGGGGGTTGCTGATAGTCCTCCAAAGCGTGCTCCTGCGACGAACACGCTACTAGAGCGCGCTATGAGCTGTTTATGGGAGTAGTTAGATGGATTCGGGCTTGCAGCAGAGGTGGATAGTGGCTCTTTTTAACATCCGCATTACTTATCAGTTGAGACTTTGAAACCCTGGCCTGACGAAAAACAACCTCGGAACCGACCTCGAGTGAGTGCGGGCCCGACGGGAATCGAACCCTGGGGCATTCGATTCCGCGACTTGCCCTTGGCTCCGAATACCATTGCGAAACTATCATGGCGGCTGTCCGCCAAAAGTCCCACGGTCGCCCCTCGTCTCAAAGACTCTTCACCCGAAACGGGTTGATTTGCGCTTCCCCTATTCTGGCCCCGCAAGCAACACGTCAAATGGAGGTCTCTGCCAATTGCGTCTCCTCAGCTGTGATAGATTCGCTCAGAATTCCCTTGGTTGTGTCCTCTGTGTCGAATCCTGGCAGCCGTTCGGATAGGAAACTCGTTGCATAATCGCCCATGGGGCCCTTTCGGCTGAATAATTCACTTGGAATATGCATTCAATCGATGCTTTCGCCACACCCGCCGGAAGAACAACAGGGCGAAGACGTCGGCCACGGCGACCAGGGGCAGAAATATCTGAGTTACCAAGCCCACAACCATTACCGGAAGGATCAAGCCCAGGGAGAAGGCTATCAACTGCATCTCGTTGCTTCCCCGCCCCATCATCCGCAGAACCAGGGCAAGAAAGAGCACCAGGGTCGCCCCAACGAGAGCCATTGTGGCCTCAGCCGGCAGGTTCACAGAGGCAGCAGCGTTTGGTACTATCACCATCGCGGGGAAGACCAGCACTCCGAGGACCCCGGCCAACAGAGGGGACATTCTGGGTGTGTCGGACCGGGCATGGATGATGTCGGCGGGCGCTACCCTGGCCGCAAGGACGAGCGCGCCGATAACCGCCAGGCTCAGCACGAAGAGGGGCACCCCAGTCCAGACGTGACCGACGTGCAAACCTATGAACATGTTGCCCCAAACTCCGAGCCCGAGAACCGAAATCGCGCCCACGAGAGAGCGTCGCGAGGCGAGGAGTCTCCTCCCTCGCGTCTCCGGAAGGGCGAATCCCAACAGGAAGATGGGCAGGGCGATGCTGAAGACCATGTGAATCGGGATTACTTCCGCAGCAAAGGCCCAGTTGACGCCGAGCCAGCGGCCGTATTCGCCTATCCCGGAGCCCAACACCGCGGACGAATTCGGGTTGAACAGCGTGTCGAGCGCCGGCCCTTCCTCCAAGATGCCGTAGGCGGCCCCCATGAGAAGGACAGAGCCCCACCCCTTCCTCCATCGGACCATGGCCTCACGGATCAGGAGGGCGCCCGGGAGATACAGCGACGCGACCGCAGCGAGCTGGAGCGCGAACACGAACGGGTTGAACAGGATGTAGTAGAGCGAGCTGAAGCCGGAAAGGTACTCCGTTATGCCAGGGGTCAGAAGGTACAGAGAGAGTTTGGGGTGGGAACACAGGAAGCCCGCTATCCGGTCCATGGCTGAACCGCCCGAAGGAGGCGACGCCTTCAGGCCTGCTCCGCCACTCCCAGGCTTGGCCATCGGATCCTTCGATGTGGCTCCGCGGAACAGTCGCTTCAATGTCTCACCTAGTGGCTGGCGTAGTAGTCGGCGACAGCCCTGAACGACTCCTTGGGCTCCCAGGGCATGTCAGGGAAGGTGGTGCCGCGCCTCCTGCCCCCTTCGTAGTACTTCACGAGGCTCACACTTCCCATGTCAATGTCGTATCTCGGGTCGTCATCGTACGGCTTGGTCTGTTCGATGAATGTTGCCACGAACGCGCCGTAAACGCCCGCGTTGTCGAGGACGGTCAGTTGGTCGACGAGCTCACGAGCCTGCAAGCCCTCGTCTCTCACGTGCTTCCCGCTCTTCAGCTTGGGTCTGACCAATCGCCCCAGCAGAGGAAGCATATAGTGGAAGATCCGCGACCTTTCTTCGATTATGTCTCCGCCAAGGCCCGCTCCGTTGACCTCCGCTCCCTCGTAGGTCGGCATTCCGAATTCGGTTATTACGACTGGCTTCCCGCTTTCGAAGGCGGGCCCCAGCATGTCCACATAGCGGTCCTTGACCTTCGCGGCCCTGTAGTGGTCCACCCCCACGAAATCGAAGGGGCCCCAGTCGACGGATTCCCAGACCAGCGAGGCATACGTTATCTTGCCGTGAAAGACTAACCTGACTGAATCCGTAAGATTCTTCAGGAAATTCCGTAGGAGCTTGTTGTGGTCCGCCGTCGTGAGACGGAGGACTGATTCCGCAGGGTCCTCGGCTTCCCTTCCCGCCTGTCTTTGCTGCCCGAAGTCCTTCGCCACGTTCGCCATCCTCTTCATGAAGTTCTTGCCCTCGACGATGCCGCTGACGAAGAGGGTGAACTCGCCGCCGACGACGAACACGACCTTGTCTGGATACTCCTGGTTCAGCTTCTCGGCCTCTCTCGCTGCGTTCACTACGAGCGTCAGGGTCGCGTCCTGCGTCTTGTCCAACGCGGCCGGGCTGAACCAGACCTCCAACCCCTGCTCCAGGGCTGCGCGGGCGCATATGGCCATGCGGCCGACGTCAGAGCCGGTGACCTTGACCGCGTTGCAGTGGAGGTCTCTCTTGATGATCTCGAGCTCCCGCCGGACGATAGCGACTTCGAAGTCCGGACGCCAGTTGAAGCCCATGTGTACCCCGGAATCGTAGCAGACGCCCTTCAACTTCATCGAAGAATCACTCCCGACTTCGGTCGGGTCTCAACATGCGAAGGAATATGCGGGCGTTGGGGATGTGGTCCCCGCTTCGCTTGAGCGAGGGAGGCGCCATCCGGGTCAGCCCATCCAGACAGGCCGTGATGGCTTGCAGCAGTTCATCGGGATCGTCTTTGGCTATTTCCCCCGTCGCCTGTCCCTCGACTATCAGTCGGCGCAGGATCTCATGGATGTGCAGCCCCTGCGCATTCATCCTCTTTCTGACCTCTGGTGGCAAGGTGTCGTTGGCCATCGCCTGAGAGTAGAACTGGTAGAACTCAGGGTCGGTGCCTCTTCGCTCTACCATCGACGAGACTATTCGGTGCAGTCGCTCACCAGCCGTTCCAGGGATATTCTGGACGATAAGTTCCAGCTCTTCAGAGGATCTGGTCATCTGCTTCAGCAGGCTGAGGAATATGGCTTCCTTGCTGGGGAAGTAGCGGTATGCGAGTCCCTGACTGACTCCCGCCTCTGTTGCGATGTCTGATATCGTCGCATTGCTCCCCTTCCTCGCATAGACGTGCCTGGCCGCATCGAGAATCCGCTTCTTCGCTTCCTCTCGCAGCTCTTGGTTCGCCTGTTCGCTCCGTGGCATCCCGGTTCTGATGAATGACTCGTTCAGTCAGTTGATAAACCTGTCGGAGCACTTGGGCCATGCAAAGCAAGCGTGTCTTCGCGCACGAATCTATGCCCACCGTCGCGACCTCCATAGGTACGAATGCTTGGGCAAGCAGAGGGTGATACTCCGGACACTTGGGCCTCAGCCGTCAGTCGGTGAGAACTTCACGTTACCTGTCTTGGACTCGAATCCCAAAAAAAATGAGTATCACCGTGCACGACCACTACGCGATACCTGAGCGCTCTTTTGAAACGAAGCATGGAATCGAACGCCAGGGGGTTCGATTCTGAGCGGGCCCGACGGGAATCGAACCCCGGGGCGTTCGATACCCGGACTCTTCGTCGGATCAGGATACCAATGTGTGAATTACATAGTGGCCCCCGTTAAAAGAACCACGGTTTCCGTGACGATAGGGTTCTGGGGTTCGAATCCCGGCCAGGGCAGTTTTGAACTTCTTTGGGCAATCGCGACTATCTTCGAACTCTTATTGTACTATGAACTTCCCTCGTGCGAATCCGGTAAAAGGTCCAAAATCCCCAACTTCCAACACAAGGTCATGCGTACAACCCGCTGACGACCCAACATGCTCTCCGGAATTCAATGATGCAGCCACCAAAGGTGGACAGGTCGTTCCTTGCGTCCCATAGCGGAACAGAACCGACATCGTTTTTTTCACAATCGACCTCGCGTTCCTCACTTTACTTGAGAACCTTGTGGCCCGCCTTTTCTATCGCCGTCTTGATTTGTTCAGGAGTCACCTTCTGAGGGTCGTAGCTTAGGTACACATGCTCGGTCACGTAGTTGACTTCCAAGTCGCGGACGCCGGTCATCCTCTTGAGCGACTTCGATACCATCATAGAGCATCCTGGGGAGCCAAGGTTGGGCACCTCAAAGACACTTATTGCCCTGTTCCTCCCGCGAGGACTCATTTCACTTCACAGGACAATGTTCGTGCAAATTATTTACGGAGCATGTGTTTTTTGTGATGAAATGTGATTCGCCAAGCCAACGAGCGTGCCGCCTTCTGCTAGAGAACCCAGAAGTCCATTATCCATTCCCATTCAAGGTGCTGACGTCCGTGCCAGCCTGCCGGTCGTGGCGGTTGATGTGGGAGCTTACTTCTCATGCCCGCCCCCAACCTTTGCCGCTTTCATCATGAAGAGAATTCCTGCGAACCCGAGGGCTTCCGTCACTGCAAGAAGCGGCCAATCAACCTGGGCGCGCGCAATCGGCGATTCCGTATTGAGCGTGATGAGCATGTTGCTGGGGCCGTCTGTGAACGAGACTGCGGTGCCTGTTCCGTTGGATCCGATTGACATGCCGACACTGACGGCGATGTGGGCCTGATACACGCTACCCTGCTGAGCGTTGGACGTGTAGCTCGCGCTCGGGAATGTGAAGTTCAGGTCAATGGGCTTCGTCAAATCAACGCGAGAATGACCGGTGAGCACGGGTGCAACTCGCGCCGTTGCGAGGATGAAGTCACTCCCGTTGAGGTGCAGCACTGCAGACTCGTCAAGCATCATTACTGTAGCATTGTCAGCACCGCTGGCCCGGCTTATCGTCACATGGACGGTGTTATTCCGGTCCCAACTCCAGTTCTCGGCGTAAACGGCCGTGATGTTCAGGGTCAGGCCGCCAGCGTCGATTGTTCTTGCGAAGATTCCAGGGCCGGAACTGCCGAAGGCAGGGGCAGCAGGAACAGCCGCGAGCGCAATCAGAGCCAAGCCTATGAACGCCATGACTTTCTTCAACGCTTCTTCGAAGCATGAGTCGAGGCGTACCATAGTTTACCATGCTGGCTTTCGAGCGTCAAGTCTTCGTTCGCAATGGTTGGATTTTGGAAAGCGGTGCGTTCTTACAGCCAGGTTCGGATAGAGAAGGCGAAATGGCAAAGGATCCTGTCTGTGGGATGCAGGTCAGCGAGACTACCTCTTTCAAGTCAGAGCACATGGGCCAGACATACTACTTCTGTTGCCAGGCGGACAAGACCAGTTTCGACGGCGACCCAATGAAGTACCTAGGCGGCCATCAGATGAGCATGGGTCACCACTGACCCATCCCTCCCTATTTTTCATCAGCATTACCGAAGACAAAGGATTAAAGGCCGAGCAAAAGCGCGTGGTTTTCAGTTGCCCCTCAAGCTGGACGAGACAGACACTTCGATACTGAAGGCCCTGATGAAGGACGGCAGGCTCTCCTTCAGACAGATTGCG
>JAKASI010000020.1 GCA_021828185.1 archaeon
ATGCCCCGGCCGGGATTCGAACCCGGGTCGCCGACTCGAAAGGCCGGCATACTCTCGGTGTCTGTGTGCTTGACCGGACTATACTACCGGGGCTGGGCAGGGCCAGCCCGGTCGCCAATTAGAGCTTTCTCGCTTAGCGACGCGAAAGGAGCACCACTCGCCTAGTGCTTCGAGGCAATCGGTCAGCCTCTCGTGCTCATGGGCGTGCCGCCCGAGAAGGAGCGTCCCGTCTCTCGAGATGTATGAGTTGTTTTGCTTCCTCGACCCGACGAGGCGGAGGG
The DNA here is from genome assembly GCA_021828185.1 of archaeon. Next base: position 282 of record JAKASI010000020.1, read on the forward strand.
TGTCAGAAGCCTTTGTGGCAGGCAGAACCGACCTGTAGTAGAGTTTCCTGCCGGAATAGAAGGGGACAGAGCCCTCGACCGCGAAATCAGTTATCATTGGGCAGGCTCCCCGCGACTCTGACAAGAGGAAGCGCGCGAGGAGGTGCTCATCAGGCGCCAGTCCGCACCCTCCCGTCGACCTGAGGCGGTCCCAGTTCCCCAGCGATTCCAATCGGAAATCGAATCGGACGGCCGGGCGTCCATCATTCAAGAAGAGCCTGAAATACATCCCCAGCAACTCGCTTTGGCTGACAGCCTCCCTTTCACATGCGAGAACCCGAGGGATGAGCGGGAGGAGGTAGTCGGAGGGGTCGGAGGACGACCAGCATAGACCAATCTGCTCAACGTGGATAGAGCACTCTGACGACATCGCTTTCAGACAGGATCCGAAGGTCACAGAGAACCCCTCGTCGGCGAGCTCCTTCCCGATGACTTCCATCTGGTTCTGGTTCAACTTGGGGAGTAGCAGAAAGTGCCTGTCGCCGAGCTCGAAATGGTTCACCCTGAAGAAGAGCATCGGACTCTGTGATTAGGAGAACTCATTAAATACAAACCTAAAAGGTTGAAATCTGGAGAGGGAGAGGGATTGGTGGAAGACAGGGCTGTCTCGCTTGAGTCGTTGGAGGCGAGAATGGGGTCATACGCCCAAAGAGTCGACGAAGCCCTTTCGCGGGAACTGAAGCTGTACTCCCACTCGAGGTTCCATGACCCACTGGTCTACTCCACGGAAGGTGGAAAGCGGGTCAGGCCGGTGATCCTGATGCTCTCTGCGGAGGCCCTCGGGTGCGCGGACGACTCTGTCCTCGGGGCGGCCGTGGCCGTCGAGCTCCTCCACACCGAGTCAATCGTACACGACGACGTGATAGATGAAGAGAGGGTGCGAAGGGGGAAGGTCCCCTTTCACGTGAAGTACGGCTACAGTGCCTCCCTCCTGAGCGCAGACTTCGTGTTCGCCATGATCCTGGCTATAGCCGCCAGATACGACGATAGGAGGATAGCCGAAGAGGTAAGCAACGCTGCCGTCCAGATGTCGGAAGGCGAGTACTCGGAACTCACCATTGACCCCGAGATCTACAAACTGACCTGGGACGAGTACATGAGGATAGTCACCGAGAAGACCGCATCGCTCTTCGAGACCTCGGCCAAACTGGGAGCCATGATCGCTGGCGGGAGCGAAAAAGACGTCAAAGCATTGGCGGCCTACGGAAGGTGCATAGGCATCGCATACCAACTGAAGGACGATCTGCTCGACTGGAGGTCGAAGGACAAGGTGTCGGTGGGTCTCCTCAAGACTCACAGCGAGAGCGAAGTCGTGGGGAAGATGGCCGCCCAGGCACAGTCATACGCAGAAGAAGCCAAGCGCATGCTCATCCATGTCCCAAGGAACGAGGCCACGATACTTCTAGAAGACCTAAGTGACTTCTCGATACTCAGGGAACACTAGCCGTCAGGCTCTCTGGGAGCCGGAGACTAGCCTGACTGCCCCAGGATGATGAAAGCTATCGCAAACCCGTAGATCGCGATCGCTTCAGCCAGCACCACGAATATCAGCGCGGTGGTCCTGACCTCTGCCTTCTCCGTGACTGCGGCGATTGCCGCGGATCCGGAAGTGCCCACCCCGATACCTGCTCCAAGGGCTGCCAGACCGAAGGCAACCCCCGCAGCGATGAACTTGTTGCCGTTCGAGGGGACAGTTGTCGTGGCCGTAGTCTGCGCCGCGACCGGAGCGGAAAGCACAGCGGCCACGGCCATCAGAGTCGCCGCAGCCAAGAGTGCAAGGAAAATCTTCCGCATGACTTTCGACGAATCAGCGCCTTTGAATACCGCTTATAAACATTGGCGGCTCGCCGAGAAAAATATAGAATCTTCAGGCCCTGAGCTTCGAAAGGATTGTCTTCGGGTCCATGCCAGCCTCCACTCCGATGGCTATGGCTGCGAGGTTGCTGACCTCGAATTCCATCAGCTTGATCATAGCCAACATAGTTCCTGGACTGAGGCCCTGCCAGACGAAGGCAAGCGTCGCGGTCTCCTTCATCTGCTTCGCGAAGCCGTCCTCAACCTGGTCGATCAGTTCCTCGTCGCTCTGGGCCGCCTGAAGCGGGAACCGGTACGAAGACTCGATGAGCTTGACCGCCTCCGAGACAGAATCGGCAGCGGCCATGCTTGAAAGGGCCGAAGCCTGCACCCTCTTGGCCGGCGTTATGATCAGCTCCTGGACTTCGGATAGCGACAGACCCCAGAGTTTGGATCGGAGGACGGACAGGACGTTGTATGAATCGACGTCCAAAGCCACAAGGTCGGCTATGCCGTTGACGTCGGCAGACTTGCCCGCGTACAAAGTTGGGTTGCGTGAGTACTCCCTCGAAATCGCCGAAAGGACCGCATGATCGATGTAGACGTCGAAGAACCTGATCTCCCCCCTCGAGCCATAGGCAACCAGGGCCCTCTCGACGTCTGAGGAGAACTCCGAACCAGAGAGCATGGTCACTGCTTCGGTGACGTCCTTTGCCGAGAGGACCTTGGCAATCAGGTCCCGCCTCCCCACCAGCTCTTCGGCCTTCATGTCGAGGTATTCCACCGTCTCCTCGTAGGTCCTGTTGAGGGCCTTCGCCTTCAGGGCGAGCTTGAGGTCCCAGGCGATGTCCTTGAGGTAGTAGAGCTGCAAGACCCTATACCTCCCCGCGCCCTGGGTGACGGAGTGGTGGACGGTCGCGAGCCGTTCCCTGAGTGCGAGCTCGATCCTCCTTGCGTTGAATGGCGCCGACATGCCTGCGAAGGAGTCGGCGTAGGGGGTGCTTCGAAGCCTGTTGACGAGCTCGTCGAGTGAAGTGGACTCGGCGAACTTCTGCACCGTGGCCGCGTCGAGGAGCGTCCCTCTCAGTGCGAAGGCCTTGGTCCCCACATAGCTCTTGCTGGACAAGCTTCTCGACGACGGCAAGGTTGGACTGCATTTAACGACTGCGTTACGATGTGACGGCTGGAACCATCCTCATGGGGCGCGGGCTGCAGAGTGCTCTCGCCTTTCATCACCCTTAATAACGGAACTCGGGCGCGGCTGAAAAGCAAAGAGTGTAGCACATGGGGGTCGCCCGTCTAGACAAGGTCACTGTCATTGCCCCGCGGAGCGAGTACGTCCAAGTGGCGAAGGCGCTGGCTCAGTTCGAGGACTTCCACCCTGCAGAAGGTGCACCGCAGGACTTCGACCCCGGGGTCCAGGAGCTCACTGTCAAGGCGGTCAGGCTGTTTGCCCAGGCCGACCAGGCGGTGAAAGACCTTGGGCTACCGCTGATGCCCGGTCAGATGGATATAGTCTTCAGGGGCGCTAAGATCCCCAAGAGCAGCTACGACGCTTCGTCCTGGGAAGAGCTGCTGGGCAAGGTAGACTCTCAGTTGAGCCCCATTACCGAGGAGGTGAGAGCGGAGAAGGCGATTCTGCAGAAGGCGCAGAAGGAAGAAGCGGATTCGGAGGCCCTTATGGGGGCGCTGAAGACCGTGTCAGGGTTCTCCTCCGACCTGACCGGCCTGGCTGACCTCACATTGTTCAAGGCGGTAGTGGCGGTCGTCCAGAACGAGAAGCTGGCCGAGCTCAGGAACTCGCTTCCGGACGCTATCTTCCTCTCGCAGGCTGTCGCAAAGGAGCAGACGCTGGTCCTGACAGCGGTACCCAAGAGCGAAGAGGCGAGGCTGGACAAGACGCTGAAGGTCCTCGAAGTCAAGCCGCTCGTGCTGCCGCCAGACTTTCCTCAGAACCCAGCTGAAGCCTTCCAAGAGGCGGCCCAGGGACATGAGGCGGCGATTGCCGATAGGAAGAAGGCGGAGTCGATGCTGGCCGAGTCGAAGCGGAAGCACGGCTCGTCGCTGCTCGCGCTGAGGGAGCTGTCCGAGGCTGCCCGAAAGACTCTGGATGAAGCGAGGGTCTCGGGTGGGATGCACAGGCTCGCTACGATCTCAGGCTACATCCCTGAAAAGAGGGAGGAGCAGTTCAATCAGATCTTCGGCAGGTGGATGGTGCACTTCGAGGAAGTGGACCGGGGGACTGCGGACGAACACGTACCCACGCTCATGGTGAACAAGCCTGGGCTGAACCTCACCCAGCCGATCGTGTTAGAGCAGGGGATTCCTGCGGGGCACGAAGTCGACCCGACCCCGCTCGTGTCGTTTGTCTTTCCTGTGTTCTTCGGGATGATGTTCGGGGACGTCGGCCATGGCCTGATACTGACCCTGTTCATGCTGCTGGTCAGGCAGAGGTCGACCGGTAACATGAGGAAGTGGGCGAACATATTCCTCGTCTCAGGCGTCTCCGCCATCGTCTTCGGGGTGATATTCGGCGAGTTCTTCGAACTGCCGTTCCAGAGCATCGTGCCCATCCCGCCGCTGGTGGAGATCATACACAGGGCCGCGGGGTCGGTTGACACGTTCAACTTCTTGCCCACCCCCTGGGCAGGCGTCAACCTCGTCCTCATAGTGAGCTTCCTGGTGGGGATAGCCCATCTCATCACCGCTTTGGGCCTGGACGTCTACCAGGCTGCCAAGGAGCACAATCCCATCGAGCTTTGGCTTGAGAAGATCCCCGTCTTCACTATGTACGTCTCCGGAGTGGGCTACGGGCTCGCCTTCGTGGGGGTAGGGTTCAGCTTCAACGTGCTGAGCAGCTCGCACCCCAACCCACTGCTAGGGATACCGAACAACTTGCTCGGCGCCGTCTCGATAGCCGTGCTGGTGCCATCGATGTTAGTCCTGCTCGCCGGGAAGAGCGTGGCCATAGCCACCGGCCGGCTGAAGGAAGGCTCTGCACTTGGTGCGCTTTCTAACGGAGGGCTCGAAGTCTTTGAAAGAATCTCACAGTTCATGTCCAACACCATCAGCTACGTCAGGCTCGCCGTGATGCTTCTGGTCCATGCCGCCCTGCTGCTCATAGTCAACCTGCTACAGCCATGGGCAAACCCCCTCATGATAGTGCCCTGGGTAATTTTCAACATCATGATACTCGCCTTCGAAGCTTTCATAGTTTACGTGCAAGACCTGAGGTTGCATCTCTACGAGTTCTTCACGAAGTTCTACACGGGCACGGGCAAGCCGTTCAGGAAGATATTCCCTGACCGGATCAGAGCATCCGTTGAGTGGCACTAGCCGACAAACGTGCTCGCTGCGCTGGACGCGAAACTGATTATCTGCTGCGGGAAGAGCCCTATCCCGATTATGAGACCCACCATGATGGCGAACACCAGTACGAACCAGAACGGCTCCTTCGCCTTCTCCGGGCTTTCGGGCTCGTCCATGTACATCCTCTTGATTAGCCAACCGTAGTACCCCATGCTGAAGGCAGAGTTCAGGATGGCCGCTAGCGCTAGCCAGCCAAAGGGGCCATTGGCCACAGAGAGCACCAGGATTAGTTTGCTCCAGAATCCGCTCAGCGGCGGCACCCCTGCGAGGCCGAGGAACGCCACCGCTAGGGTGAAGGCGGTGATGGGCATCCGCTTCGCGAGCCCGTCGTATGCCTTGAGGTCCGCCCTCCTGAGCTGCAGTACGACGAGGGCGGCGGCAAGGAAGGCCACCCCCTTCATCACGGCGTGGTTGATCACGTGGAAGATGGTCCCGGTCAGTCCGAGAAGAGCAGACTCTGAGCCGGGGGCGTTGGCGAACGCCACGAACCCGATGAGCATGTAGCCTGCCTGGGCGATGCTGGAGTAGGCGAGCAGCCTGGTCATGCTCTTCTGGGTAAGGGCCGCGACGTTGCCGACTGTCATTGTCACCAGAGCGAGGACCGCGAACACGTTCGCCATGGTGAAGAACGGGCTCTGGGTGACCACGTAGAGGGTGGTGATCGCGAGCAGGACCCGGATCGCGGCGATGAAACCGGCCTTCTTGGTGGCGGCAGCCAGCAGGGTGCTGATGGTGGTCGGCGCCCCCTCGTAGGCGTCGGGGATCCACATGTGGAATGGGACTATGGACATCTTGAACCCGAAACCAGCGACGAACAGCAGGGTGGCGACCCCTGCGAGCGCGGTCGGATGGGAGACAAACCCTGAGACCACCTGGGAGATTGTGGTGCTCCCGGTCAGCCCATAGGCCAGGCTGATGGCGTATAGTATCACAGCCGACGACATGGCGCCGATGATGGCGTACTTCACCGAGGCCTCATTCGAACGGACCTTCTTGTCGAACCCAGCGAGCACGTATGTCGGGAGGCTCATCAGCTCCCAGGAGACGAAGAGCATCAACAGGTCCTGGGAGTAGGCGAGAAGGACCATTCCCAGGGCCGTGAACGCCAAGAGGCTGTAGTACACCGGGTTGCTGGGCCCCTTTTGGTAGTCGAAAGAAGCCACCGCCACGGCGAGGGTGACCCCTACGGTGACCAGCGCGAAGATGCCGCCGAGCCGGTCGGGAGCGATGAGCGTCCCTGACCAGGAGACAGGGGATGGATACAGGGCGAACAACAGCAGCAACACCATCGCCGCCGCCAGCACCAGCGACAGGACGTACCCGGGGAGCTTCGCCGAGCTTCTCTTTGAAAGCTGCAGCAGTGGGAGGAGCAGGGCAGCGGCTGCTAGGAGAACTATGGTGATGGTGAGAAGATCGACCAACCTATGCCAACCCCTTCAGGAACTCCGCGACGGGGAGCGCCGGCGTCAGTATGACATAGGAAGCCACGATGAGAACCACCAACGGTACGAGATAGACGGCGAAGCTGGCGACGTCGGACCACCCCATGTCGTGGGCCTCTTGCCCCCCCTCCGCGGGGCTCAGGACTGTCCTCTTGATCATCCAGAGGAAGTAGCCCGCGGTCAGAACCGGGACCAGGATCGAGACTGCCGTGAAGGCTGACGCCGATATGCCGGCGGATATGACCATGAATTCGGCGAGGAAGCTGGCGAAGGGCGGGAGCCCCATGGCGGCGGCAGACCCGAGGACCAGTACGGCCGCGATCTTAGGCGTGCTCTTCCCCAGTCCTTTCAGCAGCGGGATCTCCCTTGTCCCGACATTGTGCTGAATGTAGCCGGATAGCATGAAGAGGCTCCCGACGGCGAGGGCGTGGGCGAACATCTGGAAGATGGCGCCCTGGATGCCGAGGAGGTTCCCCGATACCAATGTCGCGTAGGCGCCGAAAAGGACGAAGCCCATGTGGTTTATGCTTGTGAACGCTATCATTTTCTTCAGGTCCTTCTGGATTATCGCCGCGACTGCACCGTAGAACATCGAGAACAGCCCCAGGCCGAGGAAGACCCAGGCGTACTGGGTCGAAGCGCTGGGGAACAGTCCGATGCTTATCCTGAGGAAGCCGTAACCTCCCATCTTGAGCAGAACCCCCGCCAAGAGCACGGAAATCGGGGACGGCGCCTCCACATGAGCGTCGGGGAGCCAGGTATGGAATGGGAACAGAGGGAGCTTCACCGCGAAGCCGATGAACGACGCCAGCAGTGGGAGATACTCCAGGGCGACCGGGATCTGATGATTCTGTAGCAGGGTCTGGATGGCCGGGATGTCGAACGTGGGGGTCGACATCCCCATGTAGAAGTACAGGAAACCAAGCAGCATTATGGTGCTGCCCGCGAAGGTGAAGATGATGAACTTCAGAGCGGCATACTTCCTTCTCGGGCCTCCCCAGACCCCGATGAAGAAGAACATCGGGATGAGGACGATCTCCCAGAAGATGTAGAAGAGTATCAGGTTCAGCGTGGTGAAGACGCCCATGATGGCGCCTTCGAAGAGGAAGATCAGGGAATAGTACTCGGCTTCGTGGTGGTCGATCAGCTTCCTGGACCCGAAGATGGCCAGCACAGTCAGCAGCGCGGACACGAAGATCAGCGGGGAGCTCAGCCCGTCGGTACCAAGTAGGTAATCGAGCCCGAAGAAGCTGAAGTTGACCCATGAATACTTCTCCTGGAAGAGATACTGCCCAGGTGCAGGCGGGGTCGCATACACCTGCCAGAAGACATAGCTGGCGATCAGCAGGACCACCGTGGAGATCGCCAGCGACCCGTAGATCCCCAGCTTCCTGTCCATCTTGAACAGGGCATAGACTAGTGGGGCGGTGAAGAGGGGCAGCGCGATCAGGAGCGACAGGACGAAGCTCATGGGAGGAAGACCCCCTGTCCCGCCTGCCACATGGCAAGTAACATGAAGGCGACCAGCAGGACGATTCCGATGGCGAAGACCAGTGCGTACTGCTCGAGTATGCCGGTCTGTGCCCTACGGAACACCCTCGAGAGAGATTGGCCAAGCTCGGAGAAGCCGTTGGCTGCCCCGTCGACTACGTTCACGTCTACCCAGTTCCCCGCCCCGGACAGGGTTACCCCCAGGGCAGAGCCCGCGTCGTTTATCCTGAAGAGCCCCCTGAAGTCAAAGGTGTCGCTTAGCCAGTGCGAGGCCGCAATGGGCGCGTTGACGAAGACTTTGTAGTAGACGGCGTTGATGTACCACCTCTTCTCAAGGAAGTCATAGATCCCCCTCATGAAACCGGACTCGCCGACGAATCGCGTCGGGGGCACCCGCCTGATGATGTAGATGGCGGCGGCCGCGAAGAACCCCATCGCGACTATGGCAAGCGTTAGTCCAGCGGGGAAGGCCTCGATGGTACCTGATGGCGGGGCGAGGGGAACCGATGGGAAGAGGGAGCCGATGTAGCTCTGCGCCGCGGCCTGGAGCGTAGCGTCCACGTTGAGAGAGGGGACGACGAGGCCCACTGATGCGGCCAGACCGATTACTACAGTGAGGCCGGCCAAGATCGAGTAAGGAATCCACATTATCGGGCTGGGCTCATGGACGTGGTGCCCCTCGCCTTCCACCTCCGCGAGCCTCTTGCTCCTGTCCCCGTAGAAGACGACCCCCAGCATCCTGAACGAGTAGAAGGCGGTCATGCCGGCGGTCAGCGCGCCTACTGCGAAGAGGGCGTACTGGCCTGAGCTCCACGCAGCCCCAAGGACGGCGTCCTTGCTCCAGAACCCGCTGAACGGGGGTATCCCCGAGAGAGAAGCGGCCGCGATCAGGACCGCGGCAAAGGTAATCTTCATCTTGTCTCGCATACCTCCCATATCGCTGATGTACTTCGAGTCAGCCGCGTGTATGAGAGCTCCGGCAGCGAGGAAGAGGCATGCCTTGAAGATGGCGTGGCTCATGAGCTGGTAGAGCGCGGCCGAGAGCCCCAGGGAGAAGTCGGTGGACAGACCGGCAACCCCGACGGCCAGCATCATGTACCCTATCTGAGAGACAGTCGAGTATGCCAGGATCTTCTTGAGCTCGAACCCGACCAGCGCCTGGCTGGCGGCAAGAATCGCCGTGAAGGCGCCAATCCAAGCAATGGTCATGAAGAACGGCTGGACCGAGCCTACCCCAAGACCAGGATTCGCGAGGGCTATGAAGTAGAATATCGGCGCAATCCTGGCCACGAGTACGACCCCCGCCTTCACCATGGTAGCAGCGTGGATGAGAGCCGAGACCGGGGCGGGGCCGGCCATGGCATCCGGGAGCCACTCGTGAAGCGGGAACTGAGCGGACTTGCCCACCGCGCCGCCGAAGATCAGTAGCCCCACCGGTACCAGCAGGCCGTTGGAGTACAGATGCTGGAACCATGAGCCCTGGTCGCTGGCCAGGGCGTAGTAGTTGAATGTCCCGGAGTAGAAGAACAGGATCAAGATGCCTGCGAGCATGGCCACGTCGCCTATCCTCGTCATGACGAACGCCTTCATTCCGGCCTGCGAAGGTGAGTAGGCCTGCTCCTCCCCCAGTGCCTTTTCTCCGGGGGTGCCGACCCAGTCCTTGGTCTCGTCCTTCCAGTAATGGCCGATGAGGGCGTAGCTGCAGAGGCCGACCATCTCCCAGCCGATGAACAGCGACAGCAGGTTGTCCGAGAGGACAATGAGCTGCATGCTCCCGATGAAGAGAGTGATGAAGAAGAAGTATCGGTTATGGCCTCCGTCTTCCTTCATGTATTCGAGGCTGTAAAGAACAATCAGGAAGCTTACCCATGCCACAACGTTGGTGAGGATCGCCGTGTACGAGTCTGTGAGGACCCCGACCGTGAGCCCGAGCCCGGATATCCAGGGGACGCTCGTTGACAGCGGAGGCACGCTTGTGACTGTGGGGGCCTGCCCCTCCAGCACGGGAACGAGCATGGTCAGCGCGAAGGCGGCCGAGAGGAAGGAGAACGCGACGGCGGCGTAGTCCCCGAGCCTTCCTGCTTTCCTCAGGGCTACAGTGACAAGCGCTCCCACGAAGGGGAGGATGAATATCAGCCACACGAAGTAGGAAGGGATCGCAAAGACCATCCTAGGGGACCACTCCTGCGAACGCGTTCGCGAACCCGATCAGGAACTTCGAGATGAGGTCGGGGTAGATGCCGATCAAAATAGAAGCCACCACGATACCTAGTAATGGAAGGGTCATCGTGAGAGGCGCGTCCTTCGCGCCGTCGAGTCCCGAAGCGAGCGGGCCGAAGAAGATCCTCTTGATGGGCCAGAAGGTGTAAGCGACGGTGAAGAGGGTCGCTATCAGCCCAAGCATGGCAACCGCGAAATACGCTGACGAGCCCTGCGCTCCCTTCGAGAAGATGCCCGCGAACATGATCCACTCCGACTGGAATCCGCTGGTCGGCGGGACTGCGGACAGGATCAGTGCGCCGAGCACGAATAGGGCCGCGGTGAAGGGCATCTTGGCCGCCAGCCCCCCCATCTTCTTCACGTCTCTGAGCCCCGTCTGGGTAAGCAGTATGCCGGCGACGGCGAACATCACGAACTTGCCTAGTATCTGGCTCCCAAAGAAGAACACAGCACCTGCGGCACCAAGGGCAGACATGCTCGCCAGCCCGAGCACCGAATATGCAGTCTGGCTCATGGTAGACCAGGCGAAGATGTACTTGACGTCGCTCTGGGCCATGGCCACAACCCCGCCGTAGAACATGGTGAGGACCGCCCAGGCCATCAGGGGGAGGCTGAACGCGCTGAAGACCGTGGGCATGCCGAAGAACAGGACCCTGGCTATCACGTAGACCCCCATGCCTGAGACAACCGCCATGGTTGGCGCGAAGGCCGTGGGAGGCTCCGCCTCCGTGACCGGGAGCCACATATGGACCCCGAAGACCGCCATCTTCACCAGCCATCCGACCAGGATGAGGCCAACGATCCAGTAGGCCAGGGAGTTGGCAGCAGCCGCGGCCAGAGACGAGGCCGTGAGGTCGAAGGTACCGGCGGCGGAGTAGAAGAGGGCGATCCCCGCGAGGAAGACGAAAGCCCCCAGCTGGTTCCAGATGATGTAGATTATCGCGACGTGCTCCTTCTGAACATAACCGAAAAGGCTGATTATCACGAAGGTCGGGATAAGAACCAGCTCGAGGAACAGGTAGATCTCTATCAGGTTGGTCGAGAGCGTGATCCCCAGCAGGCCCGCGGCAACGAGAAGGAAGTTCAGATAGTACATGCCGTAGCTCCCGGGCCTTTCCTCACCGTACAGGGTGACGAGCCTGCCCCTCATGTAGGGCATCGAGTAGACGGCGGTTGCGGCGAGGACTAGGTTGACCATGACGGCCACTGGGAAGCTGAGCCCGTCGGCCAGGAACCCGAAGGTCAGCCCGGCGCTCGGCGCCCAGGCGTAGGACTCTGCGGTGACCGAGCTGCCTGAGAAGAGGGTGGGACCGTCAACAAGGACCAGCGCGGCAGTGGTGACGAACAGGGTCGCGAATGCGATCCACCCGACCCTTCTCCCCAGCCAGGGAGAAGAGACGTAGCAGACCGCTGCGGCTATGATGGGTGCGACTACCGAGAGCAGCAGAAGGTATGGATACACTTGTGATTACTCCACCGTCCCTGTCCTAATTGCTGAGAAAGAAACGGACATGGTCTTAGCCCTCCATGGACTTCAGTTCGCTGACGTCGACGTCTTGGTGCAGCCTGTAGGCCACCACCACGATCGCGAGTATGACTGCGGCCTCGGCAGCAGCCAGCGCGATTGAAAACAAGACGAAAGTCTGGCCCAAGGCGTTCGGCGGCAGGGGCTGGGTCCCGGACTCGAAGGGGAGGTACTGCCCGAAGGCGACGAAGTTCAGGTTCGCTGCGTTGATCATCAGCTCCACCGCAAAGAGCAGCCTGAGTGCGTTCCTCTTCGTCACAAGGCCGTAGATGCCGATGCCGAACAACATCGCCGAGACGATGACGTAGTCAGAAAGGTAGTTCACTCGGTCGCGTCCTCCCTGTCAACTCTCGCCAGCGTCAGGGCCCCAATCACGGATGCGGCAAGTACGAGCGCGAGGACCTCGAGGATGGGCGAGTACCCGGTGGAAATGAGCTGGCCGATGTTGAAGAAGGTCGCAGTGTTGACGATGCTGCTGAACTGCGAGAGGTCGGTTGCGATGATGGCGAAGACGAGCGCGAGCACCACAGCGAAGCCGGTCAGAACCCCCGCCAACCTGGTCAAGGAGCGGGGCTTCACCTCCTTGGCCCAGCTCTCCTGTCTCACAAGCATGACAGTGAACAGTATCAGGACGGCCACGGCCCCGATGTACACCGAAATCTGAAACACCGCGACGTAGGGTGCGTTCAGCAGGAAGAACAGGGTAGCGACTCCGAAGAGCGAACCAGCCAGGCCGACGGCTCCGTAGATGATCTCCTTGGCTTCGAGGGCGAAGATAGCGCTCCCCACTGTGACCACCGCCATCGCGATGAAGACGGGGTCAGCCATGCTTGACGACCCCCTTTTCCGTGTCGAACTCCACCTTGTACTTCTTCCCTTCGAGCTTTGGATTCACCGCGAGCATGTCAGGCGTGTACTTCAGCCCCATCTTGTCGTAGGCCGAGAGCTCGTACTCGTTTGTCATGTAGAGGGCGTCGAAGGGGCAAGCGTCGACGCAGAGCCCGCAGAAGACGCACCTTCCGTAGTCGACCGCCGGCCAGATGTCCTTCTTGTTCTGGGGCTTTCCCTTGGCGACCTTCTGCATGTCGATTGCCACGGCGATGCCATCGCAGGCGATGGCGCAGAGCTGACACCCCGTGCACTTTTCGAAGTACAATATGTGCCTCCCCTTGAAGCCAGGGATCCCTACCCCCTGGAGCGGGTCATACTTGTAGCCGGGCGTGAGACCCGCAGGGCGGCGCGGCGACGTGGGGTACTGGTCGTCTTCGAGGTCGAGCTTCTGCTCGGGATAACGCAGGGTCATCCTCGGACGGAAGAGGTGCCTGACCCCCGACCATGTGGCTACGAACACGCCCTTGATGTAGTTCCAGGTACCCATGCTAGTGTACGACTCCCAGTGACACCAGGACCATGGTCAGGAAGATGTTCGCGAACGAGAGCGCAAGCAGCTTGACCCACCCCGCCCTGAGCAGCATGTCGATCCTCAACCTAGGCATGATGGAGCGCGGGAGCATCATCAGCACCATTACAACCGTGACCTTAAGAATGAACCAGACCTCCGGCGGGATTGGCGCAGGGCCGAGCCAGCCACCCAGGAAGAAGGTGGTGAAGAGCCCTGCCATGATGTACATCCTCGAGAAGTTGGCCAGCTGGAAGGTGCCGAAGAGCATGCTGGTGTATTCGGTCTGCCATCCGGCGACGAGCTCGCTGTCCGCCTCCGGGATGTCGAAGGGGATCCTTTCGAGTTCGGCCAGGGCGCCGATGAAGAACACTATTGCCCCGAGGGGCTGGAGGACGATGTACCACAGCCCGGTCTGCCCCTGAACGATGTCCATGAGGTTGAGCGACCCCGCGAGGATCACGGCGCCCACCAGCGAGAGTATCAGTGGGATCTCGTAAGCCACAAGCTGGTGGAGGGCCCTGAGGCCGCCAAGGAACGGATACTTGCTGTTGCTGGCCCAGCCGGCCAGGAGCACTATGACCGGGGTGAAGCCGAGTATCGCAAAGACGAGGACTGCCCCCACCGACGGGTCTGCGATGTACGTGGTTGTCGAGAGGGGAATCAGCGCCACCAGGGAACCAGCCACGGCCATAAGCGCGAAGGGGACGGCGACGAAGGTCGCCCTGTCCACCCCATTGGGGATCACTATCTCCTTGAATGCGAGCTTGAAGAAGTCGGCGATGTTCTGAAGGATGCCTTCGAGCCTCCCGGCGTACATTGGACCGGTCCTGAGCTGGATCTTCGCCGTCAGCTTCCTCTCCACCCACCCCATGAATATGGTCCCGTAGACCGCCACGAAGGAGAACCCTGGGAAGACGGTCAGGGCAAAGAGGGTCCGGAAGGGCTCGGTCGAGAGCAGGTTCAACTGGTAAGCGATGATCAGGTTGGGGTTGATTGCGAGGTGTATGAAGTCGACAGGGAAGTGGAACTCCGCGTCCAGAAGGTAGTAGATAGGGAGCAGCACCACAACGGAGACGAGGGCGATCCAGAAGACGACGATGATTATCCGTTTGACGAAGTCCTCGAACGTCGTAATAGGCTTCGACATTATGACCGCGCCTCTGGGCTGCGCCTCAGATTACCCTTTAAAAGTTTGAAGAAGATTCGGCAAAATGAGACGCAGCGGGGACCGTCTAGATTATTTCGATGGCGCCCTCGGAAAAGCCGTTCTCCTTGAGCATCTTGGCGGCGCTCTCCCTGTGGTCCCCTTGCAGTATCATGATGCCGTCTTTGACCGTCCCCCCGGTCGCCAGGGCCCGCTTCATCTTGGAGTTCAGTTCGTGGAGGTCCTTGTCGCTCATCTTGATCCCCTCTATCACCGTTGTCGGCTTACCGAAGCGGCGCATTTCCATCCTTATCTTCACTCGAGCCTCTTCGCGGTCGAGTTCGGCGAGGATATCCTCGAACCCTTCGTCTTGGTCCTTGCTCACTGTTACTGGATTCTGACTGTTTTCGGGGTTATTTACGTTTAG
>JAKASI010000021.1 GCA_021828185.1 archaeon
TTAAATTTGTCCTTGTGAGATTGGAGAGTGTCATGACCGATATTACTAACAATGTCGATGTCGAGGCAGTGAATGCGACTGTTAGCAAGCTCAAGAGTGATCCTAATGCACGCAGGGCGAAGCAAACACTCAACGGCGAGTGGAACCTGAATGATCCTTCGAAGCCGCAGTTTGCATCTGTTTTGAAAACAGAGAAGGGAGGAGAATACGAGCTGCTTGCTGACCAACCTTCTCCTCAAGGTGGCAACGGACTCGCGCCGGGGCCGATTCCCTACTGTCTTTACGGGATAGCCGGATGTTTTGCGGCCACATTAGCGACGATTGCTGCGCTTGAAAATACAAAGCTCAGCAAGCTCAAGGTGAACATAACGGCTGACATGAACATGTCCCGAGTATTCGGATTGTCTGAAGAGCCGATTATGGAGAGGGTCACACTTCTGGTCGAGCTCGACTTGGAAGATGGTGCAAACAGAGAAACGCTCCAAAGGCTTGTCGGCCTTGCAGAGCAGAGATGCCCCGCAGCATACACACTGACTCATGGAACAAAGCTTGAAGTTCAACTAGTGTAAAGGTTCGGGCGATTGGAGGCTTGACGACTGGAGTGCTCGAGGAAAAGAGGAGCGGGAGAATCGTTCTGCTACGAACAGTCATTGCTGTTACTCTGGGATTCCTGTTCCTCCAGTTCTTGACGGGCATGTGGGTTAACCTGTTCGTGAACTTCCCGAACGTGTCAACAAGTCAGGGCTACTTCGGGATGGGAGCCATGATGAGTTTCATGTATAGTGGTGGCGCTGTCTTTGTGGTGCACATGATGACTGGTTACTTCATAGGATTTCTTTCCATAATTGTACTCGTTGTCTCACTCCTATCGCACAGATTGGCTATGATAGCTCTCGGCGTTGTAGGGTTAGCCTCGGTGCTATTCGCAGGGATCAACGGGCTGGTATTCATGTTTTCTGGTTTCACGAATAATGCCAACTCCTACCTCATGGCACTCGGATTCGTGATGACTTTTGCTATTTATTTTCTCCAATTTTATTACTCCGGCAAAAATGTCGTGAACCGATCGCTCTAATTCTAGAAAGAAAGATTCATGTAAGTTGAACACAGGGCGAAATAAGAAAGTTGTACGTGTTTAGCCTTCCCAAATTTCACGGTCAATTTCAGCTCTCCCGACAGGATTTGACACCATTTTCCCGAACGAAATCAGCGAAGGCTAAACACATACAAAAAATCTAGTCCGATTTAGTCCATCTCGGGATGTAGATGCCTGCTGCCAAAGGAAAACTGGCTTGCTTTGCTTAGACGGTCAGTCAATGCCGCGCAGCCTCACCAAGCTCGTGAAAAGGACTGGGTTGGCAAGTCAACCGCGATGCTTCATCTGAAGCACCTGGAGAAGGACTCCCTCTTGGTGAAGGAAGAGATACTCCAAGGCAAGGCAGGCAGACCGAAGATGCTTTACAAGCCATCCGCCAAACTCCTAGAGACCACCCGGACTAAATCGGACTAAATTCCACAAATCAAATTCCTTTGTTCAGGGACACCATCGAGATTTTCCGAGTCGTCTAATTACCCGGCCCTGCGTCCCTGCCCCAGATTGTGCTACAGGTGCCGGGGCCACCGCAAGTGCCGGTGCGGCAAGGTTTGCGAGAGGCTGATCGAAGGGACGTGCCATGATTGCGGGCACGTGGTAAGCCCCGGCCCGGGTTAGTCACTGATTTCTTCGACAGCCCTGCAGTACTCGCTCAGAGCGAGCGAACCCTGGGCGTAAGCACGATCACCCTACGTCCCCCCCCTGCACGGGTTTCGAGGAGGCCCTTCGCGGCCAGGTGCTTCAGGAGGTCTTGGCAGACTGACCAGGAGAGGTTCGACCTGTACATCACCCGCGTCGGGAGCACGGCTCCCCCACGGACGGCCCTCAGGACATCCACCATCATCTCAGTCCTCGACCGTCTCCCGAGGGCGTTGCCCTTGGACGAAGGGTAGAACGAGAATAGCTCGGGCGAGTCCGGGCCGTCGAGGTTCTGCAAAGTAGACTGAGAAAACGAGGGGCCGATTTAACGGAGGGTGGAGGACGAGCAGATAGGTGTGTCAGGTCGGCATTGCACCACCGAACAGGCGCCTTGCCTCCGCAATCTCGTCTGCGAAGACTAGCGTGTCTCCCCTTTCGTACCTTGCACCCCGGCTCCTGTAGAACCTTGACAGGATCCGGGCCTCGAGAATCAGGGCTCCCATGGGCTGGAACAGCTCGACTAGGGCGTCGTCAAATTCCTGGGGCTTCCTTGCGCAGTCCGCCATGCTGACGCCGGACCTGGCAAGCCACCATGAGGTAGAATGCCTTCCTCGTTCATCGAGGACCTCCAGGAGGACAGACCTGCAGACTTCGGCGAGGGCGTCGTCGAAGTCCTGCATTGGATGAAGATGTAAGAGTCGCTAATAACGAAGCCAGAAGCTCGTCAGAGCCCGTACCTCCTGACGTAGAACTTCCTGACCGACTCTGCGACCTCGCCCAGCGTGAAGAGCTTGCTGGCCACCATCGCCTCGACGTGTCTGGACCTCTCCGCTATCTCAGTCTCGAGCCGCCCCTCGTCCCAGCCGAAGAGGCGCATCACCTGCTGCAGTCTCTCGGTCTTCATCCTGACCAGCTCCTCCGGAACGGACGGCGAGAACGCGTCCTGGGCCAGGTCGTAGGTGAACATCTCCTTCAGGTCGAAGCCGCCCCGCTTCGGGTCCAGCTCCGTGACGGAGAGGACCCTCCTCACCACCCTCCCATGCTCCCTCCTGACCCTGTTCATGACTGCGAAGGCCCAGATGAGCATCATGTTCCCGGCGGGGACGAGCATGGGGGGTGCGCTCATCCTGATCATGACGTTCTGGACGCTGTCGCTGTGGATGGACGTCAGCGCCCCGTGCCCCGACGCCGCGGAGTTGATCAGGGCCGCGACCTCCTCCCCCCTCACCTCCCCCACTATGACGAAGTCGGGGGTCAGCCTCAGCGAGTGCTTCACAAGGTCCTGCAGCGTGATCTCCAGGCTGGTCTGGCCGATGCTGTAGCTGTGCCTCGACGTGAGCTGGTCCCAGACCTCGTGGGAGAGCCTGATCTCTGGGTTGTCCTCGATGGTGCAGACCGCGGAGTTCGGGTTGATGAGGGACGCAAGGGTGTTCATGAAGGTCGTCTTCCCTGCAGATGTCGGGCCCACCACCATGAGGAAGCCCCTGGCTTCGAGCATCAGCCAGAGGTAGGCGACCATGAGCGGGGAGACCGTGTTCAGCCTCACGAGGGCGGTTATCGGCATCGGCTCGGCTGGGAACTTCCTCACGGTGAAGGCGGTCCCCGTCATCGAGACGTCCGTCGACCATCTCACGGCCACCCTGTCATTGGCGGGGGTCCTGGCGTCGACTATCGGCATGGCATTGGTGGCCATGGTGCCGCACCTCTGGAGCATCTTCTGGGTGGACTCCTCGGCGTCCTCCTCTGTGGGGAAAATGACGTTGGTCCTGATCCAGCCCAGCTCGCTGTGGTTCTTGTGGAGGACTACGACCGGCTTGCCGTGGCCGGTGCACTTGATGTCCTCGATGTTGAAGTCGTTCATCAGGACGTCCAGCCTCCCGTACCCTTTCAGCTCCCTCTTCACGTAGTACTCGTACTTCTGGAGGGAGCGGGTCACCTCGTCCAAGAAGCCGAGGCTCCTGGCGGCTTCCACCATGTTGGGTATGAGCCTCTTCGAGGGGTCGGTGGCGTCCTCCGGGGAGATGCTCATGAAGAGGTGGTCGAGGAGCCGACTCAGCCTCTCCCTTTCACGCTCCGTGAGGGAAGGCTCGATGACGGTGTACCTTCCGACGTCCCCCTCGTTGGCGATGACTACCGACGCCGGGCCTACCTCGTACCGTTCGATTTCCCTTCCGGGAATGGCTATCGAGTTCCCCCATCTTTGTTCGTCGCCGAGAGTGTCCAGAGAGAAGCCGGAGAGCGCTCGTCGGACAGGGTCTTCTTTGACGGACAACGAACATCAAGCCGTCGTGTGGATAAAACGGCATCCAACCGCGCGGGATTCAGTGTCACAGGTCAAGAGCGGCCTGGCTTCCTCTTCAGCCTGAAGACAAACAGGCCGGCCACAGCCGCTCCTGCCAAAGCGACCCCGATCGCAGCGAAGAGGAGGGCGTTGTCCGCGCTCCACTGGGCTGTGATGAACTCGGGGGAGGTGATGACCGTCGAGCCGCTCGGCTGTCCCGAGGAGAAGCTGCCGGTCCAGCCCGAGAACCTCTGATAGACAAGCGGCCCCCCTGAGGACGTCTCGTCGACGGAGTAGGTCGCGGTCGAGCCACTCCTGTACCAGCCCGACCCGGTGGTGTTCCCTATGGGGCTGGCGACTTCGAACTGGTAGTACGTCGCGTAGACGGCTTCGATCGTTGCGGTGGTCACGTTGACAACGTTCCTGGTCGAGTTATCGAAGCTTAGGAGGGAGTATCTTGTCTGGCCCGAAGGCTGGTAGAGCTCCGGCACCGAGAGGGCAAACGAGGAGGCGTTGGGGAGGATGAAGTCGGCCTCGCCCTGGCTGTTTGTGGTCAGCGTGAGGTTCTCCCCCAAGGCCCTGCTGCTCACGTTGAACCTCAGCCCTCCGACTGGCGCCTGACCGTCAGATAGCACGAGGAGGGAATATGTGGTCGGGACGACGCTCCTGAAGTACTGGGCCGTGATGGAAAAGATGGGAGCCGAGGAGAGCAGGGACGCGTTCTCGCTTTTCACGCCGTTGCTCCAGCCGGTGAAGTAGTACGTCGTGTTTTCCATTACGATGGAGGACGGGACGGACGCCGTCGTCACAGTATCGTTGAAGGCGGCGAACTTGGAGGACCCCGAGGATCCTGTGGCTGTAACAGAAACCCGGCCGTCATAGGTGAAGTTGACCGGCACCCCCGCCAGCGGCCCCGTGTAGGACGACGCCGTTACCGTGTACGTTACCGGCCCGACGACGGGAGAATAGAACGAAGCGACCGTCTCGGCGGACGCCGTTGCGCCCTCCATGACTCCGGTGATGTTGGCCACACCGGTCCCCGCCGCGGTGAGCGTGCCGATTCCGTACCCCAGCGCTGTGGCCTCAACGCTCGTCGGGACCGTGATGTTGAGGTCAGAGGAGGACACGGAGACAGGCACGGGCCCGTATGGGACGGGCTCCTCTCCGTAGTAGAAGCCGACTGCGAAGCTGTACTGCTCCCCAGCCCTGACCTCCGGCGGGAGCGATAACCCCAGCGACGGCTTGAACGGCGCCACCACGGTCACGGTCAGAGGGACGGAGGTCAGGCCAGGTGCCAGCGCGGTGATCTCCGCGGTCCCTGTGGCGTTCGCGTACACCTCGAAGGTCGCGCTGTCAGAGCCGCCGGTGGAGACCTGAGGGGCCGAGAGGGTTACGACGCTCGAGTTGCTCGAGAAGAGGCTGAGGGTGGCGGTCCCGGCCGCGGGCGCGAAGGTGCCGTTGAAGAGGGAGACCGAGAGGTATCCGTAGCTTCCTGCCGTCAGGGTCGCCCCTTGGGGCCCGACCAGGGCCTCCTCGGGGGTGGAACCCTGCGGGGACAGGGGGACCGAAGTCTGGGCGGCAGTGAACTCCGGGGCTGCCGCCGTCACGGTTACGAAAGGCGAGGGCAGAACGGAGACGCCCGAAGGTATCGGGACGGCGGCGTATTCGGCCGATTCCCCTGGCTGAATCTCGACAGTCTGCTGCGGGATCCCCGGCAGGGAGGTTGCTAAAGAAACCTGGACGCCGGCCGGTGCTTCGTAGGGCTGCCCCGCGGCAAGGAGCCCAACCATAAGATGCAGCAGGTCCCCTGGCGCGACAGGGCTGTTCAGGGGGACGAGCTGGAGCGCGTAGTCGCTGAAAACCGACGTAGAGACCTTGGCGGAGCCTGAAGAGAACCCGCCGGCGGTCGCGGTCAGTGTGGCGGAGCCCTCGATTCCTGCTTTCAACTGGGCTTCCGCGTGGGACTTGCCGAAGGGGACCGTCACCTGCCCTGAGACGGTCGCCACCGACGGGTCGGAGGAGAAGAGGCTGACCGTGAGGTTCGCCCTTGCAGGAGAGGGGGCACCGTTGGCGTCCACCAGCTGGACGACGACCACGCCGGAACCCCCCGGAGGCAGTTCGGCCGGGACCGGGGCAAGCACGATCGAGGTCGGAGGGAGCAGGCTGCCGGGACTTTGTGCGTAGGAGGTCCCAACGCCGAGGCAGGTTGTGGACAGTGAAATCAGGACGATCAGGGCGAGGGCAGGAAGGCTGCGCTTCACGTTCACGGAGGACGCCTCCGGTTTTAAGGCGGCCCGGCCTTCGGAGGCGTGCTCAGGGCATCCGCGGGCAAGGTCTACTTCGGCGTCCTCGCCCTCGCTTCAACCGTCGTCCTCGTACTCTCGGTCCGGGACATCAGCCCTCTCTCGGGGACCTATTCCGGCCTTGCGCTCGGGTTCGTGCTCGGAGATGCGGTCCTGCTGGTCGGGTTCTCGTGCCTCCTGTTCCTGCTGCGTGCGGACTTCGACAGCAAGGTCACTTCGACGGCCATCCTCGAAGTTCTTGGGCGCGGAAACATCATCCGTGTGAGGAGGGTCAGGGAGGACAGGGCCGTCTGGATTGCGAGGAGCATCCCCCTCCTGAACAGGCTCGCCGAGAGGATGGAACGGGGCATCAGGGGGGACGTGGTGAAGGGAGGGATGCAGCTCGACCCCTACGCCTTCGCCGCGAAGTACTCGTTCTACTCTGTGGTGCTCGCTGCGGTCTTCGTTCCCGTCTCTCTCGCTCTCTCGGTCCTCGTCAGCCCCACACTCCTCGCCCTGATGATGATCCCCGCGATAATCCTCTACACACCCTCCCTGAGCGCCAAGAACAGGGTGTCGGAGAGGAAGACCAACGTCAAAGACGAGCTGCCGTTCTTCGCCCTCCTCGCTTCAATCACGCAGTCCTCAGGACGCTCTTTGATTGACGCCTTCAGGGGGACGGTCGGGAAGCACATCCTCCCCGCCATGGAGGCAGAGGCAAGGCTCCTCCAGAAGAGCATAGGCTTCGGGAAGGACATCGCCGGCGCCCTGGACGACCTCGCCTCGACCCACCCCGACGACTCCTTCAAGCACTTCCTGTTCGGATACACCGGAGTCCTGAAGTCGGGAGGGGACGTCGTGCTCTACCTCTCGGACAGGACGAGGGAGTACCTCGCCTCGATGAGGTTCAGGTGGCAGAGCTACGCAGAGAGGGTGGGCACCATCGGGGAGATGCTGATCATAGTCTTCGTGCTGCTCCCCCTTCTCCTCGTCGTGGGGGCGATAACGATGCCGCCGGAGATGGTCGCGGAGATCGCCTACGCCAGCGTCGCTGCCCTCCCGATGATAGCGCTCGTGATGTACTTCATGGTCAGGTCGGCGCAGCCCAAGGTCTACGACGTCCTCGGCGGCGACCCGAGGCTTGGTCTGATCGGCCTTGCGGCGGGCCTGCTGGCCACTTCCGTCACAGGCCAACTCTGGCTGGTCCTGGCCGTTTCAGGGGCGGCGGGGGCCGCGCTGTACGGCCTTCCCGTCAGGGCCCAGATGAGGGAGGTCAGGATGACCGAGGCAGCCCTCCCCGACTTCCTGAGGAGCATAGCCGAGTACAGGAAGATAGGGTACAACATGAGGAAGGCGGTTCTGGAGACCGCGGCGAAGACGAAGTTCAACCCTGTCTTCGACTCGATCCTGGAGAGGATTGCGGCACAGATGAGCCTCGGGGTGAGGCTGGGAGAGGTGAGGGTTGCGATGAGGAGTTGGCTCGGGAGGATGACGGTGTTCATCCTCGACCAGATTACGGAGAGCGGGGGCGGGACGCCCGCCAACATCGAAGACCTCTACAACTTCATCTCCGGCTACAACCGCCTGAAGAAGGAGGCGACATCGTCGGTTGGGCTTTACAAGATGCTCGGCTACGCGGTCCCGGTCGCCATCCCCCTCGTGGTGAAGGTCATCAGCGGGGTCATCGGTAGCTTCGGGTCGTCTACAGCTGGATTCTTCGGTGGAGGGACGGCGTCTCTGGCCATCGTCAACAGCACGGTGGACATAGTCACGGTGGTTGCAGCGGGCGCGATTGCCTTCACGATGACGAGGGCCACCGACTTCACGGCGAAGAACACCCTCAACATGACGATTCTGTTCGCCCTCGCGGTGCTGGCGATAGCGCTAACGCAGTTCTTGCCGAGCTTCTCCTTCGGCTTCTAGCTGGACCCACCTACTCGGTCCTTGACAGCTTTTCCAGGTGCTTTGAGAACTTCGGGAGAACCCTCTCCATTTCGGTACCGAATGCGTACCTGAAGTCGTCCCTCAATCTGTCCAATGGGACCCCTGCCAACTTTTTGTCTGCTGCGGTACGCATGAGTTTTGGGTTTGATGTCAGCAGCGAAGCGAGCGCAGAGTTCAGCTTCCTGAAGTCTTCCACCACCATCGGGAGGATGAGGTCGCCCGCCGCGGTCTCACCGAGGTTCACCGCGTAGACACCGACGAGGCTGAAGATTCCCTTGACTCTGGCGTCGGCCTGCTCGATAAATTCCACCTGCTTGTTGATCTCTTCGCTGCTAAGAACCCTCATCGCTCTTATGGACTCCGTGCGTTCCCTCATGGCACTTTCAAGCTCACCACACTGAGACTTCATCCCGGAAGCAATCCGGGTCAGGAGGAGCATCGTGGGACTCCCCCTGATTCTCCTCATCTGCTTGTTCTTCCCGTCGGGGAACCTTTCGACGTACTTCAGCTTCTCAAGCCGCTTCGCCCGCAGCGCGAACGTGCTCCTCGAAGCCATAGGTTCCACTTCGACCACAAGCTTGTTGAAGCTCTGCCCTTCTCTGCCATGCTTGCAGATGGCGTCAAGGATTTGCCTGTCAACCGAGTCCAACCTCCCTGGCCCGAACACCACTGGCAGCTGGGGAATCTGGACCGACAAATCGATGAGGCAGAGGGGGTGTTCCGATAAAAGCCTCGTGGTCATTCGGCCATACTGGTTCAGGCGCCGCGATAGATTTCGCGTAGCGTCTGATTGGTAGCCTCCTTTCGGCCTCTGACTCGTTAAAAGTGGGCCTAAACCTTAGCTTCAATGAAGACTAGTCTTCAGACACACCGAAGAAAAGCCATCTCTCCAATCATCGCAACCATCCTCGTCGTAGCCATGACCATAGTCGCCGCCGGGGTCCTCTACACCTACTTCACCACGACAGCCAGCAGGGCCCAGAATACCAACCAGATCCAGGTGAGCGCGTCCATCGCGGTAGCGAGCGGCTCGGGCACCGGCACAGCCGTCGTTTCAGTGACGGACTCCGGCTCGATAGCGCTGACGGGCCTGATCTTGGGCGGAACCGTCGTTCCTGCGACCCAGCCAACTTGGAACCCAGCGCCATCATCAGGCTCGCCGATAGCCCCCGGCGGCGGGACCAGCACCACCTTCTCCACAGCGACATCTGTCACAGCGGGAGTTTCTTACACCATCACCGTGGCGGCCACCTTCGCCAACGGCGCGACCCAAACCCAAGTGGTCACTGTAACCGTGCAGTAGAGGTCAAGAGCGGGTCTGGGTGGACCAGGCCCTCCCCTCCTTTTAGCGAGAAAGAATCTGTTCATCAGATAATGATGCGAGGGAAATCCAGAAGAGCCCAAGCCGAGATTATCGGCGCTCTCTTCTTCATAGTCCTCGCGATGATCGTGTTCGGCCTCTTCACAGCCCTCTTGGCTGCCCAGTACTCTATGGCAAAACAAGCAGCTCAGGCTCAACTTGTGGTTGGGGAGAAGGCTGACGAGAGCCTTTCAGTAAGTCTGAGTTCTGGGACGGTGACTGTGCATAACAACGGCCCAACCACTGCTGCGATCTTCTACTACTTGGGTGTGAACGGCGGCAATCAACAGCAGGTCGTGCCCCTGGGTCAAGCGGTAACGGTCGCACCGCGAGGGGCTTCGACATTTTCCGTCAGCCCCTCCTATCAGAGCGTTGGGGTGGTAACTTCTTACGGAAATATCTGGTGGAGTTCCTGACAGGGTTCTCTGCAGTTCTCCCTGTCGGGCCATAAGGCTGTATGAAAATGTAGTCAAATGGATTTGCATGGAAGTGAGGCTCGCTTGGTCTTTCAGACACAACCCTCCGGATTCGAACATCTATGAGGACCAGGCTCGTAATGGAAGGGCATCCATTTGGATGGTGCCAACCCTAGAAGTCATCATCCGTAGCCTGTGACAGAGAAGAGTAATCCAAATCGCTATCTCTGAGCGAAACCCTTGATTTGGCTGCCTAGGGCCTTGATATCGACTCCGATTAACTTGAAGCGCGGTTTCTTGGTATAGTCGACTTGAGTCCCCACAATCGTCGGGAGCAATGCCCTGAGGTAGATATACGAGTATCCTTTGAAGGTCCTGTCAAGTTGATGGGCCGAGAGGCCGATTCTTCTCGCTTTCAAGCGTAAGGCCATCAACCTTCGGGGACTCGCCGCGTCCCCTCACAAGCGCCGCGACGCCAAGCAGCATCAAGGCGACGCCTATGAGATTGAGGGTGTAATTGGCTGAAATGCTGGCGCCGAAAGAAAGCGCCCATACAAGCGGAACCCAAATCGGGTAGCCGTAGAAAATTCCAACTGTGTCGCTTGTTCTTACCGTGTAGACGGCACCAAATACTACCATCATGCCTCCTACCAAGAGAAACACCATTCCAACGACGAGTAGAGGCTTCATTTCATCACCTGATAGCCCAGGGAATTAATAATCCCATTATGGAGGACGGCAGTCACGGCCCGGAGGTCTACAGCGCTCAAAACTCGAAGGTTGGCCCGTTGGTTTGACAGAACACCTTTGAACATCGATAAGCCCAAGATTCGCGTGTTGAATGTTTGGATAACCCTCCTGCCACCAGAATCGCAGAACCCAGCGATGTTTCCGAGGTGCTTGGCCAGGTCAAGGACCTTCCCGTCAATCTGAAGTTTGACGTTCCTGTCCAAGTTGGAGAACGTTTGGACTTGATGTTCTGAAAGGAGTTGGAGAAGTTCTTTTCCTACTGCCGTCATGCGCTCCCTCTCTTCCATCACAAGCCGGATGAACTCCACCCGGTCGGCCTCGTCTTTCGCCATCATCAGAAGGCCGTTTCTTATCCCTAAAAGACTAGAGTTTCTATCCAGTTTCTTCCCACTTGAGGCTCATCCGCCAATCAACCAGGTGCTTCCCAAGGTCGAAAAGGTTTCGTAGCTGACCGTGGTGACAACGGGGACTGTTTCAGTGGTCCAGTAGGCATAAGAGCTGTAGACAGCCGAACAGGAGTACTGCGAGCCTGGCGGGCAGTAGCTCATCTGGCCAAGGTTGACCGTATGGGCCTGATACACCGGTGAGCACGTGTACTGCGTGGTCGAGCTTCCCGTGGGACAGTACGAAAGCTGGCCGAGGTTGGTCGAAGTCGTCTGCTGGCGGTAGACTGGCGAGCAAGAGTAGTAGGTCCTCGTGTATGAATTCGGCGTCGGGCAGTACGACAACTGGCCGAGCGACTCGCTTTGGTAGGTCGTCTGAGTGGTGTACACCGCGTAGCAGGTCATCCCGAGCTGGTAGGCATAGGAGGGGCAGCTGGACGAGAAGCCCTCGTACTGGGTCGTGTAGTAGGTGTTCACCGTGGCCGACGCGTAGGTCGTCACCGTCTCGGTCCTGTAGATGGGCACCAAGTAGGTGTACATGATGACCTTGGGGAAGGTGACCAGAGACAGTAGCTCGTTGCCGCATATGAAGAAGAGTGGGAAGTAGCAATAGTGCGCCCAGTACTGCTCGCCGACAAGGACAGTCTCGGTCGTCGTGTAGCTGCAGAGGCCGTCCTGGTAGTTGGTCCACCCGGAGGGGCACGTGTAGGTGGTGTGGGCCACCGTCATGTAGAGGTCGTAGCCTGAAAGGACCTGGGTGGTCACCGGATAGTGCGCCGTGACGTCGTAGCCCGACAGCGCGCTCGACGTGGTGGTCTCGGTCACAGTGTAGCCGACCAGGGGGTCGGTGGTCTCAACGACGTTGTATCCAGCGAGCCTCTGGCCGGTCTGCTGGACCTGCTCCTGCTGGTAGGTGGTGACCTGCCTAGTCTGCTGCACCGTCTGGACCTGGGAGGTGATGTAGAGACCCCTGTTGGTCACCAGGGTGACGCTTGATAGGCTTGGCAGCGTGCCCCCGGTTATCGATTCGGCCAGCGAAGTGATGTTGATAGTGGTGGCTTGCCCAGGGGCAACCACGTAGTTGACCGGCGCGGAGAGGGTCTGGCCATTGGTTTCCTGAAGCAGCGCGTACACGATTGAGGTCTGGACTCCCGAGCTTTGGGCCAGCTGGATTGTACCACCTGTCGATGGGGAAGCGGAGAGGCCGGAGATCTCCTGCTGCCTTAGCGCCATCGCGCTTTCAACGCTGATCTGCTTGCTTGAGAAACCCGACTGCCCGGACGCAAGCGAGCCTACGCCCACGAGAGCGGAGGCCACGAGGGCCACAAAGAAGATGGATACTGGAAGGGAGGCGATACCCTTCCGCCGGTGGCAGAAGGTCTTCATTGCGCAAGGAAGCGGGGCCAGCTTTTAACGCGGGTCAGCTGGAAAGTTGGAACTCGAAATCCTTCCCGATGCTGTCCATAATCTCCACATAGAACAAGGACGGGATGCTGCTGAAGGTGAGGGTCAGCTTCGAGAGTTTCTGGGTCTGCATCGTGCTGATGGCGCTCCCCGAAGAAGCATCGCTGAGGGCGAAGCTCTGGGCGGCCTGCTGGGAACCCGACGCCACGAGAAAAGCCTGCTGGGGTGGGTTCAGAGTTATCGGCTGGAGGCCGTAGTTGTAGAGGTAGAGGGTGACGGTGCTCCCCTGCACCTGGTAGCTCACGAGGCTCATCAGCTCTCCTGTCGCCTTGGCCGAGTCCTGGATTCCCTTCGCCACGCTCCCGCCGGATGAGTTCAACCCCGAGACGTAGTAGGTGTAGAAGACGCCAAAGACCCCGACCGTGATGGAGAGGAGGAGCAGGGCCGCGACGACTTCGCTGACCCCGGCCCTACTGCGTGATACCTTCATCCCTGTAGGACGGTGTTCCTGGATAAAACGTCAGGGAGACGCCTCGATTTCGAAGGCCTGACTGTACGTCGCTCCGTTGCTCAGGGTCCCGTCGATGACGACCGCATAGGAGGACCCTACAGTAGCGGCGAGGTTGCCCGATACGGTTGTGTCCTGGGTAATCGCGGAGTACGGTCCGCCTGAAAGCCCCCTGACGGCGATTGTGGCCGCTCCTCCGCCGCCGGAGATCACCGACGAATACGCGAGTTGAAGCTGAGAAGAACCTCCTGTAATAGAAATCGACAGCGAGGTGAACGGCATCCCTCCGGTGTTGACAATCTGGGCGCTGACAGTGGCGAAGCCCGACGCTCCAATTGTAATGGAAAGCGAAGGCGAGAGCCCTGCTTGGGGCCTCATGTACGACGTGACCGCGACATAGTATACAGCCGAACCCACCACGGCCAGGGAGATGGTCAGGATGGTCGCTACGATGGTGCTGACGGCCTTCTTGTCACATGACACGGCAGAGTTCGTGGGAGAACATTCCGTCAGGATAAAACGAGAGACCCACTTTCGCGGTCTCTCCTCCCTTCCGCCGGGGTATTGGATAACATGGGGCATTATAGGCAGAAGGGCAGATTCTTGGTCCGGAGTCAGGGATGGCAGCCGAAGCGAGTGAGTATGACCGCGAGTCGGAGATGATTGAGGTGAGCGTTGGCCTGTTCATCGCCGCGATGATGTTAGAGGAAGGGAACGAAAGGATGTACCTGGAGCATCTCAGGAGGGCCCAGGCTCACCTCACGAGCCTGATTTTGGACGCAGAGATGCACGGTCCCTCGACCTAACCCCTTCACTCAAGGAAGACTCGGACCGCACCGAGAGACCGTCTGATTGCTCGCGTAGGGTGGGGGTTATATCTCGATGCTCGTGAAATGGGTCGGGAGACCATACCGCAGATGTCAGAGGAGCACGCAGGTGGGCAGCCTGCAGACCGGCCGCTGAAGATACTTGTCGACGGGGAGGAGTGCATTGCGATTTCAGGAAAGGATTCTGTGATGTTCAAGAAAGACAATGGAGCTGTATGGGGCTTCTTGAGAAGTGCAATCCAAACACGTACGTTTGATGCTGATGATGCGGTTATAGTAGCCTACAAGGACGGAGACTTGGTCAAGTCCGTTCGGATTACTTCCCGCCCTAGCCCATTTCGGCAAGGCGAACCTGAATATGCACCTGGCCTCATTTGTATGGCTCTGATGATCTAGGCCAGAGAATTACGGACCAACTTTGCTGAACTGGTTGGCGTCAATCATGTTCTTCAGATTTTGAAGAGCCACGACTCCGTCAACCGTCTTTGGGTCTATCACAGAGATTCTCTCGTGAAGTTGGCGTCCGAGACGATCCATAAGGAGTTCGTTGGTGGCCATTCCAGGAGAAATGAGCTTGTGAGATGCAAGTTCCTGACCCAGTTTGTTTCTGTTTAGCGACAAATCAAGCATCTGATCTCGCCATTTGGAAGCAGATACAAAATCAGGACCAGTCATTGGATTCATCCAAGTTGTGGCCCTAAAGTTTTGACCGCTCGGATTCGTGACATATGAAAAGTCCATTACGTTTCCGGAGAGCCCGCTGTCGATTATGCTACCGGCATGCCTAACCAGGTCGGGTGCGACA
>JAKASI010000022.1 GCA_021828185.1 archaeon
GAGGGCATTAGCGCGGGAGGAGTGTCATGAAAATTGCCTGAGGCGGGGAACCATCCCCGCCCACCCCAGGCGCACCAACCCCGGTGGGGTTTCGTCCCCGAAGCGTTAAGTGCGGCCTCCGGGATTCGAACCCGGGCGAATGGCTCTCTCCTCGCGTGAATGGGAAGCCACTATCCTGACCAGGCTGGATCAAGGCCGCGCCCAGAGACCCTCGGACGGAAACAGTATAAACGAAGCCATTTCCTGCGGTTCCAGCATGGGTGACCTGCTTCTCATGAAACTGGCTCCAAGGTTGAAACGCCTGGACGAAGGGGCGTACGAAAGAGCGTACCGGAGCGGAGAGGGGACCACCAATACCGGCACCCACCAGCTGGTCGCCGACCTGCTGGGGTCCCTTGGGATCAGCTACAGGGAGCGCGTCGGCGTCCCCCGGACAGGAGGACTGGTGGCGGACTTCAAGGTGAAGGACACGTTCGTCTTCGTGGAGCCAGACTTCAGTGAACGGGAACTTGAGGGACTGGCAAAGGCGAAGAAGAAATCAGTCGTCATCAGAAGAGACTCCTTGAGGAGCGACCGCTTTGACCATGGAGTCAGGGTCCTCGGCCTGGGAGAGGAGGGCGGGCTCCAGACCATATTCCTAGACGACCCTTCGTTCAACTTCGACTACGCGCACATCCTCCCCAAGACCGAGAAGTGTTCTGTCATGCACGGTCACACCACGAGCGTGCTCGTGGAGATAGTCGGGCACCCCATCGACGGCATGGTGGTCGACTTCGCAGCGGCGAAGCACATAGTGAGGGAGGCAGTGAGGGGCCTGGACCACAAGCTGTTCATCAACGAGAAGTACGTGAAGTCCGTCGACCAGAAGGGGGTCACACTCGAGTTCGAGACCGTTCACGGCGCTTTCGCCATCAGGGCCCCCAAGCAGACCACGGTGCTGATGTCAGGGGAGGCCACCGTCGAGAATCTCGCAAAGGAGGTCCTTGGGAGGATAGCCCCGAAGATGCCGGCGAACGTCACGGCCGTCGGTGTCTACGTGTACGAGGGACTCAACAAGGGGAGCCACATACTCGCGAAACTCCATCTGGATGGTGTTCAGGGCAGACGAAAGAAGCGATAGTCCTGCTTTCGGGGGGGATAGACTCCGCGACCGCGCTTTATCTCCTGAAACCTAGGTACCGGATGAGGGCACTCACCTTCGAGTATCACGGGGTCGCCAAGCAGGAGCTGGCTTCCGCGAGGTCGATTGCGGCGGAAGCGGAAACAGTCGAACACAGGTTCGTAAGACTCCCTGACCTGAAGGAGGCGAGCGACATTCCTGGCGCAGCGTTTGAGGGACTGCCGCCTACCTACATCCCTCTCAGGAACGCCATCTTCTACTCGTACGCCGCATCCTATGCCGAGGAGGCAGCAGCGTCGGTGATCGTGGGTGGCCACATCGGGGACGACACGGCCGTCTTCAAGGACGTGGGGTCGGAGTTTTTCTCGCACCTCCAGAGGGCCCTCCTCGCAGGCTCTGCGGTGCTAAGAAAGAGTGGCCTGAAGATAGTCCGCCCGCTGAAGCAGAGGGACAAGGTGAGTGTGCTGAAGCTTGCTGCGTCCTTAGGGGTTCCCCTCGAGCTCACCTGGAGTTGCCACAGGAGCGGCAGGTCCCACTGCTGGAAGTGTCCCGGATGTGCCTCTCGGGAGCGTGCCTTCGAGATGGCGGGCCTAGAAGACCCTCTTTCCACCGCGCCAAGGAAAATTACTTAAGGGGAGAATTGCCGCTCCAGTCCTCCTTGGGGTCCCAAGAGAGAGAAGCGGACGCGCTCGAGTTCATCGACGCCACGGCCGACGTCCAGTCTGAATATTCCCGCCTCGCAGTCGACGCGGGCATCGCCAACTTCAGGGTTCTAGGGATGGCGGGGAACCTAACGATGCCAGTGGAACTCACCGTCCAGACTTCGACCGGCCTGCACAGGGGGGTCCACATGAGCCGGCTCGTGAAGGCTGCAAATGGCAGGAGGACCAAGGGGATCGAGCAGTGGCTGAGGTGGATCTGCGGCGAAGTGAATCGGACGCAGCCGGGGTCGAGCGTGACTGCGGGCTTCGAGCTCCCCTACGACGACCAGTTCGCCAAGGTGACCATGAGGGCGACCCAGAGAGGGGCGATAACATACCGGTATGTTGTGGACGGGATGACGGCGTGCCCCTGCTCGAAGAAGATGATCGGAATAGGGCATATGCAGAGGGCTGAGGTGACCTTGATCCTGAAAAGCGAGAAGGTGCTCGACTCCATGAAGGTCATAGAGAGGGTGAACGAATGCTTCTCCGCAAGGCCGAAGGAGCACATGAAGAGGCTGGAAGAAGCAAAGAAGATACTTGAAGCGCAGGCGAATCCACGGTTCGCCGAAGACCTGGTCAGGGAGTGCGTGAGCAGATTCCCGGACGCCCTCTTCGTAAGCGGAAGATGCTTCGAGTCTATTCACGCCCATGACGCCATCGCGACATGGTCAGCAAGGCCAGGCTGGATGCCTGCGATCTAAGGCGTTTCCCCAGGCTTAAATCGAGAGCCTGTCGTCGGGCGGATGCTTGTCCGAGCTCCGCCTAGGCACCTCAGGGTGGTCTTACAACGAGTGGACCGGGGTCTTCTACCCCAACTCCTCCACGAACAAGCTGTCTTACTACTCTAAACTTTACCAGACCGTCGAGATCGACTCGTCGTTCTATGCGTTCCCGTCGAAGGGCCTCGTCCTGGGCTGGGCGAGGTACGCCCCCGAGAATTTCGTCTTCTCGGTCAAGCTCCCGCGACAGCTGACCCACGAGAAGAGGCTCGAGCTCGGACAGGGGGTCGAGGCGGACCTGATCAGGTTCCTCGGGCTGCTGAAGCCGCTCATGGTCGCGGGGAAGCTCGGGCCGGTGCTCGTCCAGCTGCCTCCGAGCTACACCTATGACTCGGACTTCGCAAAGCTCAAGGCGTTCCTTAACATGGCCCCCGAAGACGTCGCGTTCGCTGTTGAGTTCAGGCATCCCTCTTGGCTAAGAGAGGAGGTCTGGTCGTTCCTCAGGGGCAGAAACGTCGCCAACGTGATCGTGGACGAGCCTCTTCTACCTCCTGACACCGTGGTGACCGCTGACTTCGCCTTCATCCGTTGGCACGGCAGGGGCAGCCGGCCGTGGTACAACTACAGATACGCCGACAAGGAGCTTGACGGATGGGTGCCCAAGGTGAAGGAAGTGACTTCCAGGGTGAGCAAGACCTACGGTTACTTCAACAACCATTTCAAGGGTTTCGCGGTAGAGAACTCGCTCAGGATGATGGAGAAGCTGGGAGTGTCGACGCCGTCCCAAGACGAGGCGAGGGCAAGGGCCACGAGGTTCATCCAGACTGGGGTCAGGGATGAGGGCGAAGGGAGCATCCTCGAGTTCATCGCCAAGGAGGGGACGGAGTGAAGGCGAAGCTCCTGCTGGGCGGGGGTACCCCGAAGGTGCCCCCAGCGGAGCTGAGAAACCTCGTCGCCCGGTCTGGGTTCGAGACAGGGGCGTCTGGTGCGGACTTTGGCATCGTGGTGGGAGGGGACGGCAGGTTCAGCAGGTTCGGGAGGACAGAAGATATCCCTCTGCTCTTCGTCGGGGTCAGGTCCAGTTCGATCAATGGGTCGAAGGCGCACCTCGCCAGGACGACCTATGACGAACTCCCCGATGCGCTTGCGAAGATAAGGTCAGGGAGATACAGGACGGAAGAACATAGGAGGCTCGGTGTCCTGAAGAACGGGAAGAGCATCGGAGAGGTATTCACCGACGTCTACCTCCAGAGGGGGAGCGATAGCACCTGCATCCGGTACAGGGTTAAGGTGAGAGGACCAGGATTGGACCTGGTAGACGCTGCCATCGGGGACGGGGTCGTGGTCACGACACAGGCAGGAGCATCGGGCTATTACTCATACCCCGACCGGATCAAAGGAGAGTCGATGGACCCTGGGGCCTACGTGGGCATAGGGAATGACGAGGTAGGAGTCTGCCACGTCACCCCCACGTTCACCGAACGGGAGGGGACAGGAGAGCACCCTCTGAGATACAGGGTGCCCTGGGGGTGCAGGATCGACCTGTCGCTTAACAGGAGCGCAGACGCCAGAGTCTATGGCACCGCCGACGCGAGGGAAGGAGTCAGGGTGACGCTCCGCGACGTCATCTCCATCGTCCCCGGGAAGAAGGTCACGAAAGTGATAGCGTTCGGATAACGGAGCTGTTAGCTGCCCGGCTCCACGCCTGTGGCGATGTATTCCACCATCTCGCCGATGTATGTGGCGTGGTCGGCGATGCGCTCAAGGTATCTCAGGATGAGGGTGGCAGAAAGGGAACACTTGATGTCTCCTTTCCCCTGGATTGTCCTCCTGAGGTTCTCCCGGTAGCTCGAGTCGACGGCGTCGTCCATGGAGGGTATCTTCCTCGCCATCTCAACATCCCTATTGGCGAAGGCGTCGAGGCTCATGCGAGTCATCTCCTGGGTCTTCTTTGCGGTTTCGACGACGAAGCTCCGGTCACAGCTGCTCAGGTCTCCGAACATGTCAAGGACCTCTGTGATGTCCAGGGCGTAGCGCCCGTACCTGAAGAACCCGTAGGAGATCTCTACGCTCGACTTGAGGAACCTCAGATCCGATGCCACTGGCTGGTACCTCGCGATCACCTCCATCGAGAGGTCACTTACCTGGCGGTGAAGGCTATGAATGCGTTGAGACATTTCCTTCACCCCCTCGGCTTTCGTGCCTTTGCTGTACGCGTCGATCGAGGCAGACACGGCTTTCTGGGAGAGGTCGGCCATCTCCAGGAGGAGGGCGTTGATCTGGCCCAGTCCCAGGTCCATGAGTCTAGGCAAGCGATGTCACCCGAACTTCCCCGTGATGTACCGCTCGGTGAGCTCCTCCTTCGGATTCTCGAACAGGCTCGCAGTCTCCTCAAACTCGACCAGCTTACCCAAGTAGAAGAAGGCGGTGTAGTCGGCCACCCTCGATGCCTGCTGCATGTTGTGGGTCACAATCACGATCGTGTATCTTTCTTTGAGGTGGGCCATGAGCTCTTCGATTTTTGCAGTTGCTGTCGGGTCCAGCGCCGAGCAGGGCTCATCCATGAGCAAGACTTCCGGTTCGACGGCCAAGGCCCTGGCTATGCATAGTCTCTGCTGCTGACCCCCTGAAAGGCTCGCGCCTGAATCCTTCAGTTTGTCCTTGACCTCGTCCCAGAGATAGGCCCCTCTCAGGCTCTGCTCGGCGGCGAGGTCAAGTTTCTTCTTGTCCCTCTCGCCGTTCAGCGCAAGGCCCGCAACAGCGTTCTGATAGATGGACATCGTAGGGAAGGGATTTGGCTTCTGGAAGACCATGCCTATCCTTCTTCTTACTTCAACCTGGTCGACGTATTTGCCGTAGACGTCCTCTCCGTCAAGGAAAGCCTGCCCTTCGACGGTTGCACCGGGAGTGAGCTCGTGGAGGCGGTTCAGGCATCTTACGAAGGTCGTCTTGCCGCAACCGGACGGACCCATGATAGCGGTGATCTTGTTGGGCGGTATCTTCAGGTCGATTCCATTGAGGACCCAGTGGCCGCTGAAAGCTGCCTTCAGCCCTCTCGTCTCGAGCTTCGGCTGGACGCCGGCTAGAGGTGTTGCCAGCGGCACGTCAAACTCCACCTTCCTCTCCACAAGAATCCGTAGTGCCTCCAACCAAGCTCACCTATATTTCAGCCCTGATCCCCGCGAACCTTCGGCCGATGACGAACTTGACGGAGAGGTTGAGCAGCAGCATGAACACTACAAGGACGAGCGCCGCACCCCATGCGTACGTTATCTGGTTGACGTAGCCTCCTGTCCCGTTTAGATAGATGGCAACGGGAATCGAACCTACCGCTCCGAAGAGCCCCCTTGGAAGGTAGAAGGAGTACCCCGCGGTCAAGATGAGGGGGGCGGTCTCGCCTACTGCGCGCGCGACCCCGAGCAGGATGCCGGTGGTCAGGCCCGACTTGCCGGTGCCGATGACCACTCTGAATATCGTCCTCCACCTCGGGACGCCCAGAGCCATGGAAGCTTCCCGCAAAGAGTTGGGGACTATCTTGAGGGACTCTTCGGTGGTCCTCGCAATGATTGGAAGCATCACCATCGCAAGGGCTACCGCACCAGCCACGGCGGAATAGGTCTTTGTGGGAGTGACGATGAGGAGGGCGATGAACACACCTATGACGATGGTGGGGAATCCGGCCATCACGTCGTTGGTGAAACTTGACAAGAAGGAGAGCCTTGACTCCGGCCACTCCGAGAAGTATATCCCTGCCCCAACCCCCAAGGGGATGGCGATGAGCATCCCAAGGCCGACCATCAGTGCAGACCCCCCGATTCCGTTCAGGATGCCGCCGTAACAAGAAGAGAGCCCGCTCGCGACCTGGGTCGTGGAGCACGGGGATGGGGGAGCCTTGATGAAGAAGGCCCAGGACATCGCGGGCAGACCTAATGCCAGCACGTCCCCCAGTACCAAGACGAGCGGGATGACGGCTATCGCCAGTGACAAAAGAATCAGCCCCTTCATCATGCGGTCGAAAAATCGGCGCCAGTTCTGACGCCGCCCTGAAAGTGTGGTCGATGTCAACTATCTGTCCCTGCCTACACCCTGAACCTCGTCGATTTGGTCATCCTCCAGACGAGGAGTCTGGCGAAGGTGTTGATCACAAGAGCGAGCAGAAACAGAACAAGCCCAACTTCCACGAGCGCAGCTTGGGAGAGGGGGTCGAAGGCGTTCCCGAACTGGTTGACGATGACGGTGGTCAAAGTGGCTCCTGGGGACAGTAGTGACTTCGGAAGGTTGATGCTGTTGCCGATCACGAAGGTGACAGCCATCGTCTCACCCACAGCCCTTCCAAGGCCAAGGATCGTGGCCCCAAAGATGCCAGACCTAGCATATGGGAGGACCGCCTTTCGGACCACCTCCCAGTCAGTCGCGCCCAGGGAATACATCGCTTCACGCTGGCTGTTTGGCACGGCGTTGAGGACATCCCTTGAAACTGCAGATACAGTAGGGACGATCATGATGGCCAAGATGACGCCCCCGGTCAGCAGGTCCGTGCCGATGGGGGTCCCCGAGAAGAGGAACGGCAGAAAGCCAAAAACGCTCTTGAGAGTTGGTTCGATGTAGACCTTCATGAATGGGACCAAGACCAGAAATCCCCACAGCCCATAGATCACGCTCGGGACTGCGGCAAGGAGCTCGATGAGGGACCCCAGGGCAGTCGCCCCCTTTCTAATCCCCCTAGTCCTCTCGGAGAGGAAGATGGCCACCCCGAGCCCGACCGGAAGCCCCAGCAGGAGCGCTATTCCCGAAGCCACCAGCGTGCCGAGAAGGGCCGGAAACACGCTGTAAGTGTTGAAAGCAGAATTCCATGTTGAACCGGTGATGAAGCCGAGACCGAAGGTCGTGATGCTCAGCCAGGAGCTGGAGGTCAGCTCCAATCCCAAGCCGACAAGAAGGACAACTATCCCTGCTGCCGCAACGCCGACCACGGTCTTGAGAAGGACGTCTCCCTTCGACCTAGAACGGCGCCTTTCTTTCGCAGGGGCCGTCATGCGTGCGCCTCACAAGGGTACATAAAATCACCAATAAAAGAAGAGGGGATCCTGGCTTCAGCCTAGGATCCGGAAAGGACTGGAGCTCCGTTGTATGTGATGGTGGCTAGTACCTGTTCGTCCAGGCTGACTGCAGCAGAGGGGAGAGGTGGATAGCCCAGCGTTGTGGTGGGCGCGTTGGGGCCCACTGCCTGGCCCGAAGTGATGATCCACTTCAGGAAGCTGAGAGCGGCTACCGCCTGAGCCTGGGTCGTCGACGCATAGGATGCGCTGAGGTCTTGATACACGAGAGCGTAGGTGAATGTGGAGACTGGGTAGATGTACTTGTCTGCAGAGTCGTTGAAGGTCTGCTGGATCACGGAGTAGCTGGACCACTGGAGGTCGCTCGAGGGGAGGCCGTTCTTCACGCCCGCCGCCAGGGCTTCCGAGATGTTGGTGAGGTTGGCAAGGATGAAGTTCCCGGCATGGTTCTGGACGGCGCCGAAGTTGATCTGACCAGGGTTGGCGATCTCGTAGGCGATCTCAAGGGGCCCTATGGAATAGGAGTTACTTGCAATGCAGGCCGCAACCCCAGCGTTGTGCAGGCAACCGACGCCGACCGGCCAAGCTATGGTCCCGGTGGAGTAGCCGACGTTCTTCGCCCAGGTGGAATTCGAGTCAGAGAGAAACTGGGTGAACCCATACATGGTTCCACTTCCGTCTGACCGGTGGTAGACCTGGATCGCGTGGGCAGGGAGCTGCGCCGCTACGCTTGGAGATTGCAGCGCCGCGATGCGCTGGTCGTTCCACATGGTGATGGTCCCGTAGAAGATCTCTGCGAGCACGTTGCCCGTGAAGTTCAGGTGCGCAGTGATGCCCGGTAGGTTGTATGCGGGGATGATTCCGCTGTCTGATATTGGGATGGTCAGGAGGTTGGACCCTGACGGGAGCGCCGCGTATTGGGCTGAGGTCAGAGGAGCGTCGCTCTCCCCGAAGTTGTAGAGCCCTGAGGTGATTCCAGATATCCCCTTCCCGCTTCCTACTGCGTTGTAGCTGATTTGGACGTTCGGCTGCACGTATGAGTAGGTGTTGATCCAATCCTGCATGATGGGGTACACAAGAGTACCTCCGCCAGCGTTCACGCTCGCCGAGGCGATGCCTGACGAAGTGGAAATCGCGGTGGTGGCGTGCGTCGTGGATGTTGCAGTGGTGGTCGCAGTGGTCGAACTGGAACCGCCGCCCGAGTAGAGCGCGAAGTATG
This sequence comes from archaeon, assembly GCA_021828185.1. The sequence continues at coordinate 8,820 of JAKASI010000022.1, forward strand.
CGCCCGCTCCGACGACGATGATGACGACGGCGACCACGAGTCCTATTGCTGTGGTGCTTGTCCCTTTCCTGTCGATGGTAGAGATGTTCATCTTCGGATTCCTGTAGACTCGACCCGATTTATCGGTAGCCGACTGGGTCTATGGTAGTCATCATAGAATATATTGAAAAGCCCCCGACAGGCGCCGGCGGTGCTCTTCCGAAGGTCAACCCCCGAACAGCCTGCCAGCTGCGGAGCGAGCCGGGAAGGCCCCTGCCTCTGCAGCCTGCCAGGGAGGCATCCATGGTAGGGTATCAATATGTTACATAGGTGACGAGAAAGGAGATATAGTGTCTATAGCACTGTCCGCAGCCGTGGCGGCGGAAGCACGGAGGACTGATTTCAGAAAGGTGCAGAGGACCGGAGGCGACAGCTTCGTGGTTTCACTTCCCAAAACCTGGGTGAAGGATGTCGGGTTGAAACCCAAAGACCCAGTCGCTGTGATGGTCCAGCCGGACTCTTCGCTCCTCATAGTGCCGCGGAGGGACATCAGAGCGACGCCAAAGTCCGAAGCGATCCTGGAGGCCCAGGGGCTCGACAAGGACTTCCTCCTGAGGCACTTCATATCTTACTATCTTGCTGGATACGACACGATAAGGATGACCCTCGGGAGGGGGGACTCTTCGCTCCGTGGTTTCATCCGCGAGGGAATCAGGCGGAAATTGGTGGGGGTAGAGATAATAGAAGAATCCTCAGGAACGATCCTGACCCAGTGTCTCTCAGGATACGTCGACCTCCCGTTGAAGAAGGCGTTTGAGCGCATGGCGATTATCGCAGGGGGGATGCTCACCGATTCCGTAGCCGTCCTCCAAGGAGGGAGCAAGGGGTTGGCCGGTGAGGTGGTCGAAAGGGACGACGAAGTCGATAGGTTCTATCACTTCCTACTGAGGCAGCTCAACATAGCGGTGAGGGACAGGTCCGTGATCCAGGAGATAGGCCTGGCCTCGACCAGAGACTGCCTGGGATACAGACTGGCGGTGAAGAGCGCCGAGAGGGTCGCGGATCATGCAGTGGGGATAGCCACGCAAGCGGAAAACCTGTTGACACTACCCGAACCCGCAGTGAAGAGGATTCAAGACATGGCCGCCCTCTCAAGGAAGGTGTTCGACAGTTCGATCTCTTCCCTGCTAAGGCTCGACGGGAAGCTCGCAGAGGAGGCGATCGCCCGGACCAAAGAGGTAATTCAGACTGAAGAGAAGATCAGCCGCGAAGTTCTTGCGCCCAGGATGAGCGGGGCCCAGGTCGCATCGACCAAGCTCATGCTGGAGAGCATCAGGAGGGCGGCGGAATACGGTTCAGACATTGCAGAGATTGCGATCGACTTGACGGTTGCCGAGCCGCAGGCGGTCTAGCCAGGAGAGCGGAGGGAGCCTGACGGAGTTCCGGCAGCCCGTGGGTGCTTTCGTGCATGCAGACAGTAATCGCCACTCCTATCTCCGTCAGGTCCGCCCCCACGCTTGCGCTATCCCCGTCAGAGGAGGTAGTCCGTAGGGAGATAGTTCCTCGCTGAGACAGATGCCGAAACGAGTTGAAGCCTCCAGGAGCCATAGAGACGAGGTGGTCCGTCAGGGTCGGCACCCAGACTCCAGGCTCGATTCCGTCCCAAAGGTGCAACTGCCTGTTCAAAGGTATTGCATTATCTGAAACGCCCCGCTCGACGGTTTCAGGGGGTGAAAAAGAGAGTATGAATCAGGAAGATGCATATTCGCTAGCACGCGCAATCCTTCTGATCGGCGGCATCGTAGCTATCGCCTTCGGGGCGACCAACCTGGGGGCCAACATCGCTTCTTACAGGACCTTCGCAGCCGCGCTCACAAACACGGCGCCCCTTCTAACCGTGATAGTCGGCGTTGTGGCGCTGGTCGCGTCGAGCAGAGTCAAGGACGAAGGCGTAGACATCATCCTCGCAGTGCTAGGCTTCCTGGCCGGAGGTCTGGGCGGAGTGCTGGTTGCCATCGGAGGCATCTGGGCGCTCATATCCAGATACACCATCAAGAGCCAGGCGTAGGATGCAAGGGGCACGGCCCTACTTCAGTGGCGCAGCCCCGCCTACCCCTTTTGGAGCTGACGGCGGCGCTCTTTTGATTGGCCCCCGAAAGATTCAAGGCACGCACTGCCTTCTCCGTAGACGGCATTGTTCGACTGGTTCTACCACACGTGCCCTCGCTGCAACGTGAAGTCGCGCAGGCGGGTGCTCAGGAATGAGCTCATCAACACCGACAAGGTCGAGATGTCCAGGACAAAATGGAGCCGGGGCGGAAACTCGCTGGTCAAGGAACCGTTCACCATATGGTTGTACAGCTACGAAGTGGAACACATCTGCAGGGGATGCGGGAACAAGTGGGTCGAACACGTCACTAAGCAGAGGCCCTGGTAGGAATCAGGGATACACGAGTCAGCCCACCCCGTGGCGCTCTATCAACGCAAAGTCTCTGCGCGCCGAACGGTTTATATTTTGACGAGGCGTGAAAGCTGCCAGATGACCCCATGAGATGGTGGTCTTCACCACCGAGAAAGTTGTCATCATTGTTGTAGCCACAGTCATAGTAATCGTCCTGGCATACATCTTCCGCTTCGGGAGATTCGCCCGGCCAAAGCAGACGGGGACAGATTCCCAAAGGGAGCAGCAGACCCCTTCGGGTTGAAACCATGACAACTTTTCTTTGCAGAGCGATTTGAGAGAACAGTTTCCAACGATGAGACGTAAAGACCTACCAACGAGCAAGGTTCGCCGTGATTGACACTGAAGGCCTGACCAAGAAGTTCGGCAGTGTGACGGCCGTCGACTCGGTCACTTTGCATGTAGATGATGGAGAGGTGTTTGGCTTCCTGGGGCCCAACGGCGCGGGTAAGACTACTACTGTCAGGATGATGGCTTGCCTGGTCTCCAAGAGTTCTGGAAGGGCGACGATAGGGGACTACGAAATCGCGAGTAAAGCCGACCAGCCGAAGATAAGGAAGATGGTGGGCCTCCTCACGGAGAACGTGGGGCTCTATGAAGAGTTGAGCGCATACGACAACCTGGACTTTTACGGGCGCTTCTACAAGCTCGGAGAGCAGAAAAGGAAAGAGAGGATCGAATATCTCCTCAAGTTGCTCGAGCTATGGGACAAGAAAGATGCGTCGGCCGGAACCTTCTCGAAAGGAATGAAACAGAAATTGGCGATTGCGAGGTCTCTGATCCATGACCCTGAGGTCCTGTTCCTAGACGAACCGACGGCAAACTTGGACCCGGAGGCTTCGAAGACAGTGCGAGATTTCATACTTGAGCTAAAGAAGGAGAAAAGGACGATTTTCCTGAACACACACCTTCTGGACGAAGCGGAGAGGATCTGCGACCGTGTGGCGATACTGAAGACCAAGCTGTTGACAATCGGCAGCCCAGATGAGCTGAGGCACTCGCTCACTGGTAGAAGAGTGAAGGTTCAGCTTCAGCATGTGGATGACGCAGTGATCTCCTCCGTGAAGAAGATGGGATATCAGGTCGGAGAGGCTACCGCGAACAGTATCGTAATCGATCTCAAGGACCCCGAAGAAGAGAATCCGGCGATTCTGCGGTCTATTCAAGGCGCTGGAGGGAAGATAGTCTACGTCACCGAGGTGGGCTCAAGCCTGGAGGACGTCTACCTGAAACTCGTGAAGGGGGAGTGAAGAGAGTGGATTTGCAGAATGCCTGGAACGTCGCCCGGAAGGACTTCAAGATCTACAGGAGAAAGCCCTCTGTCATATACGCAACGGTCGCCATGCCGCTCATCGTAGGAGTCGCGTTTCCTATCATCGTAGATTACTCGGTGAACAAGGCCGCGAAGGGCCTCAGCGCGGCAGCCGCACCCGGCCTGATGGACTCGTTTTCGATCTGGTTCATCATCGCCGCGGCGATCATCCCTACTGCGATTGCCTCCTACAGCCTCGTCGGAGAGAAGATACAGAAGAGCCTCGAGCCTATGCTTGCCACCCCGATGTCGGACGGAGACATCTTGATGGGCAAGACCCTATCTGCCCTTCTGCTCCCGCTGGGGGCTCTCTACGCCGGCTCCATTTCTTTCATGACACTCTTGGATTACTTCACACACAGGCTGCTGGGGTACTACTACTACCCGAACTGGCACATTGGCGCCGTCCTGTTTGCTGCGCCTTTCGCCGCACTGCTCAGCGTGGAATTGAATGTAATCATCTCCTCAAGGATGACCGATGTACGCAGCGCCCAGCAGTCTGGGGCTCTGCTCATGCTACCGTTCGTAGGAGTGTTTCTCGCTTCAGAGTTGGGCTTTTTCGTGCTGAACGATACGAATCTGGTCATCCTTGCCGGAGTCCTCGCCGCCATTAGCGTTGGCATGTTCTTTGTGGCGAAGGCGACGTTCCAAAGGGAAGAGATACTCACGAGGTGGAAGTGAGTGGCTTGTGCCATGCTCACCGAAGAATGCGGCGTCGACTGTTCAATGCTTTGATTGTGACGTCGAAGAGAGAAGATCAATGATTTCGCCCCAGGGACGTCCTCTAAATCAACCAAAAGAGCCCGAGACGCACAGCCCATTCTGAGCTGGTTCCAGGACAGGTCGGAAGGGAGCTACATCGCAAAGGACCGGACTCTGGCCCTTTCACACCGCGAGGCGGAAGCTCACAGCAACGGACGTTGGTCTTTCGCGGCAGTCTCGAACTCGCACACTTCGTCTCCCCTTGTTCTGCACTTCGTTTCGACAGAGGTCATCTCCCTCCCGAATATGCCCTCAGCTAGCCCGACCGCGATTCCCCGGATCAGCGAACATCCCTGCCTCCTTTTGATATTGGTCGAGCATTCGAAGCAGTCTTTTACCACCGAGTCAATGACTTTGCCATCCGACTGGAGCGTATTCGTGATGTCGCCCCACCCGAGGGCGGTGGAAACCGCTGCAATGTCGGCGACCCGAGTCCCGGGACGAGGTCCCAATATTCGCTTGTAGAGCACCCCGCGAGACCTACCATAATTGCGACCCTCGGTAAAGAGTATCGCCTCACCGCCGCTCCCGAAACTCTGAACGATGGCTTCAAGGGCCGAATCGAGGGCAGATATCGGGAACAGGATGTATGCGTCGCCTCCGGGCGACTGTATCCCACGGTGGAACTTGTCCACAAGGAGCCCCCGGTCGCTCTCATGTGTCTGGCAGTCGTGCACGCCTGGAGAGGCCGCTACGACCCTCTGGAGTGAGTTCGCATCATCGGAATCCGAGAGCACTTTGCCAAAGCCGCTGAAGATTGCACGATTTCTTTCGGTGGCGTAGCTCGATGTGCTGAAGAAGTTCACCCTGGTTTTGAGGATATTCAGCATCGAGGCGAGCGTTCCCGGATCGTCGGCCACCTCTGCGACGATGTGGACGAACTTCCCTTCAGTGGAGAAATAGAACGGGAGCTCGACCTTCTTCCGTGGCGTCATGTCCAACCTTTTGGCCCGCGAATACCTTAGAACATCTTAACCTTTTGGGAAAATGGGCCGGAAGGGGTTCGAACCCCTCGCCCGAGAGCAGGTCATCCGTATAGACCGTGAAAATGGTTCAGAAAATATATTGGGAGATTGGCGGGAAATATCCGCAACGAAATCCTTGGCAACCCTGACAGT
>JAKASI010000002.1 GCA_021828185.1 archaeon
AGTTGATGAAGCTCCTGCTCGTCCACCAGAAGATACCAAAGGTCGTGTTCTCGTTCAAGCCGAACGACGCATATCTTCAGCTCCCCTACAACGTGGTTGACATCTCCAGGCACACCCCCGACCCATTCCAGGATGCCGATGGGTTCCTGATGGCCTACGAGCTCGCATACCCTGTCAACGTGAGAGGCATCATGCTTTCAGAGGCAGCGGCCTTGGTCAAGAGCCTCGCAGGGAGGAGCAGGAACTGGGACGAGCTCAAACGCAACCTGAAGAGCGCGAAGAGAGACGCGACTGACATCCAGAAGGAGGCGTTCGCCCTGATCGAGGGGCAGACAGAGAGCCTAGCCGTCGGGGAAGGCACGTTCAAGATCGACTTGACCAAGGATATGGTCCTCGACTTCTCGTCCCTTGATGAATCGGCCAAGACGTTCTACGCCGAGATAGCCCTTCGGCAGATATGGGAGTCCCTTGCGATGGGCCCGGTAGCTTTCGCTCAGTACGGCAAGACCAACGTGCGTTTCCTCATCGCGATAGACGAGCTGCACAGGCTGATGCAGGTGTACGGGGAGTTCGGCGTCAAGAGCGTGATCGACACCTTGCTGCGCATGGTGAGACAGTTCGGGGGAGTATACGCGGCCACCCAGAACCACACAGACGTTCCCGACAGGCTCAGGAACCTCTTCGGGACGCAGTTCGTCTTCAACACTTCGTCGGAGAACGACCTGGACGCGATACGCAAGGTGGAGCCGGGTTACGCTTGGGTGGCAAAGGAGCTGTGGCCGTACCACTTCATCGATGTGACATTCAGAGCCGGCAGGGAAGGAATATTCCCTGTCTTCGAGGCGGAGCCTGTCGAGCTACCAGAGCGCGAGGTTGTGTACTCCGAACCCGTCAGCCTCGCTCCCTCGGAGCTGCACGAACGAGCTTCGGCTATGTCGTCATACGAGGAAGCCATCCGCGCTACCTTGGCAGGGGAGGACCGCGTGGCGTCGCCGACGAGCCTGGCCGACGAGTTCGCAGAGAACAACGGCGTGGAAACGAACGTGGCCAAGCTCCGTGTCTCGAAGGCCCTCCAGGGAATGCTCAACAACGACGAGCTCCAGCGCACCAAGGTGGAGATGCCCGAGGACGGCAGGGTCAACGTCCTGTACTTCCGCAGGAGCGCGAACGAGAACGAGAGCCCGCTCCACAGGTGGATGGTCAAGCGCATAATCGAAGGATGCAAGGATGTCATACATGTGGCCTCTTCAGGCGAGGCCCTTCCGGATGTCGAGACGACCAGCAGATACGTTGAGGCAGAGACAGGGCTCAAGCGGAGGACCGACGACCTCGAGGACCGGATCGCAAGGTTCGGCAAGGCAAAGCCCTTTGTCATAGTCGTACCGAACGGCGACATCAAAGAGACTTACCGGAAGCTGGAAAGCGGTAGAGTTACTGTCAAGACGCTCTACGAGTTCCTTCACGAAGAGCCATAGATGGCTCGCCCACACCAGCCGACCCCCTTCAGGCTCGGACTCCGCTCCGGGGCAAATTCACCCCCCGCGATGCCTTGCGGCACCGCTCGCTCTGCTCGCTTCGCTCCCCCCTCTCTGCCCCTCGCTCGCCCTTCGCCCTCACCCCGCCTCGAAGCGGGGCCCTCACTCGCTCCGCTCGCTCGGGGGGTGTCGGCTGGTGTGGGCTCGCCAGAGAGGGGGGAGAGAATTGAGTTCTGATTGGAAAACGGAGGAGATTTTGGTATCGGTATCCCTGAAGGGAGGAACATACCCTCCCCATCTTCCTTTCTTCCTAGTGGCTGTTCAAAAGGACTGGCACTCAATGGTGAACTGATCGCGCCATGTCTCATTCGGTTGAAGCGACTTCCACCAACCCGCTACCTGAACTTTGAAGGGGCAAGGCCGGGTTTGTAGTCTCTGCCACGGCAGGTTTCGACTCGACTTCTCCCTTTGGACACGCGCACGCAACTTCGGCAAATTTCAGCGTCACGGGTGCTGATGGGGCCCAATCCTTGCAAATGCGCGCGTGTTGATGAGATGATTTCTCCTTCATCATGGTATGTTCAAAGTAGTGTTTGATGCAAGGCTGTAATCTGGTCTCGTCCTGTTCTGGAACAAATCATATGCAGTATTCTGATAGACCAATTGATAGTGCTCCAAGAGAATGGTGGAGTTCGCCTGCCAGTAATTCTGGAGAGCCTCTATCTCTGAGTTCGGCTGCCGGGTCCAGACAAGGTATGTTCCGTAGACCCAGGGAAACCTTTGTGACGTATTCCAGTACTGGCCAGAGCCCAACGCTATGAAGGACTTCAAGTCCAGGTTGCTGAGCAACATTATCTCCGAGGAGGCCCCAGAAGGGGTATAGAGCACAACATGGCCGCCGCGCACTGTGCTCGCCAACTCGTTGGCAAGCTGGAGATCAGCCTGATCAACCGAGGTGCCGAGGGGATAGGGCGACGTACCGTTCATCGCTGTAGTCTTGCCAAACACCAAGGGCTGCTGGACGAATGTGTAACCGAACGATGAGACCACCAAGGTAGCTACAACCACAGATAAAATCTTGAATCTCAACTCTTTCCGCCTCGCAAAGAACACGACCAGAGCGACGGAGCAGAAGACCAGAAACGGATAGAGGAAAACCAGGAACCGCCCGTTGAAGAATCCTCCTTGATACGGGTAAATCTCGCCGGAGCCTTCAACCATGGCGGCAAAGGTTGCGAGGGCAGGGACGAGGAGAATCAAGAGTGTCAGAACGCTGAATGTCAGCCTCCCTGTCCTCCAACGCATTGCCAGATAGACGACCAGACCTACGAGAGCCACGGCAAGCACCTGCATGCCGTACATCGAGCTCGCTACTTCGCCCATGATGCGCAGAGAATTCAAAGGCTGCAGAAAGAGATGTGCACTAAACGGCTTGGCCAGGGCCTGATTCTGTGCAGAGTATGGCGAATCCACGAACGCAAGTGGATTGCGGAAGATCGCATAGTTCCAGAGCGCCCACGCTATCGGCCCAAGCGAGCTGTAGGCTACTGCGACGACCAAGAGAGCTCTTGTCCTGGCCTTCCAGCCCTCTTTCCTTAGTAGCACTAATACGAGGAATAGGACGAAAACCAACGCGAACGGAAGAATCCACGCTTCGTACCGTGTGAGCGTTGCAAGTGAAACTGCGAGCGAGCATTTCAGGATGTTCCTGTACTGCTTCCACGTGTCGGTCGAGTAGTGCCACATCTGGAGATAATAGACCGCGAGAATGAAGAACATCATGAACGGGGCCTCTGTCATGGGTATGATGCCCATGTAGAGCACGGATGGGTTCAGGAGATAGAGTATCGATGCAAGGATGCCTGCCTTCGTGGAGTTGAACTGGAACTTCGCTATCCTGAAGAGCAGAACGTTGGTGACCGCCATTGAGAGCGCGCTTACGATAGTCCCGGCAAGACCAGTATGGAAGAGATAGTCATTCCAGATGAATGGCAACATCATGGTGTGAGGCAGTGGCAGCCACACAGTCCCGAGCTGGGCATAGCCAGGAGTGATCCAGTCGATCACCTTGCGCGATATGACCAGATGCGATATCGAGTCACCATAGTACAGAAGCGAGTACGGATTCCTCGATAACAGGTAGAGTGCAGACACCAACGCGATGGCGATGCTGGCGGGGAGGATGACGAACTCGGGTTTCCTCGCAAGCCTGGTCGAGAGGTGCCTGAGCTGGCTAGCCTGGCTTGGCCCCATCCTCTCCCTCCTCCGCGACAGAGAAGCCATGCGGAGTCTTGTGCCAGACATTCGGTTTCACAAAGAGTTCGGCAATCGCGATTATCGAAGCCAGGGCGTGCAGCATCTGGTAGAGCGGCGTGAAGATTGCATACTTCACCTTCCTGAGCGAATTCTCGCTCCCTTCTCTGAAGAGGGCCTCTACCGAGATTGTCGAGGAATATAGGATTCCGAATATGAAGCCGCCCATCAGTATGTACAGTGCGAACGGGTTGTACTCGAACGCAGCTTGGACCCAGCCCGCCACCGGCTGCAGCGGAAGGCCGAACCAGTTGGCCCAGTAAACGATGAAGAATGCCCAGCCCACCATAGAGACAGCGGAGATGACGGGGTAGAACAGCAACAAGAAGCCGTAGAAGGCGGATTTCAGCCCGACTCTCCTCACCAGGCTTACAGGGTGCCTGAAGTGCTTGGCGAGCGTGTAAAGGAATCCTTTGTTCCATCTGACCCTCTGCCGTATCCAATAATAGAGCTTCGGCGGTGCCTCTTCCCATGTGACCGTGTTGATCGGTACGGTCAGGTAGCCCCTTTCTGCAAGGCGTATTCCCAGATCGGCGTCCTCGGTGACGTTGTAAGCGTCCCACCCCTGAAGTTCTCTCAGAACCTCTGACCTGAAGAAGTTGCTCGTGCCTCCCAACGGTATCATTGCCTTCATCGCCTTGAGTTCTGGGAGCATGGTAAGGAAGTGCTGGGTATACTCAACGGAGAAGAATTTCGTCAACAGCGACTGGTCCGGGTTGTAGTATGAGAGGCGTGCTTGTACGCACGCAACGTCCGGATGTTCAATCATGTACGCCGCGACCTTTCTCAGTTGACTTGAGTCAGGTCTGTCCTCGGCATCATAGATTGTTATTATCTCGCCCTTCGCGTTCGCGAGCCCCATGTTCAGGGCGTTTGGTTTCGTCCTCACCCCCCTGTAGATGTAATCTATCTCGATGACCGGGCCTTTATGGACCGTTATCCTTCTCGGTATCCCATACCTGTCATACTCGATACCGCCGACTCCAATCTTGGCGGGGAGGTCCAGTATCGCGTCAATCGTTTCCCTGTCGTCATGCTCGACCAAGAAACGAACGTCCAGCCTCTCCTTCGGGTAATTGCTGCTCAGTATGCTCCCTATAAGGAAGGGCAGCGTCTTCTTCTCCCTGAAGAGGGGGAGGAGTATAGATATTACAGGCAGTTTCGAGTCAGGTATAGCCTGTGCTTTTACATCGGAGACCTCCGCAATCTGCGCGTCCCTGCGGAGGATCCTCATCGCAACGTACAGCAGGCCGACGTCGTTGAACGAGAACAGGCCTGTGGCGAGTGCAACATAGACGAGGATCGCAGCTGCTGGGTCGCTCATTGTGCAGCAAGCTACGTTGCGATGGCCTGAAACGACTTCTCTAAGCTGGGAATCAGCGCATCCAACCTCTCCGACACCTCGTCGTTCGTAGACGCCTCTATCACGTGGGTGCCGAACTGTTTGGCCATCCCCTTGGCCTGGTTAGTCAAGCCAGGCATCGCGGTCAGTACGGCTGCATCAGGCTTCGAGTCGTAGGCCTTTGCGAAGAGCTTGATGACAGGTGACTCGTTGACTATGACGTTCGAAAAAGCGGTGTCAATCGCTATTGTCTTGCCGCCTTTCCTGCAGACCATCGTGTACTTGTGCTGCACCCCACTTCGTCCCTCTAGGACTCCCGGGCGTTCTGCCTCCCACCCCAGGGTCCTCAGGTGGTTGATGATGGGCTTCACGAGCACGAGCGAGCTATCCCTTGCCTGCTCACCGAGCGTGTATGAGAATACCTTGACGAGCGAGACATCCGCTCCGTCGAAAGTCCTATTGCAGTCCCTGCACTTCAGTGCTATCAGCGGATCACGGGCCCTCTTCCCGCAACCATTGCAGTAAAACCAGCTGCCCTTCAATCTGATGTCAGGCCTGTCCGTTCTTGATGTCTTGCCGCATCTCGGACATACTATCGCAGCCCCCTCCCACCTGAAACTGGTCTCGACGTCGACATAGCCGCAGACTGTGTGCTCGATGACCATGCGTTTCTCAACGTTGCTTGACCTGCAAGATGGGCACAGGAAGTTCAGTGCGAGGTTTGGAGAACCGCATTTCTCGCATACGGGGACATAGGTGCTTTCCTGCGTGTTAAGGATTCCCACGGATGCCAGCTTCTCAAGCAAGGGAGGTATCTCAGCGGGCTGGAGGTCTGCGACTCTCTCGACCTCCGGATATCTGCATACGTGCGCTGCGTCGAAGACCGGCTTTAGCTCGCTGACTTCGCCTTCCACCAGAAGGCTGAGGACATCCTGTACGGCAGGGATGTTGTAGAGTTCAAGCACCTCCTGGCTTGTTTCAGCAGCTTCTCGGGTTGCCGGTGAATTTCTTCCTTTCACGTTCATTCTTGAATTCACCGCACTCAACCTTCAGCCACCAACAGGAAGAGCAAGCTGTTCTCATCGGACCATCTGGGACCGCGGACAACGTACTTGCGAGAGTTGATTTTCCCAAACGCCCCTGCGATGACGCCTGTCAGGAAGTCGTCGGTAACGATGCTGTCCTTTCTAGCCACGGCTGGGTTGTCGATGGTGATCTCGATTGCGCTGCCTTCTCCTTTTTCCCCGAGCAAGCCAAGGCCCGAAGCGCGGAAGAACATCCTGAAGTTTTCGACGAGAGTACTCTTATCCATTCCTTGGAATCTCTTCCCTATGTTCTCGACCACAGATTCGCCCGCAGCCAACCCCTCTTGGAAAAGTATGGAGTCCGCGGCCGTTCCGAGCGACGTCTTCAGGGAATTAATCAGCTTCAACCACTCGTTGGCGCCCACAGCGAATATTCTGTAATGCCCTCCGCTGGTCAGCGGGAACATCATCGCTTCGAAGAAGATGGAGTTCCTTGACTCTGCCTTGGCCTCAATTACGAACTCCTTCCTCCTCAGTTCGTCGAGCAGCTCGTTCATCGGTGTCTTCGAGTCCGCCATCTCCACATACAAGATCATGTACCCCTGACCCTCATCCTTCGATACCTGGACATGAGCTTGCAGGATATCTACCGACCTCCCCCCCAGCAGGCTGGAGATTTCGCCAAGAACCCCCGGCCTTGATTTTGCAACGATGTATATTTCGTACACATCACGACCTGACGGCGCGGCGATTCCAGCGGATCTCGCAATCATCTATCGAAACCTCATTGGTAGGTATCATGTGTGCAGCGTCGAGGAACTAACAAGACTCCCAACAGTAAACCCATGGTAAAACCAATGTGAGCCAGCGACCAAATCAAGCCATGTCTCGCCAAAGTCATCCTTTTGCATCTTCTCACTTCATAGCGATCTGGAACACCTGGCGGGCGTGGTCTTCGCAAATTCCGTTTATAACAACGCCCGAACACTGCGAAAGCGCCTCGAATTTGCACTTGGTCCAACGTGATTCGTGGTTATTTCCTGCTTCTCTTGGATTTGCTGACTTCAACGCGTGCGGGGGGGGGGTATGACATATTATACTCTGCTGTGAAACCACATAATGAATATCGAGAATTAGTTATGCGTCTTCTGTCGAGGCTCGTCAAGACGAGTCGCCGGCATTTAGGATTCGCTTAATTGTTTAATCAAATCCCTCCGGGCCCGCTCGAGTTTCCGTACGGAACCACTTCCCGCGTTGAATATACTGCATCGCTTCTTGGACGATTTGCAATCTTCAGGAGGGGTCAAGGTCCGAGGAAGCTCGAGCTGGCACACTCCCCCTACCGCCGCATGCTGGAGGAGGACGACAACTTCCGGAGGTGGGTGGAGTCGCTCGAGAGGGGGTCGGTGCTGACCGCCTCGGTCTACTTCAGGAGGATGGGGCGTTTGTGCGCGTCGATGAAGGTCACGCCGGCCGTTATAGCGGCGATGCCGGTGAAGGAGGGGGGGCGTTCATCCACGACCTGATCTCGTTCCTGGAGGGCTCCGGGAACGTGGGATCTACCATAGAGGGATGCGTCAAAGCCGTTCGGAATTGGATGACCTGGAACGACCTGCAGATACCGGGGAGGATCAAAGTGTTCGGTTCATCGGAGAACCCGACAGTGGAGGACGAGGTGACTCCCACGACGGGTTACGCGTATAAGGCGTTGAAGGAATGCCCTCGTTCGGTGTTGCTGCGTGCAGCCGATCTGCGAGTGGTGTGGCCAGCCGGCCGTCAGGCTGGACCCGACGCTCTGCGCCGAGCGCTACTACAAGTTCTGGTCGAGGTCCAAAGCGCCGCAATCTCAAAGGGTCAACGGGACGGTCTACTCCGAATGAACTGACAAGCGTGACTGTTCAGGTCCCGCCAGCAGCGCGGGGAGTTCGTAGCCCACGCCCTGTCATGCGGTCGAGCGCGTAAAAGCCCCCCTGCTCCGGTTGGAGCGGCATAGAGGCGGTCGGGGGTGCAAAAAAGAGAGAAGGAGGGTGCGAGTGTTCCATGGGGGGTCGAACAGGAGATCAGGAGAGCAAGGAAAATCCCTGGCCTGATTTACGATGCCGGTGATTGGGGCAAGGAACCGTTGATCAGGGTCTTCGGCAGAGACGCAATCGATGTGGCGCAGAAAATATCAACAATAGCTACGACCATCGGCAAGGGAAGATAAGACGCACGTCGGTCGCCTACCGCTCAACGGCCGGATTATTGCAGCGACCCTTCTAGCATGAACGCGCTTGGGCATCAACCGCCCCCAACGACTTATCCAACGCTTTTTTGATGACTGCGGGCTTCTCGGTAGGATGCGGCGAGGCCGATTAGATATTCGTGGACCAGCGTGCTTCCGCTCAACTCGGGATGGAACGACGTCGCTATCGCATTGCGCTGCTGGACCGCTACGATGTTACCTTCAAATCTTGCTAGCTCCGTCACTCCTTCACCTGTCGATTTTATGACCGGCGCTCTGATGAAGACGCCGCTGAAGTCCTCCCCGCCAGGAATGGTGAGATTCAACCTTGCTTCGAAGGATTCTCTCTGCCTTCCGAACGCGTTTCTCTCCACGGTGACGTCCAGGGTTCCGATCAGCGGTTGGTTTGTTTCGTTCACGACCCTGTCATATGCCTTCTTTGCGAGCATTATCATTCCTGCACAGGTGCCAAGTACTGGTAGACCCCCGGTTATTCTATCGCGCAGCGCAGGCACAATCCCCTTTATCGATGAGAGGCCGCCCATCACAGTGCTTTCACCCCCTGGTATTATCAGCGCGTCAATCTTCTTCATGCTGTCCGTGTCCTTGACCAGCACCGCTTCGGCAGAATTTGTATGGGCGTTCTCCACGGCCTTGATGTGCTCCTCAAGATCGCCTTGAAGACCTAGAACCCCGACTGTCAGCTTCTCAGACATTCGCGCCCCTCTCCTGCATCTTGAGTGCCAGTTCTTTACCGCCCGTACCCATCATCGACTTCCTTTCATCAACCGTCTTCTGTGCCTCGACCACTACCCTTGGATCGTCGTAGTAAGTTACCGCAACAACAATCGATTTCGCCCTCTCGCGTGAATCCTCCGACTTGAAGACCCCAGACCCGACGAATACACCATCGCATCCCAGGGTCATCATCAGCGCCGCATCTGCTGGAGTAGCTATGCCCCCAGCGGCGAAGTTGACGACCGGTAATCTACCAAGCTTGGCTGTCTCCTCTGCCAGCTCGTAGGAAACCTTGAGCTCGCGGGCTATCCTCAGCAGGTCCTGCGTGTCGCCGGATTCGTAGACCCCCCTCAGCCTTCTGACCTCGTTATTTAGTACCCTAATGTGCTTCACGGCCTCCGCGACGTTCCCCGTGCCTGGTTCTCCCTTCGTCCTTATCATGGATGCCCCTTCCGTGATCCTCCGAAGAGCTTCACCGAGCTCTTTGGCCCCATTTACGAACGGCGTGGTGAAATCCCACTTCCAGATGAACCTCTCCTCGTCAGCGGGTGTCAGGACTTCCGATTCGTCGACCATGTCGACCCCAACCTGCTGAAGCACCTTCGCTTCGTAAGTGTGCCCAATCCTGCACTTGGCCATCACCGGGATCGTAACGTGATCCAAGATCTCCTCTATCACTTTCACGCTCGCCGTTCTCGCAACTCCTCCTTGCTGTCTGACATCGTACGGAAGCTTGTCGAGGACCATGACGGCGACGGCTCCTGCCTCCTCCGCGATCTGCGCTTGTTCTACCGTGGTGACGTCCATGACGACTCCGTGCTTTAGCATGTGAGCAAAGCCGCGCTTTACGAGGGTGGTGCCTGTCGTTCGCGGTCTTTCCAGCACTTTACCAGAAGTGACAGCCACTTCTGGTTCTCCAGCCAGCGAAATCATGGCGGGGGTTGTCGCTAGGAGACATATAAGTTGCAACCTACATATCGGTTCATGCTGCATGCTTGCACAAAGTTGAGCATGTAGCAGACAGAATTCCCTCCAGCGGGCTTCATAGGGCTTTGTCACCACGCGCAAGGAAAAAGAGATGCTACGAACTGCAGAGAGAAAAGCGAGCTTACGAAAAGAAACGCTCACGCTCGGGAAGAAAACAAGAGGGGAGCTTTTCGCATTTTACTGAAGGTGGTTCAGGCAGTCGCACCAACGAGTTCGGCAATCCTTTTTCCTCCACAGCTAACTCTTTATTCTCAAGCGAGTATCTTCAAGTCGTTGAAGAGTACCTCCAAACTGGGATCTGTATCGGTCGGAACCGGTTTTCCAGTCCGGATAATGGCAGCGGTCAACATGAGCCCGGAGTCATTCTACAAGGGTTCTGTTGCCACTACTGCTCAGGAGATTTCGGCTCGTGCCAGCAGGGCGATCGAAGAAGGAGCCGACCTGATAGATATCGGCGCTATGTCGACCGCTCCTTACCTAGAGAATGAGGTCTCGGAGGAAGGTGAGGTGACCCGCATACGGCTGGCACTGCATGCGATTGCGGGGATGGACGAAGTTCCTATTTCAGTCGACACGCTTCGCGCGTCGGTTGCGAACTTTGCTCTCGAGAGCGGCGCCTCTGTAGTCAATGACGTATCAGGGCTTAAGAACGACGGAGAGATGGCGAAGGTAGTCAGAGATCACGGCGCGTCGCTCCTTGCAATGGCGCATTCCTCAAAGACTTCCAGGACGAGACCGATCGTTCAGGTACGTAATGCATTGAAGGAGAGCCTGCGAATAGCAGAGAGAGCGGAGATAGATGAACGGCGCATCGTGCTGGATCCAGGCATAGGCTTTTTCAGAGAGGAAGGGGCCGGGAAGGCATACTCGCCCCAGAGGCTGTTGCCGTGGTACGAATGGGATTGCCAGGTGCTGGCCGACCTTGGAAAGCTGGAGCAACTGCACAGACCCTTGTGCGTGGGTCTGTCACGGAAGTCATTCCTCGGGAAGATTCTCGACCTGGAGAGCCCAGACGAAAGGCTTCTCGGCTCACTCGCCGCCACGGCGATCGCGGTGATGAACGGCGCACATCTGATAAGAACTCACGATGTGAAGGAGACGGTACACGCGGTCAGGATTGCCGAGGCAATAAAGAGGCGAGGTCGGCGAGCAAGTTCGGTTTCTTGAAGACCTTCTTGTCTGTCCTCAGAGCGTCGAGCAATTCTGATACGCTCTTCTTCAGCACAGGGTGAACCAGTTCGGGCCTTATCTCGTTCAGGGGCACCAGCACGAATGGTCGTTCCGCGATTTTGGGATGTGGTATCTCGAGCCCGGGTTCGGACACGATTTCGTCACCGTAGAATAGGATGTCTAGATCAATGTACCGAGGACCGTATCTCTTGCTGCGCTGCCTGCCCATCTCACGCTCGATAGCCTGAAGTCGTTCCAGTAGCTCTCTGGGTTCCAGATTCGTCTCCACCGAGGCAACGCAGTTCAGGAACCAGCTCTGGCTTTCGTAGTACATTGGCTCAGTTTCATAGACAGATGACATCTTGATCAGGCTCATCTGTCGACCAACCATTACGATGGCTCGTCGCAGACTGTCCTCTCTGTCTCCGAGGTTGGAACCGAGTGCTATGAGTGATTCAACCATCCGATTCTCTCTCCCTTTCAATCTCAATGCCGATGGAAGGCTCGCTCGAGTACTTGGCCTTGCGCACCTTCACGATGACTCTTTCAACACCGAACACCTTCAGCGCACGTGTCGCAATTCCATCTGCAAGGCTCTCCAGGAGCCTGAATTCCCTCTTCGAAACAAATTGCGAGATTTGCTGCATTACTTCCCTGTAGTTGACGGTGTTGTCAATGTTATCGTCTTTGCCTGCTGCCCTCAGTTTGATGATGAGACTTATGTCTAATATGACCTCTTGCGGCTCCCTTCGCTCTTCCTCTGTGATGCCAATCCTGCATTTGAGGCGCAGGTTGTCGAGGAAGATTCTATCGCTCATTCAGAATTCCGAATAGTCCTCAAGTCTGATTATAAAAGTGGGTGTTGCATCATACAGCTACATCCACCGCAGATCGTAGTTGGCGAAATCATGGAGTGAACCAAAGTGTTGCTAGGAGTGCAAACCGGAAGGATGGTGTCCTGCAAGATAGCAGCCGACTCTTCGAGATGATGAACAGATAGGCCGGCGGACAGCTGAGCGTGCGAGAGACCCGGTCAGCGTCTGATGGCGTTCCTGACTTGTGGGAGTGCTGATGCAAGTCCGTATTATCGTCCAACTCCCAGTAGAACTTGACTGTTTAGCGCCCAGTGGCTTGGTCCAATAACTTGTTTGATTCAGTTGCTAAGAACCATTCCTTGAAAATCTGCGCAATGGCAGAGATCTCGTGTCCCCTAGATCAAGAGAGACCGGAGACGCGACGACGGCTAGCTCCCCTTCTGCCCCACACAGCCTTCCCATCTCTATCCCCTTGGCCTGACCTACAGCTCTAACACCACGTATCTTCTTTCTTCGAAAGTCCCCTTTCCCTACTATACCTTCAGCTTACGGGCGCGTTTTGAGCGACACATACGCCCATCTGTTGGCCAAACCTTCTCCTCGCTCCAGCACCTCGAACTCGCCGAGTATCTTTTCCCATTCCTCTTTCGTTACCGCACGCGAGTCCTTTCTCCTCACGGTCTTGGAAACGGTGAGATGGGCCCTTCCCTGGGGCTTCAGTACGCGCTTCATCTCTCGGACTGCTCCTGCATGATCGACCATGCAGCACAGAAGCCCATTCGCCAGAATGAAGTCAACCGACCCGCTCGGTATGAAATCGATCTCCGCAGCGGAGCACGCGTGTGGCTCCACTGTGCCGTCGAGCCCTCGCCTTTCAGCCCTGGCCTTCAGCGCCTCTATCGCTCTTGGGTCGAAGTCAACCGCGTAGACCTTTCCTGATTTCCCCACCCTTTCGGCCATGGGCAGTGAATAGAAGCCTGGACCTGAACCGAGATCTCCCACAACCTGCCCTTGCTCGACATACTTCTCAACGAGCCTTTCAGGAGGGCTTAGCAGACGTCGCAGCACGTTGTCCGTCACGAAGACTGGTATTCGCCTGTCGTTCCCGCAAGGTGTCGTGCACCCTTCCATCGCAGGCGGCTCTTCCTTCTTTGCCATGGCCCTAGTCACCAGTGTACGCCTGTTCAGCCCTTCACGATGATTTCTCCGTACATCCCCAACTGGGCATGCCCGGGATAGGTGCACATGTACCAAAGAGTCCCGGGCGTGTCGAGTGAGAGGCTATAGGAGTATTCATGCGCCGTCCCCTGGCCATAATTTGCAGGGGGCAGGAAAGGCGCCATGGCGAACCTTGTCCCCTGCTGCCAGTTCGTCATCATCCCCTGCATGGCCATGTAGGGGTAGGGAGGGGGGAGCGCAGTGACTACGAAGTTATGATACATGTCTTCGTCCAGGTTAATGATGGTCGCATGAAGCGACGCTCCAATGGGTATCACGAGTATCGGGTCGACCAGCCCGGATATCACAAAGACGTCATCCTTTGCATAACTCGGGGGCTGCCTTCCGGTCAGGTTGATAGCGCGGTCGCCGCCCATCGTGAACACGACCAGGGTTACGTTCTTGGAGTCGAAGACTATTGTATTGTTGTACGGAATCAACCTCGCGTCTTGAGGGGCGTTCTTAATCGTCTGGACTGCCTGTCCGACCTGTACCGTTTGACCTTGGGTGGTCATCATTCCCTGCATTATCGACCATTGGGGAAGGTTGGCAGCGCCTTGGCTCTGCCCCAGCTGCAGGCCGTAGAGCGCACTAGGTACGGTCAAAGCAGAGACGAATCCTGTTCCTATCACCATTGCGAGCAGTATCGCGTACCTGTCCTTCAAACTGTTTCACCAGACTTGGCTGGCTGCCAGACCAGCCCTAGAATGCTCCCTATCAGCATCAACAGCGAGCCTATCATGAAGCCGAACATCGTTGGAAAGGCTATAATCGATGCGACCAGAACGAGAACCGAACCCGTTCTGACCTTGCTGACATTCGTGCCATTCATCCATATGACTCCCAGGACGCCTAGGGCGATCACCACGGCTGCAAGGAGAGCGAAGAACGGGCTCCAGAAGAACCCACCGAACCAGGGCCCTCCGAACAGCGTCCATGGCCCCATCATAGGGTACCCGATTGTGCTACCATCACGCCAGTAGAGCGAGCCATAGGCGAAGAAAGCCGCCCCCAATCCCTGAAGGACCAGGCCTACCAGCGAAAGCGTGAACGCAGCTACGGGCTTCTCTTCAACCATTGGATTTCATCTCTTCTTTGTAAGGACCCTCACGAGCCCCTCGTTCTCCCTGAACTGCTCAAGGAGAACCTGCTTCATCAATTCGCACGCCTGGATTATCTTTGGGTTCGAAACGCCGTAGTAGACGTTCACCCCGTCCTTCCTTGTCGTCACTATACTTCTCTGCCTGAGGACGGCAAGGTGCTGAGATACGTTAGGCTGCCTGACTCGAAGAGCGTTGGAGAGCTCCCCTACGGTCTTCTCTCCTTCCCTCAGGGCGTACAGGATGTCTATCCTGATCGCGCTCCCGAGCGTTTTGCAGAGCTCTGCATGCATCTCGGAGATTCGGTCTGGCATACCCAAGTGGACATTCGCATATATGCATCTACTTAAGAGTTTTGCGAGAATGGGGTGAGGCGGGAGCAACTCTTATATCAGCCCTGATATGGGAGATATAATCAGAGGCGATGTAATACAATGCCAAGATACGGATGGGGCGGCCAATGCGGCTGCAGCTGCTCCGGGCCTGGTCATTTTTGGCCAAGGAGCAGGGACGAAGCGGTGGAAGAGCTGGAGGACTACAAGGCGGGCCTCGAGTCCGAGATAACCGCCCTGGAAAAGAGGATCCAGGACCTCAAAGGGAAGAAGGAGTGAGAGGGGTTGCCGGGAGGATGGTGCAGGTGCGGCCCGTTCAGGGTGAACGTCGTGCCCCAGGGGATGCTCAAGCCCTACATCCTCCGGCTGCTCTCTGAGAGGCCGATGCACGGCTTCGAGATGATGGAGGAGATATTCCGGCGCACGAGAGGGATGTGGCGGCCGGGGCCTTCTGCCGTCTATCCGACGCTCACGTGGCTCGAGGAGGAGGGCTACATCGAGCAGACGAAGAGCGAAGCGAAGGGGGAGAAGGCAAGGAGGCCGTTCAGAATCACGGCGAAGGGAAAGGATGCGCTGAAGGACTACGACAAGTTCAGGGGGGAGTGGCTCGAGGGGGTCTCTCAGCTCAGGGAGATGTGGTGGTGACATGAGCAAGACCGTGGAGCTGCTGTGCTTCGAGAGGTGTCCGACCTACAAGACGACATTGAGAGACCTGGAGGAGATAGTAAACAAGGAGGCCCTGGACGTCCGCGTCGTGCTCACCAGAGTTGACTCTGACGACGATGCGAAAAGGCTCAGATTCTTGGGCTCGCCGACTGTCAGGGTCGACGGCGTCGACATCGACCAGACCGCAAGGGGCTCCAGCCACTTCGGCCTCAGGTGCAGGGTCTACAGAGTCGATGGAAGGGCTCTCGACACTCCGTCAAGGGAGCTGCTGAGGCGAGCTCTGAAAGAGGAACCGGCATGACGGCCCAGGTCGCGCTTGTCGTAGCGGAATGGTGCCCTGCCTGCCCGAGCGCCAAAGAACTTGGAGGAATCTCAGGAATGAGATTGACTTTTACGAAGAGATTGACATCGCCAGCCCACTCGGGGAGAAGCGGGTTGCAGAATTCAACATTCTGAGCGTGCCTACCACGATGATAGACAGGAGCGTCGCGTTCGTCGGGGTGCCGGAACGCAATGAGGCCATCAGGAGGGTGACGAAGGGTTGAATTGCGAAGAGTGTGGGATGGAACTGACCGAGGAGAACACCTTCGGGAGAGTGATGCACGGGGTGGAAACATAACTTCTGCTGCTCCCACTGCGCCGACAGTTATCAGAAGGACAAAGCCTGACTGATATGCATATATACGAATAGTCTTTCGTGTTCTGAGGAAGACGAAATGAGCGCGAATCAGATTCTCATCCTCGGAGGCGGTGTCGGCGGCCTCGTCGCATCGAACGTGCTTGCGGAAAGGTTGGGAGACAGGGCGAAGGTGACGCTCGTGGAGAGGAAGGACAAGTTCCAGTTCCCTCCGTCGTATCCCTGGCTCATGCTGGGCATGAGAAAGCCTGAGCAGATCCAGAGGGACCTGAGCGTGCTCAGGAGGAAGGGAATCAGGGTGGCGAACGAAGAGATCGTCTCAATTGATGTCGAAAAGCGTTCGGTGGGGACGAAGAACGGCGAATTCTCCTACGACAATCTGGTCATATCCCTTGGAGCGGAGTACGCTCCACGGACGATACCCGGATTCCTGGAACGCGCGCATCACATCTACGACTTGGGGTCTGCGACGCGCTTCAAGGATGCGGTGGAGAAGTTCAGGGGCGGGACGATAGCGATTGGCATCTCGCGCACTCCCTTCAAGTGCCCCGCCGCTCCCTACGAGGTCGCGTTCCTCCTTGAAGACTACTACACGAGGAAAGGAGTGCGAGACAAGGTGAAGTTCGAGTTCTTCACTCCCGAGCCTGGTCCGGTCCCGGCAGTCGGGCCTGATATCGGGAACAAGGTGCTCGAGTTGCTCAGATCCAGAGGGATAAACTACCATCCCAAGCTGAGACTGAAGGAGATTAGGCAGAACGATTTGAGCTTCGAGAGCGGGGAAACGATGCGTTTTGACCTCCTCTTCTGCGTCCCTCCTCATGTGGCTCCTCCGCCTGTGGTCGAGGCAGGTCTGACTAACGAAACCGGATGGATTCCAGTCAACCCAAGAACGATGGAGACCAGTCATCGGGGTGTATACGCGGTGGGCGACGTAACTTCGATTCCCACTCCGTCAGGGTATATGCCCTTCCTGCCAAAGGCGGGCGTCTTTGCTCACGGCCAGGCGGAGGTCGCGGCAAAGAGCATAGCAACAAAGATCACGGGGAGGGGCAAGGCGAGGGCGTGGGACGGGAAGGGCTCCTGCTTCCTCGAAGTTGGTGGAGGCCAGAGCGCCTTCGTGAAGGGCAACTTCCTTTCAGAGCCCAGACCAGAAATCGAATTTCACATGCCCGGAAGAGTCTGGCACGCCCAGAAGGTCATGTTCGAGAAGTACTGGATGAGACACTGGTTCTGAGGAGCGAACGAAGAGATGAGTGAGAGCGCAGAGTCGAAGCACCTCGGCATGCTTCTCTTCGCCACACCATACAGCTCGGAGAGCACCTCGACCGCGATCAAGCTGGCGGGGGCAGCCTTGAGGAAGGGGCACCGCGTAACAATCTTCGCTTACGGCGACAGCGTTCACAACTTCACGAAGGGGCAGAAGGCTACGGGAATCACCAATGCCGAATCCGATTTCCGGACTCTGATTGGCGAGGGTTTGAAGGTGCAGCTGTGTGGCACCTGTCTCGCCTTCAGGGGCATAGGCAACGAATCGATCATGGAGGGGGCGGAGCCGAGCAGCATGCGCAATCTGTGCAAGCTGATTGACGATGCGGACAGGTTCGTCTCTTTCACATAGGGGAGGGCATCAGTAGAGTTGGCCAAATCCCTGGCGATCGCGATAACCAAGGCTCCCTTCGGTACGATACATGCAGCCGAGGCGATCAGGCTGGCAAACGGAGCAATATCATACGGGCACGAAGTAACGATCCTCCTCCTTGGCGACGGAGTCTATATGGCGAAGACGGGACAGAAAGCTGAAGAAACTGGTTGGACCTCACTCTCCCCCCTGCTGGAAAAGTTGGTCTCGAGTGGTCGCGCCAAGGTACTTGTTGACAACGGCTCTACAGTCGAAAGGGGCGTCCATGCCGAGGACCTGGTGGCGGGCGCGGTGGTGTCGGAGGGGCGAAGCATTTCTTTAGCCATGGCAGACGCTGACAGGTGCGTCGTCTTCTGAGGTGCCTTGGGGGCTTGACTAATCCGTTACTGGTGATCTTCTCTTCAGGGAGGAACTCTGACCATACAATCGCCGGCTTTGAGCTCTTGCGCAATCTCTTGGGAAGGAAGCGTGTGATGGTTCTCCTGACGCAGGATGCGGTGCTGCTTGCGCTGAAATCTCGGTTGGGCGCGAGTGACGCTTTCGGCGGCGTGTCTGAAGCTTATGTGCTCGCCGACCACCTTGCGAAGCGGGGTTTCGGGCAGGACTCCCTCGTGGAGCCCTTCAAGGTTCTGGGTTACGACCAGGCCGTCGACCTGATAATGGCGGATGGAATTTCGATTGCCGGTTCTTTCTAGCAAATCACGAAGCGCCATTCCAATCCGGCAGAGGTGCGCCACATCGAGTGGGATGACTAGGCGATTCTATTTTTGAATGCGTTGGAGAATACGAAGGAAAGAGATCAGAAGCGGAAAAAGGCTTGGCTGATTTGCAGAAAACATTAGGGCTGTGAGCTAGTCTCTCACAATTCCTCCTCTTCTCCATTCTCACCCTTTGGATAGGATGGTTCCTTCGAATGGAACGGGTTGTAGTTCCGCTAATGGGAAGCGAAATTTACCATATTTCCTCGTTCATTCTGATAACCTCATTCATGGCGGTCTTTGGCTTCACAAAGGCAGTCTTGAACATGGTCGCTGGGAGATGGTCGGACAAGGTCGGAAGAAAGCCAATACTTGTTCTTGGCTGGATAGTTGGACTTCGACTCCGTTCATTCTGATATTCGCTCCTTCTTGGTCTTGGGTCATCCTCGCAAACGTGCCGATGGGTTTCAATCAGGGGCTTGCGTGGACGATGACTGTTACATCAAAGATAGACATTGTCGGATCAAAGATAAGAGGCTTTTCCCTCGGGGTCAACGAATTTTCTGGACGACGTATCAGCGAGCTGGGTGGCCGCCGTGAGATCACACGCCTGTTCCGACCAGGGTGAGCAGATTCGGGTCAAACACTTTAAGGCCACATGTCGAGAATCCGGAATCGAAGTGCCGTGAGTCAAAGCGCCGGAAGCTCAGTCGCGCTCGCGGTCGACGGGGTCTCGAAGTCCTTTGGAACGATACGCGCCGTGGACGGGGTGAGCCTGAGCCTCAGGAAGGGGGAGGTCCTCGGACTCCTGGGGCCGAACGGCTCTGGGAAGAGCACCACCATGAAACTCATCCTCGGGGTGATAAAGCCGGACTCGGGACAGATCTCGGTCTTTGGGAAGGACGTCGTCAGGGACGCGGCAGAGACGAAGCGGATGGTGGGGTACGTCCCCGAGACCCCCCAGCTCTACGAGTTCCTCAGCGGGGTCGAGTACCTGGACTTCGTCGCAGACATGCACGAGATGAGCGGGGACCTGAGGAAGGAGCGGATAACGCAGTTCCTCGACGCCCTGGAGCTCTCCGGCCATGAGAACCAGATGATAAGCGGCTACTCCCAGGGGATGAAGCAGAAGGTCGCAATCACAGGGGCGCTGATGCACCGCCCCCAGCTGCTGATTCTCGACGAGGCGCTCAACGGGCTCGACCCCCGCTCCGCCAAGATTGTGAAGGACCTGATCAGGAGCCTCGCTCAGGAGGGGTACGCCGTCCTCTTCAGCACCCACGTCCTGGAGATAGCGGAGGCCATCTGCGACAGGGTAGCGATAATGTACCAGGGGAAGGTCCTCGCCGTAGGCACGGTTCCGGAGCTCAAGTCAAAGGCAGGGCTCCCTGGCTCTTCCCTCGAGGAGGTTTTCCTGAAGATAACCGGCACCTCCGACCTGAGGGACATCGTAGAGGCCCTCAGCAGGTGAACACCGGAAAAGTATACAGGATCGCCAGCGTCCTCGTGAAGTCCCAGCTGAGGTCCGGAAGGTCGGGGACCAGGTCGTCGCGCCTGTTCGGCAACCCCCTGACCGTCTCGGCAGTCGACGCCGTCGTGTTCGCCGGGTCGATGGGGATGGTCTACCTGGTTTTGGGGGCGGTCGGGAGCTTCCCGTCCGACATGGAAGCGATTGTGGACGCTATCACCCTCCAGATATTGACCTCGCTCCCTGCCTTCGTCTTCCTCGGGGTCTTCCTCGCAGCGGTACTGTTTGAGATGGGGGTCTCCTCGAAGTTCGCGTCCAGCGACGTAGTCAACTGGCTCCCCCTCTCCCAGGCAGAATACGTCGCGGCCTCCACGCTATCCGTCTGCTACATGTACTCGTTCCTCCCCGCACTGGTGCTGGGGGTGACCTACCCCTTCGCAGCCAGGATCGGCGTGCAGCTCGCCTGGGGGGTCGCCGGGGCGCTCTGCCTGGTGTCCCTCTTCGGGGTCGGCGCGCTGGTGGAGGTGATGAGGGCGGCCATCAACAGGGTCACCTCGCTGGCCTACGGGAAGGCGAGGCGCGGCACCATGGTCATCCGACTCGTGGTGACGGTGATAGTGATCCTCGCTGTCGAGGTAGGGTTCAACCCGGTCATCCTTTCCAGCTTGATCGGCACCTTCACCGGGGTGGTCAGCGCCGCCCTCTTCGTCCCAGTCTTCTGGCCGTCGGCGTCCGTGGGGTACCTCATCCAGGGGGAGGGGCTCCTTTCGGCGGCCTTCTTCGCGCTGTCCGTTCTCTTCGCCGGGGTTATCCTAGCTGTCGCAGTGAAGGTGAGGGCGAGGTACTGGTCCCCGGTCCCCGTCACCATAGAGGTGACCGGAGCCTCGTACGCCCCCCACGCTGGGGGGCTCCTCCGCTCCCTCGGGCTGTCGACCGTCGAGTCGGCGATTGTGAGGAAGGACCTCAGGGGGTACACCAGGAGGCGGGAGCTGATGCCCTACCTTGCCATCCCCTTCGTGTTCGTAGCCCTCATATTCTTCCAGGAGGCGTCCATAGGGGGCAACGGGTCCACCGACGTAGGGGTTGCGGTGTACCCCTTCTGGCTGGTGGGTGGGATCTTGGGGGTCATCATGGCCTCGACGGGCATCGGCCAGGAGGGGAAGGCGATACTGAACGTCTACGCTGCCCCGATACAGCCGAGGGCGCTCCTGAAGGCCAAGCTGCTCATCGCCTTTGTCTTCGGTGCTGCGACCATCGTGGCCATGGCTGCCATCTCCTCCCTCCTGGCGTCTGCGACCCTGGACGGGTTCGTCGTTTCCCTCGTCGCCTCGCTGGTCATCGCCCTGGAGTGCACCCTCATAGGGGTCGCTGTGGGGGTCAGATACCCAGACCTCCAAGAGAGGCCGAGGCCCAGGTTCATCCGCCCCATGGGGATGCTGATAGCCATGACGCTGGGGGTCGTCTCGTCTTTTGTCACGGCCCTGCCGCTGGTGGTCTGGCCTTTCGCCGGAGGATACTTCGAAGGGCTGGGAGTCTCGTTCGGGACGGCTGTGGTTGGAGGGCTGGCCTTCGGGGGGCTGGTCAGCTTCGCCGCCTACCGTTTGGCCCTTTCGGGGACGTCAAAGCTGATGGAAGACATGTCGATCTAGTTCGGTGCAGGTGACGAGGCAAGACAGAGTCCGCACGTCGCTGCTGCCGAAGTCTCTTCAGAGCGGAACCCCCTTTCCTAGGCCCGTGACGGGTCTGTGATCCGGACCGCCGCCCGAATCCGTTCGACCGCGTACGCAAGGTTTCAGACCAGAGGCCCGGGGACGGTTCTGGTCCATGATTGGTCCGGACCCCTCCGGAATCGAGCCTGACCGGATGTTTGGTCCCAGGTTTGCGTGGTAAACTGTGCGGGCCCCTTCAGCCTCGGCCTTCGCTCCGGGGCAGATTCACCCCCCGCGATGCCTCCGGCACCGCTCGCTTTCGCTCGCTTCGCTCCCCCCTCTCTGCCCCTCCGCTCGCCCTTCGCCTTCACCCCGCCTCGAAGCGGGGCCCTCGCTCGCTTGTTCGCTCGGGGGGTGTCGGCTGGTGCAGGCTCGCCAGGGAGGGGGGATGGAATTGGGCTCCGATTGGGAAAGGGAGGAGGTTTCGGTGGTGATACCTCTAAAATAAGGAAGATACTTCCCGAGGCAGCTTCGCATATTCGGGAACGCCACTCTTCTCCAATTCTTTCGAGCTGTACGAAGTGCCAAGGCAGAACCTTATGGAAACTCGATAGTCGTTAACGGCCTTCAATCCGACAGCTGAGCGATTTCGTTCTTTTCTCGGTATCTGAAAGAGACTGTATCGGAGGTGAACACGGCAAGAAAGCCGAGGGCCAACCAGAAGGCTAAATCAAGGGAGAGATTGACCAAAGAGAATGTCACATGTGAGATACATCCCATTTGCAAGAAGGGAAAACAGTAGGAGTAAACTAAACGAGTCTGGAATGAGAGCGGATAACCCTGGTAAACCAGATGGTAGGTCATGAGGACTACAGACGAGTCCCCATTGTTGTATATGGTATGGGATGTTGAGTTTGAGGAATGATAAAGGGACGCGAAGGTGACTAGTAATGCTATCAGGACAGACAGGGCAAGGTCTCTGAGTAACCATCGTGTCAGGATCTTGTTCCCTCTACTCAGCTTCCTATCAGCAGGAAAAATAACTGTGACTTGCCATTGTCAGCATTGAGAACTCCCGAAGGACTGATACATGTCGGTCGTGCCCGAGTTCTGAAGGCAGCCATAAATCATATTGGAGTTCTCTTGCGTGCCTATGTATATTGGAGGCCCTATTGCGTCTAGGTTGACGCTTGAATAATAGGTCAGGGTACCAGCGCCAGAAGTGAATGTGGCACTTTCACCATTGTTGTCCGAGCCACACCAGTATACATTCGATCTGAGCCAGTACCAGTTGGTCGGCGGGTAAACAGTAGTTCCTGAGCTCCCTGCTCCGCTGCCCCCTCCCAAGAGGTTAAAGCTGACCGCCATGATATAGCCACCCGAGTTAGTGTCTTCGGACATCTCCCACGATGCGTCTTGGTTGAACATACCCTTTACTGTTGTCAACTGGTTTGGTATGTAGTACCATACCAGCCCCCCTGAAGAGTCGAAGACTTCGACAAGGAAGATGCTCCCAGAGGTACTACTCTGCCCGCCAATTCCAGCTTGAAAGGCATCCCCATTGGTCTGATAGTTTTGGGAGGTCACCTTGTCAGGGTTGTATTGTAGGCTCATGTCGCCGTTCGGGCTGGTATAGCTCATAGACTGGCTCAAGGAAGCGTAAACTTCCACCCAACCGCTGCTGAGCTTCTCCCCTGCGCAGCACGAGAATCCGAACTCTCCGTTGTCGTTTCCAACCCATTGGGTGGCATATGCGGTCGAGGCAAGCACCGGGGTAAAAAGAAGCAAGACGAAGCATAGCACTCCCAAGCCAGTGATAGTTGCTACGCGTCAGCTTCCACCTGGATACTCAGTGGATAGGGCGTGGCTTCCTGCGGGTAGGTCATCGGGAGCGTTTTCGGCAGTGCCCCGGTTGACGTGGCGGCGTAGGAAGCGACCGACCCGATTCCCCCCATCTGAATCCATAATGAACCAGTGTCATATGCAGTGATGGTCACCGTTGTCCCGGCTGGCAGTGCGCTGTGCAGGAAGAGGGTGACTGTATACACGGAAAGAGAATGAGAGAAATGGACGTAGTTCCCACTGGTCGAGTTCTGTATGGTGGCTGGTTGCGCCACGCTTTGTGATATCGCATAGGACTGGTACGCGCTCAAATTCCCATTGATGTAAAGCCCCAGTGTCAGAGTGCCTCCCTGGCTGGTCTGATAAGGAAACACGTTCACTACACCGCTCACGAACTGATTCACGCTCTTGTTGGCCACAAAGGTGGTGGATACCAAGGTGTCGGAGGGGAGGAGCCAGCCGGTGTAATTAGAGGCAGGGTTACCGAATTCATTCAATTCAGGGGAACCTGGAAGGACGTTGGCGTAGCCGCCACTTGAAGGTCGTTGGAAAGCACCACCGAAAGCGAGTACGGAGACCAAAAGGATTCCTCCGGCGAACGTAACGAATAGGAAGCCTTTCTGGTTTGTCCTCAATATCACATTGTTTGATGCCAATCAGCTACTTATCCGTTACACCATCGGCAGCTTTGGGACGTAATTCAGCGAGGTATCCGGCTGACGAGATAAGGCTGCAGATAGGTTAGGTACGAGTACCGTCTGACGTTGTAGACATCCCTCCTGAGGAAAGATTCTGTATCCTTCCTCCACGCCAGTCTCTTCTTCAGCTTCCACGGGAACCTCCTCTTGTCCACTGAGTTGACCGATTAGGATATCGAGCGCATGTGGTAGACGCTCAACCATTGCTGAGGGTCACCCACGAACTCATATGTCATCTCCTTCCAGGATTCGCTTAAGTAATTAATTGCATCCCACCGGGCCCGCCTCTTGCAAGGGTCGAATACCCACCCCTTTCTTCTGGATGGATTCGATTCCCGCGGAGGTCGCGTCGCATGCCCATGCCAGAACCTGAATATGGCAGCTTCGTTGCCACCCTATGGATAGGGTCATAAGTGGTTCTCAGCTCCGCACGGGGAGTGGCTCTCATTCGAAGCAGAGGGATCAGCCCGATTGTTGGCACCGTACTCATCGTTATGGTTACACTCATTGCTGCAGTGGCCATCGCTGGGTTCGTATTCGGCCCTTCCTTGCCAACATGGCGTTCAGGGTCTACCGGGCCAGACCGAAGGTTTCAGATCACGAGAATGGCATCCATAAAGACCACATTCGTTGCCCGTCTTGAACAGCGTCACCACAATCAAAATGGGCTTGCGTCCCGTTAGGAGGAGTGGGCCTGTCGCCATGGGCCTAACGCACTCTCTCTGCTCTCCAGACAATGAAACTCATCCCAGAACGGTTCGGCGAAAATCCTAGCTAGACCGTCCTTGTACGTGGTCCCATGTTGACCTTGCGGAGTGAACCGAAGAAGGTAGGTAACCCTAAATACATTGGAACTTTGTAGATTTCGTTGAGCGAAGTCTCCACGTTCTTCAGACATTGTCCTTCCTGCGGCAGAAGATTCGAAATCAGGCTTGTCAATAAGAAGCTGGTAGACAACAGGACGACAACGCAGGACATCAAGGGAGCAATGGTCGCTCCGGGTGGCATCGGGGCCATGGGAGGAATGGGCGGAGGATATGGGATGGGGAATTACGTGTACGTCGAAGAGGACGTGCCTCTCACCATCGACGTGGAAGAGTTCCAGTACACCTACAAATGCAAGCATTGCAGTCATGTGTGGACTGAACTTCACAACGAAGAAAGCAGAGGCTAAGCACGAACAGAATTCTGAGACCACAATCTTCGTGCTTAAGGAGTCGCCTAATTCTCTAAGCGCATCTCTCTGGGCCAGCCTGGCGGCGATGAGTGCCTAGGTGGGCTCTGACTTGGAGAGCAGATCCATCGCCCTCTCGTAGGCCCGGAGGACATCGGTCCTCGTTATTATTCCGACCAGCTTCCCTGAATCCTTCGTCACCACCGGGAGCCTCCCGACCCCGTGGTTGATCATCGTCTCCATGACCCTGAACAGGGAGTCGTCCGCTTGGGCAACCAGCACGTTCTGGGTCATCACGTCCTTCAGGGAAGTGCTTGCCATCTTCTCCCGCGGGATTCTCTGCAGGTCGCTCACAGTGACTACCCCCACCACTTTGTCAGAGTCGACTATCGGTATCCCCCGGAACCCCTTTTCGATGACAAGCTGGTACGCTGCCGCCACATTATCTGTGGGGGAGAGCGTGATCACCGCGTGGTTCATGGCATCGGAGACGAACAACTTCGTGAGGAGGGGGACGTTGTACTCTCCCCTGTGGGCCGGGGAGTCTGCCCTCTTCAGCACCTGGCTCCTGTAGATGGTGTACTTCGGGGTGGTTACGAAGTAGGCGGCCACGACCGCGACCATGGAAGGAGCGAGGAGGTTGAGCGAGCCAGTCATTTCGCTCACCATGAGCATGACGGCGATGGGCGTCCTCCCCACCCCTCCGAAGAGCGCCATCATCCCGACCACAACCAGCGGGGCGGGGATGGGGATCCATCCTGGGAGGAGCTGGTTCACCACCATCCAGAACGCAGCGCCCACGAACCCCCCGATGACAAGCGAAGGTGCGAACACCCCGGCGCTCCCGCCGGACCCGACTGTGAACCCGGTGGCGAGGATCTTGAGGAGGATAACCGCGACCAGGACCGCGAAGAGCGGGAGCGAAACATAGTTCGTCGTGACCTGGGAGAAGTTCCCGTTGATCAGGGCCTGCAAGAAGCCGTACCCGAGTCCTATCACCTGCGGGAAGAAGATCCCGATGACCCCGGCGACGGCGGCGCCGAGCATAGGACGGGCGTACCGGGTCACTGGGAGTCCTGAGAACATCCTCTTCACTGAGTAGAAGGTCGTGGTATGGAGCCTCCCCACCAGCCCGCAGATGATCCCCAGCGCCGCGTAGATCAGCAGGTTCCTGGGTTGCGTGAAGGCGTAGGTCAGGCCGTTCCCGAAGATGGGGGTGAATCCGGCATAGGAGGCGAAGATGATGTACCCGATGGGGGACGCTATGAAAGAAGGGATCAACGCTTCGACCTCGAAGTCTCCTCCGCTGTAGAGGATCTCCCCGGACAGGATTGCGCCTCCGAACGGGGACTTGAAAATGGAGCCGATCCCGGCCCCGATCCCCACCGCGACGGCTATTCGCCTGTCTTTGACCGGCAGCTTCAGAAGGTCACCAATGAACGACCCGAAGCCCGCTGCGATCTGGGCGGTCGGACCTTCCCTTCCTCCGCTCCCGCCGGACCCGATGGTGAACGCAGACGCCAGGGCCTTCACCAGCGGTATCCTCTTCCTGATCTTCCCGTCCCGCCTGTGGAAGGCAGCGATGGCTTCGTCAGTCCCGTGCCCCTCGGCCTCCGGGGCGAAACGGTAGATGATGAACCCGGCTATCACCCCGCCGATGATGGTGGAGACAGGGATCAGGAGGAAGTTGGGAGCCACGGAGGCGGGGGCCGCCGCTTCGCCGGCGGGGTTCGGCGGATAGAACCCGGTTATCCCGCCAAGCATCACGTTGGTCACTGTCTGGATGGCGAAGTAGAATGCGACCGCACCCACCCCTGCGATGGTCCCGATCAGGATGCCGACGACGACCCATTTGGCAAGGTATCCCTGTTGTATTAACCGGTTGACTCTCGTCCCAATGGCGGAACCGCTC
Organism: archaeon; assembly: GCA_021828185.1. The sequence goes on from JAKASI010000002.1 coordinate 27,123, forward strand.
AAAATTCGAAGATACCTGAGGCTCCCGCCAACGGCTCAAAAAGGTTCGCGACTGAATGTCTCGGGTCCGTCCTGCTTCAGCGTAGCAGGTCTTCGACGGATGGGTACCGTCTGGCGTCCCTGGCCCCGACCGTCACTCCGTTCTCCGCGCACTGTGCAACGCACGCCATGCACCCGAAGCAGAGCGCTTCGTTCAGCACTGTGCATCTTCCCCCCGAGTCGGTGCCGAAGACCCCGACCGGGCAGGTGGCAGCGCACTCCCCAACGCCGCTGCACGCGGTTACCTTCACGGAGTAGGAGTTCAGGGGGCACTCGATCAACTGAGACCTGGCTGCCAGTCCCTCCAGCAGGGTCGGCGTCCGCGGGTCGCGCCATCGCATCAAGGCTGGACCCGACCGGACCGCCAACTCCTAATAAGGCGCCGGGGCGATTCTCAGAAATGAGAAGACCTAGTTCCTTTCGATCTCTGCCGAAGCCGGCTCGGGCTTCCTTGGAGGCGTCCTTAGCTCCTTGGGCTTCTTCATCCCCCGCCACACCTGGCTCACTCCGCGCGCCTCGGTCATCGGCTTCCAATCCGATATCCCGGACCACATGCTGCTGATAGGGCGCTTGAGGTATTCTCTCGTATATTCAGAGAGCGGGTGCCATCTTCCGTCGTCGACCAGCCGCTCTCTCCTGACTATGACCGGCCTGGGCCTTGCCGAAAGCGGCTTCGTCTCGTCCGGCAGAACCGAGACCGCGTTCGTGGGGCACTCCCTCACGCAGATCTGACATCCGGTGCACCTCTCCTGGTCTATCAGGTACGGCTTCTCCATCATCCATTCCCTCGGGGGGACTCCCCCCATCACTGCACCCCAGAACGTGGTATCGGTGGGTCTGGTAAACTCAATACAGGTGGAGGGGCAGAGGTCCATGCAGGCTCCGCAGTTCATGCACTTCGTTTCGTCGACGACGAACTTGAAGAGCCCCGTAGTCCCTCTCCCCTATTGTATGTAGTTGACGCCCTCCCTTGCGGGAGGCGCCGCTTGCGTTGGACCGCTCGCAGTGTTCGAGCCGGGCCGAGACGTCGCCGGCTGCTCTGGATATGACCTGCCTGGGAGTCCAGCAGGCGAGACGGGCCCCTGGGCTTGAGTTATCTTCGGGGTCGGCTTGCCCATCCTCGAGTGCAGGATCGGGTGGGCCAGACCGAAGAGCCCGAGCACCCCGAGGGCGGTAAAGCACACATCGAAAGTCGCCATGGACAGGTCCACGTTGCTGAGGGAACTGAAGGTGTTCGAGACGGAGTACCAGAATCCGCTCCCCGAGCTCACCCCTGCCGGGAGGGTGGCGAGCTGTAGCGGGCTCTCCGTGACGAATATGGTGCCGAAGATCCACAGAGCGGCGCCCCCGAAGACCAGGGCCGTCACCACTCTGAAGGCAGTTCTGCTCTCGTCTGCATCGACGTAGAGCTTGGTGACCAGCGCGGCCCCGAAGAGGACCACCGAGACTGGCATGAAGGGCACTGCCATGGAGTAGTCCTGGAATGTCCCTGGGAAGAACACCATGAGGCCCATGACGAAGGCCATGAACATCAGGCCGTCCCTGAGCAGGACGTAGGTCAGCCACCAGATGTCGGCTCCGAGCCGTAGGGTGAACTTCTCAAGGGTCCGGAGGAAGTACCCCCTTGCAATCTGCAGGGAGAACGCCATGGCTGTGACGAAGACCATCGCCACGGCTATCGTGGTCTCGAGCCAGATCGATCCTCCAGAGACCAGGCCGCTCTGACTTAGCGCGAACGCCGGGGCCGAGTTGAGGAGGAGCGCCGATGCTGCGATTATGGTTCCAACAAGCTTTCCGCTTTTCTTTGGGAAGCTCATGCCAGGCGTTGAAGGCCGGGGGGGAGATAGGGGCGCTCCCTAATGTGTTAGGCTGCCGATGTAAGCGGCCGCTAACCAGTTAGCAACGCTCACGTGAAAATGCAGCCAGACGGACCCGCTATCTGCTATGGGAGTTGGAACTACCAGGCCAGAACTTCCGCGGTGCCTACTCTTCTTGGAACGGGACGCCCAGGGCGTTTGCCATGATCCGTCTTTCGGCGCTCCGGAGAATCTCGCTCAGGGTGGACGGCTTGATCCCTACGAGCTCGCTAAGGCCCGTGAGGCTGATTCTGCGCGGGAACTCGAAGTACCCCTGCGCGACTGCAGTCGCCATTATCTCCTTCTGTCTCCCGGTCAGGGTTGCCCTGCGCTCGAGAGGAGCCACGTCTTCAATGCGGGCTTCAATCCCTTCCTTCGAAAGCTTCGCCAAGATCTGTCTGAAATCGCTGGTCTTGCGTACGATGAACCTCCAAGACGACGGCTGGGCGTTGGAGTTGAGCGGACATTCCAGGCAGACTATCGCCGCGTCGCTGGATGTCCTGCAGATGGCCGGCCTGTCCAGGACCACCAGGAGAGGCGCGGTCTCTCCGACCCTCTCGCCCTCCACGACCTGCCTAACCCCTTCGGTCTTCCTTATCTCGGTGGTCGCGGCGCGGATCGACTGTTCGGTCCCCCTGAGCTCCAGCAGCAGCGTCATCCCCGTCTTGTTGAATGATTTGCAATCAACGACGCTCAGTTTGGTGCCGTTCACCTTCGCGGCATTCTGCAGCTTGTTCTCCGCCCTTATCTGCAGAGCTATCTGTCTGAGCATCTCTGAACAGGTTAGGGTAGGCACGTTGTATATAACGCGGAAGCACGATTCTCATAGGTGAGAATGGTACCGTCGCCCGAGTCCCCCCCTAACGGTTTAGGGGACTGGCTTAACCCATGCCCCTCCCTAATCGCGTCCATGGCCCCAAAGGCACTGGAAACCCAAAGGACTGACGAGTCCTTCTGGAAGCAGTTCCCCACGATGACTGACTACTTCGCTCCCGGGATCCTACCGCTTGTGAAGTACCTGGGGATCTCCTCGAAACAGCTCATGCACGAGCTTGGCGAGCAGATCGGCAAGGACGCCGCTACGAAGCTCTCCCACCTCACCGTCGAACAGATGATCGACGAGTTCGCGAACGTCTGGCGGGGGTACGGCATCGGCTCCCTAACTGTGGAGAGCAAAGACCCGCTCGTCCTGCAGATCTCGAACTGCACGGTCTGCGGTCAACTCCCGGGGACTGGCGAGATGTTCGAGTGCGCCTTCCACGAGGGGTTCTTCCAGGGGGCCCTGGCAACGAGACTCGGAAAGCCGGTCACCGTCCATCAAACGACCAACTACGAAGGGGAAGCCGGCACCTGGTGCAGGCGGCTGGTCGCAGACATGGCGAAGTGAAGCGGTGCTCGCGCTGGGACCTTCCCGAGCGGAGGCTCTAGCTCAGAGGAGTCTCCACAGGTGAGGCCAGATACGCGGTCAGCTCTTCAAAGAAAAGCCTCTTCGTCGCCAGGGGGCGCAGTGCGAACCCTTTCGCGCGGGCGACCCGGCGGAAATCCTCCGGCTCGGCCTCGTCGTTCAACACGAACACGATTTTCCCTCCTTTCTTCACCGCTCTGAGCGCTTCCAGCAGGAACTTCTTGGGGACTTCGAGCGAGGCCCCTCCGTCCACCGCCTTGTCCTCGATCGGTGCTCTGACGTAGGGGGGGTTGAACGCGACAAGGTCGAAAGCCTCCTCCCGGAGGCAGGACGCCCCGTCAGCGAGGACGAAGTCCGCCCCGGCCCCCTTCCAATCCGTCATCGAGGGCCTCACAAGGTCAGTCCCGACCACGACCTGGAACCTTCCGGCCAACGGAACGAGGTTGCCGCCGTTGCCGGCGCCTATCTCCAGGCAGCGCTCTCCCGAGCGCCCCTCCAGGGCATTCCTGAGGAGGGCCGAGTCCTCCGAAGCTAGGTACTGGTCCCTGCTCATTGGGTCAAGCCGTCGCCCTTGAACGACTTGTATTCTTCCGGGGTCAGCACCTGCGTGATGTTCTGGGTCTGGTAGTAGTATGCAGGCGTCCCGTCAGGAGAGAACGCCGGGCTGTTGTCCGGGTTCTGGAGCCTGTATATCTTGACCACCGACGGCTTCACCCCTATCACGGTGCCGTCGTCCAGAGCGTAGTAGCTGAACCGCTCCTGAAGAGGCTTGAACCCCACCAGTTTGCCCTTGGGTTGCTGCGATGGAATCATGCCCCGCCACCCGTCTGGGGCGTTAAAAGGGTGCACCGGCCACCAGCTTCTGGACGCCGGAGCTGTACTGTGCCGCCTTCTTCCCGGCCCCAGCCTGGGCGTCGGGGACCTCCAGCATGGCCGCCGCCCTCCTCAGGACTGCCTTCCGCACCCCGTCCCTGATCTTGAACGCCACAGGGAGCCCCATGGCGAGGTCGACCACCCCCCTCGCCCCGAACGGGAACCTGGGCTCGGCCCACCGCCCGCACGCTGCGGCGTCGCGGATCCTTCCCCTCCGGGCGTACTCCTGCACGTCGGCTCTCATCATCGAGGATGCGGCGCCGCTTCCCTTCGCCTTCAGCTCTTCCGCGTACTTCGCGTAGCCGCCGAACAGCTCGTCGGCCAGCTGCCCCAGGAGGATCACCCTGGTCCCCGCCTGATTGGCGCTCCTGGCCACTATGGAGTACAGGCACCAGAGGCTCCTGTCCATGAGGGTCGGCTCGAACGGCAGATTGATCAGCCTGAGCGCTTCCTCGACGTTCTCTTTGGTGAGCTCGGTCGCCACGAGTTCGATTCCGAGGGCAGACGCGGCCTCCCGCGCCCGGACCCGGTCCGAAGCGCCGCCCGCATACGCCGTGCACGCCACCACCTCTGTCCGTCCTGCCGCGCACTTGGCCACGATCGAGCTGTCCACCCCCCCTGAGAAGGCAACGGCCACCCGCTTCTCGTCTCCCACCGCTGACCTCACCGACTCTGCGACCGTACGCGCGACCTCCCGGGCCGCTTCTTCGAAGCTCAGGCTGCTCAGCTACGTGACACCTGTTCCTTGATCTTCCTGGCGACAGCCGTCCCGATCTTGTCCACCAGGGCGAGCCTGTCCGCTGTGGCTTCCTTCAGGTCTTCCAGGCTCCTGAACCCCGCCGTATGGAGCGCCCTCGCCCTCACCCTCCCCACCCCCGCGACGGTCGTCAGCTCCACAAGCTCCTCGCCCACGCCGCTGGCTACCCTCCTCCGGAGCAGGTCCGCCTGTCTGACCATCTCCGGGGCCTTGAACAGCTTCGCGACCTCCCCCAGGGAGTGAAGCAGCCAGTCGGCGTTGTCGACCGCCCTGTGCATGTCCCCCGGTTCGACCCCCAGCCTGGTGAGGAGCTGCTCTTCCCTCCACTCGTCGATCCATCCATGGAGGGCCATGACGCTCCTCATGTCCTGGAGCACCCTGTCGTAGTCCCCGAAGTCCCGCGTGCTGTGCCTCTCCAGCATCTCGGAGGAGTGCTCCTCCATGAACGCCAAGGCCTGGTCGTAATCCTTGCTCCTGAGGGGGAACTTCGGCTCGAAGTCGGGAGAGGACGCGACCAGGTGGAGGATCCCTGCCGTGTAGTTCCTCCCCTGCCCGGCCCGCCTGACCCCGTCTCTGAACAGGGCGCCGGTGACCGGGTCGATGTAGAGCATCGAGACCCTCCTACCGAAGTCGGTGGCGTAGAACAGCCCGCCGTGAGACTCCAGGAACCTCTCCGCCAGGAGGTACCCCAGGGCCCTCTCCGTGAGCCTGGCGGTCTCCTCGGCCCCCTTCTGCATCGCCAGCAGAGTCTTCGCGAACAGCCCGTCCAGGTCCGCCTTCGAAAGCCCGTTCCCCGTGGCGACCGTGGCGAGGGTGTGGGACCGCATCGCCGATTCGTCTGAAAGCCTCGACTCGATGGGCTCTGGCGGCTCTTTGACGTAGTGCTCGAGGAAGTCGGCAGCGGGGGCCGAGGGAGGGGGGATCATGACGGTCTCGCCGTGATCGTCATACTGCGGACGCCCGGCCCTCCCGGCCATCTGCCTGTATTCGAGGACGGGTATCTCTGCGTTCCCTCCATACTCGGCATCGTACCTCGTCAAGTCGGCGACAACAACCCTCCTTGCAGGAAGATTCAGCCCCATACTCAGCGTCGGCGTGGCGGTCAGCAGCTTGATCGCCCTGGCCCTGTAGTAGTCCTCCACGATCCTCCTGTGCTCCGCCTCCAGCCCCGCATGGTGGAACGCCGACCCCTTCGCCACCACCTCAGCCAGGAGCCTGCTGAGGCTGGTCTCCTCCCCGGAGGCCAGTATGCGCCTGGATGCCTCCGATACCGCCTTCTTCTCGTCAGGGGTGAGGCTCCGCTGGGTCAGTTCAGCCGCCCTCGTCGCCAGGCTGACCGCCCTCCTCCTCGTCCCTGCGAAGATCAGAGACTGCCCCCCGCCCTTGACCGTGTCCATGGCGACGTCGATGGGCGCGCCGTAGGTGGACCTCGGCACCTGCCTCTCCTCTCCGTCTGAGAACACGATCCTCCCGTAGTCGTACACCCCCTCCCTTAGCGGGACAGGCCTCCAGTCCAGCTCCACGGGGACCGCGTGGAGCCATTCCGCGAGGGTCTTGGCGTTGCTGATGGTCGCAGAGAGCGCGAGGAGCTGGGCGTCAAGGCCGAGGTGCAGGGCCTTCGTGAGTATCATCTCGAGGGTGGGGCCCCTGCTGTCGTTCCCCGCCAGGTGGACTTCGTCTGCGATGAACAGCCCGACGGAATTGATCCAGGGGACTCTGTGCCTCATCACCGAGTCGAACCTCTCGTTGGTGAGGACGATGATGTCGGACCTCCCCAGGAAGTCCCCGCTCGAGTCGAAATCCCCGGTCGAGATGGCGGTGCTGATTCCGAACCTCCTGAACTCCGAGAACTCGGCGTACTTCTCCGAGGCTAGCGCGCGAAGAGGGGCGAGGTACACCACCCTCCTCTTCTGCTCCTTCGCCTTCCTGTACGCCGCCATGAGGGCGAGCAAGGTTTTCCCACTGGCGGTGGGTGTGCTTACAACCAGGCTCCTTCCATCGAGAAGTCCGGCCAGGATCGCCTGCTCCTGCGGAGGATACAGCTCCACTATCCCCTTCTCCTTGAAGAACTGGATGAGCTCCTCGGGGATCTTTACCTCCTCTACCTTCAAGGGAGCCCTCCTCCGGCTACGTTCCTAGCCTTGGCCGTCTGAGCTCGTTGTTCTCTTCCCGTTTAACCCAGTTACAGTTCATGCACAAGACTTGGAGTCCCGAAGGGTAGTTGTTTTTCTTAAGCCAGAAATGGAATTTGGCGCCGCCGGCTCCGCCAAATCCATTTCTCCTCTGTTCGGCGCCGCCCCCGTTGATATGACCGAGGCCGAGGGCTCTTATGTCCGAGTAGCCACACTTCGAGCGAGCCAAAGTGCCGTTGGAATAGTGCGGCAATACTTCGGCTTTCAACTTCTGCTTTGACCTGTGGGCAAGTCCTGCTAGGCGGTCACTATTCTTGGTCCTGTATCTTACCCAGTACTCGTGCCTTCGTGCTGGCTCTCGCCCCCTAAAAACGGCCCTCTGACGCTCAATACAAATCCCACCCTGCCTTCTTCCGTACTTGTTAGCGAGGGTTAAGGGAGTTCCACAGCGGCGGCAGTCTAGTCGACGCCAGTGTTCTATCCCCATATCAACTACCCAACCTACGCAAGAACCCGGGCTTGGATTCATACACCATCCCTTCCCGGAACATCGTCCGAATCATCTTCTCTGCGTCCTCGTCCGAGAACTTGGCCTTGATCAGCTCCTCCTTGAACAGCTTCCTTTCCACCGGCTTCTTCTCAGTCCCCTCCAGAGCCTTCAGCACCTCCATGGCCGCCCTCAGGTTCTTGGTCTCTCCCACCGGCTTGCCGAGCTGTATCCCGAAGTCGGTCTTCTTGGTGGTCGCGTCGGTGAGCACGTCCTCCACCATCCTGTTCATCAGCGCGATGGCGGAGAGCGCGTCCTCCTCGGTCACCTCGGTCCTCAGCAGCACCCTCGCCCTCGCCGTCGAGATCCTGATCAGCGCCTCGAGGGTCCTCGGTGTGGGGGGGATCGAGTCCTCAGCTCCCCCCGTCCTCCTCAGCTCTAGATAGAAGTCCCTCAGCCTGTCGGAGGCGGCCTTGGTTAGATCGGGCGAGACCCTCTTGGCGTAGGACAGGTACTTCTTGAGCAGACTGAATTCGATGGGAGGCGGGACCGCGTACGATTTCTTGGCATGAACGGCGAGGATGTGGCTGGCGAGCCTTTCGTCCTCAGCCGGCGTCGGCTGGTCGCGGAAAACGAAGATGACGTCGAAGCGCGACAGAAGGGGGAGCGGCAGAGTGCCTATGTTCTCCGTCAGGTTCTGGAAAGGATTGTAGCGTCCTAGGACCGGGTTGCAGGCGGCCAGTATGGCCGTTCTTGCGTTCAAGGTCGCATAAATCCCCCCCTTTGCGATGGTACATGTCTGCTGTTCCATCATCTCGTGCAATGCTGTCCTGTCTTCGGGCTTCATCTTCTCGAATTCATCGACGGCGGCGATTCCCAAGTCGGCCAGTACAACGACCCCCGCTTCTAGCATGAGTACGTTCTTCTCCCTGACCACTGCGGCCGAGAGTCCGGCGGCGGTGCTCCCCCGGCCGCTGGCGTAGAGTCCGCGCGGTGCGACCTGCGCTGCGAACTTCAGCATCTCGCTCTTCCCGGTACCAGGATCTCCCACGAATAACACGTTCATGTCCCCCCTCAACTTCGTTCCATCGGGGAGGACTGTAGCGCTCCCGCCCGCAAGAAGCAGCAGTATGGCCTCCTTCTCCGCCTCGTGTCCTATTATCACCGGCGCAATGGAGGATACGAGCCTGCCATAGGCGTCCGGCGAAGTCGCGATCTTCTTGATCAGGTCCTCGTCTTCCTTCGTGAGGACCACCTGGTCGGGCTCCTTCCCCTTGACCTCCACGTGGTTGCAGTCAATCTGGGACCTGAACAGCCTCGTCCTGACCTGACCCACGGAGTAGTCGGGGACCGCCCTGAGGATCCCCGTCATCACGACCCTGTCCCCCGGCCTCGCCGTGTTCACTATGTCCCCTTCCACGTTCACGTCGAAGAACTGCGGGAGCTGCCCGGGGGGGAGCTCTTCGGGGAGCTCCTGGATCCTGACGACCTGGAAGTCGACGAACCCGCTGTGCCTCCTGTCCAGCTCGAAGTTCCTGACCTCCCCGCAGAGTTCGCACTTCGGCGGCTTCTTGAGCGCCATGTCGTCCTGCTCCTGATAGGTGAGGTGCCCGCTCGGGCACACCCACGCCCCTTCGGTCATCATGGGGCGGAGCTCCGAGGTCCTCACGACCATCCCGGAGACCGCGATCATGTGGTCGATGTGGGAGGTGTCGACTTTCCTGAGCGGGATGAGGTCAGGGAGGCCCCGGAGCCTTACGGTGAGCTCGCGTTTCACCCTGTCCGCATAGAGGGCGTTCTCGCTCCTCATGGTCTCGAAGGCGGCGATCTCGAAGGACCCCAGCAACGAGTCCGGCTCGAGGAGGACCCTGTTCGCCAGGTCGTTGTTGTACTTCAGGAGGTCCCCGAAGTCGACCACCAGCGACTTCCCTTCGCTCGATATCAGCTGGGAGATCTTCTCCCTGTAGACCGGGTTCCCTTTCCTGTCCTCCACGGACTTCAGGAAGTCCTCGAACATCTCGGAAAGCTTGCCGCTCGCGAGCGTCGCCAACTAGCGTCCTCCCCCGAGGAGCCCCGCCTTCCATTCCTTTGAAAGCGACTGGGACAGGGAGAAGAACGACGCTTCCTCAGGAGCGAGCCTGTCCGCGAGGGTAGACGCCGGGGCCGACGAGCCCGACAGTGACAGGAGCTTGCTCAGCCGTATCCCGACCAGGTCATAGCAGACGGTCCTCATCCTCTCGAAATCCTCTCTCCTCGCCCTCCCCTCGGTCACGGCCGCGTTCAGAGCGCCGAGCCGCCTCCTCATCCTGACGTAGAAGTCCGGGGGGAGGCTCGAGAGCTGCAGGGGCCCCATCATCTTCTCCTTGCTGAGAGAGCTGTATATCTCGTTCTCGAAGGGAGGCTCCGTTACCTCGGCCATCCCCTGGGCCACCAGTTCGTCCGCCACCCACCTAGGGAGCTCGACGGACTCCCCTTCGTTCAGCCGCTCGATGTGAAAATCCCCGACGTCCAAGTTCTCGACGGACGAGCGCATCTTCGCCCTCGATGTCCCCAGCAGGTACTCCCTCTCCCTCCGCTCGAGCATCTGCCTTAGGGTGAGTTGTTCATCGGACAAAGCGGGCGGCGACGGGCCTGTGTCGATAATAAACGTTGGGCGAGTTTCCCGACCTCGGGCCGGGTCCCTTCCTATCTCGCTTCCTGCTCTGGCGAGCCTGCCGCCTCGGCGAGATTTCCGACCAGAGCTCCCCCCTCCGGCCGTTCTGAGGCCGGGTCTTCCGCTCTGGTCCCCACTATCTTCTCGATCACGCCTCTCGAGAGGGTCGGAGTGGATTTCTCCCGTATGATCCCTTCGGGTCTGATGTACAGGATCGCCAGCAGGAGTCCCGCGAAGATGAGGTCCTGGATGAAGTTGGGGTTGAAGAACACGTAAGGGGTGATGAGCGGCTGAATCTGCTCGAGCCCTTTCAGTATTAGGACGAAGAAGAACGTCCCGAGGGCCACCCCCTTGTTGTTCGCCGCCCCTCCCATGATGACGATGAGGAACGGCCAGAACGTCCAGTCGAACCTCGTCCAGGTGCTGGCACCCACGAACGCGACCTGGAAGGTGTACATCGCACCAGCCATCCCACCCAGCGCCGAGGCGATGACGAGCGCGTTCCGGCGCATCTTCGATGTGTCCTTTCCCAGCGCCGAAGAAGCGTCGTTGTTGTCCCTCATGGCTCTCAGCGACCTGCCTAGGGGGGACCGGCCCACTTTCTCGACGTAGAGGTAGACGAGGCCTGCGAATGCCACCATGGCGACCGCGATCGCCGCGTTCGTCAGGTCGGTAATCCCAATGGTTGAGAAGTAGTAGAACGGGTTGATGGCCAGGATAGACTGCGTCCCCCCCACCAATGGAGTGTAGGTATTGAGGAAGATCTGGAAGAACTGGGCCATCCCGAGGAGCAGGAGCCCCAGGTAGTCCTCCCTGAGATGGATGGCAGGGTAGGTGAAGATGCCGCCGAAGATCCCCCCGACGGCCCCCCCAATCACAAGGCCTAGGACCACGAGCGCTGCGAGCAGCAGTGGGTAGCCTGGAAGTACCGAGTTGACCTGGCCCAGGATGGAGAAATTGAAGATGATGAAATCCTGCCCCTTGCCTATCCCGAGGACCCATGCGGCAAGCCTCCCCGTTATCGACCCTGAGAAGGCGGCTCCTCCAGCGATGAACAGGACTTTCCCGAAATTGGGGATCCCAGCGTAGCCAAACTCCAGGTTCAGAGACAGGCTGATGGCCAGATAGAGCGCGTAGAAACTGGCGAAGTTGGCCACGAAGGAGATGTAGTCGAACATGTTACTTCTTCTCCGGCCTGAGCAGGCGCCTGAAGTCGACCGAGAAGATCCCCTGGGGGACGATCAGGAGCGCGAAGGCCATGATTATGAGGGGGATGCCGACCTGAAACGGGTTCACGATGGCGCTGCCGAGGCCGTTGACGAACTCCGGTGCGACGAAGTCTATCGGGAGCCCGGCTGTGGCGTCGGCGATGACCCAGACCCCCAGGGCAAGAAGAATCCCTCCGCCTATCATCGGCCGCAGTGACTTCTTCCTTAGCAGGGAGGCCCCCAGAAGTATCAAGATGACGCAGATGAAGACAGTCCCTCCGTAGCCGAAGCCGGCCCCAAGCCAGATGGTCATCAGAATCTCGCTTCCTCCGATTATGAGCCCTCCTACCGCAGACCCGAAGATGCTGGTCAGGCCCCCGAGCACGCTGGCAGCGAAGATGCCTATGATGAGGTCGTTCCCTGTGTTCACGCTCAGCAGGGGAAGGTCCAGCGTCAGGAACGCCCCTGCGAATCCTGCCAACCCCCCAGCAAGGAACCACGACGCTGTATAGACGAGATCCACGTTTATTCCGAGAATCCTAGCCAGCGGGGGGTTCTCGATGGAGGCCCTCATGGTGACGCCGAACTTCGTCCGCGTGAGCAGGAGGTAGATGACAAGTACTGTCGCGGCGACCGCGACCGGTGCCGCAACGTCAATCCCCGGATACCCTCCGAGGCTGAAGTCGGGGCCGAGCGTGTAGAACTCCTTGGCGTCGGGGAAAGAGTAGGCGTTGGTGAGGTAGTCGGTGTAGATGCCGAAGATCCCGGCGAATCCGATGTCGGCGCCGAAGGTCGCAATCATCAGGGAGACGATTGACGCGCCGCGCCGGGCCAGGGGGCGCAGTATCGTGAGGTACATCGCCACCGAGACCAGCCCGGCGACCACGAAGCCGAGGATGCTCCCGACATAGGGGCTCGAATGGTAGACCTTCACAGTCGCATAGGACGAATAGACCCCGAGCACCACCATGTCGCCGTAGGCGAAATTGGGGACCTTGGTGGTCATGTACGTCAGGGTCAGTCCCATCGCCATTAGGGCGAAAAGCGAGGCGTACACCTCGGCGGAAATCAAGTACGTTGCTACCAAGTGCCCTGGGCTTCGCTTTTCCCCTTTGGAAGCGTTAAAATACTTTCGCATATTAGCAGAGGGTTCCGTTGAAAAAGAGAGGTGCAACTACAGCCTCACTTATCGGAACACTGATTGTGGGACTTCTCATCGGTGCTGGCGTGGTCTATGTGGCCGCGCCATCACTGGGAATCGGGTCATCTGCAACGGCGACACAGTACGTCACTACAACAGTCACCGGCTCGCAGGCGCAGTCCGCAGGGCTCTGTAACGGCCAGACGATCACCATCGGCGCGCTCAACGACCTGAGCGGTGGTCTGTCGGTCCAGGGCCAGGGCACCCAGGCGGCCGAGCAGCTCGCGATCCAGGACGTCAACAACTACATGACCACTGCAGGGTGTAACCTGAAGTTCGCCCTGAACAGTCAGGACTACAAGCTCGACGCGCAGACAGCCCTGTCCATCATGCAGACTTTCCAGTCTTCAGGTGTCCAGGTCGTCGTCGGGCCCCTTGACAGCGGCACCACCGGCTCGCTGCTGAGCTTCGCCAACACGAACCACATAGTCATGATCAGCCCATCGTCCACGTCACAGGCGCTGGCAATCCCCAACGACTACCTGTTCAGGACGGCGCCAAGCGACGCAGCCCAGGGACAGGCGGACGCGAAGGAGCTTCTGGCCTCCGGTGCCAAGGCGGTCATCATCGTGAACAGAGATGACACCTACGGCAACGGCCTCGCCAACGCCACTGCGTCTTGGCTCAAGGCGGACGACCCCAGCATTGTGATCGGCGGTCCAACGAAATACTCGACGACAGCGAGCGACTTCACTTCCACCATCCAGACGATGGTCAGCCAGTACAACCAGTTCTCATCCCAGGTAGGAGCGGCCAACGTCGCAATCTACATCGTGGCGTTCCAGGAATACGGCGCCATACTCAGCCAGGTGAACACCCAGGCACCGCAGCTTCTGAACACGGCCCTTCCATGGTTCGGAATGGACGGGATCGCCCAGAACACTGACCTGACCAACTCGACGAGCACCGTCGCCACCACTGCAGCCAAGGTCGGAGTCTATTCGACCCTCTTCGGAATCCTCCAGAACAACACGAAGTCACTGGACTTCTACAACAGAATCGCAGGCACAGCGGCTGGCGCGAAGATCCTGGGAGGCGGAGCCTTCTATGACTTCGAAGGTTATGACGACGTCTGGCTTGCGGCGCTATCTATAGTCTCGGCTGGAGCCAACTCCGGCCCCTCCATCAAGGCAATTCTGCCCTCTGTAGCGGCCAACTTCTACGGCCTCACGGGTCCCGAGACCCTGAACGCCGCAGGCGACCGCGCCCTGTTCCCAGGCTCTGGCTATCAGATCTGGAAGGTCGTAGCCACTGGGTCTAGCTCTTGGGCGTGGGTTTTGGCTGGACAGTGGGACTACTCAACCAACACAGTGACCTGGACGCCAGGCAACGCTCCGGCGTAAGAAGTTCCCCACCCTTCTTTTTCGTGGTAATTCTTGGAAAGCCTTCTTCAGATTAGAGACCTGCGGAAGTCGTTCGGGAGCCTGCGCGCGCTCGACGGCGTGAACCTCGACGTGAAGGAGAAGGAGGTCCACATCCTGATCGGCCCCAACGGGTCCGGGAAGACCACCCTGATCAATGTGGTGAGCGGTCTTCACAAGGCAGACTCGGGGAGTGTCACCTATGCAGGGAGCGACATCACAGGGATCCCGCCCCACAAGGTCTATGCCATGGGCCTTTCGAGGACCTTCCAGATTCCCAACCTGTTCACGAAACTCACGGTCATGGAGAACGTCCTGGTGGCTACGAAGGACAATCCCGGAGAGTCGTTCGTGAAATCCCTCTTCAAGAGGTCGTGGGTGAAGGAAGAGACCGAAGCCACGCGCAGGGCGTTCACGATCCTCCAGCTGCTCGGGCTCGACAGGGTGTGGGACCGCGAGGCGGCCACACTGAGCGGCGGGCAGATGAAGCTCCTCGAGCTGGCGAGGGCCCTCATGAGCGGGGGAAAGCTGATTCTCCTTGACGAGCCAATCTCCGGGGTCAACCCGACGCTCGCCCACGAGATCTTCGGGCGGATCATCAGGCTCAGGGACGAGCTTGGCGTGACCTTTCTCATCGTCGAGCACAGGCTCGAGATCGCGCTGAGCTACGTCGACGTGGTGACAGCCATGGCCCAGGGGATTGTCATAGCCGCAGGGAAGCCTGAGCAGGTGATGTCTGACTCCAGGGTCATCGAGGCGTACCTGGGTGCCTGAGCCATGCTGAAGGTCGAAGGCATCTCCGCCGGCTACGGCAGGCTCCAGATACTCACGGATGTCAGCCTGGAAGCCCCGCCGGGGGAGATCACGGTTGTCGTAGGGCCGAACGGCTCCGGGAAGAGCACCCTCCTCAAGAGCATAGCCGGGCTGACAAGCATCTACAGGGGGACGGTCTCGATGGACGGCAGGACCCTCAGCGGACACCCGCCCCACGCCATAGCCAGGATGGGGCTCGCGTACCTCCCGCAGACCGAGAGCGTGTTTACCCAGCTCACCGTCTCCGAGAACTTCAAGATGGCAGCCTACATGGTCTCGGGGGCCGAATTCAGGGCGAGGCTCGAGGACTCGCTCGAGATCTTCCCGCAGCTCAAGGCCTACCTGGGCTCGAAGGTCGTCAACCTCAGCGGCGGAGAGAGACAGATGGTGGCCATGACCATGGCCCTGCTCCGCAAACCACGGGCCATACTCTTCGACGAGCCGACCGCCAACCTTTCCCCGAAGTACTCCACCGAGGTCCTCAACACCGTGCACGCCCTCGGAAAGGAGAGGGGGCTCACCATCGTGCTAGTGGAGCAGAACGCAAGGAGGGCGCTGGAGATGGGCGACAGGGCCTATCTCCTCGTAGGAGGGAAGAATGCCTTCATGGGGACTTCCCAGGAGCTCCTCTCGCATCAGGAGCTCGCGAAGCTCTACCTTGGCATGAAGGTCGCCCAGGCCTGAGCCTCTTCCTCCGCCAACGGATAAATACGAAATATCGTCGAGCCGGCATCGGTTTGCGGCGGAAACTCAGGAGTGTGGCCTAGCTGCCGGTCGAGGACCTGATGTGGGTCGAGAAGTACAGGCCGTCGGCCCTCGAAGACCTGGTCGACCAGTCCACGATCAGGCAGAGGCTCTCGCAGCTCCTCGAAAAGAAGGCGCAGCTCCCTCACCTCCTCTTCGCAGGCCCTCCGGGGTCGGGGAAGACCACTACGGCGCTCATAATCGCCAAGCAGCTACTGGGAGAGCACTGGCGGGACTACACCCTCGCGTTGAACGCGAGCGATGAGAGAGGAATTGATGTCGTAAGGGAGAGGGTCAAGACATTCGCGCGGTACACGGATCGCGCAGCGGGGGTCCCCTACAGGCTCGTCATCCTTGATGAGGCAGACGAACAGACATCGGACGCCCAAACTGCCCTCCGCAGGATCATGGAGGAGAACTCGGAGCACACGCGCTTCATCCTGATCTGCAACTACTCTTCGGGGATCATCGAGCCTCTGCAGAGCCGGTGCGCCATCTTCCGGTTCCAGCGCCTCGACGAGGCTTCGGTCACCGGGCACCTGAAGGTCATCGCCAAGAAGGAGAAGCTGAAGCCGTCGGGGGACGCCGTCTTCGGCGCCGTCTACGAGGCCACAGGGGGGGACATCAGGCAGGCCATCAACATGATGCAGGCGGCCGCTTCTTCCGGGGAGCTGACCTCCGAGTCCGTGAAGGCGGTCTCAGGCGCGAGCGCGAAGGCGAGGGTCGCGGAGATAATCGGGACCGCCCTCGAGGGGGACTTCGAAGGCGCCAGGACCAAGATGGTCGAGCTGACCAGGGTGTACGGCATCCCTGAAAGGGACTTCCTGAAGTTCGCCAACGAGGCGCTGGGGACCCTCAGGGTCCCGGACATGGCGAAGGCCATATCGATCCTGGCCGAGTACGACTTCCGCCTGGTCCAGGGCTCTCAGCCCGAGCTCCAGCTCACAGCCATGCTCGCGCAGCTTTCAGGGCTGAAGAGGAAGGCGGACTGAAGTGGACCTCTCCCTCCCGAGGGGGGTCAGCGACATAGAGCCGGATAGGTTCGCGCTCCAGGCGAGGGTGGGGGCCGCCTTCGAGGAGGTCTGCAGGATCTACAACTTCCGGATGATGGAGCCCGCCTCCCTCGAACACCTCGGCACCCTGAGGGTCAAGAGCGGAGAGGAGATTGACAAAGAGATCTACGCCTTCAAGGACAAGGGCGGCCGCGACGTCGGCCTCAGGTTCGACCTGACAGTGGGGATGACGCGCTTCGTCTGCTCCCGCAAGGACCTGAAACTCCCGGCCAAGTTCGGAGCCCTGGGGAGCATCTGGCGCTACGACGAGCCGCAGTACGGGCGCTACAGGTGGGCGCACCAGTGGGACCTCGAGATCTACGGCCCTCCGTCCGTGGCGGCCGACGCCGAGGTCGTGGACGCCAGCTCAGCCATCCTGAAGCGGCTCGGCCTAGACGCGGTCATCAAGGTCGGAGACAGGAGGGTCGTAGAGGAGTTCATCAGAAAGCAGCTCAGGATCGCCGACCAGGAGAGACTCGTTGAGCTAATGCGCGCCCTGGACAAGGTGGAGAAGAAGACTTTCGACGAGCTCAGGTCAGAGTACTCGGCGAAGGGGTTCGCCCCCGGCGAGCTCGACTCCCTGCTGGAGTTCGGGAAGACGCGAGGCTCCCCAGACGAGATGCTCGCCAGGCTCGCGGAGCTCAAGCTCGAATCCGTCGGCGACCTCCGGGAGCTGGCCGACGCCCTGGACTCGAGGGGGGTGGCGAACGTCGAGTACAATCTCAGCATAGTGAGGGGGATCGACTACTACACCGGAATCGTCTTCGAGGCCTCGGACAGGAAGAACCCGCGCCTCGGGTCGCTCTTCGGCGGGGGGAGATATGACGCCCTCCCTCGCCTCCTGGGGAGGCCCGACCTTTCGGCCACCGGAGCAGCCGGAGGCATCGAGCGGACGGCCATGTCTCTGGCGGAGGCGGGCCCCCGGGAGGGGACCCTCTCCTACGTCGCTGTGGCGGGGACCGGGGGGACGGCCCACGCGCTCAAGGTCCTTAGGGCCGTCAGGGACGCCGGGATCCCGTGCGAAGCTCCCTTCCAGCCCAGGGCCCTCTCGAAGCAGCTGGAAGAGGCGAGCAAGATGGGGGCCGCCTGGGTCCTCATCGTGGGGGATAAGGAGGCCAAGGTCGGGGCAGTCACCCTCCGGAACATGGCGGACAGGAATGAGGAGTTCCTCTCCCTCGAAGAGGCGGTCGGACGGATCAGGCGCGCTGAAGCGATGGCATAATCTTTTATTCCAAGGCCTAGGCATGACGGGCAAGCGATGGAGAAAGCAATCGTACTCGTCAACCTGAGCCCCGGCACCGAAGAGGCGAACATCAACGCCCTGAGGGGGATGACCGGGATAAAGTCGGTCTACCAGCTGTACGGGCTCTACGACCTGCTTGTGATGGTGGAGGGGGCGGACGACCAGGCGGTCAAGGCGATCATAGCCGACAACCTGAGGTCGAAGCCGGGCGTGGTCTCGACGATCACAATGAAGATTCTCTCCTGAAGCGCCCCAACGTTTTAACGTCAAGGCACTGGGCTGACCGCCGATGCCCAAGGTCCTGGTCACCGGCGCGGCAGGACAAATTGGCTCCGAACTCGTCGCCGCCCTGAAGGCGAGGTACGGCGACGGGAACGTCGTGGCCACCGACAAGGCAGTGACCCGGGCCCAGGCCGCGGCAGGCGTTCTGGAGCCCCTCGACGTCATGCACCTTTCGTCGGTCGAGCGGGCGGTCAGGGCGCACAACGTCGACACGATCTATCACCTCGCGGCGATACTCTCCGCAGTCGGAGAGACGAACCCTGACCTCGCCTGGGACGTCAACATGGGCGGGCTGAAGAACATCCTTGACGTGTCGACCAGGTACGAGGTCGCCCGGGTGTTCTGGCCAAGCTCCATCGGGGTGTTCGGCCCAGACGCCCAGAAGGCGATGGCCCCTCAGAACGCCCCGCTGAACCCCACCACGATGTACGGGATAACAAAAGTCGCCGGCGAGCTGATGTCGTCATACTATTCCCTGAAGCACGGCCTGGACGTCAGGAGCGTCCGGTTCCCCGGGCTCGTCAGCAGCGATGCCAAGCCCGGCGGAGGGACGACCGACTACGCGGTGGAGATATTCTACTCTGCCCTCCAGTCGGGGCGATACACGTGCTTTCTCAGGGAGGACACCACCCTCCCCATGATGTACATGCCCGACGCCCTCCGGGGGGCCATCGAGCTGATGGAGGCGGACGCCGGCAGCGTGAAGCTCCACAGGGGGTACAACCTGGCCGCAATGAGCTTCTCCGCCGGGCGCCTGGCCTCGGAGATTAAGAAGCACCTTCCCGGATTCGTCGCGACCTACTCCCCAGACTCCCGCCAGGCCATCGCGGACTCGTGGCCGAAATCCATCGACGACTCCGCGGCCAGGAGAGACTGGGGATGGAAGGAGGAGTACGACCTGCCGGCCATGGTGACCGACATGCTCTCCCGGCTCGGCCGGAAGCTCTCTGAAGGGGAAAAGACGTTTAACCGGTCGTCGACGCGAAAGCGACGATAGATATGCGAGACCCCACTTCCTTCCTCAAGGAGGAGTACGACGACCTGGTCCGCCAGGAGCTGGACTGGAAGCTGCGGGTACTCGGGGGCCCGAGCACCCCCTGGTGCAGGGTCGACGGGAAGAAGGTCCTCATGTTCTGCTCGAACAACTACCTCGGCCTCAGCAACCACCCGAAGGTCAAGGCCGCAGCCGTCGAAGCCATCGAAACGCACGGCGCAGGCTCCGGTTCCGTGCGCCCCATCGCAGGGAACATGGACCTGCACGTCGAGCTTGAGAGGCGTCTGGCGAAGTTCAAGGGGGCGGAGGCGTCCCTGGTCTATCAGACCGGGTTCGCGGCCAACGCGGGCCTTATCCCCCAGCTCGCGGGGAAGGGAGACCTCGTCGTCAGCGACGAGCTCAACCACGGCAGCATCATCGACGGGGTCAGGCTTTCGCAGGCCGAGAGGGCGGTCTACAGGCACACGGACACGGACGACCTCGCGCGGGTGCTCGACGGGGCCGAGCGGTCCTCCCCGGCCTACAGGCGGGTCCTGGTCATAACCGACGGCGTCTTCTCGATGGACGGGGACATCGCCCCCTTGGACAAGATAGCCGCCCTCGGGGCAGAGCACGGCGCCATGGTCTACGTGGACGACGCCCACGGGGAGGGGGTCCTCGGGAAGGGCGGAAGGGGGATCGTCTCCCACTTCGGGCTCCCCCGGGAGAGGGTTCAGGTCGAGATGGGCACCTTCTCGAAGGCCTTCGGGGTCGTCGGAGGGCACGTCTCCGGCTCGAAGGACCTCGTGAACTTCGCCTACAACAAGTCCAGGACCTGGCTCCTCAGCGGCTCCCACCCGCCGGCCGTGGCTGCAGCATGCCTGGCGGCGGTGGACGTCCTAGAGAGGGAGCCCCAACACGTCCAGAGGCTCTGGGAGAACACCCGGTACTTCAAGAAGGCCATGAAGGACCTGGGCTTTGACATCGGGAGGAGCGAGACCCCGATAACCCCAGTCATGGTCGGTGAAAGCGGCAAGGCGAAGAAGCTCAGCTCGAGGCTCTACGAGATGGGGGTCTTCGCCCTGCCGATAGTCTACCCGATGGTCGCCCAGGGCAAAGCCCGGATCCGGACTATCATGAACGCGGCCCTCGCGAAGGAGGACCTGGACTTCGCGGTCGGCGCCTTCGAGAAGGCGGGGAAGGAGCTCGGGATTGTCCCGGCCGCCCGGGCCTAGCATAGGTTAAGAGACGAGAGCCGGAGGCACGACGCTGAGTTGCCGTTCAGATACCTTCCCGACGTCGCCCTCGCAGACATCGCCTTCGAGGCTGAATCCCCGACCGTGGACGGCCTCTTCGAAGAGTGCGCCCGGGCCATAACGGACATAATGGTGGACCCGAAGTCCCTGCGCCCGGCCACCGAGAGGAAGTTCGCCCTGGAGTCCGAGGACCTTGACCGGCTCCTCTACGACTTTCTGACCGAGCTCATCGTCGTCAAGGACGTGGACTCCCTCCTCTTCGGGGAGTTCAAGGTCAGCGTTTCCGCCGATTGGAGGTCTCTCACCGCGGTCGCCCGGGGGGAGCCCATCGACAGGGAGAGGCACCGCCTGAGGAACGACGTCAAGGCGGTCACCATGCACCTCTTCGGGATAAGCCAGGAGGGGGCAAGATGGAAGACCACTGTCGTCCTCGACATCTGAGTCCAAACGCTTAAAGTAGCAAACCAGAGGCGACCAAGCTCCAGGGTGCGTCTCGCTGGTCTCCAATCCCGCCATCAAGCAGGTCTCCGATGTCTCCTGGGAGATCCCGACGTCCTACAAGCCTGGGATGAACGTCCCCGCCCGGATCTACGCGACCAAGAAGCTCCTCGACAACATGGACTCGGGGGTCATTGAGCAGGCAACCAACGTCGCCTGCCTCCCAGGGATAGTGAGGTACTCCTACGCCATGGCCGACGCCCACTGGGGGTACGGCTTCCCCATAGGCGGCGTGGCGGCATTTGACACCGAAAAGGGCGTGATTTCACCTGGAGGAGTCGGTTTCGACATCAATTGCGGAATGCGGCTCATCAGAACGAATCTGCGCTATTCAGAGGTCAAACCGAGGGTCAAAGAGCTCGTGGACCTCATCTTCAACCTGGTCCCCGCAGGGGTCGGGGTGAAGGGGTCCCAGAACTTCGCCCAGTCCCAGATGGGGGACATAACCTCCCTGGGGGTCAAGTGGTGCGCGGAGCACGACCTCGCCTGGGACGACGACCCAGCCCACGTGGAAGAAGGGGGGTTCATCAAGGGGGCAGACATCTCGAAGGTCAGCAGGCAGGCCATTAGCCGCGGGATCAGCCAGTTCGGGACCCTGGGCTCGGGGAACCACTACCTCGAGATCCAGGTCGTCGACCCGGCCAGGTACTTCGACCCGAAGCTCGCCAGGGAGTTCGGGATCGTCCACGACGACCAGGTCATGGTCATGATACACTGCGGGAGCCGCGGCTTCGGGCACCAGGTCTGCACCGACTACCTCCGCAACTTCGAGTCGGGGATGCGGCGGTTCGGGATCGAGGTCAGGGACAGGGACCTCGCCTGCCTCCCGTTCAGCTCGAAGGACGGGAAGGACTACTATGCGGCCATGGTCTGTGCCGCCAACTTCGCCTTCGTCAACCGCCAGATAATCGTCAACAAGGTGAGGGACGCCTTCTCCAGGGTCTTCCACCGGGACGCCGAGTCGCTGGACATGCACCTGATCTATGACGTCTGCCACAACGTCGCCAAGGTTGAGAAGCACCGCTACGACGGCTCCAGCGTCGAGGTCCTGGTCCACAGGAAGGGGGCGACCCGCTCGTTCGGACCCGGGCACCCGGACATCCCCGCCCCCTACAGGGAAGTCGGCCAGCCTGTCATCATAGGGGGGTCCATGGAGACCGGGTCCTACCTGCTCATCGGGACGCAGAAGGCCATGGAAGACACCTTCGGGTCCACGGCCCACGGCTCCGGGAGGACGATGTCCAGGACGGCTGCCAAGAGGGAGGTGCGGGGCGCCGAGCTGCAGCGCAGGATGCTCGAGAAGGGGATCTACGTGAAGGCTGCGACCATGGACGGCCTGGCCGAGGAGGCGGGGATGGCATACAAGGACATATCGGAGGTAGTGGAGACCATGGACAGGGCGGGGATATCGAAGAAGGTCGTCGCGCTCAGGCCTGTGGGGAACATCAAAGGGTGACGCGCCGATGGCTCCCATCCACCTCCCGTCCGATCCTCTGGGGATCCTCGTCTACATCGTCGGTCTGCTCATACTCTGGATTGTGGCTTCCATCCCCGTCTATTTCTCGGGGAAGATGATCAAGGGCGAGCGGGCCGGCTTCGGGGTCGCCATGCGGGCCACGCTGTTCGGGGTGATCGCCTACTACGTCGTCTTCTTCATCGTGGCCCTCCCTCTCGGCGCCGTGATCGGGCCGTCGGCAAGCGCCATAGGCCTCGTCCTGGGGTTCTTCGCCTGGCTGGCGGTGTTCAAGGGGTCCTTCCGCACCTCCTGGCTCGGCGCGGTGGGGATCGTGGTCCTGGCGTGGATCATCCTCCTCATAATCGACTTCATCCTCGTGGCCGTCTTCGGGAACGTGAAGTTCCCGGACTTCTTCCCCTTCTAGTCGGCTACCCTATGTACCCGGGCCTCTGTTCGCGCCCCGTCTGAGGGGCGGCCTCCTTCGATTGCTCGGCCATGGCCTGGAGCTGGCTGATGACCTTCTTGGTCTCCTCCGCCTTCTCCTTGAGCTTCGAGGTGTCTATGGGGAGCCCCATGACCTTGGAAAGGAGCTCGAGGACCGCCCTTGATGCCCCGGCGTCCACCACGTACCCGGACGTCTCTCCCAGGAGGCACGCCCCCTCCAGCCCCCTCAGCGCGGCCACCCCGATCAGTATGCCGTTCATCCCGCTGATCCCGCCGTCCTTCATCAGGGTCGCCCCGTTCTCCGTGAGGGAGTCGAGAACGGCGCGCGACGTCCCCGCCCCGTAGACCTTCGGCGAGTTCGAGAACGACCCGGTTATGTAGGCCGCGAGGGTGTAGACCTTCTTCACCCCGCACTTCTTGGCGAACTTCACGACCGCGTCTGAAAGCTCGTATTCTCCCTCGGCCGTCGTCGGCTGGGCGTCGGCGGTAAACACGAAGAAGCTCTTCCCTCTCTTCCCTGCGACGAAATACAGCTCCCCTCTGGGCGGGTCGGCGGTCCCGTCCTCCTTCACGCTGACCTGGGGCGGGAAGGTCGGGCTCGAGTACTCCGCGACCCTCTTCGACCTGAACGAGCTCACAAGATGGTCGGCTGCGAGCTTCCCCACGTATCCGCTCCCCGGAAGGCCGCAAACCAGGACCGCGTCCTCCGACTCCGGGACTTCTATGACCTTCTCCGAGACGACAGGCGCCCTGTCCCCCCCGCTCATTTCTTCCTCCCCAGCTTCTCGCTCAGGTCGACCAGCTTCCCCTGGTCCATCACCTTGATCGAGGTCTTCAGCCTGAACCTCAGGCCGAGCTCCCTGAATATCGAGAGCAGCTCCCCCCCGGCGACCTTCTCGGTCAGGCGCCTGTCCCTGATCATCGCCGCCAGCTCCTTCACCAGCCTCCCGGTCTCCTCAGGGTAGAAAGAATAGGCAGCCTCCAGCACCTCGTCCCCCCGGTCGTAGAGCATCCCCTCCACCACCTGCCTGTCTGTCTTCTCCTGCTTCGCCTGCGGCGCAGCCGCCTTCAGCCTCCTCCTGATCTCCTCCAGCTTCCTCTGCTCCAGGAGCTTCAGGTCGGCGTCTTCTTCCATGGTCTTTTCGGGCACCCGACACTGTGGCAATAAAACGGTTGCTGACGGCTGCGGCCGACCTCGACGGTCCGCTCCAGGGGATCAGATTGTGGGTTGAGGGTACTTTCTGGTCCCAGCGCTCACATTATCTCTGGGGCGCGTCAGGGGATGATCTGGCAGGGGAGGGGGCCGCCGACGATGGCGTCCATGAAGGGCTCCTGGCGCTTCTCCGCACCAGGGGGCTCAGCATCAAGGACCTCGACGAGTCCAGGAGGGAGGAACTGCGCGCCCTCCTCGACTGCCTCCACAACACGGAGGGGAAGTCCCCCAACGACGTAGCGAAGCCGGTCGGGAACAAGACGAGCGGGTACACGTCCTGGGTCTGCAGGGAGTTGGGGGTGCGGAGGCGCCCCTTCGAGGAGGCGAGGCTCAAGGGGATCAGGGAGAAGCGTAGTAAGTACGAGCGGGGGCCGTTCGACGGGACGGACGAAGACAGGGCGTACCTGCTGGGGCTGAGGCATGGAGACTACTCAGCTCACAGGCCATTCGGCGGCCGCTGTGAGAGTGTCGACAAGCACGACCCGTCCCGCGATGGCGCAACCGTTCAGGTCTTTCTTCGAACCGTTCGGGCATGTCTACCAGCACCCGAGATACCAGAAGGACACGAAGACCTACGAACGGAGTCTCTGCATAGTCCTAGACGACAGCTTCGATTTCCTCCTGGCCCCTTTTCCCGCGCAATCCGAATGGATTCTCTCGAAACCTTCGGTTGCTCGCGCTCACCTTGCGGGCCTCCTCGACGCCGAAGGGAGCATCGGAATCTACCCTATGAGATTGCTCACATCGTTGAACGTCATATACTACAATACGAATCCGAGCCTGGTGTGGTTTGTGCACAAAGCAATCAAATCGTTGGGGTTCAGACCTCTTGAGCCCTACCTTGACAAGAAGAAGGGCTTCCGTTCCCCCGGCTGCCAAATCGAAATGAAGGAGGACTAGTGGCGAGTGATGACTGCAAGGTTCGTGGAAGGTCAGGAGTCTCTGAGGAGCCTGCCGCCAAGGCGCGTAGAGAAGGTCGAGAAGAAGGGTCTGGCGATCAGTCTAGAACTTGGCCAGCCCTGGAGGGTCACCGGGCCGAAGGCCGAGTCAGTCAGAATGAGCATCGCGGCGGCTCGGGATGCTTTTGTCGAAGCCCAGCGGTTGTTCTTGGCGAATCCACGCCACAAGGCGCAGGATGCTCTGGTTTCGGCCTCTGTTGCTTCGGATGATCCTATGGCTGAGTGATCTTGATTGCCTGGGTCGGGCAGCTCGTCTCACAGGCCATGCAGAAGATGCAGTCCATCTCCCTGATGGGCTCCGACTTGTCCGTCCTGTACTGCTTCCATTCGTCGCCCCCGTTCTCGAGGACCTTGTCCTTCCCGGTCCCGGCCTGTCCTGGGTTGAGGAGCCATTCGAAGACGAACACCGGGCAGACGTCCATGCAGACTCCGTCGGCGGTGCACGCCTCCCAGTCGACCGCGACCTGGCTTCCGTGGATCCCGTTGGTGGTCGGGTAGGGGGTCCCGTCCCCGCTCGTCCTGGCAGTCCCGGCAGCTCTGACCTTGTGGCCGTTGTGCTCCCCGGTCACCGGGTACTGGTCCGCCTTCGAGAGGAAGTTCGGGTCTATCGGTGTTGTCTTGTAGTCTACTTCACGAGTCATGCCTGTCGAATTGTCGTCCCGGGTGAGGGAGTTATAAGCTAAGCGCCGAATTCGATGACTGGCCGCTCCCCAGGATCTCGAAGCTTCCGTCGGACCCAACTCTGTAGACTGTTATGGGCTTGAACGTGAAGATCCCCACCTCTGCCACTCCGGGGGTGGACCTGACCTTCATCTCCAGCTCCCGCGGGTCCTCCACCGGCTCGAACATGGTGTCGAGGATGATGTTCCCGTTCTCCGTGAAGTAGGGGTACCCCTTCGGGAGGAGCCTCTCGTCAGGCACCCCTCCCAGCATCGACAGCTTCACCTTGGCGCTCTCCCTCGCCATGGGGACGACCTCCACCGGGACCCTGACCCCGTTCTCGCAGAGCCTCTTCACGAACTTGTTCTCCGCTGCCACCACGGCGATGCTCTTCGCGCTCCCCATGACCACCTTCTCTCTGAGGAGGGCGCCCCCTCCTCCCTTGATCATGTTCAGCTCCCTGTCCACCTGGTCGGCCCCGTCTATGACCAGGTCGACCGACCCCCGGAAGGGGACGAGGCTGATCCCGCACCTCGAAGCGACCAGCTCGATCTGCGTCGACGTGGGGACCCCGCTGATCCCCTTCGCCTTCGCCATCACGAGGGGGGAGAGCTCCTCCAGGAGTGCGGCGACCGTGGACCCGCTCCCGAGGCCCAGGGTGGTCCCCGGCCCGATGCTCTTCGCGATGTCCTTCGCGACCGCTTTCAGAGCATCTCTGAGCCGGTCCATCAGTTTTCCTGCTGCTTCTTCTCTATGTCTATCTGTTCGAGCCTGGTCAAAGCGTCCATCACTTCGTCCCTGATCTGCTTCACCCTCTTCTCCGACTCGCTCATCTCCGGCCTCGCCCTCCGCTCGACCACCCTCTCGAGGTCTGTGGCCTTCTCCACCCTGGGGGCGGCCTCCTTCTTCTCGGGTGGCTGAGCGGTCACTCCAAGCCTCTGCTTCGCCGCGTCCAGGCGGGCCTCGATGTTCTGTATCTTGCTCTCGAAGAGCGTCACCAGCTCCCCCCGGAGCCCTTCGAGCTCGCCCACTTCCACCACGAGCTCCACGTCCTTCAGCTTGGACTGCAGGTCCTTGATCTGGTCGCTGTAGCGCTTCGAGATCATCTCCCTCTCCTCCCGGGTTATCCTCCCCTCGTTCTCTGCCTCGTAGAGCTTCATCATGGCCGACGAGAGCAGATCCCTCTCCACCATGATGGTGCGCATCTCCCTCCTGGAGCGTTCAAGGCCCGCCGAGGTGACGGTGGCCTCCGCCGACCTCGTCCCAGGGTCCGCGCGGGCGACGGCGGCCTTCTTCTCCCCGGGCCTGCGGTAGAACACAGCGTACGAAGTAATGCCTCCTAGGCCGATTCCCACGACTCCGGCGACGACCACAGTCAGCAGATCGACCATGAAGGTGTTTCCTTGCGCGTGCTACTGCGCGGTTGGTATAAAGCGGTTCTGGGAAGTCTTCAGTTGACGGAAGTCAAGACCGGCATTAAGTTTCGGCGAGCCCTCCCCAGACAGGTCGTAGCAACTCGGCTCTGTCTTTGTAGCCCTCGGAAGCACCCGGGGGGCAGATGCGCGTTCATTGGTGTCTGTGAAGGCCGCCAAGTCGACCAGATCCCGCTACAGGGCGACACCCCAGACGACGGAACTCCTCCAGACCTTTCGGATGATGGTCAATCTCGCCAAACACATCGTCACCAAGGCCAAGGTGAACCATGAGGGAATCGTCCTCGAGAAGCTGAAGGGGACTCGCTGCAAGAGCAGGAAGGGGGATAACGATGGCCCCGCAAAGAGGCGCAGGTTCGCCCTCTGGCCGTTCAGAGAGCTTCAGGGGTTCATCGAGTACAAGTCCCGATGGGAAGGAGTGCCATTCGAGTACGTCTCGGCTGCGTGGACCTCACAAACTTGCCACATCTGCGGTTTCATCAACCGGAAGCTGAAGGTGACCGAAAGGGAGTGGCTGTGCCCTTGTGGTGCCACCCTCGACCGCGACCTCAACGCCGCCGTCAACATCGAGCGCCGCGGGACAATGCCATGTCTGGGTGAGGTTCGCCCAGGAGCGCAGGGCACAGACGAAGCCGTGAAGGGGAACCCGACGACGCTTGTAATCCTCCGAGCAGAAGCCCTGAAGGGAGGAGAGTAGGTTGTCGGGCCACCGAAGATTCCCAGAACCTATGGAGCCGATTCGGCTCTTCGGCCGGCGGGGTAGGCGTCTAGTCTGGAGGCGGGGAGATCATGATTATGTTGTCCCCCCTTACTATGAGCGTCCCCAGCGTCGTCGACTGTCCGTCCTCCGAGACCTCTTCGGCCCTCTCCAGAGCGAGGTTCATGTGCTGGTCGAACCCCTGCAGGTTCCCCCTGATCACCTTCCCTCCTTTCAGCTTGATGAGGACGACCTTCCCCATGCTGGTCTCGAGCTCCTTGACGGCCATGTCGACGGACAAGTTCTTCCCTTGTGTCGGCCGTCCGGATTCATTTATTTAAGGAGTCATTGTTGTCGACTCGGTTGAAGAAGTGGGTCCTCTCCCGCCGCGACTCCACGGATATGATATCGAAGATCGAGTCCGCCCTCGGCCTCTCCCTGAACCTCCCGAAGTCGGCCCAGGCTGAGTGCGCCGAGCCGGAGGAGGGGGCGGTGTTCGTCGGGCTCGACGGGTACGAGTTCGTCCAGTCGGGGGACGCGTTCTTCCCGTTCCTCGGGTCGGCCGCGGCCCTGGGGCTCTTCCCCTCGGCCATCGTCGACGAAGGGGCGATCAGGTTCCTCCTGAACGGAGCCGACGTCATGCGCCCGGGGATACGGAAGCTGGACGACTGGGGGGCGGCAGGGAGGATGGTGGTCGTGAAGGAAGAGAAGAAGGGGAGGGCCATCGCCGTCGGGACCTCCATGGTCTCCAGCGCCGAGGCCCAGGGGATGGCGAAGGGGGGGTGCATACGGAACCTCCACCACGTGGGGGACAGGTTCTGGAGCCTGCACAGGTCGCTCTAGCAGGGAACAGTTTCGCGGACCCCTCTCCTTATATGCTGAGAACGAAATTCGTGAACTCTGAACAAAACTCTACAACAGAGTCTAACTAATTCAGACGCTCGATATGTATTGGAGGCCCGCCTATGCTTAATAATGACCGCGGGTCGAGGAGAAACAACAGCCAAATGTCCGGAGTGATGCAGGAGAGGAAGCTGGAAGGGAAGAGCAAGGAGATCCTTCTGAAGGCTCTCGCCCTCCGGAGCATCGAGGACATCCCCAAGATTCAGGAGGACGTCACCAACAAGACGATAGTGATCCTCAAGGTGACTCCGCTCGCCCAGAAGAGCCTCGAGGAGTTGAAGTCGTCCGTGGAGCAGCTCTACGAGTTCGCGACCTCCGTGGGCGGGGACATCGCCAGGCTGGGGGACGAGAGGGTCGTGATCACTCCCCCGGGCGTACGGATCTGGCGCGGGCTCCAGTAGAGCCGGCTGCCGTTCAGCGCAGCGTCTTCCGCAGGACCGAAAGCGCCACTCTGGTCCGACCCACTTTCTCCGTCGTCTTCCCTGCCTCCGTGAATCCGTTCTTCCTGTAGAACCCGATGGCCCTCTTGTTGAGGGCCTCAGTCCGCACAGTCATGGCCCTGAACCCGAGCCTCGCTGCCAGCGCAAAAGACTTCCGGAGCAGGCGGCTGCCAATCCCGGCGCCCGAGGCGCTCTGCAGGACGACTATCCCCGAGAGCTCCGTGGCTCCGTGTCCTTCAGTCCTCAGGCTGGCGAACCCCACGACTTCGCCCTCGGAGACGGCGACCAGCATCTTCACGTTCGGACTCGCGAGTCTTTCGGCGAGGAACTGCACCGAACTGATCTCTTTGATGGCCCCTTCCGTCGCCCCTGTGAAGCCCAGCGCCCCCGGGCCCGCCTCTTTCCAGGCCCGCATGAAGAACCCGCCTAGGGCCTTCGCGTCGGCCATCTTCGCAGCTCTGACCTCTATTCTGCGCACCGCTGCCGGGTCCTCGGGCATCCGGACGGACCTTGGTTCGAGGCCCCTTAAGGGGAGTTCCAGTCCAAGTCTGGGACCGGACGCCGAGCATCCCCTCTTCAGCAGACCCTCATTGCAGACGACCTTGACATCGACAAGAGGGGTCGGCCGGACTGAGTCGGCGACTTCGGCGGTGTTGGATGGGTACTTTCATTCACCGACCAGGAGGAGGAGGCTGTTCGGAGGGGCATGAGTTGTGACCCGTTCTATCCCCACAGTAGGACTCGAACCAGCAATGAAGTGGACGTGGTTAGGTTCCTTCCGGCTGTCGTATGTCATGGCTCCCCCGATGGTCGTGGCGTTGTTGAAGTATTCCACCTTCCCGTTGGGAAGAACGACCTGAATCTGTGGAAGATTCCCCTGGCAAAACTCCGCCCCACAAGTCCCGCCGGGACAAGGGACTCCAATGAAGGTCACCTTCGCGCAAGCTTGGCCTGCTCCTCCGGTGGGCGGGGGCGGTGTGGCGTGGTTGCACGGATAACTGAAATTGAACGTAAAGCCGCTCAGTAGGGTTGTTGTGAGGTCGTCCGTGAGGGTTACGTTCATCTCCCAGTGTCTCGTCCCATTGACGACGACGCTGGGAGTCGGACTTCCCGCGCCCTTGGCTATGAACAGCACAGCTGCGGCCGCAGCGACGACGGACGACTGGAAAGAAGGCAAGGTCGCGCCCTTCATGTCCTTCGCCTCTTTTCTGAGCGCCGGATGCACGCCTAGTCTCTGGAACGGCTCGGCGGCTTCGGCATCGGACAGAACAGGCTGCCGCTAGTACACCCTGATTGCTTCCTGCACGGCAGGATGTATCGCAGGGATGCGGTAGATCCTCTGGATTGCGTACGCCAGGTTCTCTGTCTTCCGCTTCTCCCCGTGGTTCACGAGGACCAGCTGCAGCTTCGGCCTCACCTTCCCCACGAATCTGATGATCTGGTTGTAGTCGCTGTGGCCGCTGAACCCCTCCACTTTCTGCACCTTCGCCCTGACGTCGACTATCTTGATCTTCCCGTTCTGGTCCATCAGGCTGGCCTGGCTCCCGCCGTCGAGCACCCTCCGACCCATGCTCCCCTGGACCTGGTAGGACACGAAAAGTATCTTGTTCTTCTCGGAAGGCGCAAGGTGCTCGAAGTAGTCGAGGACCGGCCCTCCCTCGAGCATGCCTGAGGTCGCCATGATGACCGCGGGCCCCTCCCTATAGGCCTCCTCCCTGTCCGTCGGGTGCTCCACCTCGGTGAAGTACTCCGACTTGAAGGGGTTGACCCCCTCTTCGAGGATCTTCGTCCTCAGCTCCCTCGACAGGTAGTCGGCGTAGGAGACGTGTATCGCAGTCGCCTCGGAGATCATCCCCTCCGTGAAGACCGGGGCCTCCACGAGCACCTTGTTCCTCATGTACTGGTCTAGGACGATGAGTATCTCCTGGGCCCTCCCGACTGCGGGGACCGGTATCAGCACCTTCCCTCCCTGCCTGAGGGTCTCGTTGATGGCGTTGACGAAGTTCATCTCCACCTCCTCCCTGACCGGCATGATGTCCTCCTTCGCCCCGTAGGTGCTCTCCGTGATGAGCGTCTCGACCCGCGGATAGTTCCAGGTGGCTGAGTCGAAGAGCGCGGTCCTCCCGTACTTGTAGTCCCCGGTGTAGACGATGTTGTGCGCCCCCTCCCCAATGTGGAGGTGGACCGTCGCCGAGCCCAGTATGTGCCCCGCGTTGTTGAAGACGAGCTTGATGTCGGGGGAGATGTCTGTGACCATCCCGTAGGGAAGGGTGATGGCGTGCTGGATGACGTCCCTGATGTCCTTCTGGTCGTAGATGAGCCTCCCTCCCTCGATCTGGGCGATCTTGACGAAGTCGTTCTGCAGCAGGGTCATCAGGGGCAGGGTCGGCTCGGTGCAGTACACCGGCCCGTCGTAGCCGTACTTGTACATTGCAGGGAGGAAGCCCTGGTGGTCCAGGTGCGCGTGGCTGATCACTATGGCGTCGATGTCTCTCGGAGAGACGTCAGCCCAGTCCAGCCTCGGATAGGCGTCCCAGGTGTTCCTCGCGCCGGGGTGGATTCCGCAGTCCAGCAGCACCTTGCTCTCTGCGGTCTCGACGAGTATGCACGACCTCCCCACCTCCTGGAATGCCCCAAGGGTCTTGATGGTGACGTGCTCTTCCAGCGCCATCCTCGGCCTGAAGATCGCCTCCCCCAGCTCCTTCAGGAACTTCTCTCTCGCCTCGCTCCCGCTCTTCAGGGCGTAGTACATGTTCTGGATGGCGGTGGATTTGATGTGGGGCGCCTTCCTGACCTTGATCTTCCACCCTGTCTGGTCCATGGCCGCTCCGAGGTCGAAGCCTGCCTCCTGCGACAGGAGCTTTGGCGTCTCGGCCTCGACGGTTATCTCCCCCAGGGCGTCGTCGAAGAAGTAGTTCGACACTCCCGCCTCGGCCGGGAAGAGCCTCTCCAGGATCTGCCTCGCTTCGCTCTCCTGCTTCCTGATGGACTTCTCAGTCCTGGTGACGACCCGCTTCTTCAGCGAGTTCACTATCTCCGATATCACGTAGCTGTTCTTGTGGAGGAAGGCGGGGTTCCTGGTGTAGAGAGCGATCCTCGGGCCCTCGTATTCGATCCTTGTGATCTGAGCCTCCGCTGGGATATTGTTCAGAATGGCGCTCATTAGGCTCACGCCGTTTGCTTTCTGTTCCAAGACTAATTTTCAGTTGTAAACTGAGCCAGGAGTTTGTCCTTCTCCTGCTCGGATATCTCCCTGAACCCTTCCTTGTCCAGGATTGCCACGTCGAAGTGGTCTCCCGTGGCCACGTTCCTCCTCGTCGCCGCGATTATCGCCTTGGCAGCCAGCGGATACGCCTTGGCCACCGACAGTCCCTCCTTGAACTCCGCTTCCAGTATCCCGTAGGCTACCGGGGACCCGCTCCCGGTTGCGATCATCTTCTCCTGGTTAATCGAGCCGAAAAAGTCGACGTTGAAGAGCGACCCGCCGCTGGTGTCCACCCCGCCCACGAGGACGTCCGCGATGAACGGATAGAGCCTCGAGGAGAAGAGGACGTTGGACACTACCTGGGCCGCAGCCTTCACCGGCATGGGCCTCCCTCTCTCGATCCTGTAGAGGTTGGAGTAGTACTTCAGGGTGTCCACGACGTTCTGCGCGTCGGCGACCCCTCCTGATATCGTCATGGCTATGTTGTCGTCGATCTTCAGCAGTTTCTTTCCCCTCTTGTGGGCTATGAACCCCCCGGCCGTGACCCTGGTGTCTGTTGCCAGGACGACCCCGTCGGAGCAGACCAGCCCGACGGTCGTCGTGCCGTGGTAAACTGCAGACCCTAGGGTATTCCTGTTTGTTTTGAAACCCATCGACATGATGTCCACAACCCTCGAAAAAGGACGAAAACGCCGTGCCCCAGTCGCTTATTATATCTTTCCGAGGCTCCGCCCAGTCAGGGCCCCGAGCAGACTATCTGGTCCCGGGCAGATGCAGCGCAGCGATTCCGATTGCGATGCCTGCGATGAGGAACCAGAGCCCATAGAGGTATCCCCGCAGGAGGCCGTAGCTTCCGAAGATCACGAAGACCACTACAATCCCGAACAGGAGTGCCAGGGCCCAGAAGCGGCTCCGAGAGCCCAGGCGCGAGACCATGACCGGAACACTCCGCGCGGTCGTGGCGGCGACTCGCTGCGGAGCTCAGACAAAGCCTCCCAGGCCGTTCCCAAGGCATCAGCAGGGACCATGGCGACGAAAGGCAAGAGCCTGGGCTGCTGCCTCACGGCGTCCTTAAATGACGACCGGGGAGCTCGGCCGTCGTGGACTCCTACCACCTGATGGAGCTCCCGACCAAGGTCCTGATCGGGGACGGGGTCATCGAGAAGCTCGGGGAGTTCCTCAGCGAGTCCGCGGGGGACAGGAAGATCGTGATCTCGTCTGGTTCCAGCGTCACCTCCAAGGTGAGGGCGGAGGTCGATTCAGCCATCGGGAGAGAACCGGTCTGGGTAGAGGTGTCAGCGGCGGACATGGAGAACGTCGAACGCGTCATGTCTGCAGCGTCCGGGTGCGGGTGCATCGTCGGGGTCGGGGGAGGGAAGAGCGTAGACGTCGGAAAGCTGGCAGCCTTCAAGCTGCACCTCCCGTTCTACTCGGTCCCCACGAGCGCATCGCACGACGGAATCTCCAGCCCCTTCGCTTCCCTCAGGGGGCTGGACAGGCCCTACTCCGTCATGGCGAAGCCGCCGGTGGGGATACTGGCGGACATAGACGTGATCTCTTCGGCCCCCAGGCGCCTCCTGGCCTCGGGGTGCGGAGACCTGGTTTCGAAACTGACCGCGGTCAAGGACTGGCAGCTGGCCAGGAGGGTCACCGGGGAGTACTACGGAAGCTACTCGGCGAGTCTCGCATTGATGAGCGCCAACGTGGTGCTGGACCATGCGAGGCAGATCGGGAGGTTCGACAGGGACAGCGTGCGCGACCTCGTGGAGGCGCTCATCAGCACAGGGGTGGCCGCAGGCATAGCCGGGAGCTCCAGGCCGTGCTCCGGGTCCGAGCACCTGTTCAGCCACTATCTCGACCTGGTGGCGCCCGACGCGGGGCTCCACGGAGAGAAGTGCGGAATAGGGACCATCATGATGGCGAAGCTCCACGGCATCGACTGGCGGAAGGTCAGAGCTGCCCTGAAGAGCGTCGGGGCGCCGGTGGAGGCCTCCCAGATAGGAGTGGACGACTCGATGGTGGTGGAGTCCCTTGTAAGGGCGAGCTCGATAAGGCCCGACCGCTACACGATACTCTCCAGGAGAAAGCTCACGAGCACGAGCGCCAGGGCCCTGGCCAGGGCTACGGGCGTAATCTAGGCGGTCTTGGTCGGCGCTTCCTTCTTCTTCCTCGTCTTGGCCCCGGCCGGCTCCGGGGCCTTCTCTGCCTTCGGCTCCTCCTTTTTCTGCGGGGCTTTCGGATTGGCGAACTTCTCCAGGAAGGTCAGGGTCCCGACGCTTGGGACGAACTTGAACACGTCGTTCGAAATCCCCCTCTTGATGATCTGCAGCCCTTCGACCAGGAAGAGCTCCTCGGGGATGGTCACGGTGAGCGCCCCGTCCGCGATCTCGACCGAGGCCCTCTTCCCGTCTGCTGCGAGCCTCCGGTCCACCAGCGCTCGGACCTTGTCCTCGTCGGTGTCGACCGTCTTCAGGACTTCGAAGTCGTAGATTATCGACTTGCCTGCGAGCCTGTGGTTGAAGTCCACCTGCGCCCGGCCAGACCCGATGAACCTGACCGTCCCGACCCTGTTGTCGATCTCGACCGGGTCCCCCACGGCCAGCTCGTGTTCCCTCTCTCCGAACTTGCGCAGGGGGATCATCCTGAGCTGTGTCGGGTCTCTGACTCCGAAGGCCTTGTCCGGGGGGAGCTCGATCTGCTTCTTCTCTCCCACGGAGAGCTTGGCCACCTC
This sequence comes from archaeon, assembly GCA_021828185.1. The sequence goes on from JAKASI010000002.1 coordinate 62,096, forward strand.
GGCGTCCAGGCCGGAGATCAGCCACCCTTCCCCGACGGCGACCAGCTTCGGTTCGTACTTCTTCGTGTCTTCATAGATCTTGAGCTTCTTGGCTTCGTCCTCGACCGTTGACTCGATCCCTTCTCCCGTGTCCTTGACCCGGGCGGTGTAGTTTGCGAATATCAGGGCCCCCTTCGCGAACGGCATAGGATTCGACCGGCCTTCGTGTTGGGTTTAAATGCTTTCACGGGGTCCTGAAGGTTGCCATCGTTTCACGGATGGCCTTCAGCGTCGTGTTGACGTACCGTTCGTTTATCTGGCCCATGCACCCCACCCTGGATACCTTCCCGGCGAACGGTCCGAACCCTCCAGCTATGACGACCCCCTTGTCATGGGCAAGGGCCTTCCTGAACTTGGCATCGTCCACCCCCTGGGGGTAGTATGACGCCACGACCGTCTTCGACCGGACCGACTTCTCGGCCACGGGCTTCAGCCCCTGGCTGGCAAGGCCGTCATAGAGCATCTCGCTCATCCTGTCGTGCCGCTCCACCCTCTTCGCAAAGCCCTCCTCCAGGAGCTCTTCGAGAGCCTCGTCCAGGGCGTAGTACAGCGGGAGCGCCGGAGTGAATGGGGTCTCCCCCTTCGTCGCGTACTCGAGGTACCTCGGCAGCTCGAAGTACCTGGTCTTCGGGGGCGAAGTCCTGAGGAACTCCTCCACCCTCTTGCTCACCGACAGGAGGGCCAGGCCGGGCGGCGCCGCGATGCACTTCTGGCTCCCTGTGATGCAGATGTCGACCCCCCACCTGTCGACGGGGATCGCGTACCCTCCCAGGCTCGATATGGCGTCGATGACCGCGAAAGCTCCGTGGTCCCTCGCAAGCCTGGTGGCCTCTTCCACGTAGGGGGCTGCCACTCCGGTGCTGGTCTCGTTGTGGACGAGGAAGAGCGCCTTGAAGTCCCCCTGGGCGTCCATGGCGGCCTTCAGCTGTTCGATGGTGGGGACCTTCCCGAACTCCGACTTGACCCTGACCGCCTCCCCACCGGCCATCTCGACAGTCTCCGCGAGCCTCGTGCTGAACTCTCCGAACACGGCGACGACCGCGGCGTCCCCCGGCCTTATGAGGTTCCAGACCGCGGCCTCGACCCCTCCGGTCCCGGACGACGAGAGGACGACGACGTCCCCCTCGGTCTGGAAGAGGCGCCTCGTCTTGTCAAGAATCCCTTTGCCCAGCTCTCTGAACGCGTCCCCTCTGTGGTTGATTATGGGGCGGAGCATCGCCTTCATCACCCGGTCAGAAACGTTCGTCGGGCCGGGGAGCATGATCAGGTCTTGCTTATCCATGGCCGCTCCCCCTCAGGTCCTTGCGCATAAGTGCTCTCACCCGCTCGACCCCTCCGAACTTTCTGACCAGCTTGGCCACCTCGGGGGGGACCAGGCTCTCCCAGTCCTTCCTTTCCAGAATTCTGTCCCTGACGTTGGTCGCAGAGTACCTGCTCCTGTCCAGATAGGGGACCGCCCTCACCTCCATCCCTTCCTCCTTGAAGAGGAGGAATGTGAGCGCGTCGTTGGTGAACACCACGTCGAACTTCGGGACCATGGACACCACGCTCGAGACCCAGAGCGAATGCGAGTCCGCGTCTGCTATGGGGATCGCCATCCACTTCGACGGGTCGACCCCGTTGGCGTCGAGGGCGTCCTTGATCATCGCGATCCTCTCTCCCGCGGTGAACGGGTTGTCCCTCTCGTGGCTCCTCTGGGCTGAGCCCACGACCACGTAGAGATAGGCGACCCGCTTCAGGGCGTACCTGACGGCCTCCAGATGGCCGAGATGGAAAGGCTGGAAGCGGCCCACCAGAAGACCGACCCGCATACCCCTCGTTTTTCCTGCCCCGGTCTGGTCTATTTAAGAAGAAGCGCGCCGTTTCTTAATCGGGGGTCCCGGACCTCTGCCGTGGACACCGTAGAGGTCGACGGCTCCCTGGGCGAAGGGGGAGGGCAGATACTCAGGACCGCGGCCGCCTTCTCGACGATCTTCAGACGGCCGGTCAGGGTCACCAGGATAAGGGCCGGGAGGAGGGTGCCCGGGCTGAAGCGCCAGCACGCGTCGGCTCTCCTGGTTCTTGCCAGGGCGGCAGGAGGACGGGTGGAGGGCGCCCAGGAGGGCTCATCCGAGGTCTCCTACTTCCCGGGCAAGCCTCGGACGGAGTCGCTGGCGCTCGACATGGGGACCGCCGCCAGCATAACGCTGGTGCTTCAGGCTGTCGTCCCGGCCGTCGCACTTTCGGGGGGCCGGCTCAGGCTCGAGCTGAAGGGGGGGACCGACGTCCCCTGGAGCCCCACCTTCGACTACTTCGCAGAAGTGGTCCGAGGGGCGTTCCGTCAGATCGGCATCGAGTTCGACGCGACGGCAGAACGGAGGGGATACTACCCGCGGGGGGGCGGGAGAGTGGTCGCCACCGTCGAGCCTTCGTCAGGTTTGAAGCCGCTCGACCTCGCTTCGCGGGGAGAGTTGCCAGGGGCCAGGGTGGTCAGCAGGTGCGGGGGTCTTCCCCGCCGGGTCGCCGAGCGGCAGCTCTCGGCTGCGTCCAGCCACCTCGAAGGGGCGGGGATCAGAGTCCTGGCAGGGGAGGTGGCGGAGGAGGGCTCAGACTCCCCAGGTTCGTCGGTCCTGGCATACTGCACAGAGCACGGCGCGCTGCTCGGGGCTGACGCCATCGGGGAAAAGGGGAAGCCCGCCGAACGGGTGGGCCAGGAGGCAGCGGCCCGGTTCATCGCCGAACTGAATTCAGGGGCCTGCGTGGACTCGAACCTCTCGGACATGGTGATCCCGCTCCTCTCCCTCGCTCCTTCCCCCTCGAGGGTCAGGGTCCGGGAGGTCACCCCCCATCTGAAGTCCGGGTTGGAGATCGCCCGCAAGTTCACCTCCTTCAGCTGGGAGACAGAGCCCCGGTCCGTCGGCGCGGTGGTCAGGGTCAATCCCGGGACCCGGCCCTGAATGCTTGCTGCGGCACAATGTCTAAAAGGGCGAGCCTTCGGCGCCAGTCAGACTTCTGATGTCCTACGAGCAGTACATGCCGGGCGCCACCGCAGTCGGCATCGCGTTCAAAGACGGAGTGGTCCTGGGTGCCGAGAGGAGGATCACGCTGGGCAGCTTCGTGAGAAGCAAGTCGGGGAAGAAGGTGTTCAAGGTCACCGAAAGCGTGGGCGCCGTCTGCGCGGGCATGGTGGCCGACATGCAGAACCTGGTGAAAGAGGTGGCTGTGTACTCCAAGCTCAAGGAGCTCGAATCGAGGAAGTCGATGAAGCCGAATTCGGTCGCCAAGCTGATGTCGACGCTGATGTTCCAGAACAGGTACGCCCCGCTCCTCACCCAGGTCATCCTGGGCGGGATGGGGGACAAGCCGGTCGTATACGTCCTCGACCCTCTGGGGAGCGTGATCTCGGACCAGTACGCCACCGTGGGGACCGGGGAGGAGACAGCGATCGGGGTGGTCGAAGCCGGCTACAGCCCCACCATGACCCAGAAGGAGGCTCGCGACCTCGCCGTCTCCGCGATCAAGGCGGCCATCGCCAGGGACGCGATGAGCGGGAACGGCATCGACCTGCTGACGATCGACAAGACAGGGATCAGGGAAGAAGGAGTAAACCTGTAGGCGGCTCGGCCATGTGGGCATACAAGGGGGTCAGGGTGCACTGGCTAGGCCACGACTCGTTCGTGCTCCAGGGTTCCAAGACGGTGGTGGTCGACCCGTTCAAGGCCAAGGGGAACTACAAGCCTGACGTCCTGCTGATCTCCCATGAGCACTCCGACCACCTGAGCCAGGACGACATACCGAGATTCTCGGGGCCCTCGACCGTGATGGTGGCGCCCCGCCAGTGTGAGGCTCCCCTCAGGCAGTTCGCCCAGACCAAGCGGATCGTCGAGCCATGGCAGACCCTGGACTTCGGGGGACTCAAGGTCGAAGCCATACCAGCCTACAACCTCAACAAGTTCCGGGAGCCCGGGAAGATGTTCCACCCCAAGGAGGACAAGAAGGTGGGTTACGTCCTCACCATGGACGGGGTGCGGTTCTACCACGCGGGAGACTGCGACGGGATCGAAGAGATGAAGAGCCTCGACGTGGACGTCGCGTTCCTGCCTGTTTCGGGGACATACGTCATGACCGCCGAGGAAGCCGCCCGGGCGGCGGATTCGATAAGCGCAAAGGTGGTGATACCGATGCACATAAACAAAATCATCGGGACCATGGCCGATGCAGAGAGGTTCAAGAGACTCGTGGGTGGAAGCAGGGCCGTAGAGATACTCAAGGAAGAGTAGTCTCTACTCGGGCACGCTGTCAGAATGCAGCTTCCCGCCCTGCAGCTTCACGAAAAGGTACCTGTTGTCCGCAAAGACAAGGGTGAGCTCGTCCTCCTTCTCCTCCACGGTCAGGAGCGCCTTCCCGACTATGCCATCGAACTTCGCCATTGCTGGACGGGGGCCCTGGCGTTCGTATTTCTATCTTATCGGGTCAGTCTTTCAGGTATCTTGTCAGCTCTTCCGACTTGTCCGGGCGCACCTTCTCGACCTCCACCCCTGCAGAGGCCCTGATCATCTCCCGGATGACCTGGTCGATGCTCCTCTTCCTCTGCCTGGCCTTCAGCAGCTTGAGCGCCCTGTGCGTCTCCTCGTGCACCTTGACGGATTTCACCATGCCGACTGGCCCGCGTAGTCGCCCACGCCCGGCGGTTATGACGTTTCCCCCATGGTGCCCAGTAAACCGGCTCGGCCGGGTCGAGAGGCAGCCGTGCGGGGCTCGGACGATTTGACTCAGTTCGTCGCGAGTTCATCATCTGCCCGGGAGCTTACTCCGGGCTATGACTGGGACGGCGTTCACCTCATCGTCGACACCCGACACGGTGCCTTCGATTTAGCCTTTGGCATCCGAGGGGCTCCCGGGGGCCGGCCTAGCCTTTATCTGCGCACCATCGACGGCGCGGCGTGGGGTTTCTCGACAACGTAAGGGTCGTCGACGCTACCCGGCTGCTCCCCGGGGGGTTCTGCACGATGCTCCTCTCTGACATGGGGGCCGAAGTGATCAAGGTCGAGCAGCCTGGTCTCGGAGACTACATGCGCGCGACCCCGCCCACCAAGGACGGGAGGAGCCCGGTCCACTCGACGGTCAACAGGAACAAACGGAGCATCGGCATCGACCTGAAGACTGCGGGAGGGAAACGGGTCATGCGCCGCCTCCTCCGCACGGCCGACGTCTTCATCGAGGGGTTCAGGCCGGGGGCCATGTCCAGGCTCGGGTTCTCCTTCCAGTCGGTGAAGAAGGTGAACCCGAAGATAATCTACTGCTCCATTTCGGCCTACGGCCAGGACGTCAATCTGAGCTCGATGCCTGGGCACGACATCAACTTCCAGGCCATGGCCGGGACCCTCGCCTATTCGTCCGGCGCCGAGGTCCCTCTGCTGCAGCTCGGTGACCTGTCTTCCGGGATGTACGCTGCCCTTGGCATACTGGGGGCCCTGGCGAGCAGGAGGGGCCCGGTCTACATCGACGTCCCCATCGTGGGTTCGCTCCTGTCATGGATGGTCATCCCGGCCTCTGCCTACCTCGCAACCGGCCGGCCCCCGAAGGAAGGCCACAGCCTGGTCTTCGGGTCGACCCCGTACTACAACCTCTACAGGACCTCCGACAAGAAGTACATGGCGGTGGCGGCCATAGAGGAGGGGTTCTGGAGTAACCTCCTGGGCGCCCTCGGCGTCCCCCAGATGGCCCCCTACCGGTTCGGGACCGAGACGGAAAGGGAGGAGGTGACAGAGACGCTGAAGCGCATCTTCGCAACGAAGACCAGGGACGAGTGGTCGAAGGCCCTGATGCACCTGGACACCTGCACGACCCCGGTCCTCACGGTGGAGGAGGCCCTCACCAGCGACTGGGCCAGGAGCCTCAAGATGCTTGCCGACCTTGCAGGAAAAGAGACGGTCCTGAACAGCCCAGTCAGGTCCCAGCCGTCGATGCGCGGCAGAGCCTTCACCAGCGCCCCGGGGCTGGGGGATGATACGGAGTCCCTGATGAAGTCCCTGGGCTACTCCAGGAGCCAGACTGGCGCCCTGAGGGCCAAGGGCGCCATCGAGTGACTGCTCTTCGGACCGCACCGGCTCGTCAGGCTACGCTCTCTGAAGGAGGATCGCGAACCCCTGCCCCCCGCCGACGCAGAGCGTGGCGACTCCGTACTCCTTCCCTGTCTCCTGCAGCTGCCTGGCCAGGGTCCCCACGAGCCTGGCCCCGGAGGCCCCCAGAGGGTGCCCGATCGCTATCGCCCCCCCGTGCCGATTGACCTTGGACGGTTCGATCCCGAGTTCCCTGATGGCATACAGGACGACCACTGCGAACGCCTCGTTGATCTCCCAGAGGTCCACCTGGTCTGCCTTCATCCCTGCCCTGGCCAGGGCCTTCTGTGAGGCCGGAACCGGTCCCTTCCCCATGACGCTCGGGTCGACCCCCGCCCACCCCATCGAGACTATCTTCGCCATCGGTTTCAGCCCGTATTCGTCGAGCTTCTCCCTCGAAGCGAGCGCCACCATGGAAGCCCCTGCGTTGAGGGGGGACGAGTTCCCCGGCGTGATGAGCCCTCCCGCCTTGAACGAGGGCTGGAGCCCGGCCATCTGCTCCATCGTCGTGTCCCTCCTGATGCTCTGGTCCACGTCGATCACCTTCTCCTCCCCCGAAACCTCCACCTTCACCTCCATGAGCTCCCCCCTGAACCACCCCTGGTCGACGGACCTCGAGGCCTTCGCGTGCGACTCCACCGAGTATCTGTCCATCTCTCCTCTTGTCACCCCTTCCTCCTCGGCCAGCTTCTCCGCCGTGAGCCCCATGGAATAGCCCACGTTCATCTGGTACTTCATGTACTCCGGCCTCGTCAGTAGCCTGGTGTTGGGAGCGAGGGCCGGGTTGTTCGCCATCGGGATGTGGGTGAGGTGCTCCATCCCGCCTGCGAGAATCACGTCGGAGTTCCCCGTCATGATCTCCATCGCCCCCTCTGCTGCCGCGTTCATCGACGATGCGCACGCCCTGTCCATGCCCATGGATGGGACGGAGACGGGGAGCCCGGCGAGGAGGACTGGGTGCCTCCCGCCGTAGAGCCAGTTCTCCCCCGTCTGGAAGGCGCACCCTGTGATCACGTCCCCGATCTCTTCAGGCTTGAAAGCGGTTCTCTCCAGAAGCCTCCTGATGAGGAGACTCAGCGCCTGGTCCATCCGCAACGAGTTGTAGACGTCCCTTTCGGGCTGCGAAGGCCTGGACCTGGAGAACGGGATTCTCAGGTAGTCGGCCACGTAGGCGTCTCTGAGTTCGGCCGTCGGGCGCTCACTTCCCCTTGAACTCGGGCTTTCGCTTCCCAAGGAACGCCGATATCCCTTCCTTCAGATCCTCGGTTCCGTAGAGGAGTCCAGCCGCCATGGCTTCCATTTCGAGGCCGTCATCGAGGGGAGCCTCGGCGCCCTTGTTGATCAGCCTCTTCGCAAGCACGACCGCAACGGGCGCCAGGGACGACGCCAGCTGCGCCCCATATTGCGCGGCGAACTCGTCGGGGTCTCCGGGGGGAATAATCTTGTGGACCAGCCCGATCTCGAAGGCGCGCCTTCCCTTGATCCTCTCGCCGGTGAGGATGAGCGCAGACGCCTTCGATATCCCGAGGAGCTTGGGGAGCCGCTGGCTCCCGGACCACGCAGGGACCAGGCCTCTAGTGAGCTCGGGGAACCCCATCTCGACATCCTCCGTGGCCAACCTCAGGTCGCAGGAGAGCGCCAGCTCCAGCGCCCCTCCGAGGGCGTACCCCTTGAGGACCGCGACGGTCAGCTTAGGCATCTCCGCCAGCCGCTTCATCGTCCTCGCCCCTCTCCGGGCGAACTCCATGAACGCCACCGGGCTGCTGATGAACTGAGAAAGATCGGCCCCCGACGAGAAGACGCTCCCTTCGCCCGTGACCAGCACGACGCGCGTCTCCTGGTCTGCCGACAGGTCGGAGACGGCCCTGTCCAGCCCGTCGAGCACCTCCCCGCTAATCATGTTGAACTTCGGCCTGTTCAGGACGATCCTGGCGACCCCCCCTGGCAGCTTCTCGAGGCGGACCCCCCCCTTCGGCTCCGCGGACGCAGGCTGAGCTTCCGCCTTCGCAGCCGCCTTGGCGCCCTCCGGCACGACCCTCCCCTCGACGGCGTCCCTGAGCTTCCCCTCCACGATCGACCTGGCCGGGGCGAAGATCTGGCAGTCGAAGTTCTTCGCCAGTTCCTCGAGCTTCGACTTCACCTCGGCGTTGCTCAGGTCCTTGGCCACGGAGATGGGGCCGAAGGGCCTGTTCATCCCCAGGGTCACGCTCTTCTCGACGTCGTCCGGGGTCGCCACTCCTTCTTCGATCAGTTTGACCGCCTCGTTGATCTCCAGAGCGAATATGTCCATTATCGAGATCTTGTCCGTGGCCGCGGCCTTCGGAATCTGCGCCTTCCCCGTCGACCAGTCGTAGAACCCCTTCCCCGACTTCTTGCCCAGGAGGCCCGACTTCGCCATGCCTGCGAAGTGCTTCCCTTTGGCGTACTCGGGTGAGAGGGCCTGGGCGAAGTAGGCGAGCGAGTCGGCGGCGACGTCTATCCCCACGAAGTCCATGAGCTCGTATGGCCCCATGGGGAGCCCCTGCCCCTTCGCGAAGGTGTCCACCTCGGCCGGAGAGGCGATCCCCCTGTCCAGGACCAGACAGAAGAACAGGGTGTCGGCCGCGTTGATCCTGTTGACTATGAAGCCGGGGCTGTCCTTGAGCACCCTGACCGCGGTCCTTCCGATCTTCCCGCAGACGTCCACCGCGTCCTGCTCGACCGCCGGGTCGGTCCTGGCGCCGGGTATCACCTCCACCAGCTTCATCACCATCGGCGGATTGAAGAAGTGCATCCCCACGACCCTCCCGGGGCCCGACGCTGCCTCGGCAAGGTCGGAGATCTTGATGTTGGACGTGTTCGACGCGATGATCGCGCCCCGGGGGGCGTGTTGGCTCACCTCCCTGAAGACCGCCCGCTTGAGCTCCAAGGACTCGGGGACCGCCTCGACCACCAGGTCGGCCTGGGCGACGGCGCTGGCCGTCTCTCCCGTGTACGCGAGCCGGCCGATGGCGGCATCTGCCTGCGCCCTGGTCAGCTTCCCCCTCTCCACCATCCTGTCGAGGCTCGCAGCGATCCTCCCTTTCGCCTTCTCCAGCGCCTGGGGGAACTTGTCCGCCAGAGTGACGCCGAACCCGCTCACTGCGAACAGCTCGGCTATCCCGTGCCCCATGTCTCCGGCTCCTATCACCGCCACCCTGTTGATGTCCAAGGTCTCGAGACATGTGGCGCCGTGAGGCGCCTTAATTCCCTTTCCACTGGAAACCAAGGTAACCTAAAGGTGACCACGCGTAAATAGTGCCCGGGGCCCCCCGCTGTCACCAATGAGCACCCTGAACCCACTGCCGTCGGACTACGTCATCGCAATCTCAGAGGAGCAGGAGGCCTTCAGGAAGGCGGTGAGGGAGTTCGCCGAAAAGGAGCTCGGTCCGGCGGCCCAGAAGATCGACAGGGACAACCAGATGGACATGAAGCTGGTCAGGCGGGCGGCCGACCTCGGCCTGTTCGGGGTCCCGTTCCCCGAAGAATACGGAGGGGGAGGGGGGGACGACCTTTCGCTCGTGATTGCCACGGAGGAGATAGCGAGATTCTCCGCCGCCTTTTCTGCCGTCATCGGCGCGACCTATCTGGTCTCGACCCCGCTGTTCCTGTTCGGCACCGAGGAGCAGAAGAAGAAGTATCTCGTGCCGATCGCGAGGGGCGAGAAGATCGCCGCCCATGCCATGACCGAGCCCGGCACCGGGTCCGACGTGGCTGCGATCACCACGACGGCCCAGAAGAACGGGGACAAGTACGTCATCAACGGGAAGAAGATGTTCATCACCAACGGGGACAAGGCCGAGACCTTCCTCATCTTCGCGAGGACGAGCCCCAAGGAGGAGGGGAAGAGGCACCGGGGGGTCACCGCCTTCATAGCGGAAAAGGGGATGGCGGGCCTCAACGTGGGCCAGCGGACGGAGGTCATCGGGCTGAGGGGGGACCAGCCGGTGGAACTGATGTTCGACAACCTCGAAGTCCCGGAGGGCAACGTGGTCGGGGAAGTGGGACGGGGGGTGAACATCGCGCTGAACTGCTACGACCATGGCAGGGTGGGGGTGGCCGCCCAGGGGACCGGGCTGGCCCAGGCGGCGCTCGAAGCCGCTCTGACCTACTCGACCCAGAGGCAGACCTTCGACACGTACCTGCTCCAGTACCAGCAGGTCCAGTTCAAGATAGCCGAGATGACGGCCGCTGTCCACACGGCCAGGCTCCTCACCTATTGGGCCGCGACCCTGACCAAGAAGCAGAAGGACTTCATCAAGGCGTCTTCCATCGCGAAGATAGTCGCGACCGAGGCCGCGGAGAAGAACGCCCACATGGCCATGATGATCATGGGGGCCTATGGCGTCTCCACGGACATGAACGTGGAAAGGATACTCAGGGACTCCCAGATCATCAAGACCTACGAGGGGGCCAACGACATCCAGCGCCTGGTCATAATGAAAGAAGTGGCCAAAGAGATGGGTGTGCTGGGCTAGCCCGGGGAAGTTGAAATACGGCACCCCTCTTCTGAGGTAGGAATCGATTGGAGCAGGTCGCGGTCGTAGGGATTGGGCACAGCAGGTTCGGAAGAAGGACGGACGTCAACATCGGGGAGCTCGCCTTCGAGTCCATCAAGCAGGCGGTCGACGACGCCGGGGTCGACAAGAAGGACATCGGGAACGTCGTCGTCGGGAGCGCAGGCGGGTGGTACGAGGAGTCCCTCCCGGCTGTCGTGGTGGACGAGTACGCGGGGCTGACAGGAGCCGGGACCATGAGGGTCGAGGCGGCTTGCGCGAGCGGGAGCGCGGCCGTGAAGGCGGCCTACAACAGCATCGTCAGCGGGGAGGTCGACGTCGCCATGGCGGTCGGGGTCGAGAAGATGACAGAAGTGGACACCCCGACTTCGGTCGAGCTCATCGGCAGGGCGGGGTCGTACATGTGGGAGTTCGAGAACTACGGGATGACCTTCCCGGCCTACTACGCGCTCTACGCCGTGGCCCACATGAGCAGGTTCGGGACCACCGAGGAGGACATGTCGAGGGTCGCGGTGAAGGCCCACCATTACGGCTCCATGAACCCCCTGGCGCAGTTCCAGAAGGAGATCACCTTGGAGAAGGCCATGGGGTCGCAGGTAGTGTCATGGCCGCTCAAGCTCTATGACGCCTGCCCGCTGACCGACGGGTCCGCGGCTGTGATCCTCGCACGGGAGGACACGGCGAGGAAGCTGACCGACACACCCGTCTGGATCAGGGGGGTCGGCTACTCGTCGGACACGGCCAACCTCAGCAGGAGGAACGACTACGTGGGGCTCGAAGCGGCGGTCAGCGCGGCCAGACAGGCATACTCGAGGGCCAAGGTCTCTCCAGGCGACATCGACGTGGCCACAGCCCATGACTGCTTCACCATCGCGGAGTTGATGGCCTACGAGGACCTGGGGTTCTGCAAGAAGGGGGAGGCTGCCAAGATGATAAGAGAAGGGCAGACCGAGCTCGGCGGGAAGATCCCGGTGAACCTCGACGGGGGCCTCAAGGCCAAGGGCCACCCCATAGGCGCAACCGGCGTGTCGATGGCGGTCGAGATCACCAAACAGCTCAGGGGCGAGGCCGGGCGCCGCCAGGCCCCGATCAGGAAGGGGTACGGGCTGGTCCACAACATCGGCGGGACCGGCCACTACGCCTACGTGACTATCCTCTCGAGGAACTGAGCCATGCCGGAGTCGCCTGTCCTTCACTCGCGGAGGACCCTGACCCTGAGGTTCGACATCCCGATCTCGAAGACCCACGAGTTCTGGGACGCCTTGAAGAGCGGGAAGTTCATCACCACGAAGTGCACGAAGTGCGGCCACGTCTCCTTCCCTCCCCAGGCCGACTGCCCCAGGTGCATGGGGAACGAGTTCTCCTGGGTGGAGCTTGGGCGGGACGCCACTCTGGTGACCTACACCCGCGTCCAGGTAGTCCCTGCAAGCTTCGCGGGCAGCAACCCGTACGTGATCGCCATCGGCGAGCTGAAAGACGGCCTGAAGGTCCTGGCCTGGCTCGAAGGGGCCGAGCCCGAGAAGGCGAAGCCCGGTATGCGGCTATGGCTCGAGGCCAGGACGAGCAAGGAAGGGAACCCCTACTACGTCTTCGTGCCTATCTAGAATTCCTTGGGGACGTCCCTCATTATCTCGGCGACCCTGGTGAACCGGTCCTTGTACATCAGGATCTTCGTGAGCGAGCCCTTGAACTTCAGCTGGCCCTTCAGGACAGCCGACTGTATGTCGACCTCCCCCTTCGCCACCTTGCACCAGGCCTCGTAGGGCCCGTCGAAGGAGAATTCGGTGGACGCCCCGGGCGCGGCCTTCTGGAAGGTCGTGACGCCGCCGTCGACGTTCAGGATGTAGTTCAGCCCCTGGTCGGTCACGTTGAAGGCGACGCTGGTCTTGAAGCTCTTCGAGGTCTCGGCCCACTTGGGGTCGCTCGAGAGGGCGCCCTGGACCTGAGAGACATACTCCTCACTCATGTACTTGGCCATTGGTCGCCGCCTCTGCTGCTCTCCTTTTGAGGTTACCTACGGCCCCCGACGTGAGGACCGCCGTCAGCCTCTTTCCGCCGACGGTCGGCGCTCCTTCGGTCGTCCGGAACGAGGGCGCGACCTCGTTGGTCGTCTTCACGATCACCGCCCTGGGGTTCCCTTGGACCTCGATCACCCTGTCACCCGGGTGCCTCCGCTCGATGACCGATTGGAGCGCCTTCCTCTCGGGCTGGGTGATGGCCGCGTCGGCGACGAGGAGGACGTATCTCTTCGGCATGTCACCTGCGCCCCAGCAGTCCCGCGTAGAAGTCCGCCGCCCCTCCCTTGATCATGAACATCCTGGGCTTGACCTTCACCCTCACCGGGTCGGAGGCCCCGAGGGAGAGGGAGCCGGAGACGAGGCTCTGTTTGTCCAGCCTCACGAACAGCGCCGAGTGCTCGTCCAGGTGCGACTCGAGCTCCGCGACGAGCCGGTCGACTACTCCGGCAGGGAGCGAGCCGACGAGGTGGCTGAACCCGGACGCGGCCTCCTCGCCCGTGAGGTGCACCCGGCTGCTCACTATCTGGTTCCCGAAGTGGCCCTCCAGGGCCTCGGTCTCGGCTTTCGGCTCCTGTCCCAGCAGCCTCGCGACTGCCCGCTCGATCTTCCCCCGGTCCTCGGTGGCGTGAACGAAGTAGGTGATTTCGAGCGACTGGATGGCCCCTTTCATCCCCATGGCTCCCCTCCTCGCACGGATATACCCGCCTGTGGCTCCGGGCGCAGGCGATCACAGAGAAGATTAACTACACCCTCGGCGGACACCGGCCCCGTGGCCAAGAAGCTGACCGTCGAGGACGTCCTCTCCGACGAGCTCAAGCGCGAGATGAACCTGGATACCGCCACCTTCGCGGTCCGGGACAACTGGGACCTGGTGATGCACAGCGTGTACCAGATGCCCATAGAGTACGCCGGCTACACCAAGAGAGTCGGGGACATGAAGCTTCTCAAGGAGATGGTCGACACCATGACCGAGTCCAAGTTCGACCACGTGAAGAGGAGCGAGAGCAGGAGGAAGCAGCTCGCCCAGTTCACCAAGACCCAGAGCATGTATTACAACCTGGTCTTCACCGAAGGGAAGAGGAAGGTCGGCTACGGCGCCCTCATCCACTTCCCCAAGCTGAGGGCGGACCCGGACAGGAGCTCCGGCATCGTCCTCGCCGCGAAGATCGTTGTTGACGGCGGCAAGCGCACCTCGAACTTCGAAAGGGGGAAGTTCGACGACTTCCTCGTGGAGGTCAAGCCGTTCGTCAACCTCCTCGGGGACCTGTACCACCAGACCCGCAGAATGTGAGCTACCTGCCGTCTAAACGACGTTGGCTTCCGTCGCCGGTAGCCGGCTTACTGTTTCTTCCACTAGGCTTGCCGAAACCCCTGGAATGCCGAAGTACTCCATCAGCTCGGTAGCGGCCTCCATGTCCACAGGCGTAGATTCCCTGCACCCCGCAGGTGTTTCCTTCCAGTGGTTCACTGCTGCGCCGAGGTCCCTGGCTATGATGAGATCGCATCTATCGCAATGGTAGATGCGTTCATCTAGGCCGATTCCGTTCAGGGCCTCGCAACGGCTGCACCTCCGGGTGGTTGGCTCGGACCTTCTCACGAGAATTCGGGTGCGCGGCCCGTTCAGGCCGCTCATTATCCCTCCAATCGCCGAGGCTGTCACCTCCGTACCCCACATCCTCTGCCATCCGGCGACGCTGTCATCTTGAACAGCCATCAGACTGTGCGTGGCGAGCAGCCTGCTTGCTATTTTGTTCCTAATGTCACTCCGCTGGTTTGCCGGCCGGCAATATTCCCTATCCAACAGCGCGTCTGTCTTGAACCTATTCTGGCTGCCTGTGCTTCTCCTTGACAACTCGCGATTCAAACGTCTGACCTTCTTGGCCGGTAGGATGCCTTCGTCTATCAGCAATCCGTTGGAAAGTGTCAGTTGGTGTTTGGTCACTGCATCGATTCCTATCCCATTCCGTGAAGCAACGCGCTCACCTTGGTTCTGATACGTGGCAGTATGAGGGAAATATCCCTCATTTCTCTGCTCCAGCGTCGCGCTTGTGCAATAGGCCTCTCTCGGAATGAGTCCTCTGACCCGTAATGGCCTGCTGACTCCCTGGATTGAAATCTTGTTGCCGCGAACCCAAGTCATGCCGTACTGCTTCAGGGGGGTTGATCTGGCTTTGCTCTTGAATCTCAAAGCGCCGACTTCAGCCACTCCTCCTGAGCCGTGCAAGACCCAGGATGGAGTCTTTCGTCCTGTCCAGGATCTCTTGCCGTATCTGTGCGGAAAGGTACCTGAGCGGGGGTGACTCGACCTTCCCTTCTTTGTCGAAGACCTGAACGGTCTTTGTCATGTAATCTGCATGGAAGACATCACCCCGGGCGAGGAGGTCGTTGTAGAACCATCTTGCTTCCAGGAAGAGCCTCTTGAGCATTTCAAGCGCTTCCCTTGAGAGGCGCGACTTGTCGACTTTCAGATCATAGGTCTTGCAAACCATCGAACTGTGCCTAGCGATGGTCTGTCTTCTTGCCTGAGCGATTAGCAGATTCTTGGATGGCCTGTCTGACGTTTGGTTCGTCTCCGGACCGCGGACGATTGCCTCTTAAGACAAGCGAGTGGTATTGGCGAAGTTGACCAGGGGAGCGCTCTGAAAGTGTCTGCGAGGACCTGGCGGCCGACCATGATACAGACATGCTCCCGATCTCGCGGATGTTTCTAATCTGGGCGAGTCTCCCTTTCCCGAACTTAAATCCTAGGAATTCCGGCTTCTGTCTGAAGATTCGGTATGAAGCAGTACGTCCTCGGGGTCGAAAGCACAGCCCACACCTTCTCGGTGTCCGTGGTTTCGTCAGACGGCGAAATCCTCTCCAACGCCAAGGCGGTGTACAAGCCTCCCGAAGGGAGCGGCATCCACCCCTTCGAGGCTTCGCAGAGCCACCTCGCCTCCGCCCCGAGGGTCCTCTCCGAGGCGGTCTCCTCGTCCGGGATCTCCCTAGCGGACCTTTCGGCGGTCTCCTACGCCATGGGGCCGGGGCTTGGCCCGTGCCTGAGGGTCGGAGCCGTGGTGGCCAGGACGCTCGCATCTTCCCTCGACCTGCCGCTGGTCCCGGTCAACCACGCCGTAGGGCACATCGAACTGGGGTGCCTCCTCACCGGGGCGGCCGACCCGGTCGTCCTGCTCGTGTCTGGGGGGCACACCATGATCATTGCCTACTCGGGGAACCGCTGGCGGGTCCTCGGGGAGTCCCTCGACCTCACCCTGGGCCAGCTGCTGGACCAGTTCGGGAGGCATCACGGGCTCGCCTCTCCCTGCGGCAGGGCCATCGAAGAGGCCGCAGGAAAGTCCCGCAGGTATCTCAGGCTCCCCTACGCCGTCAAGGGGAACGACGTCTCCTTCTCGGGGCTCCTCACCGCCTCCAAGCTCCTCCTCGACAGGGGGGAGTCCTTCGACGACGTGTCCTACTCGATTCAGGAGACCGCCTTCGCCATGGTAACCGAAGTGACCGAGCGCGCCCTGGCCTTCACCGGCAAGCGCGAAGTCATGATCGTGGGCGGGGTGGCTGCCAACAGGAGGCTCGCCGAGATGATGACTTTCATGGCCGAAAGGCACTCCGCTGCGGTCAGCTCGGCTCCGCTCGAGTACAGCGGAGACTGCGGCGCCCAGATCGCCTGGACAGGGTGGCTCGCGCACAAGAGCTCGATCGCCGTCCCGGTGGAAGAGTCGAAGGTACAGCAGTCCTGGAGGCTTGACAGAGTCGACATCCCCTGGCGGGAGTGAACACCCCGCCGGCCGCCTCCTCTACAGGGGGGCGGAGGCGGACGTGATCCGGGGCGACTGGCAGGGGCTCGAGGCGGTCTACAAGGTCAGGAAGCCCCTCCGCTACCGCCTTCCGGTCCTGGACGAGGAGATACGGCGCCAGCGGACGCTGCACGAAGCCGAGATGATCCATCAGGCGAAGGGAGCAGGCGTGGCGGCGCCCTACCTGTACGATGTCGACCCTCCTGCCTCGACCCTGGTGATGGAGTACGTTGAGGGGACCCGCCTGAAGGACGTGATAGCCTCGAAGGCCGAAGGGACCGACGAGGTCTTCAGGGAGTTCGGACGGAACGTGGGGCTCCTCCACCGCGCAGGGATAATGCACGGCGACCTCACGACAGCCAACGTCGTCAGGAGGGGCGGCTCCCTCGTCTTCGTCGACTTCGGCCTTTCGATCCGGACGGAGAGGCTGGAAGACCACGCCGTGGACCTCAGGCTGATCAAGGAGACCCTCCTGGGGGCGCACCCGCAGGTGGCGGCCGCC
Organism: archaeon; assembly: GCA_021828185.1. Next base: position 79,082 of record JAKASI010000002.1, read on the forward strand.
GCGATGGAGGCCCTGAACAGGGGGTACGCCGGGGTTCTGGGGCCTGCCCGCTCGAGGGCCGTCTTCAGGCAGCTCCTGAGCATCGAGCGCCGGGGAAGGTACGCCCGGGTCGCATGAAACGGGCTCGGTCCGGGCAACGTTTATCAGCCCAACTCGCAGGACACGCCCAGACGGTTAGGGTTGGCTCGCATTCATTCTCATAGGCACGGCAGGTCTCATCAGACAAGGCCCCCGAGCAAGAGCACCCCGAGCTGGGTCACGACCTCCGCCGAGGAGGCCCGCTCCACCGCGCTGAAGCTCGCGAAGGACGGCGTCTCCCCCAGCAGGATCGGCCAGCTCCTCCGGGACGACTACGGGGTCCCGCTGGTGAAGCCCCTCGTGGGCAAATCGCTGGGGCGGATCCTTGCAGACGGGAAGGCCCCGCCGAAGCTCCCCCAGGACCTCCAGGACCTGATAGAACGGGCCAAGCGGGTCCAGAAGCATCTGCAGAATCACAGGAGCGACAGGAAGAACGTCCACTCCCTGGAGCTGGTCGAAGCGAAGATCTACAGGCTGTCGAAGTACTACAAGCAGAAAGGTCTCCTGCCGCACGATTTCAAGTACACCGCGGTCGTCGCGCAGCTGGCATAGCGGGGCCGGGCCCTTGGCCGACTTCGAAGGCCTCATCTCCAGATACAGGGGACTGGCTCCCGACCTGTTGAAGGTCGCGAAGTCAGGGAAGCGGGTGCTCATCGTCACGCACATCGACGCAGACGGTCTCTGCAGCGGATCGATCGTCCTTGCGGCCCTGATGCGCAAAGGGGCGAACGCGACTCTCCGCGCCGTCCCTGACCTTGACCCGAAGTCGATAGGGGACCTGGCCGCAGCGAAGTCCGACTTCTATGTCTTCACAGACCTGGCGTCGACCCTCACCGGGGAGCTGGACTCCTTCTTCCCTGGGAAGTACCTGGTCCTCGACCACCACGAGATCGCCGAGTCCGACGCGGCGAAGGCCACGGTGGTGAACGCCTGGACGTATGGGTACGACGGCGGGAAGGAGGGGTGCTCCTCCGCCATGGCCTATTTCCTCGCAGTCACCCTCGACCCGAACAACGACGACCTCTCCCCGCTGGCGGTGGTGGGCGCCCTGGCCGACAGGCAGGACGGGGGTCCGGGGAGGTCGCTGACCGGGCTCAACAGGGCTGCCGTCGAAGACGCCCAGGCGAGGGGGGTGATGCGCGTCGCCAAGGACCTGATGTTCACCGGCAGGGAGACGAGGCCGATTCACGAGGCGGTCGCGCTCACGTCCACTCCCTTCCTGAAGGGGCTCACCGGGAGCAAGGACGCAGTCCTGGCAGCCCTCCACCAGTCCGGGCTCGCGCTGAAAGACGGGGGGACCTGGAGGACCATCTCCTCTCTCTCCCAGGACGAGAAGATGAAGCTGACAGAGGTGATAGCCAGCACCCTCGGCCCTGTCGGCGGGGCGACCGAGGCCATGGCCAGCCTCGTGGGCGAAGCGTACACCCTCGAATTCGAGGACCCATTCACACCCCTGAGGGACGCCAGGGAGTTCGGGACACTGCTGAACGCCTGCGGGAGGATGGGAGCCAGCGGGACAGGAATCGCAGTCTGCCTTGGCGACAGGTCGGAAGCCCTCAGGGCGGCCATGAAGACCCTCTCGGAGTACCGGTCAGGGATCAGCAAGGCGCTGGAGGGGCTCGCTTCGGAGCCGTCGAGGATGGAGCACCGCGGAAGCCTCGTCCTTGTGAGGGGCCAGGGGATCGTGGACGAAAGGCTCCTCGGGCCGGTGATCTCGATCCTGACTTCGTCCCCGGAGTTCAAGGACAAGGTGGTGGTCGGGAGCACCGAGAGCCGGGGGGAGGACCTGAAGATCTCCTCCAGGGTCGGGGACGAGTATGGCGGGTCCGTCGACCTCGGACTCGTCATGCGCGAAGCGGCCGAGGCCGTGGACGGAGTGGGGGGCGGCCACGCGATGGCGGCCGGAGCCAAGATCCCGTCGTCGAAGGCGGATTCCTTCTCAAAGGCTGTCGCGGAGAGAGTGCCTCCATGAACGCCACTGCAGAGCTCGAGCTCGCAATGGACGGCGCCGGATCGGTCCGGAAGCTCTCGGCCGTGCTGGCTCCGGACAACGAGGGGCTCCCCCGAGGGCTGAGGCTCACCATGGCCGGGGCCGGGCGTTCGCTCCGATGCAGGGTCGAGTCTGACTCCCCGTCGGCCGCCATCTCGACCACACTGGCGCTGATGCGGGACATCGCCCTCTTCCAGGAAGTATGGCTTTTATCGCGAACCCGACGGGCGTGAGGACCTGGACATGCTCGACGTGAAGCTCCTCCGGGAGAACCCAGAGGTCATCAGGGCCGACCTGAGGAAGAGGGGGATGACAGACAAGCTCCGTCTGGTCGACGACGCCATAGCCGCCGACTCGGAGTGGAGGAACGCCAAGGTCCAGTCGGAGACCCTTCGCCACGAGATGAACGAAGTCAACAGGAAGATAGCCGCGCTTGCAAGGGGGAAGAACCCCATCGAGGCGGAGCAGAAGCGGGTCCGCGAGATATCGCGCAAGGAGGACCAGTACGCCCAGGTCCAGACGACCCAGCTCCAGTCTCTCGAGACCATCCTCATGGGACTCCCCAACATCCTGCACGAGAGCGTCCCCGTGGGCAAGGACGACAGCGAGAACGTGACCGTGAGGACCTGGGGGGGACCGCAGAAGTTCGACTTCCAGCCGAGGGACCACATCGAAGTGCTGACCAGCCTGGGAATGGTGGACATGGAGAGGGCGAGCAGGATCGCCGGGGCCCGCTTCTTCTTCCTGAAGGGGGACGCGGTCAAGCTCGAGCACGCGATAATGAGGTACGCCATCGACGTCCTTTCGAAGAAGGGGTTCGTCCCCGTGGAGCCCCCGTTCATGATGAGGAGGGCCCCCTACTCGGGGGTGACCGACATGAACGACTTCGGGCCGGTGATCTACAAGATAGAAGGGGAGGACCTGTACATGATCGCCACGTCCGAGCACCCCCTGGTGGCCATGCACATGGACGAGATACTCGACGGGAAGGACCTCCCTCTCAGGTACTGCGGGTTCTCGCCCTGCTTCAGGGTCGAAGCCGGGGCCCACGGCAAGGACACGAAGGGGATATTCAGGACGCACCAGTTCTACAAAGTGGAGCAGATAGCATTCGCCCGGCCGGAGGAGAGCTGGGAGATCCACGAGCAGCTCATCGCCAACTCGGAGGAGATCTTCCAGAGCCTGGGGCTGCACTACAGGGTCGTGAACGTATGCACTGGCGACATGGGGACCGTGGCCGCGAAGAAGTACGACCTCGAAGCCTGGATGCCGGTCCAGGGGAAGTTCCGGGAGATGGTCTCCTGCAGCAACTGCACCGACTATCAGGCGAGGAGGCTGAAGATCAGGTTCAGGGACAAGCAGAGCGAGGCGACGAGGCTCGTCCACACCCTCAACTCCACCGCGGTCACCACCAGGGTGCTGGTGGCCATAGCCGAGAACTTCCAGCAGAAGGACGGTTCTGTGAAGATCCCGAAGGCCCTGGGGCCCTACATGGGCGGGATCACCGCCCTCGAGAAGAAGTCGAGCACCTAAGTTATAAGCCCGAAACGGACGGGGCGCCTTCGCTTGCCGAAGAAAGTCGCCAAGGTGAGGGACAAGTGGAAGCTGAAGTCCTGGGTGACTGTGACGGCTTCGCCGTCGTTCGGGAACGCTCCCATAGCCAGGATCCCGCTCACGGACGTGGAGAAGCCCGAAGGGAGGGTCATCGAGACCACCCTCTACGACATCCTGAAGCAGGACCCGCAGCACTACGCCTTCAAGCTGTTCTTCCAGGTGGACAGGGTCGAAGGGGAGACCGCCTACACCGTTTTCAAGGGGCACGAATACTCCAGAGAGTTCCTGAGGAGCCTCATCAGGAGGGGCTCGTCCATGTCGGACTTCATCCGCGACTACACGACGAAGGATGGGTACGTCGTCAGGGTGTACTGCACCGCCCTCTCCCAGGGGAAGATGAACAGCTCGAAGAAGCACGACCTCCGCGTGATCATGGACCAGGTGATCAGGGACAAGTCGGCCAGCATGAACTACGAAGGGTTCGTGCAGGAACTGGTGCTCCAGAAGGTGGCGTCCGACGTGTACAACGAGGCCAAGAAGATCACTCATCTGAGGCACGTGGGAGTGAGGAAGAGCAAGCTGATCTCCAGGCCGGAGCCCCAGAAGGCAGAGCCGCTACCCCCGCTTGCCGCTTGACACGATCTTCACGATATCCCTGTTGCTGAGCAGGTGGCCGGCCCCGAGCCTCTTCCCGGTCCTGGCGTCCACGGCGTAGAGGAACGTGTCCGCCAGCTCGCTGTGGACCGTGCGCGCCAGATCGAGGGCCGTGGACCCCCCCTTCAGGACGAAGGCGTCGGGGAGGACCCGCCCGTCCTTGTCGGTGAGCCTCGTCTCGTCCTCGACTGGGAAGACGACGATGGCCCCCAACAGGTCGAAGAACGCCTGGTTGATGGCGTCCTGGACCCCGGTCCCCCCGTAGGCCTTCATCACCTTCTCTTCGACCATCCTGAGCGCGCCGGCCTGGGCCGGGCTCAGCTTCTGCGGGTCCTTCACGGCAAACGAGGGGTCGCCGGGAGCATACTCCACCAGCCCGTGCTCCGCGGCCTTCCTCAGGAGCAGCTCGGCCTCCGAAGCGCACGGAACGACCCTCCGGCCAGTCCTGCGGAGGGCCTCTATGTTGGCGAGAGACGACGGGAGGTCAGCCTTGTTGGCTGCGACCAGCGAGGGCTTCGTCAGCCTTCGGGCCTCGACGACGAACTGCATCAGCTGCTCGTCGGTCCAGCCGCTCGGCTTCTCCATCCGCAGGCGCAGGCGAAGGACCACCTGCTCGACGTCCGCGTAGCTCACCGAGAGGCCGGAGAGCCTTTCGGCCAGATGCTCCACGACCTTCCCCCCTGTCTGCTCCAGCGACCGGGTCGCCTTCTCCCAGTCCCTCTTCAGTATCCCGAACATCCAGAGGTCGAATTCGTGCTCGACCATGGCCACGTCCTCCGCCGGGTCATGGGAGCCCAGCGGGACCTTCCTCCCCTCTAGGTCGGTGGACCCGGACGCGTCGACGACCTGGATTAGGGCGTCGGCCTGCCTGACGTCGTCGAGGAACTGGTTCCCAAGCCCCTTCCCCTTCGAGGCCCCTTCGACCAGGCCGGCCACGTCGACGATCTTGACAGGGACCAGGCGGGTCCCGTTCACGCAGGCCGAGTTCTTCGGGTTGTCTGTGACCCCCATCTCCTTGCAGACGCACTTCGTCTTCAGATGGGCGACGCCGACGTTCGGCTGGATGGTGGTGAACGGAAAGTCGGCGATGGGCACGTCCTTCATGGTGGCCGCAGCGAAGAAGGTCGACTTCCCGACATTAGGTTTGCCGACGACCCCCACCAGCACGAGCCGCCCGGATTCTCTGCCCGTTATAACCATCTCATTGCGGAAATGCGTCCGTGACAAAGGTCTGCGTCGTCGGCGGAGGAACGGCGGGCCTCCAGGCCGCGGCCGAGGCGTCGAGGCTCGGCTCTGATGTGACCGTCGTAGAGAAGGAGGAGCCCCCGGACCTGCCGTGGAGGGACCTGCCAGACCTGATCCGCCCCCTCTACGGGTCCCCCCGGCCACCTCCCGCGCCTCCCCGCTCGGCCGCGGTCAGGGTTCTGACCTCGGGGGTGACATCCTGCGAAGCGGGGCTGGTCAGGACCTCCGGCGGTGACGAGCGCTGCGACCGGGTGGTCCTGGCGACCGGGAGCGCCTTCGAGCCCCCGACGTTCAGGGGTTCGTGGAAGCCCGGGGTCTACCTTCTGGATTCGCAGCGGTCCTATCATGACCTGGGGAGGGACTCCGGCCCCCTGGAGAGGGCCGTGGTCGCGGGCGAAGGGGGCCGCTCTCTCGAAGTGGCGGACCGCCTGGCCGGGGGCAGGAGCATCGTGGTCGTCATTTCGCACTGGCAGGGCGGCCGCCCCTCGCGCCCTGTCTTCGATGCCATCTCGGAGGCAGCGAAGGAGAGGAGAATCTCGATCACTTCGGGGGTGCTAACCGACGCAGTGGGGACCGGGAGGGTCGAGGCGGCTGTGGTGGAGGGGGCGGTGCTCCCCTGCGACTCCGTGGTCTTCGTCCCCCGCCGGCTTCCGCGGGTCCCGGCTACAGGAGCCAGCCTGGGCCGGACCGGCGCCGTGCTGGTCGGACGGAACCTTGCAGCCGGGGTGCCGGGGACGTTCGCGGCTGGAGGGTGCGCTGAGGTGGAAGGGGTCGGACCCCCTTCCACGCTGGCGGGGGAGCCGTCGTCTTCGGGGAGGATCGCAGGGGCGAACTGCCTTGGCGGGGGCCTGTCGCTGGGCCCAACCTGGTCGGCGGAGTCGCTCCTCTTTGGCCTAAGGTGGGTCAGGACGAAGTCCAGGCAGACGGGGGCGCGGCGCCCGTGTGACAGGGCGGCCGTCAGGCGAACGGGGAAGGGGGCCGCCTGCGAGATCGTCTACGACCGCCAGAGCGGGAGAGTGAACGAGATAGAGTTCATCACGGCGATCAGCTCCAGGGTGGCCTGCGAGGTGCCGCCTTCGCCCGACCTGAATCTGAGGGCCCTCGCCTATGGAGGGACCGGTTCAAGCGATATATCGCTGGTTTCGGAGACCGCGCGGTTGGGGCTCGTACGATGACAAAGGTACTGATCTGCGACCACGTCGAAGTGGGCCAGCTGGCCCTGGGGCCCGGCATCTCGGTCGACTACAGGCCGGACATCACCAGAGACGAGCTGCTGGAGGTGGCGGGGGACTACGAGGCCTTCATAGTAAGAAGCAGGACCAAGATAGACCGCCAGGTGCTCGAGAAGGCCGCGAGGCTGAAGCTCGTCGCCCGCCCCGGTACGGGGCTGGACAACGTCGACGTCGGCTACGCGAAGTCGAGGGGGGTGTCGGTGGTGAACAGCCCGGAGTCCCTGGTCGAGGGGGTGGCTGAGCACGTCGTCATGCTCATGCTCGCCCTGAGCAGGAAGCTCGTCCAGGCAGACACCGGGACGAAAGCTGGCAGGTGGGAGAAGAACTCCCTCATGGGGAAGGAGCTCAGGGGGAAGGTTCTGGGGGTGGTCGGACTGGGGAGGATCGGCAGGCGGATAGCCGAGATATCCAGGACCCTCGGCATGTCGGTCCTCTTCTACGACGTCGTCACCATCCCGCCCGAAGTCGTCTCCGAGCTCGGAGCAAGAGTGGTCACCCTGGACGAGCTCTTCTCCTCCGCGGACTACGTGACCCTGCACGTGCCCATGACCCCGCAGACGTCCCACATGGTGGGCGCCTCGAGGCTCGCTAGCATGAAGCCAACCGCCTTCCTGATCAACACTTCCAGGGGAGGGGTCATAGACGAAGACGCCCTGGCCGCGGTCCTCAGGGAAGGGCGCCTGGGAGGGGCGGCGCTGGACGTGTTCGAGAAGGAACCCCCTTCGGGGGCGATCCTGTCTGCCCCCAACACGATACTCACGCCGCACATCGGGGGGCAGACCGAGGAGGCGCAGGTGAACGCCATCACCGTGATCGGGGAGAAGGTCAGGGCCTTCTTCTCGCAGGGATGAAAGCGCCGAGAACGTTTATTTGCTGACCGAAGACGAGCCGTTTCGGTGCCCATGTACAGGCAGATTTCGAAGACTTGGCAGGACATCTTCCATGAGAAAGGAGGAGACATAAGAGCCAGGGCAGTCCAGCTCAGGAAGGAGCCTGCCACCCTCAGGGTCGACAGGCCGTGGAGGCTCGACAGGGCACGGGCCATCGGGTACAAGGCGAAGGAGGGGGTTGTTGTGGTGAGGATGCGGGTCTCAAGGGGAGGGATGCGGAGGCAGCGCCCGACTTCCGGGAGGAGGCCCAAGCACATGGGGGTCCTCAAGATGAAGTCAGCGGTTTCTTCCCAGTCGGTCGCGGAGAGGAGAGTGCAGGAGAGGCACCCGAACATGAAGCTCCTCGGGTCCTACCCGGTCTGGGAGGACGGGATTCACGCCTGGTACGAGTGCGTCCTGATAGACCCCCAGCACCCGGCCATCAGGAAGGACTACAACTACCGAAGGGTGCTCGGGCTGGCCGACTAGGCTATCTCCTCATTTCACTGCTGTGGCCTGGGAAGATCTTGGAGTTCGGGTCGACGTAGGCCTTGGCCACGTTCACCGCGAGCGCAGCCTGGGCATAGCCGGTGGCTATCAGGTTCAGCTTCACCCCGTCCAACGGCCCGGCGATGTCCCCAGCGACGAACACTCCTGGGATGTTGGTCTCCATCTTTCCGTTCGCCCTGATCTCCCTTCCGTCGATCTGCAGTCCCCAGTCCTTGATGGGGCCAAGGTCTGCTCTGAACCCGATGTTCACAAGGATGGCGTCCACGTCCAGCGTCGTCTCGGCCCTGCTCCTGTTGTCGAAGATCACCGCCTGGGTGACCTTCGTTCCGTCGCCGGTCACGCTCTTGACCTCGTAGAAGAGCTTGACGTCGCAGGATGACTTCATCAGCTCGGCGACGCTCCCCTCGTGGGCTCTGAAGACGTCCCTCCTGTGCACCAGGGTGATCTTCTTCGCCACGTCCTGCATGTTGAGGGCCCAGTCGACGGCCGAGTCCCCGCCCCCGACCACGAGCAGGTTCTTCCCCTTGAACACGCTCTTGTCCCTGACGAAGTAGTGCACCCCCTTGCCTTCGTAGTCCGCGGCCCCCTCTGCCTCGAGCCTATTCGGAGAGAACGCCCCCACTCCGGCAGCCACCAGCACAGCCTTGCTCCTGTGCCTGGTCCCCTTGTCAGTCTCAAGCTCGAAGAACCCGTCGCTCCTTCGCAGAGAGGTGACCCGCTCGCCGAGGACAACGGTGGGGTTGTACTGGAACGCCTGCTCCACGAGGCTCTTCACAAGGTCCTTTGCGAGTATCTTGGAATACCCGGGGACGTCGAAGATGTACTTCTCGGGATAGAGCACCGCCACCTGCCCCCCGGGCTGCTCCAGGGCGTCTATGATCTTGGTCTTCATCTGCCTCAGGCCCGCGTAGAAGGCCGCGAAGAGGCCGCTTGGTCCTGCTCCAATGATCGTGATGTCAAAGATGTCGTCGGACAAAGGGGGGTCAGCCGGGGCGCCTGTGAACGATGTATAAGGGTTCCCGGCTTTCAGGCCAGACCTGCGCCTGCTGGGTCATCCGCCTTGACCATCTCCCGGAGAAGCACTGTGGCGTACTGTCCCCTGGGAAGGACGAACTCCAGCCGGGCGTCCCCGCCTTCGACCTTCCAGCTCTCCTCCCGGACCACCAGGGCGGGCCTCCTGAACCCTCCCTCCTGGGACGCCTCCTGCATGTCTTCCAGGTAGAACTGGTCGGGCCTCGCCCCCTCCTCCTCGAGCGCCTGCAGGAGGCACGAGTCGAATCTAGACCCGTAGTTCCTGAAGGCGAACCCCACCACCTGCGCCAGGGGGACTGCGCCGGGCGTGGGAGGGTCCCTCACCCCCCGAGGGGCCGAAACGACCAATCCGTCGGGGGAGGCCTGGGCCCAGTTGTCCCCTGCACCCAGCTTCGACAGGTCCTCTCCCTTCTCGACGGCGATGCTCAGGGTCCTGTTGAAGATGCATGACTGGTACGCCTGCACGTAGAGCCGCCTCAGGTTTACCGGGACCGCCCTCATGGCCCTTACCCAGTCCCCCGGGTGCCGGTCGAGCTCTCGGGCGACCCCGAGCTCCACGTCCTTGCCTTCGGGGAGAACCCCGGGAAGGTCCCGATACCTCTCCGCCTCGAGAGCCTCCTTCGTCTCAGGGCTCCCATCGGCAGCCAACAGGAGGCCGGCCGCTTCCTTGAACTCTCCTCTCACCATCGCCCTGCCGACCCGGTGGGTCCCGGCTCCCGACGTGCCGAACCTCTGGAGGCCGTAGAAGTTGGGGATCATCCCTTCCTCGGCCGCCTCCATCGCCTCGGCTATGCGCTCCCCGACCGCGGGACAGCACTTTCTCAGGACTACGGAGAAGGCGTTCCCCACCAGCGACGCGCGGCTGAGGGGGCGCGGGACGTACCCGACGATGGTCGCCGTGAATCTCGGGGTCTCGACCCGCTGCGGACGGTCCGACCGCCTGCTGGTGGGCGTGGCGTACTGCACCGCCACCGCCTTCTTGTCCTTCAGCCCCGCATAGCTCACTCTGCTCCTGAGCGCCTCGGACAGCTCCTTGGCCATGTGCATGGTGTCGATCGAGTGCTTCTCGACCCTGTACAGCGGAAGGTGGCCGGGGAGGGGCTCCTCGGCCATCTCAGGGATCGACAGCCTCTCCTCGACGACGAAATCCTCGGGCGACGTCCTGGCCCGGGCGCCGCAGGGCTCACCGTCCGTAACGTACCATCCTATCCCGACCGCCATCTCGGCCCGGGCTGACCGCCTCAAAGCAGCTTGAGCTTCCCGGTGACCCTGTCTACCTCTTCGTCCGGAGCCGGCCCCACTCCCAGGCAGGTGACGGTCCCCGGGTCCACCTGGGTCAGCCCCCTGTCTTCGATCATCGAAGCCGGGAGCCCGGCGCTCTTCGCCTTCCTGAACAGCTCTTCCAGGGCTTCGAAGGAACCGACCTTCAGGACGATCTTCGCCTGCCCTTCCGCCTTCCACTCGCGGTACCACCCTCCTTTCTTCTCCTGGGCCGCCTCGGCGGCGGCGAGAGACGCGTGGGCGACCTGGGCCGCCACCTTCCCCTTCCCCATCTGAAGGTCCGTCCTCACAACGATGGCCTGTTTCATGTCAGAGGTTTGCCAATGGTTATTACAAGTCCGATTAAGGGTTTCCAACCGCTAGTCGAAAGCATGTGCAAACATGTGTCCGTTTGCTAGGCATGAAGAACAGGCAAGCCGACGGATTCTCACTGATTGCTCGGCCGGCAGCCTCGAACACTTTCATCCTTCTCCCCCTGCACCCAGTCGGCGGAAGGCGTCTCGGTTTCATGCCCGAAGGGCGCGTGAACCGTTTCACATCGAGGCCGACACTCTTGAGTCATCCATGGAGGTCGTCTGGACAGAAGAGGACTATCGTCTGGGAGCAGACCACCGCTCCCGAACAGATAGCCACTTGTCTCTGGGACATGCAGGACGCCATCCGATACGCTCTGCAGGTCGCGTACAGGGATGCAGTTAGCGGCGGAACAGAACGAATGATCCCATCCCCCATCCAACTGCGGAGAGAAATCAGGGACTGGTTCTATTCTAGATACGACTACGCCAGACACCACATCAACCCTGTCTGCAGGACTGCCGTGGCGATGCTCCGATCATACAGGAAGAACCACCGCGGCGAGCTGGGAATACCAGAAGTGAAAAGGCTCGCAATGAGGATAGACGGGGAGCTCTTCAGGTTGCTAGGTGACACGGTGAGGCTCACCCTTTCCCAGGAAGTGCGCCTGGCTCACCCTCAACGCGAAGAACGATCACTACGCAGAGTATGCAAAGGGTAGGCCTTCAGAACTCCTAGTCACTGACGACAAGGCCTGCTTGACATTCATCGTCGCGACCGAGAGCAAGAAGACACTAGGAGCGACGCTCCTGGCGTCCGACCTGAACTTCAAGAGCGTAGACATAACCGAGGCGGTGAGGGAACCTTCTGTCAGACCGACAGGGGTAAGCAAAGTCCCTGGAAAGGATAGTCCAGGTTCAGAAAGACTCCTCGAGGAGGAGGGAGAGGCTTCAGAGTCGCATCAAGAGTCCCCAGAAGAGACTGAAGAAGCTCAAAGAGACGAGGGGGAGGCAGAGGAACAGAGTCAAAGACGCCCTCCACGAGCCCTCAACAAAGGTGACGAAGGAAAACCCGAACGCGACCTTCGTCTTCGAGGACCTCAAGCATGTGAGAAAGGCCGGTGAGAACAAGGGGAAGCGGTTCAGGACGTACCTCGACCGGTGGCCCTACAGGATGTACCAGGAGTTTGTGGACTACAGGTCCACAAGGAAGACACTGTACGTGAGCCCAAGAGGGTCCTCGTCGGAGTGTCCTGTATGCGGTGGAAAACTAGTGCGCCCTACTTGGGGGATGAGCCGATGCAGCAACCGTGGCGTGGGCTACGACAGGAGCAGGCTCGCCTCACTGGCGATTCTCTGTCGCGGTGCGCGTCTGTGCGGCCAACCGTTTGCCGTGAGTGCGGACGCCTCCTCGCAGCAGACGAGGGATGAATACCTGAACACCGGCGGGAAGCCTGACAGGGCCGCCGGAGCAGGTGGGACCGATGCCGCCAGCGCTCCGAATCGAGATGCGTACACTAAAGTACACGTTTAGAGAAACGGTTTCCAGCGGTTCCGGCGCCGATGGATACATATGACTTCGTGGTCGCAGGGGGGAGCATAGCCGGTCTTGCCTTCGCGGCGGAGGCGGCCAAGAAGGGGGCGAAGGTCGTCGTTTTCGAAGAGCACGAGGAGATCGGCGAGCCCGAAAAGTGCGACGGGCTCGTAAGCCTGCGGGGGCTCCGCAAGTACGGGTACCTCCCCCGCGAAGGGGTCATCCAGAACGAGGTGGGTTCAGCCCTGGTCCACTCGCCCGACGGCAGGGAGACGGCGCTGAACGCCACTACGATGGAGGTCGTGGTCCTCGACAGGAGCGCCTTCGACAAGCAGGTGGCCGAGTCGGCCGCAGCGAACGGGGCCATAATCCAGACCGGCTCGCGGGTGACCTCGCCCGTCCAGGGTCCCGACGGAGTGGAAGCGAAGACAAAGGGGGCCGCGGTCCGCGGGAAATACTTCATCGACGCCACCGGCCCCGCCTCCAGCCCCCGGAGGGGCATCCTTCCCGCGGCGAAGTACGAGATTGAAGCGGACTGGGTCAGGGAGCACGTGGTCGAGCTGTTCCCAGACGCTGAGCGCTATCCGGGGTTCTTCGCCTGGGTGATACCATACGGCTCCCGCAGGGCGAAGGTCGGCGCCGCAGGTTTCGGCATCAACCCTTTCAAGGCCCTGGACAGATTCCTCGAAGACAGGCCCTGCGAGGTGCTCCGCAAGGTGTCAGCTCCCATCTACATAGGCGGCCCGCGTCAGCGGTTCGCCAGCGGCAGAACGATCTTCGTAGGAGAGTCTGCAGGCCAGGTGAAGCCCACGACCGCCGGGGGGATAATGACTTCCATAGCAGGGGCGGCAGCCGCGGCCAGGTGGGCCTGGGGGGCGGTCCAGAGGGATGAACCGGGGCTTGTCGGCAACTATCAGCTGGAGTGGGAAAGGGCCTTCCTCAAGGAGATGAAGAACATGCTCAGACTGAGAGGGGTCTTCGAAAAGCTCTCGAACGCCGACCTCGACGCCCTGTCCGAGTTGTTCGCCTCCCCGAGGCTGGCCCAGAAGCTCTCCCGCGCCGACTTCGACTTCCACGCCTCCGCGATCCTCGGTGCACTGGGGGTGCAGGGGCTGCTCAGGGTCGCAAGGGTGGTGGCTTCTGCAGAGGCCAGGTCTCTCCTCACGGGCGGATGAAAGCCCCCTCTCGCTCAGCAACCTATATGAGCCGGCGAAAAAAGGGGCTTCTGAAATGTCTCAGGCCGTCGTAAGTCTCCCGCTGTGCAACTCCTGCAACCGCCCGGTAAAGCCAGCGGAGCGAGCGGTCCACTTCAACTGCCCCAACTGCCACGAGACACTCATCTGGCGGTGCGAGAAGTGCCGGAAGTTCTCCAGGCGCTACAAGTGCGTCAACTGCGGGTTCGAAGGTCCATAGGACGAGAGAATGGGGTCGTACGTCATCCGCCTGAAGCTCCTCCCCGAGGACACCACGACTGATCATCAGAAAATACTCGACACGGTGGCGAAGCTCCTCCCGAACTTCGCCCACGTCCGCGGGCACAGGATAGAGCCCATAGCCTTCGGCCTTTCGGCCATTATCGTGGACGTGGTGACCCCCGAAGAGGAAGGGGTCGTCGACAAGATCGAAGAGGTCGTGGCTAAGGCGCCGCTCGTCAGCCAGTACGAAGTCCTGGGGGTCAGCAGGATGTCAAGCAAGCTCCCGCCCGCATAGGTTTAATACCACCGCGCCCGGAGTGTCTTTCGCCGTTTCTTACGTGAATACCCGATGAGATATCCTCTGAGATACGCAGCATACGAGTGGATCAAGGAGAAGAAGAGCTCCACCGACGACGACCTAATGGAGGCGCTGAACAAGAACGGGAACAGGTGCTCCCCGGACGAGCTGGACAAGGTGCTGATGCAGCTCGAAATCCTGGGGCTCATCACCATCAGGTGGGTCGCGAAGGACAGGAGACGCGTCGAATTCCAGGAGAAGCCGGCCGAAGAGCCCCGGTTGCCCCGCATCAGCGAGTGACCGAACCGATAAATCGGACTTTCAGGCGGAGTCGCCATCGATGGGAGTGGACTTCGGGGACTCGATCCCGAGAGAGAAGATACAGCTGGAGGACATCGCCGGCTGGAAGCTTGCAGTAGACGGGTACAACACCCTGTACCAGTTCCTGGCCATAATCAGGGGGGCAGACGGCGGGCACCTCAAAGACTCCCAGGGGAGGGTCACGTCGCACATCTCCGGGCTCTTTTATCGGAACGTCAACCTCCTCGAGCTGGGAGTCAAGCCGGCCTACGTCTTCGACGGAAGGCCCCCTGACCTCAAGATGGAAGAGATCAGGCGCAGGTCGGAGCAACGGAGGGAGGCGAAGGACCAGTACCTGCGGGCCCTGCAGACGGGGGACATGGCCCAGGCGAGGAAGTACGCGGAAGCCTCCACCGTCCTCCGGAGAGACATGGTGGCTGACGCCAAGGAGCTCCTGGATGCGATGGGGATCCCCTGGGTCGACGCCCCCTCCGAGGGGGAGGCCCAGGCCTCCGTCATGGCCATCGAGGGGACGGTGAACGCGGTGGCGTCGCAGGACCACGACTCGATTGTGTTCGGCGCCCCGGTCCTCGTGAGGAACGTGACCATCTCGGGGAAGCGGCGCCTCCCGAGCAAGGGGATCATGATCAACGTGGTCCCCGAGCGCATCACCCTTTCGTCCGTCCTGGCTTCCACCGGCCTCACCCGCGAACAGCTGGTGGACTTCGCGATCCTCCTCGGGACCGACTTCAACCCCGACGGGTTCGAGGGGGTCGGCCCGGCGACCGCCCTGAAGTACCTGAAGAAGTACGGCCGGCTGGAGGAGATCACGGAGCTCCAGGGCCCCCTCCAGGCGGTCAACTACCGGGAGATCCGGAACCTGTACCTGGATGCGCCCTCGGACAAGGGGGTGAGGCCCGAGTGGGGCCAGATGGACAGGGAGAGGGTGGTCGCGTTCTTGGTCCGTGAGCACTCCTTCTCCCGCGAACGGGTGGACGCCGCCATCGCGAGGGTGAAGTCTGCGAAGGCGCCGCAGTCAGAGACCCTGGAGAAGTGGTTCGGCTGAGCGCAGAGATACCGTCCCTGCACGACATCGAACTGGCCGAAGAGAGGGTCAGGAAGTACTTCCCGCCGACCCCTCTGGAGCGCTCGGCAGGCATCTCAGAGCTGCTCGGCCGTGAAACCTACCTGAAGCTCGAGACAGCCCTCCCCGTCCGGGTGTTCAAGATCAGGGGGGCGATCAACAAGCTCCTCACCATGCCTGATTCCGCCCTCAAGAGAGGGGTGCTGACTGCGTCCTCCGGCAACCACGGCTTCGCCATCGCCTACGCCGCGAGACTCTTCGGGACCAAGGCGGTGATCTGCGTCCCGGAGAACGTGAATCCGCAGAAGCTCAGAGCGATCGAGGAGCAGGGGGCCGAGGTGATCCGCCACGGCCGCGGATACGACGAGGCCTTCGAGCTCGCCCTCGAGACCGCGCGGAAGAGAGGGCTGACCTTCGTCCATGCGTTCAACGACCGGGACGTCATCGCGGGGCAGGGGACCTGCGGGCTGGAGATGGCGAGACAGCTCCCAGACCTGGGCTCGGTGGTCGTCGCCATAGGCGGAGGGGGGCTCATCTCGGGGGTGGCCATCGCCGTGAAGGAGTCGCTCCCCGGCTCCCGCGTCTACGGAGCGGAGACCGTCGCCATACCTTCGATGTACGAGTCCCTCAGGCAAGGCTCCCCGCACAGGGTCGTCCCCGGGCCGACGATAGCAGACGGGATGCAGGCTGCGGTGCCTGGCGAGCTCACCTTCGAGGCTGTCAGGAGGTACGTCGACAGGGTGGGCCTGGTCACGGACCAGGAGCTGGAGGACGCCGTCTACGAACTGCTGACTCTGGGGAGGGTGTTGGCTGAGCCTTCGGGCGCGTCCCCCCTGGCGGCCGTCAAAGGGTCGCTCAGGGGCATCCCTGGGGAGAAGCTCGTCCTCGTCGTCAGCGGCGGGAACATATCGGTCGACCTCCTGCGCTCGATACTCACGAAAAGAGCGCAAGAAAATCCGCGAGGCCCTGCGCCCTCAGAAACGGGTTAGCCGCCTCCTCCTCCGCCAGGGTCCTCGAGGCCACTTCCCCGTAGTCGTGACCGGGGAAGATGACGGTCGAGGGCGGGAGCTTCAGGATGACGCCGTGCAGGCTGGTGAACATCTCCCTTGCCTTCTCCCTCTCGAAGCGCCCTATGGTCCCCACGAGGAGGGTGTCCCCGGTGAAGACGTGGCTGCCGTCATACAGGCAGATGCTGTCCTCGGTGTGCCCGGGGGTGTGGATCACCCTGGCCTCCTCCGCTCCGAGCTTCAGCGAGTCGCCGCCGGCTACCCTCACATCCGCCTTCGCTTCCGTCACTGCCTTCTGTATGGGCCCGATCTCCCACCCCGCGTCGACCACGATCGCCTCCCGGGTCTTCTCCTCGACGACGAGATAGACGAAGTTGGCCATCGTCCCGACGGGTATCTGCTTGACCATCGACACCGATTCCGTCTCCCAGCCCCGGCTTGTCTTCAACTTTATCAAGTTCGGACTGGGCCGCACCGTATCCTCATGGCGAAACTTCGAGGAAGGAAGGTCTCCGAGTCGGAGATGACCACGGCGAGGCTCATGATGCCCACCGACGCCAACGTGATGGGCAACGTGTTCGGGGGCTCGATCATGAAGTACATGGACGAGGTCGCGGCCATAGTGGCCTGGCGCCACGCGGGGACCAACGTCGTGACCGCTTCCATCGACAGGATGAACTTCTATGCGCCGGTCTACATGGGGAACCTCCTCCTCCTCAAGGCGGCGGTGAACTATGTGGGGACAACGTCCATGGAGATCGGGGTGCGGATAGAGGCCGTCGACCCGTCCACCCGCAAAGGCACCCACACCGGCTCGTGCTATCTCACCTACGTCGCCCTCGACTCCAAGAGGCGGCCAACCGCAATCCCGCCGCTCATCACCACCACCCCCGAAGAGAAGAGGCGGTTCAAGGAGGGGCTCGCGAGGCGTAGGCTGCGCGAAGCGGAGCACGCGGTGGTGAGGGGCCGACCGCTGGCCTCCGTTTGATGTCCGGCTCAACAAAACTAGAGCAGCCAGCACATAGGCCGCGCGCACGCCAGGCGGCCGGATGAGGGACTTCTCCGAAAGATTCGGGCTTGGCAAGATGCGCAGCGGCAACGCGGCCATATATCTCCTGAAGGAGCAGTTCGAGAGGTTCTCCTCTTCCCCGCAGAAGGTGGACGCCTGCGAGTCCATCGCCAGCTGCTTCTACCAGCTCGAGCAGTACGACGACGCCGCGGGGTGGTACGAGACCGCCGGGCGCCTCATCCTCTCCGAGCCGAGCCTCACGCCGGCCATAAAGGCCCTGAACGCCCTCGATGACTACGAGAAAGCCAGGGACTGCTATCGGAGGGGGGACGACGAGGAGAGGTTCACGGAATGCTCTTCCCTCATCGGCGAGCTGATGCGCGCCTGCGCCTCAGCCTGAACTTCCGCCTTCTTCCTGCGCCTTGGCCTTCTTCCTGTTGACGGTCTTGACCTGGCACTCTGCGCACACGGGCTCGTCCCTCGGCCCCACCTTGAACGTGTGCTCCACCGCCTCGAGCTCGGTGTCGCAGAAGTAGCACTTGGGCTTCATGCCCTTCCCCTTTCCGCTGCGAACACCCTCCTCTTCACCAGCTTGCCCCGGCCCCTGTAATGCCACACCTCGGCGTCCCCGCCGGCGCTCTTTCCCCACCTGACGAGCTCCTCGAGTTCCTCCTTGGTTGCCCTCGCCTTGCCCTTCTTCACCTGCACCAGGAGAACCCTCCCTTCCTTCGCCGCAAAGACGTCGACGGCTCCGTGGGAGGCCGCGCTCCTCGCAACCATCCAGCCGTCCTCTTTGAGCGCCTGCATGGTCTTGTATTCGAAGCTGCGGCCAGAAATATAGTTGCGGTTCGGCACCACTTTTGGGCCTCGGTACAGTCGAATGTAAACATGCGCCGGCCGGGGGCGTCCCCGCTGACGGTGGTCCCCTGAAACTTCCCGCGAAGGGTAGACTTATCACGACCGGAAGGCTGCCCCGGTCCCTGGATTGGAGGAACTGAAGCGCTCGCTGAAGTCCGCGGAAGGCCGCTTTTCAGACCAGCTGGCGCGCCGGGATCGGGTGCTGAAAGAAAGCAGGGACGTCATCTCCTGCTGCTCCCGCGCCATCATCGACGTCCACACGTCCAGGATGAAAGACGCGGAAGCCGAACTGACGAAGGCGCGGTCGTTGCTCTCTTCCCTGAGAAAGTCCTCCGACAATTCGGTCGCCCGGTATCTTGTTTCGCCCGAAGCTGAATTCATCGAGGCGACCTCGGTTGTCGCCCTGGCGAAGGGGAGGCCCGTCCCATCTCTAGAAAGCACCGGCGCGTCTCCCGAGGCCTATCTCCTCGGCCTCCTCGACACCGTAGGGGAGCTCAAGAGGCTGGTCCTCGACTCGATCTTGCAGAGGAAGCTCTCCAGGGCGAGGAAGCACTTCGAGGTCATGGAGGAGCTGTACTCCCTCTGCTCTCCCCTGGCGGTCTATGACCACGTCGTCAACGGTGCGAGGCGCAAGATCGACGTCGCCAGAATGCTGGTCGAAGACACCAGAGGGCTCCTGGCCGAGGAGATGGGGAGGGAGGCGGTCAGCACTTCGATGGCCAGGCTCGAGAAGAAGCTGAACGGACGGGGCCGCTAGAGCTCTTTTAGGATCCTGCTCGTCTTGATGTGAGGGTAGGGCGAGTCGAGTCTCACCACCTCGAGCTCCATACCGCGCTTCGCAGCCTCTCTCTTCACCTCCTCCTCCATGTGATACTGGTCATAGCCGAGCGCCACAACGTCCGGCCTGACCTTCTCGAGGGTCACGTAGATGTCGCCTTCCACCCCGAGGATGGCAGCATCGACGTCCTTCAGGGCAGACAGGAGCTTGACCCGGTCCTGCTCGTTGATGAGCGGCTCTCTGTTCTTCCGCTTCCGGATCGTGCTGTCCCGCGCCACCGACACCACCAGGGCGTCTCCCAGGCTCTTCGCCTTGTGGAGAGTGTAGACATGCCCGTAGTGGATCACCTCGAACCCGCCCCCGACGAAGACCACCCTGATCGACCTCCTCCCCTTTTCGGTGAGCGATGCCCCCCGGTCAACCTGTCTTGCGAGCCCGAGGTTCACCGCCTTCTGCACCTCGTCCCCGGCCTCCTCGGGGCGGAGCCCGAGCACCGACGCGAGTGCGCGGTGGTCCGCCTTCTCGCCCTTCAGGTTCATGGCGAAGATCGCAGCCAGGAGGCGTTTGTGGTCCAATGTCACCAGTCTATCTTGATGACCCCGGCGAACGAAAGCGAGTCCAAAAGCCCTTCGGCGTAGCCTATGCTCAGCATCGCCATCTCGTCTTCCCCGTTGGCAAGGAAGTCCTCGGCGTCCTTCATGTAGAGCTCGGCGTTTTCCAGGACGTGCTCGTACTGCGGTCCGAGCCTGGGCTTCACCGATTCGAGGGCCTTCCTCGTCTTCGCGACGTACTTGGGGATGAGCGTCTGGGCGGTCCTCTGGACCCCGTCCGAGTTGCTCCTGACCTTCGCCTCCTCGACGGAGAAGATGGCGGCGACCGCCTCGGCCTCCGTGAAATGGAGCTTGCCGGGGATGATGAGGCAGTGGGGGGGCCCGCCGGCGTCGACCTTCGAAAGCTCGGCGAACGTGCCTGCCGCCAGGCGGGCGTCCTCCCTCCCCAGCCTCGAAATGACCAGCGCGAACGTATCCCCGCTGACCACTCCGCGCTTGAAGTTCCCTTCCGCCAGGAGGAGCCCGGCCATGGCGTCGGCGGGGGTTACCCCCTGGCCGCTCTGGACGTCGTACTCCAGCAGGAGGAGCGTGTGGGCTCCTTCCAGCAGGTTCTCGTGGAGGATGTGGTATGCCTGGGTGAGCTTGCCGACCGACTCCCTCGTGACGGTCACCGTCCTCGAGAACTTGTAGGAGTGCAGCCCCGACGCGCTGGCGGCCGCCGAGGCGATGGTGGCCGAGTGGACGACCCGGGTCTCGACCCCCCGCCTTATGGCGCGGACGCGAAGCTCGTTGTGCGTCGTCGCTATCATCGGGTCTCCGAGGACGGCCAGGACCACCTTCCTGGACTCGGCGTCGGCGAGGATCCGGTTCCCGTCCTCGACGAACTGCCTGTCGACTATCGTGAAGGACTTGCCCGTCGCCGACTGCACCTGCTTCAGGAGCTGCGGCTCATGGGGGGTGGTGTAGTACTCCAGGTAGATGACGTCCGAGTCGGCCATCTCCCCCACGCCTTCGAGGGTGACCCCCTTGGCTCCCAGGCCGAGGCCGACGAAGCTTAGGCGTCCCACGCAAGTTGCGGCTGGTCAGTGATATTTCAACTGTCGATTAGTTTCGCCTGACACCCCCGACAAGACCGTCTTTAGGTCATGCCTGTTCAAATAGAAAGTTGGTCTGCGAGGCCATGGAAATGGAACCGGTTGACGCCAGACTTGGCCGAAGTCGTGGGAGTGAACATAGGTGACGGCGGTGTGCATCAATACACACGGGGGAAGAGCAAACACAGCGATGTAGTCGCGTTCACAGCGAGCTCTGGGGAGTATTGGTGTTACGAGAGTTTCGTCAAACCCACAATCGACAGGGCTTTCTCACTCTCCAGTCACCTGTACCTCCGCAGCGACAATACGGCACTCGTGGTAGGCAGCAAGAAGCTCGTGGCGTTCCTCATCGGCTTGGGGCTCCCAGTGGGGAAGAAGACTGATGCCTCTATTCCGACCTAGATTCTTGAGCAGGGGTTCGTGGTCCCATTTATCCGTGGGATATACCGTGCGGAAGGCTCGATTTACAGAAGATATTCGAAGATGTATAACCGAATGCGGAGGGTGTACGATAATCTCTGGACAATCCAGACAAGGATGAAACTGAGGACTCTGATGGGTCAGTTAAGAGACGAGCTCGTGAAGCTGGCGATGCACCCGAATAGACTGCTCGAAAGAAATGGGGTGTTCGCTCTACGGGTTACCTCCCAGAGAGAAATACACAAGTTCCTCGGCGTAGTCCAGCCCAAGTACAAATATCAGCCTCGTTCCGTAACCCTTTAAACGACCACTTGGACCCGAAGAAAACGAGGGCCTGTGGCTCAGTGCAGAGTGTTCTGCGAGAAGCCAGGTTAGAGTGTATCGACATATAACGGCTGGCTCTTAGGTTCCGGAGTCACCAGCATGCCGTGGGTTCGAATCCCACCAGGCCCGCATTCAAGACAGTCCAGAGTCGGTTCCGATTCTCAGAAACGGCCTGACGAGTCACTCGTGGACCCGGCGACTGCCACTTCCAAAAGCAGGGCACTACTTCGGAGCACACAGCTTCAGTTTCACCAGTCTCTGTCAACAGGCAGTGCGAGCCGGGAAACCGTTATATTCCTATTCACTGAATAGGAACAGCAGCGATAGAAGATGAGGGCGAAAGTGGCCAGGCGGTACCAGATTACCATTCCCGAAGAAGTCAGAGAGGAGGTTGGGATCAACGTGGGGGACGTGGTGGATGTCAGCAGCCACGAGGGAAAGGTGGTGATCGAAAAGGTGGGCAGAAACTGGGACGAAGTGATGAATCAGACGAGGGGGGCCTGGAAGTCCCATCCAGCCTTCGCCGGAATGGACTCGGTCGAGGTGGTTCATTGGCTCAGAAACAAGCGCTCGAAGAGATGACCACCCTTTCGCTGGACACCAGCGTACTGATAAGCCACCTCAGCGGAGACAGGTTCGCCGAGGAGACCGATTCGTTCCTTCGTCGAGCCGTAGAAAGCAAGAAGCAACTCGTAATCCCCGACGTGGTCTACTCCGAACTCTACACCGGGATATTCCTGGCGCCCGATCCGAAGACTGAGGAGACCAGGGTTCAGAGTCTTCTGAAGGTCAACGGCGTGGAAGTCAGGACCTCCAGGTCCCTGAAGGTGGCGAGGAGGGCCGGCGAGCTCTACTCGAAAGGGCTTAAGGGGAGGGCCGCGCCCGTCAGAATCCTTCCAGACTTCTTGATAGCGGCCCAGGCAGAGGCTACCTCTGACGGATTCGTCACATGGAACGAGTCTGACTACGCGGGTTTGGGACTGAGGGTTCCCATCCTTCGTCCGAGCAGAGCCTAGTAGCACACCGAGCGGTGCAAGACTTCCGATGCGTGAGCCGTCCCCTTCGATGCCGCCTTTGGCTGCGAATCCAGATTGCGTCCCGTCGGAATCGAAGTCTTTCCAGGAATTGGTTCGAATCACGCGCGGCCCGACCCTCCGATCTCGAGCCTGATTCTGGCTGCGTCTTCATCCCTCGTCCCACCAGGCCCGCATTCAATCGACTCGCTGCAAGCTCTTTTCCGCGAAAGTGGTCGGATTGTGGCCACCTGGGCTCCCATGGATTGGACCCTCCGGCATCCCGGGGCCGACGAAGGCTCGCTCCCTGCCCGAGGTCCTCACCGGCGGGCAGTTGCTCACGCAACGGATTTATCGTTCACAAGACT
The DNA here is from genome assembly GCA_021828185.1 of archaeon. The sequence continues at coordinate 101,873 of JAKASI010000002.1, forward strand.
TGACGCAAGGAGTCATTGTCTTTGGGGGGAGCGAGTGCTCGCGGCTTACTCTCAGGAAGAAAGGACCCGGGTTGCCGTCCTCCCGTTCGCCTACGCGGGGGGTGGCCCGGACGACGAGTACCTCGCCGACGGGATGACCGAGGAGATGATCGAATGGCTCTCCCAGGTGAAGCAGCCGAGGGTGATTGCGCGCACCTCGGTGATGGGCTACAAGAAGAAGGACAAGAAGAAGGCGCTCCTAGCCGGGTCCCCTTGGTCCTACGAAGCTGCGAACCTCTCGACCGTCGCCGCCACCCACTTCATCCCCTTGGCGAACAGGTCGAGCCTGAGGTTCTCGTTGGGCGCGTGGGCGTGGGAGAACGCGCTCCCTCCCCCGATGGCTACGCACGGCGCATCGAAGAGGTACATCGGCCCTGTCCCGGCGGACGACACTGTGACCACCGGCGCTGTGGAATAGACTTCTGCAGCCCCCTCCCTCGCAGCCACGGCTATCGGCGCCCTGTGGGAGGTCCTCTTCGCCCTCTCCCCTTCGGAGTAGGTGACCTTCACGTCCCCGAACCCCCGCTTCACCAGGTGCTTCGCGAGCTTCCTGCGGAGGTCGTCGGGGTCCTGGTCGGGGACGAGCCGAAAGTCGATCTTCGCGAAGGCCTCCTTCGGGAGCACGGTCTTCGACCCCGGGCCGGTGTATCCGGAGTTGAGCCCGCAGATGGTACAGGTCGGTTTGCCGACGAGGGCCAGCTTCGCCTCCTCGACCCCCATCCCTCCGATGAACCTCCTTATGCCGAGGTCCCCCTTCACAGAAGGGGCGTCGTAGGGCTGCCGCTTCACGAGCGCCCTCTCTTCCTGGGTGAGCTTCCTGACGCCGTCGTACCACCCGGGGACCGTTATCTTGTCCCCCTTCTTGATGCTGTTCAGCGCGCCCACCAGCCTCCACGCCGGGTTCTCGACTATGGCCCCCAGGGACGAGTGCGCGTCCCTTGAGGCGCCCGACACGGTGAGCTGCACGTACAGTATCCCCTTGACCCCCAGGACCACGTTCGGCCTCTCCCTGGCGTCGACCCCTCCGAACTCCCAGACGACGGCGTCCGCCCTGAACAGCTCCGGGTACCTCTTCAGGTACTCGCGGAGGTGGATGCTCCCGACCTCCTCCTCCCCTTCGAAGAGGAACTTGAAGTTGCAGGGGACGTCTCCGCGGGCTTCAAGGAACGCCCTGACGAGGGCGAGGCGGCCCGTCAGCTCCCCTTTGTCGTCCGCGACCCCCCTCCCGTACATCCTGCCGTCCCGGATCGAGGGCTCGAAGGGCGGGGTCTCCCAGAGCTCCAGCGGCTCCGGGGGCTGGACGTCGTAGTGGTTGTAGAAAAGGACGGTCTTCCTCGGGTTGGCCCTGCTCTTGATCTCTCCGGCGACCACAGGGCTCCCTTCCCCGACGTCGAACATCTCCGGCTCCGCTCCCAGGTCCGCGAGGAGCCTCCTGACGAGCTCTGCGCACTCGCGTATCCCCTGGCCGCTGGCGGAGACGCTCGGCTGAGCCACGAGCTCCTTCAGCACGCCTACAGCCTTCTCGCCGTTCGAATCAATCCGCCCGAACACTTCTTTCATCGACAAGATGCCAAGCCATGGGCCCGTTCTCCTTATAATCGAGCCGCAAGACGACCTAACCTGGCCCGTCCATCTACCAGAACTGAGAATCGTCTCATCCGCTTAAAACCGCTGGCCGAAGGCCCGAATTCTAGACGGTATGTCTCTAAAGACCGAGAGGACTTCAAAGTTCCCCTTCCCCAAACTGGACGCCTCTCTGAGGGAAGGCAACTTCGAGGAGGTCCAGCTGCCGTACACCGCCGAGGAGGCGATGGCCGAAGCGAGCAGGTGCCTGACCTGCGGCAACCCGGTCTGCATCGACATCTGCCCGCTGCAGACAGACGTCAGGGGGATGTGCGAAGCAGTCTCGCGCGGGGACTTCGCCACCGCCTACCAAAGGGCCAGGGAGACCAACCCCCTACTGGGGACGACGGCCAGGTGCTGCCCGCAGCTCGACAGCCTCTGCGAGGCTGCATGCGTGCTTGGGACGAGAGGGCAGCCGGTGGCGTCAGGCATGATACAGCGGTTCGTCGCCGACTGGGAGCGGGCTGTGTCCCGCCAGCCTGACCCGAAGACCCGCAGCGCGACCGGGAAGAAGGTCGCGGTCGTAGGGGGCGGGCCTGCAGGCTTGGCCGCCGCCGAGCTCCTGACGCGCTATGGCCACTCGGTGACCATCTACGAGGAGCTCCCGGTCCTGGGGGGGACTGCCTGGTACGGGATCCCGGACTACCACCTTCCCAAGGACGTCCTGCAGTACGAGGCCTCCAGGATCGTCGGCATGGGGGTCGAGGTCAAGTCAGGGGTGAAGGTGGGAAGGGACCTCGAGCTGAGCGACCTCCGTTCGGACTACGACGCGGTCCTGATTGCGACCGGGGCCAAGGACGTGTCAAAGTTCGACACCCCAGGGGCGGACCTGAGGGGGGTCTACGACGGGTACCGCTTCCTCGAGGACGTCTTCGTGGGCGGGGTGGAAAGGTACCTCGAAGCGCCGACCTACAGCCTCGGAAAGCGGGTGCTCGTGATAGGCGGAGGGGACAGCGCCCTGGATTGTGCCCGGACCGCGCTGCGGCTCACCGGGGGGGAGGTCACCATCGTCTACCGGAGGACCGAAGCCGAGATGCCGGTCGACGAGATCCTGATCGATGAGGGGAAGGAAGAGGGGCTCCGGCTGAGGTTCCTCCTCGCCCCGAAGGCGTACGACGGGAAGGACGGGAAGGTCGTCAGGGCGACGATGTCGGTGATGAAGCTGGGCGACGTCGACTCGAGCGGGAGGAGGAGCCCTGTCCCCACGGGAGAGACCGTGGACCTGGAGTGCGACTCGGTGATAATCGCCATAGGAAGGGGGCCCAACTCGTTCCTCCAGAGGAAGGCAGGAATCCGGGCGGGTCCCAAGGGGGGCATCGCCACGGACGACCACGGCATGACTTCCATGCAGGGGGTCTTCGCAGGGGGGGACGTGGTGACAGGGGAGAGCCTGGTCGTCAGGGCGATGTCGAAGGGGAGAGAGGCTGCGCAGAGGCTCCACGAATACCTCATGGGGCTGGAAGCCGAGCACGAGTCGCTCTACGACTACTACTTCACGCGGAGGACGACCGGGCGCTATTACCGCGGGATGATGGAGGGCAAGGAGGAAGCCCTCCCCCCCGACTGAGCGCGCCCCTTCGGGCCCATTATAGTCGTTACACCTTTTGCGGGTTTCTGGTCAGATTTATATAATAATATTCGCATGTGACCGGTGCGCGTGAAGTCGAAAGACATCATTGCCGCCGTCCTGATAATCATTCCATTCGTAGTGTACTTTGCGATCCCAACCTACAACACCGTGAACCCCGAATGGGGCGGGGTCCCGTTCTTCTGGTGGTACCAGACCGTGTGGCTCGCCCTCAGCGCGGTGCTGTTCTACGCGGCTGCCCTCTTGATCGGGAGGAAGAGCTAGGATGCTCGCTACTGACGGAGTCGTGGCGTTCCTGGCCCTCTTCGTCGTGTTCGTCGCCCTCGGATTCTTCGGCGGCCGCTGGAGGAAGGGGGACCTGAACAACCTGGGCGAGTGGGCTCTCGCGGGGAAGAGGCTGGGCACCTACCTGGTCTGGTTCCTGGTGGGCGCAGACCTCTATACCGCGTATACCTTCATCGCCGTCCCGTCGGGCGTCTTCGCGAAGGGCTCCATCTACTTCTTCGCGGTGCCGTACGTCGCGCTGACCTTCGGCATCGCGCTCCTCTTCATGCCAAGGCTCTGGAGGGTTTCCCACGAGAAGGGGTACATCACAGGAGCTGACTTCGTCAAGGGGACCTTCAACAGCTCGACCTTGGCCATCCTGATAGCGATCGTCGGGATAGTGGCAGAGCTCCCCTACATAGCGCTTCAGATTGTCGGCATGCAGGCTGTCCTGAACGTCATGCTGGCCGGGATCGGCGACGTGAACACGGTCTCGGAGGTCTCGTTGATCGTGGCGTTCATAGTCCTGGCAGCCTTCACCTACACGAGCGGTCTCAGGGGAGCCACGCTCACGGCTGTCCTGAAGGACATACTGATCTTTGGGAGCATAATCGCTGTGATAGCCGTGGTTGCCGCTTCGACAGGGGGGCTCGGGTCAGGGTTCACGGCCAAACCTGCGTACGACACCCTCGCCCCCACCCTCCAGAACGCCTACTGGAGCATCTTCCTCGTCAGCGCCTTGGCCCTTTACCTCTATCCCCACGCGATCAATGGCGTCCTGAGCGGGCAGGACGCTGAGAAGGTTCGGAAGAGCACCGCCCTCCTTCCGGTCTACGGTGTAGGCCTCGCGCTGCTTGCTCTGTTCGGGGTCATGATCTACGGGAACCCGGCGGCGATGGCCCTCGTGAAGTCGTTGGGAGGGAGCGGAACGCTGGTTGTACCTGGCCTCATCCAGACCGTGCTCCCCAGCTGGGCGACCGGGATCGCCTTCCTTGGAATATTCATCGGGGGGCTGGTCCCTGCCGCGATCATGGCGATATCCCAGGCCAACCTTCTGACGAGGAACATAGTCAAGGAGTTCAGGCCGAACCTGAGCGCAGCGGGCGAGACCCAGATCGCGAAGTGGTCTTCGGTCGCCTTCAAATTCCTGGCTCTCGCGTTCGTCTTTGTGGTGAACACCACCTACGCGATTCAGTTGCAGCTTTTCGGCGGGATTCTGATCGTGCAGACCCTCCCTGCCCTGTTCGGGGGCCTTGTCACGAGCAGGCTGAACAAGAACGGACTCATCGCAGGCCTGGTGGTAAGCGAGATAGCAGGGGTCGGCCTGATGGAGTACGCGCAGAACCCGGCATTCTCGACTTGGCAGACGTCGTTCTACAACACGGGCCCTCTGGGTCTGTTCTTCATAGGCGCCACGGCCCTGGCCATCAACCTGGTGATCGTCCTTGTGTTCACCGCCGCCTCGAGGCCGAAGCCGTCGACCAAGGCGGTCGCGCCGCTCTGATATCATCCATCGGACTTCCCAGCCCTTGAAGGCCATACGCTTCCACTCGACCGGCGGTCCCGAAGTCCTCGCTTACGAAGATGCGCCCACCCCGTCCCCCGGGAGGGGGGAGGCACTTGTGCGGGTGGAGGCGTGCGGGGTCAACAGACTCGACATCTGGGCCCGGAGCGGGAGGTACAAGACCGCGCTCCCGCACATCCTTGGGACCGACATCGCCGGGGCGGTCGAATCGGTGGGGCCAGACACGGACGGCGCTCAGGCGGGCTCCCGGGTCGTCGTATACCCGGTCCTTGCGGACGGGACGTGCATCCACTGCCGACGGGGCTCGCCGAACCTCTGCCTCGCCCGGGGGTTCGTCGGCATAGCCGCTGACGGCGGGTACGCTCAGTACGTGAAGGTCCCGGTCGCCAATCTGGTATCAGCAGAGGGGATTGATCCAAAGAAAGCCGCCGCCATGCCGGTGGACTTTGGAACCGCATGGAGGGGCCTCGTATCCAAGGCGAACGTGGGTCCCGAAGACACCGTCCTGATCTGGGGGGCCGCCGGGGGCCTCGGCCACGCTGCGGTTCAGATCGCGAAGCTTCGGGGGGCCGCCGTCATAGCGGCCGTCGGAGACGAGAGGAAGTCCCGGTTCGTGAAGTCCCTGGGGGCCGACCATGTGGTCGAATACAAGACGCAGGACATCGTACAGAGCGTCCGCTCGCTGACGGACGGGGTGGGGGCATCGGTGGTGTTCGACCATGTCGGCGGAGACACCTGGGGGAAGAGCATCGACTGTCTCGCCAGGGGAGGGAGGATGCTCACCCTGGGGCTCACGTCCGGTCCGAAGTCGGAGGTCGACGTCCGCCGGACATACTCCGACGAGACCAGCATCATGGGGACCTACGGCCAATCGAAGGCGGAAGTCGAGAAGGTCCTCTCGCTGCAAGCCGAGGGAAAGCTCAGCCCATCGATCCAGAGCGAGCTCCCTCTCTCCTCGGCCCGGGAGGCGCATCAGATGCTCGAGTCTCGGGACGTCCGGGGCAAGATCGTCCTCCTGCCGTGACGTGAGCTCGGCTCTCCCCTCCGCTCTGTTTATAGAGCGAATCCGTCCGGCGACGCACCGATGTACACGGGCACCATCGTCGACGACGAGGCCCGCGCCATGAAGATCATGAAAGGGATGGAAGAGGCGTGGGAGAAGAAGGACGAATCCTACTTCATCAGAGTCCTGAAGACCGAGCCCAGCCTGGTGCTCAGGGTCCACGCGGTCTGCATGCTTGCGGAGGTCGGAGGGGAGAAGTCGGTGCCGGCTCTTTCGGACGTGCTTCTGCACGACCCCGACCCCCTGGTGAGGCACGAAGCTGCCTTCTCTCTGGGGCAGATCGGGCTCTCCGAGGGGAACGAGGCGCTGGCCAGGGCGGTCATCGACGACAGGGACCCCATAGTGAGACACGAGTCGGCCGCGGCCCTCGGCTCTGTGGGGAGCCCAGACTCCGAAGATGTGCTGGTGAAGGCGGCGTCCGACACGGACGAGATGGTCAGGAACTCGGCCAAGGCTTCGCTCTTCAACATAAGGTTCCTCAAGCAGTATTCGGCCGGCACCACCGCGAGAGAGCGGGCTCCGAGGCCATAGCCTCGAACCCTTAAGTCAGGGAGACGGCCGCTTGGGAGCGTTTGAGGCTTGAGGGCAAGAGGGCCCTTGTCACAGGGTCGTCCCAGGGGATCGGCGCCGAGATCGCGAAGCTCTTCGCGAAGGAGGGAGCCACGGTGGCTCTCAGCCACCGGCCGGCCGCCCCCCATGACGAACCTGTCCTGGCCTCGATCAGGAAGTCGGGCGGAAAGGCGTTCGCGGTCCACGGAGACGTATCAGACCCGTCGAGCGTGGCAGCGATGTTCGGCGAAATCAAGGAGAAGGCCGGGGGGCTGGACATACTCGTCAACAACGCGGGGCTCTCCGACAGGAGCCTCTGGAACCTCACCCTCGCACAGACCAAGCTCGAGATGTGGCAGCGGGTGTTCGCGGTAGACGCCTTCGGCACATTCCTATGCACCCAGGGGGCGGCGGAGCTCATGAAGGACGGTTCGGCGGTGGTGAACGTGGCCTCGACTCCCGCCCTGGTCGGGGACACCGAGGGGCTGGTCTACGCGTCGGCGAAGGGGGCCGTGGTCTCGATGACGCGGATGATGGCCAAGATGCTGGCTCCGAAGATCAGGGTCAACTGCATGGCGTTCGGCTCGTTCGAGACGACCTGGGTGGACTGGCTGGACAGGTCCCAGGTCGAGGCATACAGGGGGGCGATCCCCCTGAAGAGGTTCGGCAGACCGACTGAGGCCGCCCGCCTGGCCCTCTTCCTCGCGAGCGAGGAGTCGAGCTTCATGACAGGGCAGGTCCTCGTCCTCGACGGCGGCGAAGCCCTGAGGTAGGTCCCCTACTCTCCGGCCGCCACGTAGAGGCCGCCTGCGCTTTCGATCTTCGCCAGGGCGTCGTCGACCCCGTCGGTGGCTGCCACGACCCCTCTATCCATCGCCTTCCGCCAGAGGCTGATGTAGATCTCCAGTCCTTCCTTCACCTGCTCCGTCCTCCCTTCCTTTGTCTTCTCGAGCTCCTCGATGTAGGTGCGTACGTCCTTCGTCCTGGTCACACCAGGGACGCCTCGCCGCCGACCCCCGAGAGGTACGCCTTGTACCCCAGCTTCTCAATCGCCTGCAGGACCGTCTTCTCTCCCCTGTCGTCGGTGTTGACGAAGACCGAGGGCCCGGTCTGCATGGAGAAGTACGCCTTCACTCCTGAGCCCCGGAGCTCCCTGACCTTGCTGATGATCCGGAGCGAGTCCTCCGACATTATCATCATCCCCCCCTCCCCCGTCATGGTGAGGGCATGAAGCTCGAGGGTGTCTTTCTCTGCGAGGCTCCCCAGGGCGCCGAGGTCGTTGCCAAGGATCGCCTTCTGCATCTCTTCGCACCGCTTCTGCGCCGACTCGACCCGCGCCTTGAAGAACGGAGACGTGAGGACTTCCTTGTGGGCGTCCTCCGTCTTGACCCTGGAAGAGAGCGGGACTATGACCATCCTGAGGTCCATGTCCTTCCCGTCGGCGAACCGTTCCGCATAGGTGCCCTCGTCGTCCTTCCCGGCATAGAGCCTCGAGAAGCCTCCCACCAGAGACCTCGAAGCTGACGCGGCGAAGAGCCGCGCCGTCCGCGAAAGGGCGGTGAGGTCGTGGTCCTCGCCCACCAGCAGCCTGTGGGCCAGGAGGGTCAGAGCGGCGCCGGCGGACGACGAGTACCCGATCCCCTTCGCGCTCCCGGCCGGGACGTTGCGGCTGTCGATGCGGAAGTCGGCGACCTTCCGTTTCGGCGCGAGCCTGGCGACCACCTCCTGCAGCCGCGAGTTGGCTGAATCGTTGGCCCTCCCCTCCGTGAACACCCCGCCCCTGCCCGCGCCGTCGATGGTTGCCTCGGTCTTCATGGTCGTCGTGTTGACGGATATGCTGTCGTGATATGGAAGCCTGAGCTTCCAGTCCCTGAGCCCGTGATACTTCACGAGCGCCTGCATGGTGAACGCCACCGCCGTGTATCTGGCCAACTTCACCCTACCTCGATCTCGAGCCTGCCCCTGGTGGCCGGGTTCTTCAGCAGTCTGACCATCTCCCTCGGCAGGTCCCTCGACGACGCGTCTGCCCGGACTGCCAGGGTCCTGCCGCTGACGTAGTCGCTCTTCCGGACGACCATGTCGTGAGGGTCCGAAAGGGCGAGCCGCGGGTCTCCCTGGGCCCTGAACTGGAAAGAGAGCGCCCCCACCACTACCCTCAAGGTGACCGTCGAGCCCTCCGTCTGGAGGCGCTCCTTCACCGCGTCGCTCAGCCCGGCGCACCCCTTGGCAGCGCCGACGCCGATGATGCATTCCCCGTTCTCGGTGAGATACCCTTCCGTGGTCAGTTCGATGGTGGTGGGGTGGCTGGACCTTACCATAGGGTGCCCCCTGAACTCCACCACATCCCTCGCCAGGGCCCTTCCTTCGGCGATCCGCGTCGCTCTGCTCAACCTTCTCCCCCTACCTCGGCTGGACTCCGTTGCAGTGCGGACACCGTTCTGAGCTCAACGGGACGGGGGTTGTGCAGTAGGGGCAGAACCTGCACCCTTCGGGGGGTCTCACCGGGCCCTCCGTCTCGGGGAGGAAATTGCTGGCCACCATCATCACGACCCCTGCGACCCCGAAAGGGATGCTCCAGAAATAGGCGAAAGGGAGCGCCAGCACGAAGAACCCCAATCCCATGAGCGCGACCAGCAGGCCCCCGAAGAAGAGCTGCGGCCGCATCCCCCCCACGCTTCCGGGCAATCCCTTTATAGTTTCGAAGGGGGCGCGTTCAACTCCGCGATGACCACCGAATACGAGCAGCTTCTTTCGAAGATGGTGGGCGACAAGAAGGCGAAGCTCGCAGAGCTCACTGGGAAGAAGGGGACCGAGAAGGCGTCCGCTTCTCTGGTGTCCGACATAAGGTTCCTCGAGGTCGAACTCCAGCGCTACCAGCAGGGGATGGCCCTCTTCAGGACGAAGTCCCTTCCGAAGGTGGGACGGTGGGGGAAGCCCGAGACCGAAGAGCGCAAGGAAGAAGCCTGACCAATTGACGCTAGCACTGTCCGAGAAAGACGTCCAGGACCTCATCGAGATGAAGGAGGTCGTATCCGCAGTGGAAGAGGCCTTCCGCCGGCAGGGGGGAGGGGAGGTCTCGAACCTGATGAGGACTAGGTCGAGGGGGAGAGACTCCCTCCTCAACGTGATGCACTCGAACCTGGCGTATCTGGGGAGGGGGGGCCTCAAGGCGTACATGTCGTCGAGGGGAGGCGCGAAGCCCGTCTTCCTCCTCTTCGACGGTTCCACGTCCATCCCACTTGCGGTGATGGGCGCCGACGTCATCGGGAGGTACAGGACCGGGGCAGCCACCGGGGTGGCCGCCAGTCATCTCTACCGCCGCTCCTCCGGCTCGGTCGCCATCTTCGGGTCGGGGAAGCAGGCCCTCACCCAGGTCCTGGCCCTCGGCTCCGTGATGTCCCTGGACGCGGTGCGCGTCTGGAGCCCGAACAGGAGCCACCGCGACGCCTTCGTAGACGCCCTCTCCGGCAGGGGATACGGCGCGTCCGCCTTCGACTCTCCTGAGCTCGCGCTCAAGGACGCCGACCTGGCTGCGGCGATAACGTCGTCGAAGGAGCCGTTCCTTACGGGGAAGATGCTGGGCTCGGTCTCTCTTCTCAACCTGTGCGGGAGCAACCACCCTGCCCATTCGGAGGCGGACCCTTCCGCCGTGGGCGGGTTCGGGGCGGTCGTGGTCGACGACCTCCCCCAGGCCAAGGTGGAGTACGGAGACCTGATCAGAGCCGCCGAGGCCGGGACCTTCTCCTGGGGGTCGGCCGTCGAGCTGTCCGCGGTGGTGGCCGGGAAGAGCAGGCCGAGCGGCCGGACCCTCTTCAAGTCCGGGGGGGCCGCCCTGGAAGACGTGGCCGTAGCCAGCATGCTCTACGATAAGGCGATGCGGTCCGGCAGGTCCTATCCGAAAGTGGAACTGGTCTAGGCTGTCACATCGGGGGCATGCCGCCCATGCCACCCATGCCGCCTCCGCCGCCCGGAGGCCCGGCCGGCGCCTTCATCTTGCTCGACGCTATGACGTCGTCGATCCTGAGTATCATCGAAGCAGCCTCGGTCGCCGCGCGCAGTATCTGCAGCTTGACCGCCAGGGGCTCCCAGACCGACTTCGAGTACATGTCGGCCACCTTCCCGTTCAGGGCGTCGACCCCGTACCACTTCCCCTCCTTGCCATGCCTTGCCCTCAGGTCGACCTGGGTGTCGATGGGGTCCATCCCTGCGTTCTCCGCGAGCGTCAGCGGGATGCTCTCCATGGCGTCGGCAAACTTCAGGGCTGCCAGCTGTTCCCTCCCTGTGAGCTTCTGGGCCCAGTTGCGGAGCTGCACGGACACCTCCTCCTCAGGGGCGCCTCCCCCTGCCACGACCGCCGGGAGTTCGACCACGTCCTTCGTCACCATTATGGCGTCGTGAAGGGCCCTCTCGGCCTCGTCGACGATCCTCTGGGTCCCTCCCCTGACCAGGATCGTCACGGCCTTGGGGTTCTTGCACCCTTCGACGAAGACCCACTTGTCCTCCTCGAGCTTCCTCTCTTCGACCAGCTTGGCGTATCCGAGGTCCTTGGTGGTCAGGTCGTCGAGGTTGGTGACTATCCTGGCCCCTGTCGCCTTTGCGAGCTTCGTCATGTCCGACTCCTTCACCCTCCGCACCCCGAGTATCCCCGCCTTGGCGAGGAAGTGCTGGGCCAGGTCGTCGATCCCCTTCTGGCAGATGAGGACGTTGGCCCCGGCTGCCTGGACCTTGTCGACCATCCCCTTGAGGATGCTGGTCTCCTCGTCCATGAACTGCTGCATCTGCTGCGGGTCGTTGATCCTGATCTCTGCCGAGAACTCTGTCTTCTCGATCTCCAGGGCCGAGTTCACAAGGGCGATCTTCCCTTCCTCTATCTTCTTCGGCATCCCCGAGTGGACGACCTCTTTGTCGAGCACTATCCCCCTTATCATCTGGGTGTCGGTTAGCGCCCCGCCCGGCTTCTTCTCGACCTTCACGTTGTCGATGTCGACCTTGAACCCGCTGTCCCTCTTCTCAGCCACCTGGAGGATGGCGTCCACCACTATCCCTGCGAGGTGGGGGGAGTCCTCGTTGACGAGCTTGGTCAGCATGCTGGTGTTGGCGACCTTGAGGATGTCCGCCCTGTTCTCCGGGTCCACCTTCTCTGCTATCTCCTCGAGGATCTGCTGCGCCTTCTCGGCGGCCCTCGAGTATCCGTCCACCACTACCACCGGGTGGACGTTTTTGTTGATCAGATCCTCCGCCTTCTCGAGGAGGGAACCTGCGACCACGACCGCCGAGGTCGTCCCGTCCCCAACCTCGTTGTCCGTCGCCTTGCTGATCTCCACCATCATCTTCGCCGCCGGGTGCTGGACGTCGAGCTCCTTCAGCATCGTCGCCCCGTCGTTGGTTATCGTGACGTCTCCCATCGAGTCCACCAGCATCTTGTCCATCCCTCGGGGCCCCAGTGAGCTCTTGACGACCTCCGCGATCAGTTTCGCGGCCGAGATGTTGTTCCTCTGAGCCTCTCTCCCTCTCGACTCTCCGGAACCCTCCTTCAGAATTATGACCGGTTGGCCAGTTGCAGACATTCGAATCGGAGGTATACAACCAAGTGGGGTATATTAGGATTGTCGTCAGATGAAAGGGGTCTGCGACAGTTCGGCCCCGGAGATAATTCTTAAGTGCGGTCAGCTTCGCGCCGTGCTCGGACGTTTTGTCTGCGCCTGTCAGATTATCAAAGAAGCTGGCCGCCGAACTCGTCGGCACGTTCGTGTTCGTCCTCGTGGGCGCAGGGTCGGCGGTGGGCACATCCAGCCTGCTGAGCCCTGCCTCGGGGGTCGGCATCCTAGTCGCGGCCTTCGCCAACGGGATAGGGCTCGCCGTGGCCGTCTCGGCCACCATGGGGATCTCAGGCGGGGCCCTCAACCCGGCCGTCGCCGTGGGGCTCTGGGCCGGAAAGAAGCTCCCGTCGAGGGACCTGATTCCGTACGTGATAGCGGAGCTGGCCGGGGCGACCCTGGCCGGGGCGGCCCTGGTCGTCTCCTTCCCCTCGGCCATGGGGAACGTCGTCGAATGGGGTTCCCCCACCCTCAGCGGGGTCCTGAACTCGTGGCAGGGGATGGCCATAGAAGCCCTCCTCACCTTCGTGCTGGTCTTTGCGGTCTACGGCACTGCGGTCGATTCGAGGGCGCCGAAGATAGGTGGACTCGGGATCGGGCTCGCGGTCGTCGCGGACGTGCTCGTCGCCGGGAACCTCACGGGGGCTGCCATGAACCCGGCGAGGGCCTATGGCCCGATGATCGCGGGAGGCTTCTTCCCGGGATACTGGTACATCTACCTGATCGGCCCGCTGGTCGGCGGAGCGCTGGCAGGGCTCGTCTACAAGTATCTGATAGAGAACCCCAACTGAAAAGGGGTCGGAGATAAATAACTCCCGTCGAGGGCGAATCGAGTCTTTGAAAGCAACCGTCACCCGGCTCAGCAGGGAGCAGGCGAAGGAGCTCCTTGTGAAGCTGGACTCGGACATCGGGAGCCTGAGGGGGAAGGACGCACTGGAGGCCATAGTCAGGCTGCTGAACTCGGAGGTACCGAGCTACACCTGGGTCGGGATCTACGCTGTGGCCGGGGGCGAACTCGTCCTCGACGCCTGGTCCGGCCCGGCAGCCACCGAGCACGTCCGGATACCGATCGGGAAGGGGGTGTGCGGCTTCGCTGCGAAGGCAGGGAAGACGGAGATCGTCTCCGACGTCAGCAAGGACCCGAGGTACCTCCAGTGCTTCCTGTCCACGAGATCGGAAATCGTGGTGCCCATATTCAACCAGGACTCGGTCGTGGGCGAGATCGACGTCGACGGAGACCAGCTGGACGCGTTCTCTTCGCTGGACAGGGAGTTCCTCGAAGCGGTCGCCAGGAAGGCTGCAAGCCGCTGGTCCTCCTGACATCGATAACATATGTTATAATACTTAAATACGATGGGAAGTCGCGGCGAGCGAAGAATGAAACTCGAGATAAAAGACCTCCACGCCTCCGTCGAAGGCAAGGAGATCCTGAAAGGGGTCGACCTGACGATCAACCAGGGAGAGACCCACGCCCTCATGGGGCCCAACGGCTCTGGAAAGAGCACCCTGGCCTACACCCTGATGGGGCACCCGAAGTATCAGGTCACCTCCGGGCAGATGTCCATCGACGGGGAAAGCCTGGTCGGCGTGGCCCCCGACAAGAGGGTGAAGAAGGGGCTGTTCCTGGCGTTCCAGTACCCGGTCAGCGTGCAGGGGGTCAGCATGTTCTCGTTCCTCAGGGCGGCCTACAACAACTCCAGACCGCCGGGGTCTGAGACGCCGACGATCTTCGAGTTCAGGGAAGTCGTGGCCGAGAAGCTGAAGATGCTCAGCATGGACGAGTCCTTCCTCAACCGGTACCTGAACGAGGGGTTCTCGGGGGGCGAGAAGAAGCGGGCCGAGATACTGCAGATGGCCCTGATGCAGCCGAAGTTCGCCGTCCTTGACGAGACCGACTCGGGGCTCGACATCGACGCCCTGAGGATAGTGGCCGAGGGGATCAACAAAGTGTCGGGGCCTCAGACCGGGGCCCTGCTGATCACGCACTACCAGAGGATACTGAAGTACGTCAAGCCCCAGTTCGTGCACGTGATGTACCAGGGGAGGATCATCGAATCGGGCGGGGAAGACTTGTCCAGGCTCCTGGAGGAGAAAGGGTACACCTGGATTCAGGGGTACAAGGAGGAGGAGCAGGTCGCCCAGTCGACCCCATAACCCTTTTAACGAGCAAAATAACCTATGTTATATCCGAGCGTGAGACGGGATTGAGCTCAAAGACCGACATCGTCACGGATGACTACAAGGAGAAGTACGGCTTCAGCGACCCTGTCGAATCCTACGCTGTCCAGGGGATAAATGGGCTGAGCGAGAGGGTCGTCCAGGAGATCGTCCGGCTCCACGACGAGCCCGCCTGGATGGAGCAGATCAGGATGAAGGCCCTGAAGCATTTCCTCAACCTGAAGCCTCCGGCCTGGGCGCCGGAGCTGGCAGACATCGACTTCCAGAGCTTCTACTACTACGCCAGGCCGACAGCGAAGGCAGTCGACTCCTGGGACCAGCTCCCAGAGTACATCAAGAGGACCTACGACAAGCTCGGGATCACCGAGGCGGAGAAGAAGTTCCTCGCGGGCGTGGGAGCCGTGTACGAGTCAGAAGCTGTATACCACAGCATCCAGGGCGAGCTCGAGAAGCAGGGGGTGGTGTTCACGGACACCGTGACCGCCCTGAAGCAGTATCCGGAAATCATGAAGAAGTACTTCGGGACCGTGGTGCCATTCCAGGACAACTACATCGCCGCCCTGCAGACCGCGGTCTGGAGCGCTGGCTCCTTCGTCTATGTCCCCGAGGGGGTGAAGGTCCCGATGATACTGCAAGCATACTTCAGAATAAACGAAAGAAAGATGGGACAATTCGAAAGGACTCTGATAGTTGCGGAGCCATATAGCGAAGTCTCGTATAATGAAGGGTGTCTCCCAGCGGACGAACTCGTGAGCAAGGGGCATTCTCTGAAATCAATCGAAGGCATTACGCGCCAGGAGCTTGTCGTGACCCACGAAGGAAGGAGGCAGGCCGTGACAGACACCTACGTCCATCCTCACGACGGCCAGATGTTGACCATCGTCCCCCAGTCAAGCGCAAGCGCCTTCAAGCTTACGCCCGAGCATCCGGTCCTGGCGGTCAAGAGAAGCCGAGTGACGATCAGGAAGAGCAGGAACGGGGGGCTTCCGGAGGCTTCCACATCGAAGCTCAGGGCTACCGAGCCGCAGTTCATCGAAGCAGGAAGACTCGAAGTGGGCGACTTCATCGTTTACGTTGCCCCGACAGAAACGAAGGACGATCCACTGATATCCGACGCGCTGCTGAAGATCCTCGGGATCTATCTGGCCGAAGGCGGGGTCTCCTACAACACCGCGCTCGATAGGGACTACCTGCATTTCAGCTTCGGAAAATCTGCAAAAGAGAAGAGGCTTGCCGACGAACTGCTACGACTGATTCATTCCCTGGGTGAAAGAGCGAGCCTGCAAAAGTCGCGCGGGAAGTACTATGTGGTCGGCTCATACTCCAAGCCGCTGACAGAGTTCTGCAGGTCGAACGGTGGCTCGGGCGCCTCTGCCAAGGCGCTCTCTGAACGCATGATGCAGCTTCCATCAGAACGCCAGATGCTTCTTCTCAGGTACTACCTCGAAGGGGATGGAAACAGGCACACGAAGAAGGGGAATTCGCTGATGATACGCGCGTCGACAGCAAGCAGACTGCTCGCGTTCCAGATCCAGGAGATCCTTGCGAGGGCGGGGATGTATTCGAACATCAACCTGCGCAAGGGGTCCGAGGGCACGATTCTGGGAAGGAAGGTTGTGAGAGGCGACCAGTACAACTTGGAGTACACAGAGGACAAGAAATGGAGCGCGGTAAGGCGGAAGGGCAACAGGTTCCTTGTCCCGATCAAGAAGATTCTATCCGAGCCGTACAACGGGCGGGTCTACAACATCGGCGTCGAAAAAGACGAGAGCTACCTCGTGAAGGGGTTCGCCGTCCATAACTGCTCGGCTCCCGTCTACTCCGCCCAGTCCCTCCACTCCGCCATAGTCGAGATCATTGCGAGGAAGGGGTCCATGGTGAAGTACACCACCCTACAGAACTGGTCCAGAGACGTCCTCAACCTGGTGACGAAGAGGGCGCACGCCCACGAGGACGCGACGGTCTCCTGGGTCGATTTCAACGGCGGGTCGAAGCTCACGAGGAAGTACCCCTCAGTCTACCTCCTGGGCCCGCGGGCGAAGGCAGACATCATCTCCGTAGCCTACGCAGGGCCGGGCCAGGTTCAGGACACGGGCGCCAAGGCCATCCACCTCGCGAAGGACACCACCTCCAAGATCATCTCCCGCTCCGTATCGAAGGGGGGAGGGCACACCGCCTACCGGGGCCTCCTCCACATAGCCAAGGGGGCCAAGAACGTGAAGGCGACGGTCAGATGTGACGCGTTGCTCGTGGACCCCATCAGCACCACCGCCACCTACCCCTACATGGAGATCCAGGAGGACGACGCCACGGTCACCCACGAAGCGAGCGTGGGGAAGGTCGGGGAGGAGCAGCTGTTCTACCTGATGGCCAGGGGGATCTCCGAAGGGGACGCCCTCAGCATGGTGGTGAACGGCTTCATGGAGCCGTTCGCGAAGGAGCTCCCCATGACCTACGCAGTGGAGTTCAACCGCCTCATGTCGCTGGAAATGACCAACGCCGTCGGATAGGTCGGTGCGAAGGGGCCCAGAGCGACCTTGTCCCAGACCGCGGTTTCCTCGTTCGACGAGGACCTCGTCAGGAGTATCTCCTCGTCCCTGCACGAGCCGTCCTGGCTCACAGACTCGAGGCTCGAAGCCTTCAGGCAGTTCTCGGCTCTCCCGCCGGAGAAAAACCCCCTCTACACGAAGTACGTCCCCACCTTCAACTTCCCGCTGGATGGGTTCAGGCTCGTCCCCGGGACCTCCGAGATCGACTTCCGGACCTTCTTCAAGGACTTCCTGACCGGGAAGGAGAGCGACATCATGCTTCAGGGGAACGAGACCCAGGTGCACACCGAGCTGAGCAGGGAGCTGGCGTCCGCGGGGGTCACCCTGACGTCTTTCCACGAGGCGCTCAGGAGCGAAGAAGGGAAGGTCAGGAAGCTCATCGAGGGCCGGCTCGTGAAGTCCGAGGGGGACAAGTTCGCCGCCTTCGTCAACGCCTTCTTCAACGGTGGGGCCTTCGTCCGGGTCCCGGCGGGGGTCACCCTGGAGCGCCCCCTCAGGAGGATGCTCCTCCTGGACTCGCCGAGGACCTCCGTCGTGGAGCAGACCTTCGTCATCGCAGAAGAGCAGGCCAGGCTCGTCTACCTCGAAGAGCTCTATTCGAAGGGCCAGCCGTCGCCGGCCTTCGTGGCGTCGACCACCGAGGTCCTGGCGAGGCCGGGTTCGCACGTCGACTTCTCTTCGATCCAGCTCCTCGACTACCAGACCACCCACGTGTCCAACCGCGGGGTCGGGATCTCCAACGACGCCAGGGCGACCGTCAGCTCCCTTTCCCTCGGGGCCGCCCTTGAAAGGTCGAGGACCAACTTCCTCCTGAACGGGAGGGGCTCCTTCGCCGAAGGGTTCGAGATATTCTTCACCGACGGGAAGCAGAAGTACGACTACGAAACCAACCTGATCCACAACTCCCCGGACTCGACCGGGTCGACCCAGGCCAGAGGTGTGTTGAAGGGAGAGTCGCAGTCGATATTCAAGGGGATGATCAAGATCGTCAACGCCGCCAAGAACTCGAAGTCGTACCTGGCGCACCACGCCATGATCCTCGACAGGACCGCGAGGTCCGACGGCGTACCGAGCCTCGAGATAGACAACAACGAGGTGAGGGCCACCCACTCCGCGTCCGTCGCCCAGATAGACGAGGAGCAGCTCTTCTACCTGGAGGCCAGGGGGCTGGCCCCGGACGAGGCGAAGAAGACGGTGGTCCTGGGGTTCTTCGAGCCGGTCCTTTCGAGGGTCCCCATCGAACAGACGAGGGAGGGGGCCAGGTTCATGATCGAGGGCAAGTGGCACGGCGAGAAGCGGCGGCTCGTCGACCGGGAGACCCTGCTGGCGGAGACCGGCGAGCTCACCCCCGAGGTCAAGGAGACAGAGGACATCTTCGAGCGGCACTACAAGTATCGGTAGATGCCGTTGGGAGAGTTCCTTCCCGCCATGAAAGCCTCCGATCTGGCCGAAGGGTCGGTCTCCACGGCCGACCTGAATGGCAAGCACATACTGCTGTCGAAGATCGGAGGGGAGGTGTCGGCCGTGAGCGGCGTCTGCACCCATCAGGAGACTGACCTGGGGCTGGGCTTCGTGATCGAGGACAGGATCGTCTGCCCGCTCCACCTTTCGCAGTTCGAACTCAAGACCGGGCGGGTCATCAACCCGCCGGCGACCGTCCCTCTGGAGCGCTTCAACGTCAGGACGGAAGGGGACATGATCCTTGTCGAAGTTTAGGGATTTCTTTTAAGAGGGGAAGATCGACTCTGAAGTCAAAGTTGCTGAAGACGGAAGCGATCGACGTGGAGAAGCTCCGGGCCGACTTCCCCATCCTGAGGAGGACGGTCCACGGCAAGAGGCTGGTCTACCTTGACAACGCGGCTACGGCCCAGAAGCCGCAGTCGGTGATAGACGCCCTCGTCGACTACTACGCCAGGTACAACTCCAACGTTCACAGGTCAGTCCACACCCTCGGGGAAGAGGCCACGGCTGCCTACGAGGCCTCCAGGGAGAAGGCGGCGAAGTTCGTCGGTGCGCGCTCGAAGGAGCTGGTCTTCGTCAGGGGGACGACCGAAGCCACCAACCTGGTCCGCTTCGCCTGGGGGGAGAAGAACGTGAAGAAGGGAGACCTGCTGGTGACCACTCTGATGGAGCACCACAGCAACATCGTCCCCTGGCAGCTGCTCGCGAAGAGCAAGGGGGCCAGTCTGAAGTTCGTCGGGCTCAACAGGGACGGGACCCTCGACATGGGCCAGCTAGAAGCCCTCCTCGGAGAGTCCCCGAGGCTGGTGGCCGTGACCCACTGTTCGAACGTCCTCGGGACCATAAACGACGTCCGCACCATCTGCGCGAAGGCCAGGGCCGCGGGGGCGACCACGGTCGTGGACGGGGCCCAGTCCGTGCCGCATATGCCGGTCGACGTCAGCGCCATCGGGTGTGACTTCTACGCCTACTCCGGCCACAAGATGCTTGGCCCGACCGGGATCGGGGCCCTGGTGGGAAGGAAGGAGCTGCTCGAGGAGATGGACCCGTTCCAGGCAGGGGGGGAGATGATCAGGGAGGTCTTCCTGGACCACGCGACCTGGAACGACGTCCCCTACAAGTTCGAAGCAGGGACCGTCAACATCGCCGACGCCATCGGGCTCGGCGCGGCCGTGGACTACCTGACGGCCATCGGCATGGATAAGGTCCGCGAGCACGAGGTCCGGCTCACCAAGTATGCCCTCGAGTCCCTGGCGAAGGTCAAGGGGTTCAGCCTCTACGGCCCGGCCGAACCGGCGAAGCGGGGCGGGGTCATCTCGTTCAACCTCGGGGACGTCCACCCCCACGACCTGGCGACGATACTCGACGAGGAGGGGGTCGCCATCAGGTCCGGGCATCACTGCGCCCAGCCCCTCATGCGGTGGCTCGACGTCGCCGCGACCAGCAGGGCGAGCTTCCACGTCTACAACTCCTACGACGACGTCGACGCCCTGAAGGCGGGGCTCGAGAAGGCGGGGTCGATCTTCAAGCTATGAGCTCGGCCGACATCTACCGCGAGCTCATCCTCGACTACTACCGGAGCCCTCGGAACTACGGGAAAATGGAGAAGTTCGACATCGACGCCCGCGACACCAACCCGCTCTGCGGGGACGAGATCGAGATGCAGATCAGGGTGGGGGACGGGCAGAAGATCGAGGAGATCAAGTTCTCGGGGAGAGGGTGCGCCATAAGCCAGGCCTCTGCCTCGATGCTCACCGAGCTCGCCAAGGGGAAGCCCCTCGACTGGGTGAAGCAGGTCTCAAAAGAAGACATCTTCAAGATGCTCGGCACCGCGGACCTCGGGCCGTCGAGGGTGAAGTGCGCCCTCCTCGGGATGAAGGTACTGAAGACGGGCGTCTACGGCTACCTGGGGGCGCACTATGAGGACCCGGACTCCCCCTAGCCCGAGGGGAGGTGTATGGGGGGCGCGAGCCCGTAGGCGACCAGCAGGAAGTAGGCGGGGAGGATCACCACTGGTGCAAGGAGCGCGGCCCAGAAAGCCAGCTTCAGGACCGAGAGGGCAGCCGCCTCCGGGCTTCCTCTGTCCAGAGGTATGCGGCTCGCCAGCCAGCTAATCGGGTTCATGACCTTCACCGCCATCTTGCCTCCCTTTGCGCGGCTGTTCGAGTTATAACCCTATCCGAACGGTCACTGCTTCTGAGCGGGTGCGGCTTCCTGCTTCCAGACGGCTGCCCCCTCGGCCCTTGGCGCCTTCCCGCCCAGGACGTGGCGCTTCAGCAGCTGTATCCCCAGGGCCGGGTCCACCCCCTTCGGGCAGACCGCCGAGCAGGAGCCGGCGTAGTGGCACCTCCAGACCCCGTGGGCGGTGTCCAGGGCCTCGAGCCTCTTCTTTCCTCCCTCGTCCCGGTCGTCCTTCAGGTACCTGTAGGCCTGGGCGAGGGCCTGGGGCCCGGGGAAGAGGGAGTCGGTGGCGATGGTCGGACAGGAAGAAGTGCAGAGCCCGCACTTTATGCAGTAGGTGAACTGCAGGACCTTCTCGAGCTCGTCGGGCTTCATCATGTACTCCCCCGACGGGTGGTCCACCTCCTGCAGGTCAGAGCGCATGAGGTACGGCATTACCCCCTTGTGCTTCGCGAAGAACGACCCGAGGTCGGTCACGAGGTCCTTGATTATCTCGAAGTTGTCCATGGGCTGGGCGACGACCTTCTCGGCTCCCAGCTCGTCCACCTGGGTGTAGCACGCCAGGCGCGGCCTCCCGTTGATCTTCATCCCGCAGGAGCCGCACGACGCCTGCCTGCAGGAGAAGCGGACCGCGATCGAGTGGTCGAGGTAGTCGCGGGCGTACAGGAGGGCGTCCAGGACCGTCATCCCCGCCCTCTTCGGGACCGAGTACTCCACCATCGTGGGCTTCTCGTCCGTCAGCGGGTTGAACCGCTGCACCTGCAGCCTGACGTCGGTCATGCCGGCACTCCGAACACCGCAGAGATCACCGTCTTCGTCCCATAGCCGACCGAGATGACTATCGCGAGGATGGTGCCGATGTCCACCCACCTGCTCCAGGGGGCCGTCTGCCTCCATTCGTGCAGCATGACCCTGACGCCGTCGAAGCCATGGACCAGGGTCACGAGCAGCAACGCCTCGAGGAAGGTGGCGTAGAGGCCGTTCTGGTAGACCGAAAGGACGTTGTTGAAGGATATCGCTGTGTCATAGGTGCTGAACACTCCCTGCATGAGCAGGTGTATGGAGACGAGGAAGACGGCCAGGACCGCGGTGACGTACTGCACGAGCATCAGCCTCGACTCTCTCATAGCCACCCCTCGAATATGATCAGGAAGGCCCAGACGGCCCCGATGATGGCGACCGCCAGACCCAGCCAGAATATGTACTTCTGGCCGAGGCCGAGCCCCCTGGCCTCGTAGGGGTACTCGATCCGCCCCGGCTTCTTGAGTATCAGCCCGAACTCCGCCAGGATCAGCCGGATCCCGTTGATCCCGTGGAAGAAGAGGACCAGGACGAGGAGGACGAGTATGAGGTGCCCGAACGAGTTCTCGAAGATGCTGCCTATGAACTCCCAGCCCGATGGGCTCGGCGCGGTGCCTATGGGGCCGCCCACGAAGAAGCTGGTGTCCCCGAGGTGCCCGAGCAGGTAGAGGAGTATCGCCACCCCGGTGACCCTCTGGAACATGTAGGCCCACCGCTCCAGGTTGAAGTGGTACGGGTTGAGCCACCCGCGGATCCCCCTCCGGTTCTTCGCCCTTTCGGCCCCCTTCGGTGCGCTGGACACGGCCATCCCCCTAGTAGTGCCTCTCCGCAGGCTGGTACCTTGTAATCTTGACCGACGAGTAGTCGAGCCTCGGCCCGTCCGGCCCCGGGTATGCCAGTGTGTGCTTGAGCCAGCTCTTGTCGTTTCTCTCCGGGAAGTCCCTCCTGAAATGGGACCCCCTGGACTCGGTCCTCGCGAGGGCGCCGGCCACAACGACCTCGGCCACGTCCAGCATGCTCTCGACCTCCAGGACGTCGCTCAGGTTGGTGTTGTACACCCGGCTCTTGTCTTCGCAGTGCATGAAGTCCTTCTTCTTCAGCTCCCTTATCGTCCTGAGGGCCTCCGACAGCCCCTGCCCCGTCCTGTAAACGAACGCGTCCTTCGCCATCGCCTTCTGCAGGGCGTCCCTCACTTCGTAGGGGTTCGTCCCTCCCTTGCCGTGGAATATGCCGTCGAAGATCCTCTTCTCTTCGAGGGCCGCCTTGTCGCCGGGGGTCTCAGGCATCGGTCTCCCTGCCGCGTACTTCGCCGCCTCTTCCCCCGTTATCCTCCCCCACACGAGGCACTCGGCGGTCGAGTTGGCTCCGAGCCTGTTGGCGCCGTTGATGCTGACGCAGGCCGCCTCCCCGGCGGACCAGAGCCCTTTCATCTTCGTCGCCCCGTCGATGTCGACGTCGATCCCCCCCATGACGTAGTGGCACACCGGCCTGACCGGGAGAGGGCTCTCGACCGGGTCTATCCCCCTGAACTTTATCGCGATCTCTCTGATCTGAGAGAGCCTCTCCTTGATCCCCTGCGCCCCTATGGGAGAAAGGTCGAGGTGCAGATAGTCCAGCCCCGAGGCTTCGTCCTTGAACCCCCTCCCCTCCTCGATCTCGGTCATCATCCCTCTGGACACGACGTCCCTCGACGCCAGGTCGAGCTTGTTGGGGGCGTACTTCTTCATGAACCGTTCGCCGTCCTTGTTGAGCAGCACCCCTCCTTCCCCCCTCACCGCTTCTGTGATCAGGATCCCCGAGGGGATGAGCCCGGACGGGTGGAACTGGATGAACTCCATGTCCTTCAGAGGGACCCCGGCCCTGTACGCCATCGCCATGCCGTCGGGGGTGGAGCTGTAGGCGTAGGTGGCGAAGCTGTACAGCCTCCCCGAGCCTCCTGTGGCCATGATGCCCGCCTTCCCGAGCATCTGGGAGAAGTTGCCGGTCTTCCTCTCTATGGCAGTGACCCCTTTGAACTCCCCGCCCTCCGAAAGCACCGAGGTCGCGAACCACTCCTGATAGTAGTGGATGTTATCGTACTTCAGGGTGGTGTCGTAGAGGGTCTGCATCTCGAAGAAGCCGACCTTGTCCTCGGCGAAGGTGGCCCTCGGGTAGCTGTACCCTCCGAAGTTCCTCTGGGCGATCCTGCCGTCTTCCCTCCTGCTCCAGGGGAGCCCCCAGTGCTCCAGCTGGTAGATCTCGTTCGGCATCAGGCCCACGAACCTCTCGACGGCGTCCTGGTCCGCAAGATAGTCCGACCCCTTGATGGTGTCGAAGGCGTGCGACTCGAGGGAGTCTCCCAGCTCCGGGTAGAGCACCGCTGCCGTCCCTCCTTCGGCGCTGACCGAGTGGGACCTCATCGCCTGAACCTTGGTGACGATGGCGATGTCCAGCTTCCCGTTGCTCACTCTTGCTGCCTCGATGGCCGCCCTCAGCCCCGCGAGGCCCGACCCGATGATGATGAGGTCGTGCCTGGAAGTCTCGACCATTGATAAGCAGCAGGGGTCCTGGTATTTGTTTTCTTAGTCCTTTCCCTAATCTGGGGTCTGCCCTGAAAACTGGTCTGGCGCGGCGCAAACAATCGTTTTCGGCGGAAATTTGGCACGTTTCATGAAGGACACGTTTATAACCGCATTAACATTCGGCCGGGTCTACGAGAGGGATAAAGTGCCTCATTACGGTTACAGTTTCGAGGGTTTCGACCCTGCGGTTCACGTCCGGGCCAGCGGGAGAGAGGTCAACGTCTCCCCGAAGGCTGCCCGAGAGATAGCAGTCACCATAAGGGGAATGACGCTTTCGAAGGCCATAGATCTTCTGGAGCAGGTTGAAACGAAGAAGATGCCCATCGCCTTCAGGAGGCACAAGCTGAAGGTGGGGCACCGCAGCGAGCTGCAGGGGTTCCCGACCGGCTCCTACCCGGTCAAGACGGCCAAGGCGTACCTCGACGTCCTTCACAACCTGGAAGGGAACTCGGAATTCAAGGGGCTGGACCCCGACAGGATAAAGATCATACACGCCGCTGGGTACGCAGGGAGGACCCAGAAGGACTACGTCCCCAGGGCGTTCGGGAGGAGTTCTCCGAATTTCCATCAGATGGTCCACATCGAAGTCGTGGGTAAGGAACTATAGCCATGTCCTCCCAGCAACAGCGGACCACCGTCAAGTCCATACTCACGACCAGCAGGTCCTATTCGGACCTCGACGAATTCTTCGAAAAGGAGCTCCGCGACGCGGGCTACGGCGGCCTGGAGGTGCAGAAGTCCCCGGTCGGGACCACGCTCAAGGTGTACGTCGCCAGGCCCGGCCTGGCCATCGGAAGGCGGGGGACGGGGATCAAGGACCTCACCGACAAGGTGGCCGCGAAGTTCGCCTTTCCCAATCCTCAGATCGCGGTCACAGAGGTCGAGAACCCGGAGCTCAACGCCAGGATCATGGCCGGAAGGATCGCGCAGATAGTCTCGCGGGGGACGGCCTTCAGGAGGGCGGCCCAGTGGTCCGTCAACAACATAATGAACGCGGGAGCCGCCGGCGTGGAGATCTCCGTGGCCGGCAAGCTCAGGAGCGACAGGTCACACGGCGAGAAGTACAGGGCCGGCATAGTCCCCAAGAGCGGGGACACGGCCGAGAAGGCAGTGAGCGGGGCCACCACGGACGTCCTCATGAAGCTCGGCCTCTACGGTATCAAGGTGAAGATAGCGCTCAAGGACGCCCTTCCGCCGGAATTCCAGCTGAAGGAAGACGTGAAAGAGGAAAAGAGAGAAGATGCCACAGCTCAAACCGAGGGAACTCAGGAAGCAGGACGCTGACAAGCTTAGGCAGATGCTCTTCGACCTGAGGTCGGAGCTCTCCAAGCTTTCAGGGGGCGCACAGCGCGGGGTGGTCAAGAAGGACATAGGGAACATCTCGAGGCTGAGGAAGGACATCGCGAGGGTGATCACCGTCATGCACGAAAAGGGGGTCGCGGAATGAACGTCGTCGGCGAGCTGGTGACCGTGCTCTCTTCCAGCGACCGCACCAAGGTGGGGCGGACCGGCCTCGTCCTCCTGGACACCGCGAAGACGCTGGTCATCGAGTCGGCAGGGCGCTCCATCAGGGTGGAGAAGTCGGGGGCCGCGTTCCTCCTGCGAGGGTCTGGCAAGGTGCTGACCGGGTCGGACATCTACGGAAGGCTCGAAGACAGGCTGGGGAGGGGGTCCAATTGACGGCCGCGGGGCTCGAGGTGGTCGCCCCCAAGAAGAAGTGCCAGGACGATAAATGCCCGTTCCACGGGAGCATCAAGGTCAGGGGGAGGCTGCTGAACGGGAAGGCGGTATCCACGGCCGGCAAGAGCTTCGCGGTGGTCGAGATGGAGTATCTTCACATGATTCCGAAGTTCAACAGAGGCGAAAGAAGGCGAAGCAGGGTCAGCGCCCACGTTCCGCCGTGCATCGAGGTCCAGGACGGGGACTCGGTGACCCTCGGCGAGTGTAGGCCCCTGTCCAAGACGATCTCCTTCGTGGTCGTCGAGTCGAGGAGGGGAAGCTGATGTCGACGAAGTCCCGAGCGGTCTCTGCGAAGGGGGTCGAGGAGTTCAAGAACTACATCACCAGGGCCATCCCCCTCTACGCGGTCATCACCTGCGCCGACAACACCGGGGCCAAGACCCTCAGGGTGGTCCAGGTGACGAAGGCCAAGGGGAGGCACAGCAGGATCCCCGCAGCGTCCGTGGGGGACTCGATCGTCTGCGTGGTCAAGAAGGGGCCGCCCGAACTCAAGAAGTCTGTCTTCGGCGCCGTGATCGTCAGGCAGAAGTACCCGGTCCGGAGGGTCAGCGGGCAGAGGGTCGTCTTCGAGGACAACGCGGCCGTCATCATCACCCCGGAAGGGGACCTGAAGGGGACCGACATCAAGGGGCCGGTAGCCAGCGAGGCCGCAGAAAAGTGGCCGAGGATCGCCAACCTGGCGTCCATCATTGTATAGGCGAGAAGACATGAGATTCGGAGCCCATCTCTCACCGGACCTGAAGGAAAGGCACGGAAGGCGCGCCGTGAGGCCGAGGGTCGGGGACACGGTCAAGATCGTCCGGGGGGAGTTCAAGGGGGTCGAAGGCAAGATCACGAAGGTCGACTCGAAAGAAGGGGTCGTGAACGTGGAAGGGGTCACCAGGGAGAAGCTGAAGGGAGGGACCTCGCCGGTCCCGATCAGCTCTTCGAACCTCGTCGTCACTTCGCTGGTCCTCGTCGACAAGGAGAGGAAGAGGAAGCTGGAGGGGTCGCAGTAGATGGGCAAGAAGGGCGGGAAGAACAGGATGAAGAGGTTGGCAGCACCGCGCAGCTGGGACATCCCGAGGAAGGCTAGCCGCTTCGTCTTCAAGCCGCTCCCCGGTCCCCACTCCATCGCCAGCTCCTACCCGCTCGGGGTCGTCGTCAGGGACCTGGCGTCCATGGCGAACCTGTCGAAGGAGCTGAAGTTCATGGTGAAGACCGGAAAGGTGAAGGTCGACGGGAGAGAGAGGCGGACCTCCAGGTATCCGGTGGGCCTGTTCAACGTCGTGAGCGTGCCGCTCGAAGGGGCCGACTTCAGGCTGGTGCCATCATCCAAGGGGCTCGCCCTGGCGAAGGTGTCTCCGGACGAGGCCAGGACCAAGCTGTGCAGCGTCCACTCGAAGACCAAGATCAGGGGGGGGCACATCCAGTACGGCCTGCACGACGGGCGGTCGCTGGTCGACGACAAGCTCGACCTCTCTCCGGGGGACGCCGTGCTCATCGAGGTCCCCTCGCAGAAGGTCCTCGGGCAGACGAGGCTCGCGAAGGGCTCGCTGGGTCTGATTCTTGCAGGCGACCGGGCCGGGCAGACGGGGAAGATAGCGGACGTGAAGAAGGGGACCATCTCCCGCGAGAAGATGGTCAGGCTGTCCCTCCCCGGGGGCGAGGCCGAGATCCCGTCGAGGCTGGTCTTTCCGGTGGGGACCGACTCACCCATGATCACGGTAGGAGCTGCGAAGCCATGAGCCAGGCGACCGTACAGCAGAACCCGATGAAGAAGATCAGGGTGGGAAAAGTGGTAGTCAACATAGGGCTCGGCAAGTCCGGGGAAGCCATCGAAAGGGGGAAGAAGGTGCTCGAGCAGGTGACCGGCCAGACCCCCGCCCAGACGCGCTCCAAGCGCTCGGTCAGGGACTTCGGTACCCACAAGGGGGAGCCCATAGGGGTGATGGTCACCGTGAGAGGGGAAGAGACCGGCCACCTCATCGAGAAGCTCCTGGCCGCGAGGGAGAAGAAGCTCCAGGGGTCCTCCTTCGACCCCAGGGGCTCGGTCTCGTTTGGGATACGCGAGCACATCGAGATCCCCGGCATCAGGTACGACCCGGCCATCGGAATCCTTGGGATGAACGTCTCGGTCCTCCTGGAGAGGCCCGGGTTCGCGGTCGGGAGAAGGAACCGCAGGACCTCCCGCGTGGGGAGCGCCCACCGGGTGTCGCGTGACGAGGCGATGCAGTACTTCAGGGACAACTTCGGAGTGACGATCCAATGAAAGAGCGGCATCCAAAGGAGAGGAAGTACGGCAAGTCCACCCACTACTGCCGGAGGTGCGGGCAGTACGGCGCGGTGATCAGGTCCTACGACCTCGTCCTCTGCAGGCAGTGCTTCAGGGAGGTCGCGGAGAAGCTCGGCTTCAGGAAGTACGACTAGGAGATAGGAAGATGCCAGCCACAAACATCCTCGCAAACCTCTTCGCGAGCCTCCAGAACGCCGAGATGAGGAACAAGAAAGAGTGCGTCGTGATCCCGGCCTCCAACCTGGCGAGCGAGGTCCTGAAGGTCCTCCAGAAGAGGAAGTACATCGGGGAGTTCGAGTTCATCGACGACGGCGTGGGAGGGAAGCTGAGGGTCCAGCTGCTCGGCCGGATCAACAAGTGCGGGGTGATCTCGCCCAGGTTCCCGGTCAGGTCCCTCAAGCTGGTCGACTGGGAGCACAGGTACCTCCCTGCGGTCGGCGTCGGGACCCTGATAGTGTCCACGCCGGAGGGAGTCATGTCTCACGTCGAGGCCCAGGAGAGGAAGATCGGGGGGAGGCTAATCGGGTTTGTCTTCTGAGGCGCTCCAGCAGGCGGCCGTGGCCATGCCCGAGGGGGTCAACGCGTCCCTGAAGGGGAGGATGCTTTCCGTCAGGGGAAAGCTGGGGGAAGCGAAGAAGAACTTCGACAAGATCAACGTCAACATCGCGGTCGAGGGGAACAGGGTGGTCTTCACCCCCTTCTCGACCAAGAAGAAGGACAACGTCATCATCAACACCGTCTCCAGCATTGTCAACAACATGGTGACCGGGGTGACGAAGGGGTACACCTACAAGGTGAAGGTGGTCTATGCCCACTTCCCCATCACCGTCAAGACCAAGGGGAAGCAGATTCTGGTTGAGAACTTCGTAGGAGAGAGGTCGCCCCGGATCGCCGCCATCGTCGGGGACACGAAGGTGACCGTGGAAGGTGACGACGTGATCGTGAAAGGGGTGTCAGTCGAGGACGTGGGCCAGACCGCCGCCAACATCGAGCTGGCCACCAAGATCAGGCGGAAGGACCAGAGGGTCTTCCTGGACGGCCTGTACATATACCATAAGGAGGAGGGGTCGTAAAACCATGCCGAAGGCGAAGCAGTCTGAGGAGAGCAGGCTCAAGGAGCTCGTGGCCAAGCGGAAGGAGGCTTCGGAGAGCAGGCCCGCCTTCGTAAGACAGGAGAGCTGGCGCTACGTCAGGATCCACCCGGAATGGAGGAAGCCCAAGGGGGTGGACAGCAAGATGAGGCGCCAAGACAAGGGGTGGCCTCCGCTGGTAAGGGTCGGATACCGGGGACCGGCGGGAGCGCGCGGGCTTCACCCGAGCGGCCACTACGATGTCCTGGTGCACAGGCCGGCCGACCTGGACGGGCTGGTCCCGGGGCGCGACGTCGCCAGGATCGGAGGGACGGTCGGGGCGAGGAAGAGAGACGCCATCCTTGCGAGGGCGACGGAGCTGGGCATCAGGGTCGTTAATCCGACGGGGTTGAGGATAGTTGAATCTAAAGAGTAAGCGCAGGCTGGCCGCCTCCGTCCTCGGGGTGGGGCAAGACCGGATCATCTTCAACGACGAGTACTCCGACCTAATACAGGACGCCATCACCCGGAGCACCATCCGCGGGCTCGTCGGCTTCGGCGCGATCAGGGTCGCTCCGGAGAAGGGGGTCTCGAGGGGGCGCTTTAGGACGAAGTCCAGGAAGCTGAAGAGGGGGAGGGGCACGGGGTCGACCGAAGGGACCGCCACCGCCCGCAATCCAAGGAAGAGCGTGTGGATATCGAAGGTCCGCGCGCTCCGGTGGAGGCTCAAGGTCGCCAAGGACAGGAAGGACATATCGTCCGAAGCCTACAAGAGGCTCTACAAGCAGGTCAAGGGGGGACAGGTCAGGGGGGTGAAACACCTCCTCGACCTCATGAAGGAGGCCAAGAAGTGATGCCTGTCCATGTCCCTCTGCTGAGGAGGAGGCGCGAAGGGGTCACCGACTACAGGGCCAGGAAGAGGGCCATCACCTCCCAGAAGCCGCTGCTCGTCGTGAGGATCTCCAACAAGAACGTGTCATCCCAGTTCGTGAAGCCCACGGTGAAGGGGGACGTGGTGCTGTCTTCGGCGCATTCGAAGGAGCTCACGAAGCTCGGCTGGCGCGGCTCCCCGAAGTCCACCCCGGCGTGCTACCTCCTGGGCCTTCTCGCGGGGAAGAAGGCGGTCAGCGCAGGGGTGAAGGAAGCGGTCGCCTACAACGGGGTCATCCCGTTCATCGCGGGCTCCAGGGTCGCGGCCCTCCTGAAGGGGGTCATCGACGCCGGAGTCACGGTCCCGGTGGGGGAGGAGGCTCTCCCGAGCGAAGAGAGGGTGACCGGCAAGTCGATTTCCGAGTATGCGGCGAGGCTCGCCTCCGAAGACAAGGACGCCTATGCGAAGAGCTTCTCGGCCCTCCTGAAGGCAGGGTTCAAGCCCGAGGGGTACCCGGCGGAGTTCGAGAAGCTGAAGGCGGTCATCGCAGGAGGGAGCAAGTGATGTCGTTCGGGCCGCGAAGGGACCGCCAGGAAGAGGAGCAGGTCTGGGTGCCGAGGACCAAGCTCGGATCGATGGTCAACGAAGGGAAGATAACGTCTCTTGAAGAGATATTCAGGAGCGGCCAGCGGGTCCGCGAGGCTGAAATCGTGAAGAAGCTCCTTCCAGACCTGAGGAACGAGATAGTGGGAGTGAGCGTGGTGCAGAAGCAGACAGACGCAGGCGAGCTTACGAGGTTCATGGCGGTGGTCGCAGTGGGGAACGGGGCAGGGTGGTTCGGGGTCGGCAAAGGGAAGGCGATGCAGACCAGAGAAGCCATAGAGAAGGCGACCAACGCCGCGCTCCTCAACATCATACCTGTCAAGCTCGGCTGCGGCTCCTGGGAGTGCAGGGACGGGAGGCCGCACTCGGTCCCCTACAAGATCAGGGGGAAGGCGGGGAGCGTGACCGTCGAGATCATCCCCGCGCCGCGCGCCCTCGGGCTCGTGGCCGGCCCCGCCCTGAAGAACCTCCTCCAGCTCGCGGGGGTCAAGGACGCCTGGGTGAGGACCTTCGGCTCGACCAGCACCATGTCCTCGCTGGCGAACGCAGTCTACGACGCGTTCAGGATGTCGCACGGGCTCAACGTATAGGTGAATGAAGATGGGTCTCCTCTTGGTTGTGAATCTCCACGGCTCGATCAACAGCTCGGCGCCGGTCCGGCAGGCGCTCACCGAGCTCTGGGTGGCGAAGAAGTTCTCCGCGTCCGTCGTCACCGACGACCCGGCCACGGTCGGGGCGCTCAAGCTCTGCAAGGACTACGTCGCCTGGGCCCCCGTCGACCAGGGGCTACTGGGGGACCTCCTCAAGAAGCGGGGGAGGGTCAGCACGACGAAGGCCTTGGGCCAGGCGGAGCTCAAGGGGCTGGGATTCAAGAGCCACGAAGACCTCGCGGCGCAGATGATGAAGGACCAGGTCCGCCTCTCGGCGGTCAAGGGGGTGCTCCCCTTCTTCAGGCTCGCCCCCCCGAAGGGGGGTTTCAAGCTCTCCCTGCGGAGGCAGACGACGGAACGCGGGACCCTCGGCAACAACCCGAAGCTCGAGGGGATCGTCAGGAGGATGCTCTGAGATGCCGACCAGGGCCCGCAAGGGAAGGAGGTACAGGGGGATGAGGACCCACGGCTACGGCCAGATAGGCCAGCACCGCCACTCGGGGAAGCAGGGGGGGCACGGGAACGCAGGGCTCCACAAGCACAAGTGGAGCTGGCTGATACTCAACGACCCGGACCACTTCGGGCGGGACCCGTTCAGGCCTCCCGGGCACGTCAGACCTTCGCGTTGGATGAACGTCGGCCAGCTGGACGGGATGGCAAGGGGACAGAAGTCCCTGGACCTCTCCCTGCTCGGGGTGGGCAAGCTCCTCGGGGCCGGCGAGGTGTCAGGGGCCTACCAGGTGAAGGTGGATTCCTTCACGAAGAAAGCTCAGGCTAAAATAGAGGCCGCAGGCGGAAAGATACTGGTCCAGGAGTAAGCCCCAGCCATTGGCTTCGATGCGCGACTTCATAAAAAGCGTAGGCACGGTGCTCCCGGAAATCCCGAAACCGGAGAAGAAGCCGACCCTCAACGAGCGCTTCGTCTGGACCGCCATCGCGCTCGTGGCCTACCTCGTGATGGCCGTGACCCCCCTCTATGGGTTCAGCGGGACCCAGGCCAACAACCAGCTCTCGTTTCTGAGGGTGGTCTTCGCGTCTACCCAGGGGACCCTCATGGAGCTCGGCATCGGGCCGATAGTGACGGCCGGGCTCATCCTCCAGCTCCTGGTCGGCAGCGACATCATCAAGCTTGACATGGGGGACTCGGCGGACAGGGCCATCTTCGGCTCGGCGACCAAGCTCCTCACGTTCATAGTGATCGTAGGGGAGTCTCTCGCCTACATCTACGGGGGAGCCCTCGGGGTCCTCGGCCAGACCCAGTCGCTGGTCGTCTTCGTCCAGCTCTTCGTGGCCAGCGTCCTCGTCCTGCTGCTCGACGAGCTGATCCAGAAGGGGTGGGGGATAGGGAGCGGGGTCAGCCTGTTCATCCTCGCCGGGGTCGCCCAGACCGTCATGTGGTACACGTTCTCCCCGATCACCTTCGCCCTCACCTCCACCACCTCCGCCTACTTCGGGTTCATCCCGGCCACCATCAGCGCCTTCTTCAGCAACACCCTCCCGAGCATAGTGGTCCGGGAGTTCAAGTATCCGAGCCTGCTCACCTTCGCGCTCACCATCGTGATGATCCTGGTGCTGATCTACATCGAAGGCATCAGGGTCGAGCTCCCCATCACTTCGATAAAGTACAGGGGGTTCCAGGGGGTCTATCCGATCAAGCTCCTCTACGTCTCCAACATCCCGGTCATACTTGTCTCCGCCCTGGGGGCCAACATCACCTTCTTCTCGAGGCTCCTCTACAACTACACCGGGACCGGGTCAGCCCCGTGGTGGCTCAGCGCCATCGCCGTATTCCCGCGGAACTCCACCGCCGGGTCCTACCCGACCGGAGGGATCGTCTACTACATGACTCCCCCCCAGGGGGTAAGCCAGACGATAGGCGACCCGATACACTCCGTGATCTACCTGCTCTACCTCGTCGGCATGGCGGTGCTCTTCGCCCGGCTCTGGGTCGAGATCGGAGGGCTCAACCCGAGGGCGGTGGCGAAGAACCTCATGGACGCCGACGTCCAGGTCCCCGGGTTCAGGCGGACCGGCCTCTCCATCGAGCAGATGCTCAACAGGTACATCCCGACCCTGACCATAATCGGAGGGATACTGATCGGACTGATCGCAGGGGTCTCCGACCTCTTCGGGGTGTTCGGGACAGGCATAGGCATACTGCTGATGGTCGACATCATCCTCCAGTACTATCAGATGCTGCTCAAGGAGCAGGTGGAGGAGGTATCCCCCGCCTTGGCAGGGCTGATAGGAGCTGGCTAGCCGGTGCCTCTGCGCGTAGTGGTGCTCGGGATCCCCGGGGTCGGGAAGACCACGGTGGTCGAGGGGGTGGTGTCGGGGCACGGCGGGGCGAAGCTCGTGAACTTCGGGACCCTGATGTTCGAGGCGGGGAGGTCTCTTGGCTGGGTGAAGAACAGGGACGAGATAAGGAGGATGAAGGTCGAGAAGCAGAGGCGCCTCCAGAAGCTGGCTGCCACGAAGATCTCCAGGATGCAGGGGAAGGTGATCGTCGTCGACACCCACCTCTTCATCAGGACGGAGGAGGGGTTCTGGCCCGGCCTCCCCTTCGAAGTGGTGCGGGCCATGAAGCCCACCCACCTGGTCCTTGTGGAGGCGTCCCCGCAGGATATAGCCGGGAGGAGGTCGTCTGACGCCACCAGGTACAGGGACGCAGTGACTCTGGAGGGCCTTGCAGAGGAGCTCCAGCTGGCCCGGGGGTTCCTCACGGTCTCCTCGACGATCACCGGCGCGCCGATGATGATGGTGACCAACGCCGACGGCAGGCAGGCGGATGCCATCCTGCAGGTGGTGAGGATGCTGGAGAGGGCGTCGGCATGATGGCGAAGAAGAACAAGGCCGCTCCCTCTTCGTCGGGGTCGCGCACCTTCAGCTACATCCTCGTCGTCCTGCTGGCGGTCCTCGTGGCGTACTACGTCGTCCTCCCCGCGTTCACCCCTCCGAAACCGACGGGGACCGTGACCACCACGGCCACGGCAGGCTCCACGGTCAGCGTGTCGCTGACGCCGCCGACCGACATCGCCGGCACCATGGTCACGGTCGCCGGACAGAAACTCCCGGGGGGAGAGAACGTCAGCGTGACCTTTGATTCCAAAGCCGTCAACCTGACCGACAGCGCAGGTGCCGCGGGGTGCGTGACCAGCAGCGACGGGGCCCTTGCGGGGTGCGACTTCTGGGTGCCGAGCGGGGCCACGACCGGGCCGCACAACGTGACGGTGACCTTCGGCACGTCCGCCGCGGTGGCTGCAGCCACCTTCACGGTTCCGCAGTTCAAGCCGCCGGAGTCGACCATCCTCGTCACCCTGACGTCGGTGGCGCTCGGGCTCGTCACCCAGGTGGTCACACGCAAGGTCGTCGACCTGAACAAGGAGAGGAGGATGAGGGCCGAGCTCAACGCCTTCAACAAGGAGAAGCGCGAGGCCACCCTGGCCAACGACAAGGTGAAGCTGGAGAAGCTCAAGAAGCGGGAGCTCTCCATGCGCCAGGAGCAGGCGAAGGTCTCGACCGCCAGGCTGAAGGTGACCGCCATCACCTTCATCCCGCTCCTGCTGGTCTACTACCTCATGGCGACCTTCCTGGGCGGCTACAGCGTGATAGTGGCGTACACTCCGATCCCGATACCGATTCTCGCAGCCCCGACGCAGAACCCGTCGATCTTCGAGGTGAGCCTCTTCTGGTGGTACTTCCTCAGCTCCTTCACCTTCTCCACCATGCTCACGAGGCTCCTTCACACCCAACCATAGGCGCCACAGGGATTGAGAGCCATAGTCGTATCCGGGTTGCCAGCGGTCGGAAAGACCACCGTCTCCCGCAGGGTGGCCGAGGAGCTCGGGAAGCCGCTGGTGGGGGGAGGGGACGTCCTCAAGGAGATGGCTGTCGAGGAGGGGTACAAGCCCGGCGGGGACGACTGGTGGGACGCTGCCGAAGGGATGAAGTTCCTCGAGGAGAGGAAGAGGACGCCAGGGTTCGACAGGGAGGTGGACGCCCGGCTGATCCAGAAGGCGAAGAAGGGGGACGTGGTGATCACCAGCTACCCGGTGCCGTGGCTCACGCGGGACGGGATCAAGGTCTGGCTCACGGGGAGCGTCGACAGCAGGGCCGCCAGGATGGCGAAGCGGGACGGCCTCCCAGTTTCGAAGTGCAGGAAGATCCTCTCCGTGAGGGACGTGGAGAACTACAGGCTGTACAAGAAGATCTACGGCATCGAGTTCGGCAAGGACCTGAAGCCCTTCGACCTCGTGGTGGAGACCGACAACGTAGACGAACCCAGGGTCGCCGACATCGTGCTCCGGTACGTGAAGAACCGAAGGGACTGAAGTGCACCCCCCAAGGACCGTCGCCATCGACGAAGAGCCGACCGACCCGAGGTACGGGTCTGTCCCGGCCGAAAGGCCGGTGGCGGCGATGCTCGACTACGGGCTGATCCCGCTCGACAAGCCGCGCGGGCCCACGAGCCACGAGGTCGTCGCCTGGACCAAGAAGCTGCTCGGGGTGGAGAAGGCGGGGCACAGCGGGACTCTCGACCCGCCCGTTTCGGGGCTCCTCCCCATCGGACTGGGGCAGTCGACCAGGGCCCTGAGCCTCCTCCTGCTCTTCCCCAAGGAGTACCGCGGGGTGATGAGGGTCCACTCGTCGGTCCCGCAGAAGAAGCTGGACTCCGTGGTCGCGGAGTTCACCGGTGAGATATTCCAGCGTCCTCCCCAGCGCTCCTCGGTCAGCAGGCAGACCAGGAGCAGGACCATCTACGAAATGGAGCTGACGGAGTCCAAGGGGAACCTCTTCCTCTTCAGGGTCCTCTGCCAGTCGGGGACTTACATCAGGAAGCTGGTCTACGACCTCGGCGAAGTCCTGGGGGTGGGCGCGACCATGGTCGAGCTCCGGAGGACCAAGGTCGGGCCGCTCACAGAAGAGGGGGGCCTGGTCACCCTCCACCAGCTCAACGACGGCGTCTACAGGCTCAAGGGAGGGGACGAGGCGCCGCTCAGGGCGCTGGTCAGGCCCATAGAGGACAGCCTCGGCGACCTCGGAAGGATAACGGTGCGCGACTCCGCGGTCGACGCCATCTGTCACGGGGCGAGGCTCGGCATCCCCGGGGTCCTCTCGGTCTCCGAGGGGGTAAAGAAAGGGGACACGCTGGCGCTGATGAGCCCGAAGGGGGAGCTCGTCGCCATAGGGAAGGCGCTCCTGTCATCGGACGAGGTGCAGTCGCTCCGGCGGGGGCTCGCCTCGACCACAGAGCGGGTGGTGATGAGGGCGGGGACCTACCCGAAGATGTGGAAGACCCAGTCGAAGAGGAAAGCCGAAGCCGCGAACCCCTCGTCGCCGAATTAGGTCCTAGGCGCCCGGCGTGGCAGACCGCATCACTTGCCCTTTCTGACCAGAGAACTCTCGTCAGGCACCCCCCCGGACTTCCAGGCTCGCCCTGAGGCAGGGAGGGTGCTGGTGCGTCTACTACCGGCGCCCCGGGCCGGCGGGGAGGGGCCTTCCCGCTTCGGAGTGGAAGAGGGTCAACAGGAGGGACAGGGTGAGGCTCGTGAAGGAAGGGAGGTCGCACGCGACCCTCGTGTACGAAGGGGAGACCCCGGTCGGCTGGTGCCAGTACGGGCCCAGCGACGAGCCCCCCAGGATAGACGCGGGACGGAACTACAGACGGGCGGCTCCGGAGGTCAGTGGCAGGCTCTGGAGGACAACCTGCTTCTTCACGGACCGGCGCCATCGCGGGCGGGGGGTGTCGAAGGAGGCCCTGAAGGGGGCTCTGGCTTCGGTGGCGAGGCAGGGGGGCGGGACCGTCGAGGCCTGCCCGGTCGCGTCGCCAAAGATGGCGGCCGTCCCAGGATGGCGATGGTTCGGGACCCCCGGGATGTTCGAGGAGGAAGGGTTCAGGAGAGTCGCGAAGCTCGGGACCAGCGGGGTGCTCATGAGAAGAGCGGTCGCGGCATCGGGGCCACGGCCGGGTTTAGGTTTTAAGCCCCGCACCCAGGGCTGGCGAACGCCGGGATCGCCTAATCTGGTAGGGCGCAGGAACGCGATTGCGCAAGCCTGGAAAGCCTGTTTCCTTAACAGGAATTCAGGGTTCAAATCCCTGTCCCGGCGCCTAACCCCACAACCTGTATAAACCCAGAGAGAAAGCCGAAGTCAAGTGAAGGGTTCCGTCTCCGACCTCCGCGTCGGCCTCACTTTCGACGACGTCCTGCTGGTCCCGAAGCTCTCAGACGTGAAGTCCAGGAAGGACGCGGACACCCGGACCAGGTTCTCGCGCCGGATACGGCTCACGATACCCGTCGTAGGCGCGAACATGGACACGGTCACCGAGTCCGCGATGGCGATAGCTCTGGCCCGCCTGGGCGGGATCGGGGTGATCCACCGCTTCCTGACCATTGACGAGGAGGTGGCCGAGGTCCTGAAGGTGAAGAGGTCCGAGGGGGTGCTCATCGAGGACCCGATAACCCTCGGTCCGGACGGGACCGTCCGCGAAGCCTGGCAGATAATCCGGGAGAGGGAGATCGGAGGGATAGTGATCGTCGACAGGTCGAGGCGGCTGCTGGGGCTCCTCACGAGGCGCGACATCACCCTGGAAGACGACCTCGACAGGAAGGCCAAGGAGGTCATGACCCCCAGGAAGGACCTCATCACCGCCCCGAAGGGGGTGACCCTCGACGAAGCGAAGAAGATACTCCACGCCAACAAGATTGAGAAGCTCCCGGTCATCGACAGGCGGGGGAGCCTCGCCGGCCTCATCACCTCCAAGGACATAATGAAGAGGCGCCAGTTCCCTTCGGCGACCAAGGACTCCAAGGGCCGCCTCAGAGTAGCGGCAGCCGTGGGGGTGAAGGGGGACCACATGGAGAGGTCGAGGCGGCTGCTCGAAGCCGACGCCGACGCCCTGGTCGTCGACATAGCCCACGGACACTCGGACTACGCCATCGACACTGTGAAGGAGATCAAGAGGAAGCTCGGGGACGTGGAGGTCGTAGCGGGGAACGTGGCGACCGCCAGAGGGGCGGCGGACCTCATCAGGGCGGGGGCTGACGCCGTGAAGGTCGGAGTCGGGTCGGGGAGCATCTGCGTCACGAGGGTCGTGACCGGATCCGGGGTCCCCCAGCTCACAGCGATCATGGACAGCGCGGCAGGAGCAAGAGACAGCGGGGTCCCCATCATCGGGGACGGCGGGATAAGGGAACCCGGCGACGTCACCAAGGCCCTGGCTGCCGGCGCCTCTTCCGTCATGATCGGGAGCCTCTTCGCCGGGACCGAGGAGAGCCCAGGCCCCACGGTCCTCCGAGACGGTGTGAGGTACAAGCTCACCAGGGGGATGGCCTCCCTCGCGGCCACGGTCGACCGGAGGGTAAGGGAGGCGAAGAGCACCGGCCCGAACGAGGACGAGCTCATCGAAGAAGTCATCGAAGAGAGCGTCCCGGAAGGGGTCGAAGGCCTGATCCCGTACAAGGGGAGGGTCGAAGAGGTGGTCAAGCAGCTGGTAGGGGGGCTCAGGTCAGGGATGAGCTACTCCGGGGCCCACAGCATCCAGGAGCTCAGGAAGAACGCCGAGTTCATGAGGATCACATCGGCAGGGCACAAGGAGAGCCTGCCGCACAACATACAGAAGGTGGTCTGACGCGGCCAACCTCTCGGTGGTCGGGCTCCAGTGGGGGGACGAGGGGAAGGGGAAGATCGTCGACTACCTCGCCGGAGGGTTCGAAGCGGTGGCGCGTTTCAGCGGCGGGAGCAACGCAGGGCACACCGTGGTCATCGGGGGGCGGAAGCACACCTTCCACCTCGTCCCCTCGGGGGCGCTGAAGGGGAAGGAGCTCCTGGTGGGAGCGGGGGTCGCCGTCGACCCCGTGGTCCTCGGCGAAGAGCTCGCCCTCCTCCCCGACGAGACCAGGCGGAGGCTGCTGGTCGACGGGAGGTGCAGCCTGGTCTCCCCCCTCGACAAGGAGTTCGACCGGGTCCTCGAGGGGATGCGCGGGGCGTCTGCCATCGGCACCACCATGCGGGGGGTCGGCCCTGCCTACGCCATGAGGGCCCTCCGCATCTCTCCGCGGGTCACAGACATCAGGGCAGGGTTCGACTTCGAACCCCTGGTCAGGTTCTACAGGAAGTTCGACATCGACGCCGCAGGGCTCCCCGGATGGGCGGAGGACTCGAAGCGCCTCCTCTCCTCCCTCGAGGGGGACGTGGGAGGGAGGGTAGCCGACATATGCGACAGGGGCGGGTCGGTGCTCTTCGAGGCTTCCCAGGGGTCGCTCCTGGACCTGCTGCATGGCTCCTATCCCTACGTCACCAGCACCCACACAGCGACGGGGTACATCCCTGCCGCGCTCGGGATCGACCCCTCCCTCGCGGGGACCGCCCTAGGCGTGATGAAGTGCTACACGACTCGGGTCGGCGGGGGCCCGTTCCCCACGGAGATCACCGGGGCCCTGGGAGAGAGCCTCAGGGGGCTCGGGAACGAGTACGGCGCGACCACGGGGAGGCCGAGGAGAGTGGGGTGGCTGGACCTGGTCGCGCTGAGGTACGCCATAAGGCTCAACGGGGTGAAGGAGGTCGTGCTCTCCAAGCTCGACGTGCTGTCGAAGCTGAACGACCTTAAGGTCTGCGTGGCCTACAGGCACGGAGGGGAGGAGACCGCCGACTTCCAGTCCTCCCTCGGCCATCTGGGCGAAGTCGAGCCCGTCTACGAGACCCCTCTCCAGGTCCATGGCGCCCGGTTCGACTCCGGGCTCCCGGCAGAGGGGAAGAGGTTCGTCGAGTACCTCGAGAAGAAGCTGGGCGTGAAGGTCGCTCTGGTCTCATACGGGGAAGAGCGGTCCATGACGATCGAGCTCTGAGGCCGGCCGGGAAGGGCAGGCTGCGCCCTAGTTCTTGAACACCCACCCCAGGTCGGGCGGGTAGCTCCTCTTCGACACCTTCTCGTTCAGGGCGTGGGCCACGATCGGGAGCGCGAGGGTGATGTCCGCATAGAGGGTCGCCTTCTTCGCGTCCGACGCGATCTTCCCCCAGCTTATGGCCTCCTCCAGGGTGCACCCGGACAGGCCCCCCCACTGCGGGCTGTCCGCCGTTATCTGGATGGCGTACTCGTGCGGCGTCTCCTCCTCCCCTCCCTTCGCGAGGGACTTGATGATGGTCGACAGCTGGATGGTGTCCTTGGGGACCCCTCCGCCGAGATACACGACCCCGGTCCTCTTCGTCCTTTCCGCGATCTGTGCGAGCTCCTCCATGTCCTTGGTCTGGTCGAGCCTGATCATCTTCCCCTTGTCCCTCTTCAGGAGGCTGAGCGCGACCCCGTAGCCGCTGTCGATCAGCCCGGGGGAGTAGATGGGGACCTTCGCCCTGTAGGCCGCGGCCACGATGCTGTCTATCTTCTTCTTCGTCAGGAACTCGCCGAAGCCGTAGAGGAACTCCCTCGTGGAGTAGACCCTGTCCGCCCTCAGGGTCTCCCCGTACCGGTAGATGGTGTTCTCCAGCTTGCGGTACTGCATCTCGTCGGCGTAGACGTCGTAGAACCTGTCGACCTTCAGCTTCAGCAGCTCCTCGTCGTCGGCCAGCCAGGTCCCCTGGTAGTAGTGGTACCCCAGCGCCTCGAGGATGTCCTCGGAGATGTTGGCCCCGGTGCTAACTACGACGTCGACGTACCTGTTCTCGACCAGCCATCTGATTATCTTCCACTGCCCTGTCGTGCTCAGGGACCCCGTGAGCCCCAGGAACACGGTGAGGTCCTTCTGCCTCGCCATCTCTGCCCAGATCTTCGCCACTTCGCCGAGCTTCTTCCCCTGGAACCCTGTCTGAGCCATCTCGTCCAACAGAGCGGAGACGCTCTTCTTTCCGACCTCGATGGTCGCCACTGGTTTCGAAAGCACTTCTTTCTTTGATACCACGCCCTGCCGTCTGGGACTTTCCTTAATTGTCTTGTGAATGCTTCAGGCCGCGGACTACTTGACGGTCACCGATTTCGCGAGGTTCCTCGGGTAATCAGGATCATTCTTCTTCGCCAGAGCGAAGTGGTACGCCAGAAGCTGGAGCGGGATCGCCTCCACTATGGGGGTGAACTTCGGCTGCACCTTCGGGACCATGATGTAGTGCTTGTAGACCTCGTCCCTGACGTCGGAGATGCCGATGACGTCGGCTCCCCTCGCCCTCAGCTCCTCGGCGTTCGAGAGCGAGTCGGCGTGGTTGTCTCCGCTCGGGTTGAGGACCACGACCGGGGTCCCCTGCTCGATGAGGGCGAGGGTCCCGTGCTTGAGCTCGCTCGCAGGCATCCCTTCGGCGTGCACGTACGACAGCTCCTTGAGCTTGAGCGCCCCCTCCATGGCCACCGGGCCCTCGTAGCCTCGGGCGACGAAGTAGAAGTCGGGCCTGTCCTTGTACCTGTCGACCAGGGCGCAGACCAGCTCCTCGCACTTCAGCGCCTGGGCGACCGCCTCCGACAGCTCCTTGAACCCGTTGGAGCGCTTCTTCCCGAGCACGGCATCGACGACCAGGTTCGCCACCACCACCTGGGCCGTGAAGCTCTTGGTGGCCGCCACCCCCACCTCGGGCCCGCAGTTCAGCAGGAGCACCCCGTCGCTCTCCCGCGCCAGGGTCGACCCGGCCGCGTTGACTATGGAGTATATCCTCGCCCCGCGCTTCTTCGCCTCCTTGACCGCCTCCAGCAGGTCCGCCGTCTCCCCGCTCTGGGAGAAGGCGACGACCACCGACTTCTTCCCGATGAACCCCATGTGCTCCTTCAGCTCCCCTGCGACCACTGCGTCCACCCTGATGCGGGCCTCCCTGTTCAGCCGGTGCTTCATGAGGAGGGCCGCGTGGTAGGACGTCCCCGAAGCGGTCAGGTACAGCGGGTCGGCCCTCTGCAGGGCCCTGGCGAACTCCTCGACCTTCACGGGGTCCTGCACCGAGGCTGACAGGACCGTCCGGGGCTGCTCGTTGATCTCCTTCAGGGTGAAGTGGGCGTAGTCGCTCTTGGTGAGGTCGGAGAGCTCCCAGGCGACCTGGGTGGGCTTGCGCCTGACCTCCTTCCCATCGGGGCCCACGATCTTCAGGCTGTCCTTCGTGAGGAGTGCGACCTCGTGGTTGTCCAGGAAGATGGTCCTGTCGGTGTGGCCGATGAACGCCAGGACGTCGCTCGCGAAGAACATCTTGCCGACCCCCACCCCTACTATCAGGGGCGCGTCCTTGCGGGCGCCCACGAGCAGGTCCGGCCTGTCCTGGAACATCACGACCAGCGCGAACTGCCCCTTCAGCTTCTTCGTAGCCGCCAGGGTGGCCTTCAGAGGGTCACGGGCCCGCTTGTACTCTTCCTCGATGATGTGGGCGACGACCTCCGTGTCGGTCTCGCTGGTGAACCTGTGCCCCCTCGCCGCCAGCCCCTTCTTCAGGGGGAGGTAGTTCTCTATTATCCCGTTGTGGACGACCGCCACCACTTCCCTGCAGGCAGTGTGCGGGTGGGCGTTGGCGTCGGTGACGCCGCCGTGGGTGGCCCAGCGGCTGTTGTGCGTGAAGACTCCGTTCGCCAGGAAGTTCTCTGTGCCCTCCACTTCCAGGTCGTAGACCTGCGCCGTATCAGACGCCACTGCGGTGACCGAGGCTATCCTTTCGAAGTACACCTGGGACTCGGAGAAGCGACGCAGAACAGATTCAAGAGGCCGATTCTCTTCTCCAGTCTGAAGGCGCTCGACGAGTCCGGTTACGGTTCCTCGGGTCGGGTACTCGTCTCGCAAGTACCGATCTACGCCTTCGGCGACCGAGATGCCTCGCAGTTCCCTCTTCGTGTAGGGGACCGTCATCTCTCTAACTGACTGGCCAGGCTTGGTCTCTCCTTCAAGA
Source organism: archaeon (assembly GCA_021828185.1). The sequence goes on from JAKASI010000002.1 coordinate 144,899, forward strand.
ATGAGCATCTTGCGGAGCTTCGGACCGGACGAGCTCGAGATCCGCCGGAGGAAGCCGCTGACGTTCTCATGTCCGCTGATAGATAGGATGTGGCACAGATTCCGTCTCGGACTCGCTCTCTTTGCGACAAAGACCGAGGAGTGGATGCCGAAGCGCACGAGCAGCGCCTGCAGCATCCTGGGCACGGATTCTGTAGTCATCCGTATGGCCATCTGGCGACTGGGCGTATCGACGACCCCCTCGGCGTCAGAGATCCCTCGGATGAACCCTGCGACTTCGTCGTCCGGGAGCCTCCCCAGCCTCGTCAAGAATTCGGGAGAGCCGAAGCCGAAGTTCAGGCGGAGCCACTTGCTGAGTGCTGCGCTGTTGACCGTAAGCTCGTAGGCGTCCGCCCGCTTCACCTTCACGATCCGCCCTTCGAGGCCGAAGATCCTCAGGAACAGGCGCTGGTAGTGCTGCAGAAGACCAAGGTCACCTTCGCGGACTCTGACCCCCTTGTGGTGGAGGTGTCCGTCTCCGAACAGATACCCCACGACTTCCAGGAGCGCAGGCGAGGTCAGGGAAGGGAATCTGACGTAGTTGGAATGACTGTGCGAAACGGGGACGAGCCCGTCAGCCGCTCGCAGCCTGAAGACGCCTTCGATTCTCTTCGCGACATCTTCTCGCAGACTGCGGTCTCCTCTCACCACGTGGCCCATGTAGGGCGCGGATACGCCGCACCTCCGGGCTGCCTCTGCGACGCTAAGGTCCCTGTCTTTCACGAAGTCCCTGACAGCCCTAGACCATTCGCTGCTTGGTCTGACGTACCTCTTCGAGTCCGCTTCATCCAGTTTCCTAGACCTGCCACCGATAACGAGAGTCTTCGGGAGAATGAGCAGGTCGTCTTCCAGGAGCTGAGATGCGGGGGTCTGAACGATGTTCCCGTCCCTGGCGACTATCATCCTATGAACATCGGTGCAGACGATCTCGGTCGAATCGGTGCGTATCTTCAAGAGACTCGAAGGCGCAGGGTGAGATGATCTGACTGCCTTCCTTGCCACGACCTTGAGGGTTCGAATGTCGAGAGAAGCAACCTCTTCCTCGTCTTCCATGTCCGCAATCCTCTTGATTCGCCCATCAGCAAGTTGGACATAGGTATCCGGGTGTAGACAGTGCGCCATTCCGACATCTCCGGACATCCCTACGAGGTTCAATTCCTTGGCGAGGTCTGCAACCTTTCCGACCCCCTTCCTCACCCCCAGGACCCCTTCGCTTATGGTGGCCATGCCAGCGGAGTCGTAGCCGCGGTACTCGACCCGTCGGAGGCCGTCGAGCAGTATCCCTGCGACCGGCTCTTCAGCGACGCAGCCGACGATCCCGCACATCCTGATGAGGTTCGTCCCCTGTCTCTTTAAACCCCGCAAAACATTCTACCATACCCTGCAGTGCCCCGCTTGCATGGTCCGAACGCGAGGCGGCCCCGCCCTCGGGCGACCATGCAAAACCGTTTATGTGGGGTCGCCCGACCAGGCGCCGTGCCCAGGGAGAAGATACTGTTCGACCCGAGGTCCGAGTCGGGGCTGGCAAAGAGGGTCCTGGCTGCGGACAGGCCCGACGGGTTCAGAGCCGCGTCAGGGAAGCTGGGACAGAGGATCCTGGCGCTCCTCTCGACCGGGCCGAAGTACCCCGCGGAGATGGCGAGGTCCCTCGGTGCGCACCACCAAACGGTATACTACCACGTGGGGAGGCTGGAGAAGGCAGGGCTGATCTCGCGCGTCCGCAGCGAGCACATCAGGGGAGGCGAAGCCAACCTGTTCACCCTCGCCGCCGACGGCTACGCGGTGGAGTTCCCAGTCAAGGGGGAGCCCTTCCCTACCCTGAGATCGTCCGGGCGGTCGAAGGCCCTCGGCCGCTTCTTCAGGGAGTTCGTCAAAGAAGGTGAACTCGACGGTTGGGTGGTCGTGGGGTCCCCGATACAGCACGGCAGCGCCGGGACCCAGGCCAGGGACGGGCACTACGCGGTCCAGCTCGGGTTCGCCCTGGGGCAGTTCGTCACCCTTCCGGCGAAGTTCCCTGTCAGGCTCGACGTGGACCTGCGGGCCGAGAAGCTGCTCGCCTCGAACATGATCGTAGTCGGAGGGCCCAGGAACAACGCGGTCGCCGAGGAGCTCAACCCTCACCTCCCGCTCCGCTTCAGCCAGGGGGGGGTGGGGGTCGATAGTCGACAACGGAGGGAAGCCGTTCGGGTCTGAGCTCGACTGCATAGTGGAGAAGATCAGGAACCCCTGGGACCAGTCGAAGACGTGCGTGATAGCCGCCGGGCTCACCGGGGCAGGGACGAAGGCCGCGATCATAGGGGTGTGCAACTTCGCCGAGGCCCTCTTCAGGGACTACAGGGGAGGGGACTTCGCAGCCCTGATGCGGGGGGTCGACAGGGACGGAGATGGCAAGGTCGACTCCGTAGACGTCCTGAAGCGGCTGTAGGGCCTAGGCCCTTCTTCCTCTGCGTCCGCCCTTCTTCCTCGTCGTGTCGTGGGGGATCGGGGTGGCGTCCTCGATGCGGCCGATCTTGAACCCTGCCCTGGCGATGGCGCGGATCGCCGCCTGGGCTCCGGGGCCAGGGGTCCTCGGCCCAGTCCCTCCCACAGCCCTGACCTTGATGTGGACTGCCGTGATCCCCTTCCCCTTCGCCACCTCGGATGCGGCCGATGCGCTCCTCATGGCCGCGTACGGTGATGACTCGAACCTGTCTGCCTTGACGTGCCTTCCGCCCGACGAGAACGCGATGGTCTCCGCGCCGGTCAGGTCGGTGATGTGGACGATGGTGTTGTTGTACGACGAATAGATGTGGCATACGCCCCAACGGTTGGCCAGGACCTCTTCTTCCGACAAGCTCACTTCGCCTCCGCCGGCTGTTCAGCTGGCGCCTCCGTCGGCCGCGGTGCCGCCGTCTCTGCCTTTGCCGTCCCGCCAATCAGCGCGATGGTCCCCTCTTCATGGCCGCCCACTTCGTACCCGGGGATCGTGATGACCCTCCTGCCCACGGAGACGTGCCCGTGCACGACGAGCTGCCTCGAGTGCAGGGGGGAGAGCGCCATCCCCTTCTTGAACACCATGGTCTGCAGCCTCCTGGCGAGGACGTCCTCCACCGTAAGGCTGAGTATGTCGTCGAGGGTTGCCTCCTCCCTGACCAGGCCCCTCCTCCTCAGGCTGTCCAGGAGCTTCTTCTCCTCGCGGAGCCTCACGGCCTCGGTGGCGGCAAGGAGGGTCCTTGCCTGCTTCCGGACCGAGCTGAGCTGGGTCTGCACCTTCCAGAGCTCCCGTTTGTTCCTGAGCCCGAAGGTCCCGAGAAGGTACAGCTCCTGGGCGAGCTGGTCCGTCCGCCAGGGGCTCCGCGGCCTGCTGTACTGCTTGCGGGCTTTCTTCGGGTCTCCCAAATCTTACTTCTCTTCCTTCTTCGCTGCTTCCTTCGCGGCTGCCACCAGGGTGGCCTTCCTGACCCCCACCGTCCTCCCCTTCCTCCCCGTGGTCCTGGTCCGCTGGCCCCTCACCTTCAGCCCCAGGCCGTGCCTTATCCCCTTCCAGCTCTGGATGTTCCTCTCGTCGTCGATGTCGTTCTTCTGGATGAAGTCCAGGTCCGAGCCCAGGAGTTGCTTCGCTTCTCCGGTCTCAGGGTCGTCGCGCCTGTTGTAGTACCACTTCGGGAGCGCCGACTTCGACGCGCTCTGCACCGCCTCCTCTATCTCCTTCACCTGCTCCTCCGTAAGGGTCCCCAGCCTGATCCTCGGGTCCAGGCCGAGCTGCCTCGTGATCACGTTGGCGAAGTTGTACCCGACCCCCCTCAGGTCCGACAGCGCTGCTATCAGCATCTTCCCGCCGCTCAGGTCCTTCCCTGAGATCCTCACCAGGTGCCTGAATTCCGAGGCTTCCGACATTTTCCGGACGTGCCCTTCCCTCTTCGGTTATAAGGTTTGAAGCCTTTCATCTCCGATTTCGGAAGACCGGGTCCTTCCCCGTCCAAAATCAGGCGAGACACGCCAAAACTTTAAAGCCACAACGAAACGGCGAAGCCGAAACGCGGCGTCTCATGAGAGCTCATATCCTTCCAGCGGGTGCAGTCCATGGTTGAAGTGAAGGTGCTGGAGGAGAGCGGGAACACGGTCTCCCTGCAGCTCGACGGGATCGACAGGTCCTACGCCAACGCGGTCAGGAGGTTCTGCATCTCTGAAGTCCCGACCATGGCCATCGACGACGTGGTGATCCTCGAAAACTCGTCGGTGCTCTATGACGAGATACTCGCCCACAGGCTCGGGATGATCCCGATCAAGACCGACCTCTCGAAGTACAACCTCCCGGAGGAGTGCGACTGCGGAAACCCTCTCGGGTGCCACAAGTGCAGGGTCCTGTTCGTCCTCGACGCCAAGGGGAGGGACAAGACCTCCACGGTGATGTCGGGGGACCTGGTGTCCGAGGACAGGGACGTTCGGCCTGTCAGTGAAACCATCCCGCTGGTCAAGCTGGCCGTGGGCCAGTCGGTGAAGCTGGAAGCCTACGCCAGGCTCGGGCGGGGGAAGGAGCACGCGAAGTGGCAGCCGTGCACCGTGGCCATCCTCACCGACGGCAAGAGGGAGGGGGCGTTCAACCTCACGGTGGAGTCGACCGGAGGTCTGCCGGCGAGGGAGATCGTCCTGAAGGCCATCGAGCTGCTGGAGAAGAAGCTGAAGGAGATACAGGTCGCCGTGGGTGGTGCCGAGTGACAGCGGGGAACCCGGTGAAGAGGCGGGCCGCGGTGATGCTGGAGAAGGCAGGGAAGAAGCAGAGGGCCGCCATCTGGAGGGACGCATCGAGCATGCTTTCAGGCGAAGGGAAGACGAGGGTCGAGGTGAACCTCGGGAGGATATCGAGGGCGGCCGGCGACGGCGAAGCAGTCTTCGTCCCGGGAAAGGTACTCGGGACCGGCGTGATCGGCAGGAAGATGACGGTCGGGGCCTTCGCTTTCTCCTCCGGGGCGAAGTCGAAGATCGAGGCCTCGGGGGGTTCCGCACTCACCGTGGAGGAGTTCGTCAAGAAATATCCGAAAGGGAGCGGTGTCAGGCTTGTCAGGTGAGGAAACGGTCTACGTCGACGCCACCGACCAGATCGCAGGGCGTCTGTCCTCGAAGGTCGCGAAGCTGGTCCTCTCGGGCAGAAGGGTGGTCGTGGTGAACGCGGAGAAGGCGCTCATCTCGGGGTCGCGGGCGTCCGTGGTGACCCAGTGGACGAAGCGGCTGGAGCTCGCGAGCAAGGTGAACCCCATCTACGGCCCGATACATCCGAGGAGGCCTGACAACATACTCCGGAGGATGGTGAGGGGGATGGTCCCCCGCAAGAAGCCGAAAGGGGTCGACGCCATGAAGCGCCTCAGGATATACATCGGGGTGCCGCCCTCCGTGAAGGCCCCGAAGCTGATGAAGTTCGACGACGCAGCCGCTACCCGCCCCATACCGGTCTACGTGACCATGGGGGAGCTGTCGAAGAGCCTGGGGTGGAACGAGTAGCATGCCGGCCCCTTCAAAGGCTCAGCAGAAGAAGCCTCCGAAGCTTTACTCGGGCGCCAGGAAGACGGCCAGGGCGACGGCGGCCATACTCCCGGGAGTGGGGCGGATCAGGGTCAACGGGACCCCCCTCGAGCTCTGGGAGCCGGAGCCCGCCAGGCTGCACCTCCTGGGGCCCGTAAGGGTGGTCGGCGACCTGCGCGACAAGTTCGACCTGGACGTCAGCGTCGAAGGGGGAGGGTTCATGGGGCAGGCGGACGCAGCGGCCATGGCCATCGCCAGGGCCTACGTGGACCAGGTCAGAGGCAGCGAGGTCAGGGACAAGCTGAATGCATACAATAAATACCTGCTTTCGGGCGACCCGCGACAAGCTGAGCCCAAGAAGTTCGGAGGACCGGGTGCGCGGAGAAAGAGGCAGAAGTCGTACAGGTAGATCGCCATGATGATCCCTATTCGCTGCTTTACCTGCGGGAACCTGATCGGGGACAAGTTCGCCCCGTTCCAGTCCAGGGTCAAGGCCGGAGAAGACCCCGGCAAGGTGCTCGACGACCTCGGGCTCAAGCGCTACTGCTGCCGGAGGATGCTCATCTCGTCCGTCGACGTCATAGACCAGGTCCTCCCGTTCTATAGCCGGAAGGCAGAGCTGTAGCGGAAGGCTGGGAGCGATGTCAGAGTTCGACGACGACGAAGCCGGCTCCGCGGACAAGATGGTGGTCCCGGGGCTCTCCGAGAAGGCGCTCCTCGCGACAGGGATCCGCATCGGCACCCCCGTGAGGACCAAGACCATGGAGCCGTTCACCACCAGGCCCAGGCCCGACGGGCTGCACATGATCGACTACGCCAAGACCCTTTCGAGGATCGACATCGCCGGCAGGTTCATCGCGGCCACGGGGGCGAAGAACACCGTGGTCTACACGAGCCGCGAGCACGGGGCCATGGCCGTGGAGAAGTTCTGCGAGCTGACCGGGGCGATGCAGCGCATCGGGAGGTTCATGCCCGGCACCTTCACCAACCCGCTCTACCCGGGGCACCTCGACGCGGAGCTGGTGGTCGTGGCCGACCCCATGTCCGACACCCAGGCCATCGTGGAGGCGGGGAAGCTCGGGGTCCCGGTGATAGCCGTCTGCGACACCGACAACGTCACCGACGACATCGACCTCGTCATCCCGGGGAACAACAGGGGGCGGAAGGCGATAGCGGCCATCTTCTGGCTCCTCGCGAGGGCGACCCTCGCCCACGCCGGGGGCCTGGCTCCAGACCAGCCCATGAAGTACGCCATCGAGGACTTCGAGACCAAGGTCGAGGAAGAGCCGAAGCCCGAAGCGGCCGAGGAACGCATATCTGAAAGACGGGAATAGCCGTCCTGCTTGTTCGTGAGGAAACCGGCGGTCGCAGGCCAGTTCTACCCTTCAGACCCCGACGAGCTCTCTTCGCTCATCGACGGCTGCTACACCCACAGGCTCGGCCCGGGGAAGACGCCCCCGGCCCCGAGGCACGACTCGGACTTCGTCGCCGTCGTCTCCCCCCACGCCGGCTACGTATACTCAGGCCCCGTCGCCGCCCACTCCTACCTGCACGTCTCTTCCATGGCCGCGCCAGAGCTTCTGGTCGTCGTCGCCCCCAACCACTACGGCCTGGGGAGCGGCGTCTCCACCTTCGAGGAGGGGGAGTGGGAGACCCCCCTCGGGAGGCTCCGCGTGGACGCCAAGGCAACGGCCCAGCTCGCGGACGCGTGCGACCTGGTCGCCTTCGACCCCCAGGCTCACAGGCTCGAGCACTCCCTGGAGGTCCAGCTCCCGTTCCTCCAGCGGATCTACGGGAACTCGGTCCCCCTCCTCCCGGTGTCTCTCGTCTTCCAGGACATCGACACGGCGAAGGCCCTGGCAGCCGGGCTGGCCAAGGTCGTGAGGGGGAGGCGGGCCGTCCTCGTCGCCTCTTCCGACCTGACCCACTACGAGCCGGCGGAGCAGGCAAGGAAGAAGGACACCGCCCTGATCCAGCAGGTGCTCGCCATGGACCTGGAGGGGTTCTACTCCACCCTCGAGCGGCTGGGGGTGACCGCCTGCGGCTACGGGGCCATAGCCACGGTGATGGAGACCGCCCGGTCCCTGGGGGTGGCTAGAGCGGAGCTCCTGAAGTACGCTTCGAGCGGGGACACGTCGGGAGACAACCTTCAAGTCGTGGGCTATGGGGCCCTGCGATTCGTAGGCTGATGAGAGCGATCTCCGATGCGCCCTCGAAGGCGATAATCACAGGGGAGCACTTCGTCGTCCACGGCGCCTGGGCCCTGGCCGCGGCCCTCCCGCCCAGGGTCAGGGTGGAGGTCCAACCCTCGCCGAAGTTCATGGTGTCGTCAGACAAGTTCAGGGGAGGGGCTCCGGAGCTCCAGCCCGTGGGCCGGGTCATAGAGGCCATGACCCACGAGTACTCCGTCAGGGGCTCCGTGAGCGTCACCGTGAAGTCGGCCGTACCCGAAGGGGCGGGGCTCGGCTCGTCGGCCGCGACCATGGTCGCATGCGCCTCAGCCTTCTCGAGGCTGCACGGCTTCGGCCTGGGGACGGACGAAATCGTGCGGTTCGCGATGGAGGGGGAGCGGCACGTCCACGGCACCCCGTCGGGGGTCGACCCGACCATCTGCGCCCACGGCGGGGTCCTGATGTTCAGGCCCGGCCACCAGCCGAAGAAGGTCCACCTGAAGTGGCCGTCCTCGCTCATAGTCGCCTACTCGGGGGAGAAGAGGAGCACGAAGGGGCAGATCGGGAAGGTGGCGGCGACCAAGGGGGAGCGGCCGGAGCTCTTCGCCGCCCTTACGGGGGCCGTCGGCTGGCTGAGCGAAGCGGCGGCCGACTGCCTTGTCCAGGGAGACGGAGCGGGGCTGGGGAGGCTCCTCACCCTGAACCACGCCGTCCTGGCGTCCATGGGGGTCTCCAACGGCACCCTCGACGGGATGGTCGACGCCCTCTGCTCGCTGGGGTGCTACGGGGCCAAGCTCACCGGCGCCGGGGGCGGAGGGAGCGTCATCGCAGTGGCGCCTGAAGCAAAGGAAAAAAGCATTGTATCGGGGCTGACGGCGCGAGGGTACGAGACATTCAGGGCAAGGATCCCGGTAGAAGGAGTGAGAAGCTGGTTAGAACGGTAGTCGCGAAGCTCGGGGGCTCGGTCATCACCGACAAGTCGAAGCCGTTCTCGTACCGGCCGGACGTGGTCTCCGCCCTCTCCGAGGAGATCGCGTCGTCAGACCAGAAGGTGGTGGTGGTCCACGGGGGAGGGTCGTTCGGCCACGTGGTGGCGAAGCAGCACGGCATATCGTCGGAGGTCGCCGAAGCGCCGGCCGTGGGGGTGGCCCAGACCAGGGGGGCGATGTACGAGCTGGACAGGCTGGTCTGCAAGACCATGATGGAGTACAAGCTCAACCCATACCCGTTCTCTCCGTTCGACGCGGTCAGCCGTGCCGGGAAGGCGCCCCTGGCGAGCTGGCTGAGGGGGCTCCTCAAGGAGGGGCTGACCCCGGTGACCTTCGGGGACGTGGTCCTCGCCCCGTCGGGGTTCAGGGTCATCTCCGGGGACACGATCATGCAGGAGCTCGCGAAGGCCCTCCTGCCGGAAAGGTGCGTCTTCGCCCTGGACGTCGACGGAGTCTACGAAGGGAACAGCAGGGTCATCATCCCAGAGCTCTCCCCTTCGAAGGTCAAGAGGATGGCGGTCCCCGACGGGGACGACGCCACCGGAGGGATGAAGCTCAAGCTGGACACGGCCGCCCGCATCGCGTCCGGAGGGACGAAGGTCTGCTTCGTCTCCGGATACCGCAGAAACGAGTTCTCCAAGGCCCTCCGAGGGCTGGACTTCTACGGGACCGTGGTCAGGGCATAGGTCGAAGGGGGCCACCATTGTCCGACCTTCAGGGGGAGATGAAGCGGGTGAAGTCCAGGGTCGACGACCTCATCCTGGGCCGGCTTCTCCCGGAGTCGAGCCCCATCAGGGAGGTGGACCTCCTCTACAGGATGATGAGGGACTACCCGTCCAGGCAGGCCAAGGGGATGAGGCCGTTCCTCTGCGTCACCAGCTGCAAGGCGGCCGGGGGGACCGAGGAGGACGCCATACTCACGGCAGCCTGCATCGAGCTCTTCCAGAACTGGATCCTGATCCACGACGACATCGAAGACGGCTCGGAGCTAAGGAGGGGGGAGCCCTCCCTCCACAGGAAGTACTCCGAAGGGCTCGCCCTCAACGCAGGGGACGCCCTCCACGCCCGGATGTGGGAGGCCCTCCTCAGGAACAAGAAGAGCCTGGGGACCGAGAAGACCGTCGCCCTGCTGGACGAGTTCTCCCGCATGGTGAACCAGACCACCGAGGGGCAGCACATGGAGCTGGGGTGGGTGACAGCCAGGAGGTGGGACCTGAGCGAGAAGGACTACTACGAGATGTGCACCAGGAAGACCTCCTGGTACACCATAGCGAGCCCCTGCCGCCTCGGTGCGATCATAGCGGGAGCGGGGAGCGGGACGCTCGACCAGCTCAGGGAGTTCGGGATGGCCCTGGGGGTCGCCTTCCAGATCCAAGACGACTCCCTCAACCTCGTCGGGGACGAGGGGAAGTACGGCAAGGCGAAGTCGGACGACATCCTTGAGGGGAAGAGGACCCTGATACTCCTCCACCTCCTCGGGGCCGCAGGCCAGAGCGAGAGGGACAAGATCGTCACCATCATGAACAAGGAGCGGGGAGCCAAGACGGCCTCGGACGTATCGTACGTCCTCTCGATGGTCGACAGGTACGACGCCATCGGCTATGCGAGGAAGAGGGCGGCGGAGTTCCTGAAGGAGGCGCTGGCCACCCTGAAAGGGGTGAAGTGGTCTGGGGACAGGGACTCTGTGGAGATGCTCTCGTCGTTCGCAAGGTTCGCAGTAGAGCGGGAATGGTAGACGAGCCCCTCGACGCAAAAGCATCGGCCCTCATCGAGAAGGCTGCGCTGATCAACGCCGCCGGCCATGGCGGCCAGGCGGAGCTCGGGGCAGTGGTCGGACGGGTGCTGGCCGAGGCACCGGAGCTCAGGCCGAAGGCCGGGATCGTATCGAAGGAGGCCGCCCAGACGGTCAGGAGGGTGAACGCCCTTTCCATCCAGGAACAGGAGCGGACCCTCTCCGAGAGGTACCCTGCCGCCTCGACGCGCACCGCGAAGGAGGGGCGCGTGGGGCTCCCTCCCCTCCCCAACGCAGTGAAGGGGGAGACCGCCTTCCGCCTCCCGCCGGAGCCTTCCGGGTTCATGACCATAGGCCACGCCATGGCCTTCACCATAAACTACCTCTACAGGGAGCAGTACGACGGAGAGCTCTGGCTCCGCTTCGAAGACACCAACCCGAGGAAGGTGGCCCCGAAGTACTACGACAGCTTCCGCCAGGGGATCAGGTGGCTCGGCATCGAGTACGACCACGAGAAGAACGTGTCCGACGACATGGAGCTCATCTACGAATACGGGCGGAGGCTCCTGGTCCAGGGGGACGCCTACGCCTGCTCCTGCGACGAGGCCAAGGTCAAGCGCCTCCGGTTCGAGGGGACCCCCTGCGAACACCGGGACACCCCGGTCGAGGCCAACCTCCGGGTCTGGGACGAGCTCCTGGCGAAGAGGCACAAGGAGGGGGCCTTCGTCATCAGGTTCAGGGGGGACATGCAGAGCCCCAACTACTCCCTCAGGGACACGAACCTCTTCAGGGTGATCGAGTCGCCGCACCCGCTGACAGGGACGAAGTATACCCTCTGGCCGACCTACGACCTGGCGAACGCCGTGGAGGACGAGAGGTGCGGGATCACCCACGTGCTCAGGAGCTCCGAGTTCAGGAACGAGCTGCAGCAGCTCATCAGGGAGGCGCTGAAGTTCAGGCGCCTCGAGGTGATACAGTTCTCCAGGTTCAACTTCAAGGGCGCCCCCGTGTCCAAGAGGCTCCTCAGGCCGCTGGTGGAGAAGAAGGTGGTGTCCGGGTGGGACGACCCCCGGATGCCGACGGTCGAGGGGCTGAAGCGCCGGGGGGTGATCCCACAGACGATCCGCGAGTTCACGCAGCAGGTGGGGTACACGAAGACCGAGCACGAGTACGACTGGAGCATGCTGATGTCGCTCAACCGGAAGCTCCTGGACCCGGTCTCGAAGCGCATCTTCTTCGTCCCCGACCCGGTGAAGCTCAGGGTCGAGGGGGCGCCGGAGCGGACCGTGAGGCTCCCGTTCCATCCGCAGAACGACCTCGGGGCGCGGACCATCGAGACCGCCGGGGAGCTCTTCCTCTCGTCCGGCGACCTGAAGGGGGTCAAGAAGGGCTCCGTCTTCCGCCTGATGGACCTCTACAACGTCGAGCTCACGTCGTCGGGGGACCGCCCGGCCGCGAAGTACGCGGGGGACGAGCTCCTCCCGAACTCGAGGAAGTTCCAGTGGGTGACCGACGCCCACTTGGAGGTCGAAGTGCTGGTGCCGGACGTCCTCTTCCTGGAGGGGGACGTGTTCAACAGGGAGAGCCTCAAGCGTGTCAAGGGGTTCGTGGAGGAGTCCGCATCAGCCCTCAGGGTGGGGGACATCGTCCAGTTCCCCAGGTTCGGGTTCTGCAGGCTGGACGGGGACCGGACGTTCATCATGGGGAGCTGACCGCGCTCGGAGGACCGCCGGCCATCAGTCAATGCCGCCTGGTCCGACGAAACCCCCGGCGAACCCCCAACACCTTATATCCGGCCCCAATCGGGCTCGACTGGGAGATTTCTGAGATGACCCCAGACAAGAAGCCTTACTACATCAAGTTCGAGACGCCGAAGGAGGTCTCCGAGGCCGCCTATGAGGTTCTCAGGCAGGCGTCCCGGACAGGGAAGGTCCGCAAGGGGACCAACGAGTCGACGAAGGCCATCGAGAGGGGGCTCGCCAAGCTCGTGGTCATCGCCGAGGACGTGACCCCCCCAGAGGTGGTGGCGCACCTGCCCATCCTCTGCGACGAGAGGAAGATCCCCTACGTCTTCGTCCCCTCGAAGGACCAGATCGGCCCTGCCATCGGGATCGACGTGTCCACCGCTGCGGCCGCGGTCCTCGACGCAGGTGAAGGGAACCAGATCCTGGAGCAGGTCACCCAGGAGCTTTCGAGGCTGAAGAAGGCCGCATGAGCAAGAGAGAACTAGAGACCCTAACCCCGGCCGAAATAGTCCAGATCGTAGGGAGGACTGGGGTGGCGGGCGAAATCACCCAGGTCAGGGTCAAAATCCTCGAAGGGAAGGAAAAAGGGCGCATTTTGACCAGAAACGTCAAAGGACCAATCAGATTGGCAGATGTGCTTGTCTTGAGGGAGACCGAACGAGAAGCCCGGAAACTAAAGGTGTTCCTGCCGATTCTCCTCATTTTAGGGATTGGCTTGGTCATCCAACTCACAAATACGCTTCTATAAGCGCAGAAGCTTAGCTCAATCTCTTTCGGCCCATCTTTGTACGGCTTCGAAGGACGAGACAAACCCGAATCTGTCGAGGACCATCTCAGACAACTCGGGAATGGATACGCCCTTGGAGTTCTGGGTGATGAGACCTCTTATCTCTGACGGAACCTGCTTTCCATGCCAGATATGTTGAGCCTCCGCCGGCCTCTTGAAGCGCAGGTACCTGACTGTCTTCAGGACCGGAGAAAGTGCGGGGACCCTCCATGGTCCGGCGACCTTTGACTTCGTTACAGACAGTGCGTCGCGATTCTGAAAAGACCTCACTCCGGAAGTCCGCAGTGCTCCCCCAAAGAAGTCCCAGTCTGGTCCGGTCCAGAACTCGACGGTTTGGGATGCTATGCTGACCGAGCCGTCCGATCCGGCGATTCCTTGGACCGGGCCTCGTCTGAATTCCCCGGGCGCGTCCATCGCCCAGTTCATCCTCGCGGCATCATAGGTCGTACGTCTCCGATCCCCCAAACCGAGCACCACGTTGAAAATCCAGTCCACCAGCGGGGAGGCTTGCGAGACCCAGCAGTAGGAACGATGCGGTTTGTGATTCGGCCCTCAGATCTGGGGCAACTCTCAGCGCCTCGGGGGGTCCGCCTGCCGACACACAGCACAGACACCGTCCATGTCTAACCCGCCACCAGCTTGTAGACCAGAACGGGCGGGAGACGTGCGAAAGCGAAGGCGCTGTCACGCCGGAGTGATGCAGACGCCGGAAGGAGCGCGCCCTTTATATTCCAAGTTCCAAAGGCCGTGAAAGAAAGGGGTGCGGTAGCCTGAGATGTACGTTCCAAAGAAATGCGTCTTCTGTGGTAGAGAGGTCAGGCTCGGCTCCGGCATCCTGTTCGTGAAGAACGACGGGTCCACGCGGTCATACTGCTCCTCGAAGTGCAAGACAAACGACCTCAAGCTTGGTCGCGACTTCCGCAAGCTGAAGTGGGCCCGGAGGCCCGTGAAGAAATGAGCGCCCCCCCGGAGGAGACCCTCATCGTGGTGAAGCCCGACGGGGTCAGGAGAGGGCTCGTCGGGGAGATCCTGGGGAGGTTCGAGGCGAAGGGGTTCTCGGTCAAGAGGCTGCAGATGCAGACCCTGTCGAGGGCTCAGGCGGAGGAGTTCTACGACGTCCACAAGGGGAAGCCGTTCTTCCCCGAGCTGGTGTCGTTCATCACCTCGGGCCCGGTGGTGGGCGCAGTGCTGTCGGGGAGGGACGCGGTGGCGACGGTCCGCAGGATGGTCGGGGCGACAAAGAGCTGGGAGGCCGCAGCGGGGACAATTCGGGGGGACTTTGGACTGGGCTACACGGACAACATGATCCACGCTTCAGACTCGGTCGAAAGCTTTACACACGAGCAGGCGGCTTTCTTCGGCAAGGTACGAGGGTGAAACGACCATAAGGAGCGGCATGGACAATGTCAGAGAACGGCCGGCTGCGGCAACCTGTTGTTGTAATCCTAGGGCACGTGGACAGCGGTAAAACCAGTTTGGCGGATGCCCTTAGGGGCACCGGGGTTCAGGCAAGGGAAGTCGGCGGAATCACCCAGGAAATAGGCGCGAGCTTCTTCCCGATGGAGACCCTGAGGCAGATCTGCGGCCCGCTCCTGAACAAGGCGGGAGGGGAGCTTGAGATCCCTGGGCTGCTGATGATCGACACTCCGGGCCACGCCATATTCTCGAACCTGCGGCTGCGCGGAGGTTCCGCTGCAGACATCGCGATCCTGGTCGTTGACGTCCTGAAAGGCCTCGAGAACCAGACCCTAGAAAGCATCGACATCCTGAAGCAACGCCGGGTCCCGTTCCTCATAGCGCTGAACAAGATCGACATGGTCGCCGGGTGGAAGAAGGGGAGCGTGGGCCCCCTCCTGAACATCCTGAAAGTACAGCCTCCGTCCTGGAACGACGAGCTGGAGGAGAGGCTCTACAACGTCGTCGGCGGGCTGTCTAGGCTCGGGTTCCAATCAGATGCCTACTACCGCGTCAAGGACTTCCGCCAGCAGGTGTCCATCGTCCCTGTCTCCGCCCGCGCCAAGGCCGGCATCCCGGAGATGCTGGCGATGCTCATTGGGCTGGCCCAGCAGTTCCTCAAGGGGAAGCTCCAGACGGTCGGCTCTTCGACGGGGGGACGCGGGATCATCCTCGAGATGCAAGAGGAGGTCGGCATCGGGGAGACGGCGAACGTCATACTCACCGAAGGGACCCTCCACGTGGGCGACGCCATCAGCCTCGTCCGCAGGGACGGCGCGTTCAAGTCGAAGATCAAGGCGCTCTTCATGCCGAAGCCCCTCGACGAGATGCGGGACCCCCGCGACAAGTTCACCCCGGTGGACTCGGTCTACGCCGCTACCGGCGTGAAGCTGGTCTCCGCCGACCTGGCCGGGGTGGTCCCCGGCACGTCCGTCGCCTCCTTCAAGACGGAGAAGCAGTTCCGGGAACTGAGCATCGAGATGGAGAAGGAGCTCTCGAGCATAGTCGTGAAGACCGACAACATGGGGGTCATAGTGAAGGCCGGGAGCATAGGGGGGCTCGAGGCACTCCTCAGGATGCTCGAGGAGAGGGGGGTCCCGGTCAGACAGGCAGACATCGGGGACATCTCGAAGAACGACATCGTCGACGCCCAGGTCGTGAGGGAGCACGACCCCTACCTCGGGGCCATCCTGGGCTTCGACGCAAAGGTCCTCCCCGAGGCCAAGGACTACGTGGGGAGCAGCCCCATATTCGTCTCCCCGATAATCTACGAGGTCATCGACAACTACGTCAACTGGGCGGTCGCGAAGAAGGAGGCGGACGAAAGGGCCGCGCTTTCGGCTCTGACTCGTCCGGCGAAGCTGAAGGTGATACCGGGGACGTTCTTCAGGCGGAAGGACCCCGCCGTTTTCGGGGTGAGGGTCGTCGCCGGGAAGCTCCTCCCCAAGGTGCGCCTCATGTCCGCGGACGGGTCGGAGATCGGAACTGTCGAGCAGATTCAGGACCAGGGGAAGGCCCTGACCCAGGCGAAGGAAGGGGACGAAGTCGCGATATCCGTCGACGGCCCGACCCTCGGGCGCCAGGTCAAGGAGAACGACGTAATCTACACCATGCCCCGCAGCCACGAGGCGAAGTTGCTCCGCACGAAGATGCTCGGCTCCCTGACCGAGTCGGAGCAGGGGGTCCTCAACGAGATAATGGGGATAAAGTCCCCCGCCGACCCGATGTACGGCTGGTAGCCCCCCACTGCTTATATCCCCGCAAGTTCCGACGGCCCGTGAATGGTAACCTACAAGGTGATCATCTCGGACCCGAAGACGGGAAAGTCCGAGGCTGCCGAGGTCAAGGACGCCAACGCCCAGCAGCTCGTGGGGAGGAAGATCGGGGAGGTCCTGGACGCGTCGCTGATAGGCCTCACCGGCAAGATCAAGATCACAGGCGGGAGCGACAAGGCCGGGTTTCCCATGAGGGCCGACACCCTCGGCGGCGGGAAGAACTACATCCTGCTCACCCGAGGGGTGGGATACAGGACCAAGGAGGACGGGGTCAAGAAGCGCAAGCTGGTCAGGGGAAACACGATCACTGAAGAGTCGTACCAGGTCAACTGCAAGAGGATCGAAGACTCCGCGAAGCCCAGCTAGGGCAGGTCCTCCGAGGCTCTCTGATTAGCGCACGAAGAGACGCCGCGTCCCAAATCTCGCATCCGACAGGTAGCGGATGTCATGCGCAGAACCACGCGCCCGTGATAGACGCTTTCTGGAAAACTCGAGCCGAGAACATGAGTTTTGGAACGAAGCGGATCTTAGCCCTTTCAACCATATTCCTCCTCTCCTTCGTCGTAGCGGCGCCGATGGCGCGGGCAGTCCCGCCAGGGCCCCCCGCCAAGGTGACGCCGGCCGTCCCGATCCAGTGCGGCGGTTCCGCTTGGACGCTGCCGGTCAACGGCGCGGTCACGAGCATCAAGAACGACGAAGACGCAGGGCCTGGTTCGTGGTACTGGGCTCTCGACGACTGTCAGAAGAGCATCTTCATCTGGCAGTCCGCCTCCACGCCGACCGATTATTGCACCCTCGTCCAGTACTCTGGCGACTGGCACACCTTCGCCGGCGCACACGCTCCTGGGAATCCAGCGGGTGGCCCCACCATCGTTGAGCCCCATGACGGCAGCGGCAAGATGACGGCGGCATCTGTGGCCACGTTCACCATGAGCGGGCCGTTCAACTCCAACGGCCTGCGCACGACCGGTCACCTGGGTGGCTTCAACCTCGGCGGAACGAAAGCAGACATACCGCTGGGCACGGCAGGTCAAGGGGACACGAGTCCTACTGGCTTCTTCGTCCTCCACTTCGGCCACAGCTACTCGAGTTTCGCCTGGCAAGCCGCGACCTATGTCCACACGCAGGGGAACGGCATCGGCTACGGGAACCTATGGGTCAGCAGCCCCATCAGCAACAACCCCAACATGGGCAACATCATTGCCTGTCCTTAGGGTGGCGGCGAGCCCAACGGGCTCCCGCGACCCCCTCGTTCTTCGGTCAGGCCGAGAAGGCGCAACAGGAATCCGAGCGCCGCCGCCGGGGACCCAGCCGGGTTGGGACGGCCGCCTAGAATCTCGCAGACGCTCTTTCTTTCCCGCAATCCTATAGAACTATTGGCTGAAAAGTAGAAATATCTCGTGGGCGACCGCGCTGGAGGAATTCTTGGCGCGGCTCGACGACCTCGACATGAAGATACTCTCATCCCTCTACTCCGACGCCTCTGTCTCCGTCCCCAGGCTCAGCAAGCAGCTTGGGGTCAACCTCTCCGTGATGTATAGCAGGATCAAGCGGCTGCAGAAGCGCGGAGTCATCGAGAGGTTCACCGTCCAGGTCAACGAGGACCGGCTGGGGATGAGGGCGGGCGCCCTGGCGGGGCTCAACATCGACCCCAAGCAGAGGGAGAACGTGCTGAGGGAGATCGAGAAGGTCGAGGGGGTGAGGCTGATCCGGGAGGTGACCGGCCGCTTCGACATCATCGCGAACCTGAAGGGGCAGTCGCTGGACGAGCTGCACAGGGCGGTCTACGACGTGATCGGGAAGATCCCGGGGGTCATGCACTCCGAGATCTTCATGGAGGTCTCCCGGAGGAACCCGTCCGTCACCTTCAGACTGATAGAGTAGCGACTAACATTCATATGGGCGACCGGTCGGTCGCGCACCAGTTGGACCCGCTGATACTCCTGGACCAGGCAGTGGCGCAGGAGAAGATCCCGAGGACGGTGGCGAAGAAGGTCAGGCTCAAGATGAGCGTCCTCCAGGGGGCGGTGCAGAGGGTGGAGAAGGCGAGCGGGATCCGTTACCCTCCCTACTACGTGGAGCCGGTCCTCCCGGTGTCCAGGTCCGGGACCGAGTACGGCCAGATGGGGGTCATGTTCGCCAGGGTCATCCCCCACACGGCCACGGGGAGCCTGGTCGTCCTGGTGCAGTTCACCGCGGCCCTGGTGGCCTTCGGGACCAAGGGGACGATAGAGGCGGTCGCAGCCCACGAGTTCACCCACTACGTGGAGCTCGTCAGGAAGCTGAGCATGAAGGACGTCGTGAGCGACGAGGCCGCGACCACCCTCTACGAGGCGTCCTACTCCGACGCCGAGAGGACCGTCTCCCCCAGGCTCCTCTTCTCCGAGAAGTCCCTCGTCTCGCTCATCAGCCGGAAGTTCAAGACCGAGCTCTCTGACACAGCGCTCAACAAGAAGGTAGGGGACGCCTGGATAGGGAAGAACCTCCCCATCAGGTGGGTCGGGCCGGAAGAGAACAGGGTCAACATCCCCATGGGGATGGTGGCGTCGGCCAAGTTCGACCCCGGGGTCCTCGCGAAGGTAGCGCAGCTCCGAGAGAAGGCGCGCAGTTGAGGCTCTCGGAAAGCGACCGCACCGCCCTCAGCGCGGTGGCCGCCACCCTCGTCGAGCCGTCCAAGATCTCGGGGGTCTGCGCCTACGGCTCCAAGGTCGCCGGGTACGCGCGCCCGGACTCCGACTACGACCTGATGGTCGTCTCCAAGCGGTTCCGCGAGGGGGTGAGGTACAGGTACCTGGGCTCCCCGGTGGAGGCTTCCGCCCTCGTCGTGGACGAAGACATGCTCCTCCAGGACGCGCGGTCATCATACCTGGGGGAGTTCGTAGTCGGGCGTCTGCTGAACGTCTACGAGCCGATAACCAACCCTGAGCTCTTCAGGTCGGTGGAGCTCGAGTACAAGAAGAGGGTCCTGGTGGAAGCGCTCCTCGAGCTCTCGTCAGACTACGCGGAGTTCGGGAAACACCTCGTCGTCCCCTATGACTACTTCCTCTTCGACAAGCTCCACACCAGGGCGGCAGTCTATCCGCCTGCCCTCTACAGCTACGTCCACACCTACACCTGCCCTCGCGGAGAAGAGAACAGGGCGATCTCGACGAAGGGGTTCGCCGAGGCTGCGGCGTCCCTGGAGCCGAGGGGGTTCCTGAAGGCCCTCCCCGAAGGGGTGAAGATCAACCCCGACAGGATGAAGGGGGACGCGTTCACGCGGGTCCATTCGCTCTTCTCTGTGACCGCGAGGGGGGTCACACAGTATGCCGTCCACGGCTATGCGGGGAGGGTCGGCCCGTCGGTCTTCAGCAAGGAGGCACTTTCGAAGCTCAGGAGGATGAGGGAGAGCCCCCCTCCATTCGCGCCTCTAGAGAAGCCAAGGTCCCTTCTCAAGCTGCAGGAAGGGGTCGTCCTCCCCGACGCCTCCCTGCTGACCAAGGAGCTCGCACGCCTCCTGGGGTTCGAGCGCTACTCCACGACGGAGAAGGACATCGGGGAGCCCTATTCGACCACCCGGGTACTGACCTTCAGGAACTCGGGGCCAGAGACGTCCGTAGTGATAAAGAACTACACCGACGTCAGGTCCCTCAAGTGGGCCCTGCTCGGAATCTGGGCCTTCAGCTCCAACAGGTTCAGCACGGCGCCCGTCTCGCGGATGGAAAGGGAGTACGGGATGACCCTCAGCCTGAAGGGGATGGGAATCCTCGTCCCCGAGGTGCTGGCTGTGGCGCCCGGAGAGAGGATAATGGTGAAGGCGTTCATCCCTGGGCCGACCCTGGGCTCTGTCATCGGCTCCTACCTCAAAGGGAACTCGGCGGACCTGAACCCGGTGTCCCGGTACGGGTCGCTGGTAGCGAAGGTGCACTCGGGGGGGATCGCCCTGGGGGACGCGAAGCCGAGCAACGTCATCGTCTCCGACGAGGGGCTCTACCTCACCGACCTCGAGCAGACGGTCCCAGGGGGGGACAAGGCCTGGGACCTCGCCGAGTTCCTCTATTACACCGCCAAGCTCTCGACCAGGGAGGACGCCATGGAGATGGTGGCGAAGGCGTTCCTGGAGTCCTACGCGAGGTCCGGGGACAGGGCCAGCGTCGCGAAGGCGCGGGGGCAGAAGTACTTCGGGCCTTTCAGGCCGTTACTGACCCCCGGCATGGCGAAGATGCTCAGGGACCTGCTGTCCGGTTACGCCTAGCCCTCGGGTGCAGGTCGCGTGCCTGGAACAAAGGGCAGGACCCGGCTCTCGAACCGCCGGATGCTAAACAGCTAGCCTCCTGCTCGCGCACCGCCGCTCGCAAAGTCATAAAGAACGCTCGGAACCGGACCCACGGCAGAAGATTGTCTTACGACAGGCAGACCGTGAACGTCCTTGTCCTCGAGCTTGCCACGATGGTGGTGGCGGTCGCCATCGCGTTCAGCGCGACGCTGCTGACCGTCTTCGACCTCAGGAGCATATTCTCCTTCGTCTTCGCCACCATCCTGGTCATCTGGTTCTGGTGGGGGTACGTGATGGACAGGCTGGAGTTCCCCCCCAGGGACAACAGGTTCCCGCTGATGGACGTCCTGGTCCTCGTCTTCATCTCGCTCATCCCGTTCGCCCTCAGGCAGTCCGAAGTGTCTCCGCTGTCGGGGACGCTGGCCGCCATACTCGTGGCCTGGGCCCTCGTCATACGCAGGATAAGGCGCGAATATGGAGGGGTCGCTGCTCCGGAGAGGATGCACGTCCTCGAGCTCGAGATGGACCAGAGACTGGTGGTCGCCGCGCTGCTCGTCGTGAGCGCGCTGCTCGGTGCGGTGTCTGATACGGCCGGTGTCTATGCGCTGATTGTGGCGGGGGTCTCGGCGGTCTTCTGGAACGTGGCGGCCGTCCGGTCGCGAAAGGAGGTCATGGCGGGAGCATGAAGGGACTCGGGTCGGGCAGCAGGGCGTCAGGACGGGGCAGGCCGGATTCCGACCAACAGCTCTAGCGGTCCTGGGCTACTTCTTGGAGTAGACCGTGTACCCGCAGTGGCCGCAGGTCATCCTGTCGCCATGCTGGGCCATGAAGTACCCCTTCCCGCATCTCGGGCAGTCCTTCCTGAGGCGCGACAGCGCCTCCCCGTCCACCTTGTACAGCTTGTAGACCTGTATCCTCCGCTTGGGGGCCTTCGGCTTCTCCTTCTTCTCTGGCTTCTTCTCCTCGACGGGGGCTGCGGCCTCTGCCGGGGCAGGTGCGGGCGCAGGGGCCGCCGGGGCTGGCTGCTTGGACATGGCTACTTCTTAGCCTCCGGCGCCGCCGCTGGGGTGGCGGCCTTCTTGCGCTCCTGCTTGAGCTTCTCCCTCTCCTCCTTGGTGAGGGTCCTTTCGTCCAGATACTTCAGGTGCACCCTCTTCTTCGAGGCTACCGAGCCGTACACGTAGAACTTCCCGAGCACCTTCGTCGTCCCCGACTGGCCGTCGATCCGCAGGAGCCCGACGTTCTCCGCCGGGACCCCCATCTCCTGGGCGACCATGGCGATGGCCTCCTTCCGGGTCACCTTGCCGGCCCTGCCTTCCAGGGACATCTCGACGTAGGACCTGTCGAGGACCTTGGACTCTGACTTCTTCTCTACGGGCAAACGGGCCACCCGAATTTGGCGTGAATATTAAGTTGAGGGCCCGCCGACGCCTTCAATCCCCATCTCCGCCAGGATCGCTCTGTTCCTGGCCCTTGAAGCGGCGCCGACCTTCACGGCCACCACCCCCACCTTCGGCTGACCGTAGAAGACCACCGCCCCCCTCGGCGCCATGGCGATGGCGAGCATGGCCATAAGGTCCTCCTCGCCGTCGACGAGGACCCTCACCGGCTTCTTCCCGGCGAACGCCTTCCTCATCCCTTCGATCGCCTGCAGGGTCAAGGTAGCCGCGGGGTTCTTCACCTTCACGAGCCTCACGAACGGGACGTCTGGGAGCTCTCTGCGGCTCCGCCTCTCGATCCCGTCGATCACGTGGATGTCCGGCGTCCTTCCTATGCTTTCCAGGGTGTCGGCGACCCGGTCCCCGACGGTGACCACCATCTGCGAACTCTTCGCCAGCCTCGCGAACCCCGTGCCCTTCGCCTGCTCGCCGTCGAAGACCCTCCCCATCGGCTCGGCCAGCTTCGGCCTGAGTCCTTCGGGGAGCCTGTAGACCCGTCGCAACGCCCTAGCCTAGGTTCTGTGGCGCACCCGGACTAATCCGGATTGACCAACTTCAAGGCTTCTGCTTGGAGGATTGCCGTCGGCTGCTGCGGGTTCCCCTCCACTGCTTCATCTGTGCCCTGCGCCCCTGGGCGAACCTCACCCAGACACGGCAACTTTCCGCGACGCTCTATGTTGATGGCCGCATTCAGGTCGCGGTCGAGAATAGCACCACAATTTGGGCATCGCCATTCTCTTTCAGTCGGCTTCAGCGTCCGGTTGACGAATTGACATAGATGACATGTTTGCGATGTCCAGGCGGCTGAGACGTATTCTATAGGCACGCCTTCCCACCTTGCTTTGTATTCGATGTAGCTTTGCAGTTGTCTGAAGGGCCAGAGAGCCATTCTGCGTCTCTTGTCCTTCCCTTCTCCGTTACCTCTCTTGTGAGCATAGCGGATCCCCTTCAGCCTCTCCAGCACGATTCCCTCCTCGTTCGCTTTGGCTTTCCCGACGATCTCTTTCGCCTTCTGGTGTAGGAACTGCTTTACCCGTTCCTTCTCTCTTCGGGACCCCGGGGACTTTTGACCGAGCCTTCTGTCGGAAGAGCGTCTTTGATGGAACTCGGAGCGCCTGACTCCGTATTCGGCATGTAGGCGCGAGACTTCGGAAAAGTTCATTCTCGAGCCGTCACTCCCTACGATGGACCTTTCGTTGAGGTCGTATCCGACTCTACGCTTGGGCTCGACGGAGCCAACCTCCTTCGTGAATGCAATCACGATCGTTGACTCTGTCATCGTCACCGAGCCCCGCTTCAGAGTCTCGTCCATCAAGAAAGATCTCTGGTAGTCGCCGTACTCTAGAGGAATCAGGATACGTTCACCAGCCTTGAAGGGGATGGATATGATGGCGTAGTTTAGCGAATAGTTGTACGCATCGACTTTCGCCATCAGTCGACTGGCGTAAGGTCTTCTGTTCCATTTTCTGTTCTTCCTGACGATGGACCAGGCTACTTCCGCAACGGAGTATGGGAAGCAGGCCGCAACACCATACAGCTCGCGAAAGTCTTTGTAAATCCTATTCCTGAGAGCGAATCGGCCCCGGATGCCTTCATCGGTGCAAATGCGAATCGCCCGATTCACCATTTCTCGGAAGGTGAGTAGCGCCTCCTTCGTTTGGACGGTAGGTTTGTAGCGGAAGCTGATTGACTTTACGACCTTTGACAATGGGCCGGCGGACAACCTTGAAAACTCTACTTAAGCCCGACTGTCCAGAAAGGCTGTCCGCGCCTAGCTTACCTTGAGCGCGTACCTGCCGGCCTTGGTGATCCCCAGGGTCTTGGCGACCTGGGACTTCTCGGGGTTGATTATGATGATGAGCCCGGACCACTCGTTGCTGAGCTCCGTCGACCCGTCGTTCGGGCACGCCTTCTCGGTGGTGAGGGTCCTGCACTTCCTGCAAGCCAGCTCCTTCAAGGCGCTCTACTTCTCCGCCCGTTCTTCGGCCTTCTTCGCCTTCGCGGCCTTCGCTATCTCGTCGTCTATCCACTCGAGCGCGCCGAGGAAGGGCTGCCTGCAGGTGACCCCGATCTTCCCCATCGAGATCCCGTGCCCAAGGCTGACCGCCGTGATCCTGACCCTGACCTTGCTCCCTACCCGCAGCGTCCTCTTGCTCTGGGAGGCGGTGATTATCCCGGACTTCACGTCGCTGGTGAGGTAGTCGTCCATTATCTGGCTCAGGTGCAGCAGGGCGTCGGCCGGGCCTATCCTGACGAAGGCGCCGAAGTCTGTGACCTCCACGATCTCCCCCTCGACGATCTCCTGCTTGAGCGGATAGAAGGACAGGACCTCGAACTTCACCCTGTGGTAGGTCGCCCCGTCCCCCGCTATGATCTTCCCCACCTTGTCGACGTCGACCTTCGTGACGAGGATGAGGTAGCCGTGGTCGGGGTTGATGGTGCTCTCGTACTTCAGCTTCAGGAGGTCCAGGGCCACCTTCTCCAGGGGGCTGCCGAACTTGTCCGGTGGGACGCGGACTACGTCATGTAACTCTACGAGTTGAAACATGAACTATTCAGGAATGTGGCACCCCTTTGAGACAGCGATTTTAATCTTTGGCCGGGATGAGACGGATTCGGACGCGTTTCATGCCAGGGACGGGGGGACGGATCTCTTGTGCTCGGTCTTCCTGTGCATCTCCGCCACCTTTCTGGCGACCGAGACGCCGACCCCTGCCCTGGACGCCGCCTTCCTCGGAGCGAGCCTCTTCTCGAACAGGTAGTACAGGAGGGGGTCGAGGGCGTCGTAGTCCGCCGGGAGCTCTTCGGCCGCCGTGTGTCCCGGCCAGAGCCCCGGGGATGCCGGCTTGGTGACCACCTTCTCCGGGAGGCCCAGGTGCCTCCCCAGGGCCCTCACCTGGGTCTTGTAGAGGTGCGCTATCGGGAGGAAGTCCGCCCCTCCGTCCCCGAACTTGGTATAGAAGCCCAGGGCGATCTCCGACTTGTCCCCAGTCCCTGCCACGAGGAGGCCTGCGCTGTTGCTGAGATAGTAGAGGATGACCATCCTTATCCTGGCCTGGACGTTCGCGCCGGGGACCTTGCCCGGCTCGAAGTCGAAAGCCGAGGTGAGCGAGTCGGCGAGGGGGGATATCTCGATCTTCTTCACCCTGGCGCCCCAGGTGTACGCCAGGACCTCCGCGTCCTCGATGTCAGCCTGGGCCGTGAACTTCGAAGGCATCAGCACGGCGGTCACCTTCTCTTTCCCCAGGGCCCGGACGCACAGCGCCCCCACCGCCGCGCTGTCTACCCCCCCGCTGAGCCCGACGACGACTCCGTCCGCTCCTGCTTTCTTCACCACGGCCCTGATGAACCGGAGGATCCGCGTCGTCTCTCTGGCCGGGTCGGTGCGGAAGGGTGTCCTTGGCAACGGTCTTCGGGCACCGCCGGCGTGTATTAACCGCTTGCGAAGGCGCCGTCCGGGTGAGGCCGTTGCCTAGGCGAGCGCGACCCTTCCGGCCCTGAGGGAGACCACTTTCACGTGGGCGGCCCTGAGCGAGCGGGCGAGCTCCCCGTCGGCTGTGGCCACCAGCGCCTTCGACGACAGCGCCGCGGACGCGATCTCGTCGTCCACCCTCGCCCTCCCGCACGGCCCACGGGAGAACCTCGAAGCCAGGTCGAGGCTCACCCTGGCGGTCCTCGCCTTCTTCCCCTGTGTCGCCGCCAACTTCTCCAGCTCGGCGCGGACGCAGTCCAGAAGGACGGGCTCGAATCTGCCGAGGGTGTCTGCGATGTCTTCGTACCAGGTGGTGGGTCTCTCCACCACCGCCATCAGGAAGCTGCTGTCGAAGATGACCTTCTGCATCCTGCGTTGTCCCAGGGGCGTTCCATGTGGGGGGTTAATACGTGGTGAACCTGGAAACGCACGGTCTGACTGAGACCGCTACGGTGACAAGCAGGGGCACGAGAGGCAGGAAGTCCGGCTACTTCAGAACGCCGGAGCCGATGAGCCTCCACCGGTCCGCGATCCTCCTGCTGATGGCAGCCCTCATCCCGGCTTCGATCGCCACCGGCTTCTTCAGGTCCAGCTCCATGATGTCCCCTCTCACAGAGGTGGCAACGGCGAGGGTCGACGCCGTCCCCAGGTTGAGGCGCAGCGTCTCGTTGAGCCTGACCTTCTCCACTTTCACCAACTCGGCGACGCCGACGGCGGTCTCCAGCAGGTTGACGTCCAGGGTGATGTGTTCGAGCGTCTCGGGGAGGGTGCCGGGTTTCCCTATGACGCTCCCGACCATCTGGTCTCCCTTCACGAAGGTGGGGTCCAGGTGGGTCCCGACTGCTACCAACCCTCCGGGGCCGACCTTCTCGGCGGGTCCGGCACCGGTCTGCAGGCCGGACACCTTCGTTATGACCGGGACGAACTTCCCGCTCCTGTCGTCCACCATGCCTGGTTTCAGCTCCACTTCCTCGCCCACCGTCAGTTCCCCCTTGGTGAGGCTCCCGCCCAGCACCCCTCCGTTGAGCGCCTGTATCTCCGCGCCCGGCCGGTTGACGTCGAAGCTCCGGACCACGTACATCAGCGGGGTGGCGTTGGGGTCCCGCTTCGGCGTGGGGACCACCTCTTCGAGCGCCTCTATGAGGGCGTCTATGTTGAGCCTCTGCTGGGCCGACACAGGGATGATGGGGGCCTTCTCGGCGACCGTGCCGGAGACGAACTTCTGGATCTGGGAGTAGTTCTTCTCGGCCTCGGCGTCGGTCACGAGGTCCACCTTGTTCTGGGCGATGACTATCTTGCTCATGCCGAGCATCTGGAGGGCCTGCAGGTGCTCCCTGGTCTGAGGCTTCGGGACCGGCTCGTTGGCCGCGATGACGAAAAGCGCCCCGTCCATCAGGAACGCCCCCGCCAGCATGTTGGTCATGAGGCTCTCGTGGCCGGGGCAGTCGACGAAGCTCACGGCCCGGAGGAAGTCGGTCTTCCGCCCGCATACGGGGCAGGTCGCGCTGGTCGAGTAGGACCCTACGCCGTGGTCCTGGGAGCAGCGGTAGAAAGCCGCGTCTGCGTACCCGACCTTGATCGTGATCCCGCGTTTGAGCTCCTCGCTGTGGGCGCTGGCCCAGACGCCTGTGATGCTCTGAACCATGCTGGTCTTTCCATGGTCCACGTGGCCTGCGCTCCCGATGTTGACCTCGGGCTGCCTGGGGAGGAGGGGCTTGGGGGAGGGCTCGGCCAGCTTCTGCTCGGACATCTAGAACGCTCCTCGACTTGCCCCATTTAAAGGCGTGAGCCGCCGCCCGGGATATCCGCTCCCTTTTCTCGACTCTGTCGATCTATGGGTGCCTTGGGCCGAGGGGCGGCTTCGAGCCTCAGGCACCGGGCTCGGCTGTGTTTCGTGCCCCGGACTCTGCGGTGCGGTCACCGTCTCCGATCCTCTGCCTGACAAGGGGGTAGACCGCCAGGGCGGCGATGAAGACCACAGCCACGCCGTAGGCGAAGGGGAACTCGGGGACGCTTGGAGCGGTCGAGGTGCTCGCTGTTGATGTCGTGCTCATAGTCGTGGTGGGCGCGGGGTCCACGGTGAAGGTCGCAAGGGTCGAGACGGCAGGTATCTTGGAAGGGCTCGAGGGCAGGAGCACGTTCCCGCTCTGTGACGTATGAATCCCGAGCGCCGATGGAGAATAGACCGCGAGGTTGCCTGCGACCTGGGCCATTGCACCGCCGAGCGGGGACGAATACAGGTCGTCAGTCAGCCCGCCGGTGGTTGGGACTACCACAAGGGCGAGTGCGGCTGTCAGGGGGGTGACCGCCGGTCTGAACTTCCGGAGCCTCTCCAGACCGGTGACCAGGCGGAGCCCGCTCCAGAAGAGGACTATCCCGACCGGGACCAGCGCGAGTCCACTCTGGTTGGCCTCGTGGAGGATGTAGGCGACGAACGAAACCGCGAGGAGAGCCGAGCCCAGGATGGGCGTCCGCGTCAGCGCCCTCCCTCCACTATTCGCTCTCCTGTCCTCAGGAGCCTTCCGCTCTCAGCCTCAAGGGTGCCTCCCAGGTCCCGGGGGGGCGGGGCCCAAATCCAGATTTCGAATCCTTCATGCTTGATATCCAGGGGCCGCCGCTCCGCCTGACCATGAAAGCTTCGGGGAGACGCATGTCTAACCTCCGTCCCCTGATCGTGTTCTGCATGTCTGTCCTGTTCGTGTCCGCCGTCGGACTCGGAGCGGTGCGGAGCAGCCTCCTCGCGAGCTCCGTCTCGGTCTTCGCCTTCCTGGTGGCGGTCATCGGGCTCCTGGCGGCAAACCTCTTCACCATCGTCCGACCCCCCAGGTCGGGCGACGAAGACGGTCAATAGGAGCCTGTACTGGAACTACCTCCAGAAGGCGGAGGAGATGCTGGAGATCGCGAAGTACGCCTATGGTCAGTCCAAGAACAACGCAGCAGCAACGGCGTCCGTCCACTGCGCGTTAAACGCCATCGACGCCTTCTA
The DNA here is from genome assembly GCA_021828185.1 of archaeon. The sequence continues at coordinate 173,242 of JAKASI010000002.1, forward strand.
CGTGTTCTACCTCGGGAGGCGGCACAGCGGCGGTCATGAGGGAGAAGCTCCCGCAAGGGACCATCACCCCCCATTGACCCGAGATGCGCGAGACCGCTATTCCTATGTGAATTATCGCAACAAGAACGTATATAACGCATTACTAGACGCCGATGGGCATGCCAATTCGCGCTACGATGACTGGAAGCTGGTTCAGGACCCCCGAGATAACGAAGCTCCTCCCCCAGAGCCCGACAGGGGAGATATCGGCCGAACACGAGGCCGCCATAGAGGCTGCTGAGAGGAGGGCCATCAGGGACCAGGTCCACCCCCGAGGGAGCAAGAGGGGGCTCAACTGGGTGAGCAACGGGGAGCAGAGGAAGGCGGGGTACACCTACTACCTCCCGAACCGGTTCGAGGGGTTCTCCAGGACCGAGAGGGTCCCGATGCCCTTCCCCTCGACCTTCGCCGAGGAGCTCCAGGAGTCGAACCCCCAGCTCGCCCAACAGCTGGGTTCGAGCCAGGCGTCCGCCTTCGCCCTCCCCAAGATCGAAAGCAAGCTCCGGTATCACGGGGCCGAGCTGGCGAAGAGGGAGGCCCAGGACGCTGCGAAGCTGGCGAAGGAGGAGGGGGCGGAGAGGATATTCATCCCTGCCCCTTCGCCCGGGGTCACCACCATCTTCTTCCCGGGCGGGAAGGCCTACAGGGACCACTATGAGTACCTCTTCGACGTCGGGAAAGAGCTCAGGAAGGAGTACGAGGCGATCCTCAGCGTGGACGGGGTGGACCTGCAGCTGGACGCCCCTGACCTGGCCATGGGGAAGCAGACCGGGAGCTGGGGGGTGGACTTCTATGAAGCGCTCCCGAAGCACGTGGACGCGATAAACGAGGCCACGGCGGGGCTCCCCAGGGACAGGATCAGGGTGCACTACTGCTACGGGAACTGGGTCGGGTCCCACAGGTTCGACGCCGACTACCACAAGGTCCTGTCGGAGATGGTGAGGCTGAAGGTGGGGACCATCGTCGGGGAGATGGCGAACCCGCGGCACGAAGGGGACTCGCTGATACTCAGGGACTACCTGGAGGAGCACGACTGGCCCAGGGGGCTCGGGCTGGCGGCAGGGGTCATAGACGTGAAGACCCCCATAGTGGAGACCCCGGAGACCGTGGCGTCGAGGCTCCTGAGCCTGGCGAGCACGGGGAAGATGGACCCCAACCGCCTCTACGGGGGGACAGACTGCGGGTTCGAGACCTTCGCCTACTTCGGCAACGTCCCCTACCAGGTGGGGCTCCAGAAGCTTGAAGCGCTGGCGGAGGGCGCCGCCCTGGCGAACGAGAGGCTGGGATAGGGGTGCCCGACCGTCCGAGGTATGGCTGAGAGAGCCGGGGCTCCCGAGTGCAGGCGCAATTGACGCAGCCATTCTCTACCACCGTGGTCGGGAGCTTCTCCAGGCCGAGGGAACTCATCGAAGCGACGAAGAAGCGTTCGGCAGGGGAGATATCGCAGGAGGAGCTCGACGCCCTCTTGGAGAAGGCTACGGAGGACACCATCAGAGGACAGGAGGCGGCCGGATTGGACGTGATAACCGACGGCGAGCAGAGGCGGAGCAGCTTCGTGAGCTTCGTCGGAGACAAGATCCCAGGCTTCAAGGTCATGCACATCACGGAGCTCAACCCGGATGCCATGGAGATCCTGAAGAGGAACAAGGTCCAGCTCACCTACGCCAGGGCGGTGGTCGCCGAGGAGCTGAGGGACTCGGTGATAGCCGCGGACGAGTTCGAGAAGGCGAGAAAGTACTCCAAGAAACCATTCAAGGTGACCCTCCCGGCCCCATACCTGGTGATGTGGGAGAGCTGGCAAAAGAAGCTCTCGAAGGAGGCCTACCCCACGCCTGAGGACTTCGCCTACGCCTACGCCAAGCTCCTCAGGAAGGAGGTCCTCAGGCTGAAGGAGGCTGGAGCGTCGTTCATCCAGGTCGACGAGCCGATGCTCGGGGACCTGACCGAGGCTGGGGAGAAGCCGGACAGGTACAGGCGTGTGTTCAGGGAGCTGTACGGGCAGGAGTACCGGGGGTTCAAGGAGGAGCTCAAGCTCGCGGTGGACCTGCTCAACGCTGTGATCGGAGGGGTCGGCGGGGTAAGGATAGGGGTCCACATGGACCGGTGGCCCAACAAGGACTCTCCTTACTTCGACCTCGGGTACGAGAGGTTCCTGCCGGAGCTGCTCGAGACGAAGACGAAGCAATTCGTTCTAGAGTATACAACCCCCGGAACAGGGGACCCAGCGAAATTGGTCAGGGAGTTCCCCAAGGACATGGAGATAGGATTCGGGTGCATAAGCGTCCAGAACTACGAGGTCGAGGCTCCGGAGCAGGTGGTCGCCAGGGTCAAGCGGATCACTGGCGTCGTCGAGCCCGAACGGATCTGGCTGAACCCCGACTGCGGGTTCGCCCCTGGGATGTACAGGACCTTCCCCAGGGAGGTCGCCTTCGCCAAGCTGAGGTCGATGACCAAGGCGGCAGAGATTCTGAGAGAGGCATACTCCTAGGCAGGCTTTCAGTGGTTGCTCGGCTCAGACCTTGGAATCTCCAGGCCGTCGAAATCCCGGTCGAAGCTTACTATCTCAGAGGCCCCGAGCTTTGTCGCCACGTAGTACTGAAGCGCGTCGTCGAAGTCCTTTCCGATCTGCTTCATCAGGATCGAGGCTGCAACCTCGTCGGAAACCCAGGTATCGTACACTGTCAACCCCGCAGACTGCTCGACGCTGCGCAGGAACGGGGCCACGTCCAGGTGGTCCCGGCTCATGATCGCTTCGACCGAGCGGATGGCGAAATGGGAGACGACAGCGTCATCATCCCCCCGGGCCACGCCGTCAAGGAGGGCCCTGCAGCCTTCCCTCCGGCTCCCCCCCAGAAGCAGCTCAAGGAAGATGTTGGTGTCGACGAGCTTCAGTCCGAGTCATCCCAGGCGTGGTGCTGCAGCCAGACGGGGTCCCTGTCCAGTTTGAGAGTCCCCATCAGCGACCCCCAGTCTGCCCTTCCCCCCGCCGAGTATCTTCTCATCGCTTCTTCCACCGCTTTCTTCATGGCGCCTTTCTTGTACCCGTACTTCTCCATCGCCTTCTTCCTGAATCTCTTCGCCAGAGCTTCGTCGACTTCAACCTTTGTCGTTTCGGTCATATGGTACGCAAGTACAAATGTCCCTTGGATTTCCAAGCCCCACCCTCGTCACCGCGGTGAAACCCCAGGGTGAGCCTGAAAGACTCGCTCAGGAACAGGCCGGTTATCTACGAAATCGTCCCTCCCAGGATGGACGCCTCCAGGTTCCAGACCGAACTCAGGGGGGTCGAAGAGGTTCTGGACGATTCGAGGATAGCGGCCATCAACGTCCCGGAGCTGATGAACAGGAGGGAGGTGAAGGGAGGGGTCCACTATTCGCCTGCGACCATCCCCCCGGAGGAGTACGCCCTGATGATCAAGGAGCGGAAGAATGCCATAGTCAACATCGTGGCTCCCAGGCTGAGCCGGGAGGAGTTCCGGATGCGGGCCCGCAGGGTGCTGCATGACTACGGGCTCTCGAATCTGGTGGTCGTGGGAAAGGAGAGGCACGAAGACGTCCTACCTGGTCCCGGGGTCGTGGAGGCCCTGAGGCTCCTCCGGGGGGAGAACGGGGACCACGTGGCTCTCGGCGGGGTCTGCATCTTCGGCCGCAAGACTCGACCTACGGTAGAGTACGGCGGAGTCGAACTCGGGGAGCCCAGGCGCGTCCTGCTCAAGGCCGAAGCTGGCTGCGACTTCGTCACGAGCCAGATCACATTCGATCCGAAGGCAGCCGTAGGGTTCCTCTCCTCGTATCAGGAGCTCTGCGAGAGGTCCGGGAGGAGCCCCCTGGCCGTGTTCGTCAGCCTCGCCACCGTCCCGACGAGAGGGATCCTGTCGCTCCTGGGGACCCTGGACGTCTCGATCCCTCCGAGAGTCCGCAGGAGGCTGTTGGCCAGCGCCGACATGGGGGCGGAGTCGGTGAAGGTGGCGGCGGAGGTGTTCAGCGAGATCGTCGAGCAGGCGGAGCAGGAGGAGGTCGACATCCCGCTCGGGCTACAGATCGAGCAGGTGGGGGTCCACAGCGACAGCCTCTCGCTCGGCCTCATGGACCGCACCTACGCTGTCCTGAAGAGCGCCTAGGAGCGAAAGACAGCCGCGCACCGGTGGTCCGGCCCGGAAAGCCTGCCCTCCGGCCCAGGCAGTCCATCGCTCCCAGGAAGCGACGGGCTTGCGGACGAGGAAAGAGACGAGGTGGCCAGGTTCTCGAGGAAGGCGGGACCTCGGGGATGACAGAGCCACAGAAGCTGGCCGACGCCTGGGCAGGAGAGCTCAGCCAGGGGTTCGCGCTCCCGAGCTCCTTCAACGGCTTCAGCGGTGCGGCACACAGCTCTGTCCCGCACTTCCAACCCGGCGACACCAGCCTGGCGGGATGTGTCAGAGGGGTCGCGTCGAAGACGAGCCTTCGTTCCAGTCACTTCCGGCCGGCGCCTCGGCTTCGGAGATTCCCCGGAGCCGCATGCGCTCCATGGCGTGCCTGGCCTTCTCCCAGTTTACTCGGAGTCTTACGATAGTCCATGGCAATGCGCATATCGTTTGGAATTCCAGCGCGCCTGGGGCGGAACGGTGCGCATGCGCGGGCGGAAAGCCGGAGCGCGGAGCGGGATGCCGTTAAATCCGTGCGTGCAAAGGGGACGCCCGTAGTCTGACAAGGAACGCAATTGGAATGAAAGTGCTCTTCGTGTGTCTGGGGAACGTCTTCCGCAGCCCCATGGCCGAGGCGTTCTACAACAGGTACGCCCGCAACCACGACGCGACCAGCGCGGGGGTCGAGGCGTCGGCCCATCAGCTCGACGGCCGCCTGGTGACCGAAGAGTGCATGGTCACCGTGCAGCTGATGAAAGAGGTCGGGATCGACATCGGCGGCAAGAGGTCCAGGCAGCTGACCCCGGCCATGGTCGACGAAGCCGACCTGGTGGTGTACCTCGCAGACCGCGACCGCCTCCCTGACTTCCTGGCGAACAGCGGGAAGCTGAGGAGGTGGCCGACGAAGGACCTTATTGACGGGCCCGACCCTGCCAGGCTCCCTCCGGTGGCGAGCCACCACCTCTGGACTTCGCGGTGGAACGCGGACAGCATAGGCGCTGCCAACTACAGGTTCGCGGCCGGCATCAGAGACCAGATCGGACGCAGGGTGAAAGGGCTGCTGGAGGAAGGTCGGCGGTGACGGTGCACCTGCCATGACCGTCAGGCAGATGCGCGTGGGGACCATGCAGAACTTCGTGTACCTCCTCGCAGACCGCCCCGGGGGAGAGGGGGTGGTGGTCGACTCGGGGTGGGAGACGGAGCCCATCCTGGAGGCCGTGAAGGAGGCCAACGTCAGGGTCAGGTTCGCGGTCGCCACCCACAACCACCCCGACCATACGGCGTCGCTGAGGGAACTGGCCGGAGCACTCGGGGCGAAGGTGGTGGCCCACGAGCGCTCCCCCATCGACCACGACCTGGCGGTGAAGGGGGGCGACGTCCTCGCGGTGGGAAAGACGGAGGTGAAGGTCGTCTACACCCCCGGGCACACCCAGGACAGCATCTGCCTCTACGACGGCGGGAGCCTCTTCACCGGGGACACGCTCTTCATCGGGAACTGCGGGAGGACCGACCTCCCCGGCGGGTCGGCGGAAGAGCTGTTCAGGAGCCTGCACGACGTGATCCTAAAGTTCCCGCCCTCGACCGTCATCTATCCGGGGCACGACTACGGCGACGTCCCCTCCAGGAGCCTTGGTGAAGAGGCCCTCTCCAACCCGACCCTCTCGGCGAGGACCTACCGAGAGTTCCTCGGGGTCCCATGACAGTGGGCGCTGCCGCCGGCGGGGTTAGGGAGAAGCAATAAGCCCGGACGGCGGGCCCGACCACTGGTCGCTCCGGTTTGGAGAGCTCGACGAAGGAGGTGGCCTGCAGCTTCTGCAGGAGGTTCAGCAGACTCGACAGGGTGTTCTGCCTCGCCTGCAGGAGGCGGCTCAGCCACCCCGCCCTGGCGCTCTCTTCCTCGGACTTCGCCACGTTCGCAGACCAGAGCATGCTGGGGTCTCTGAAGGCCACCGAACCGCTTCCTCACCTGATAGAGAAGATAGTCTCCACCGGCGGAAAGACCTCGGAGGGGTGGCTCTCGAAGAACGGCATGCTGGTCGGGTTCCCATCCAGGCTGGACGCCATGGTCCGGGGGGTCGGGGAGGTCCTCGGCATCCGGAGGCTCCCGAGGGTCTACGTGGCCAGAACCGCCGAGTTGAACGCGTTCAGCGCTGGGACAGACGACGACCCGCTCCTGGTGATCTGCGCTCCGGTCTTCCAGGCCCTCGACTACGCGGGGGTCGAGGGGCTCGTGGCCCACGAGCTCGCCCACATCGCCACCAGGCACGTCCTCTACCACACCCTCGCCGAGTCAGTCTCGAGCGGGGTCCAGCTGGCCGCTTCGGCGTTCGCAGCGGGGATGATGTCCCTCCCGATACGGATGATGCTGCTTTCATGGTACAGGGAGTCGGAGGCGTCGGCGGACAGGGCGTCGCTCCTGTTCCTTGGCGACCCGCGGAAGTTCGAGTCGATGATGGCCGCCCTCTCCGGGGTGCAGAGAGTGAACGGCTCCACTCCGGCGGGGGACCTGGCAGAGCTCATGCAGACCCACCCGAACGAAGCGAACAGGCTCCGCCTGGCCAGGGAGTATTGGAGCGGCACCGACTGTGCTGCCGTCAGGGGGAAGCTCATCGCGGCAGCGAATTCGAGCGCCCTCATGGCGTTCTGCCGGCGCTGCGGGCTTGTGTCGCCGAAGACGGAGCCCTTCTGCCCCGTGTGCGGGGTGAGCAGGGCCTAGGTCGGGCCAAGTGGACGTCTCGCCCCTGAACTCCGCGAGCGTCCCATAAGGGCTCGCCCGCCGACGCGGTTTCGCCGAGGACCATGCGGGACAGGAAGGTGCGGAGAGTAACGTCGTCCGACTGACTTGCATGTCTGGAGTCCACCGGCGGACTGCCGGGCAGGCGCATTCGCACGCGCTGCTGCGTTGCCACTCGAGTGGGCCCGAGGTCCTCCCGCCCGAACCTCCCGTTCAAGCCTGGTCTGGACCGTAGGGTGGCCGGAAGCAGGTTCCCTCGGAGGACGGAAGGGCGCCCGCAGGTTAAATACACATACGTGCATGCAGAGCCATGGGCCACAGGACGATAACGGTCTCCGAAGCCTACGACGCCCTAGCCAGGTCCCGCCTGGGGGACGAGTCGTCCGCCAAGGTCATCCTCCGCCTGACCTCCGGGAGAGGAAGCGCGAAACCGCTCCTGGAGCACGTGAGGGCCTCGCGGGCCGACGTCTAGGGGGTGTCGCTTGCGTGGTCTGTCTCGACACTTCTGAGCTGGTGGCCATCATAAGGAAGGACCAGGCGGCCCTCGACTCCCTGGAGGCCGAAGCGCGAAGGGGAGGTGAAGTCTCAACGACGCCTGTCAACCTCTGCGAGCTCTACGCAGGGACGCAGGGGGCGAGAGACCTGGTGAAAGAGCAGTCAAAGATGGACGTGCTGCGCGCGGTGGGGCAACGTCCAGGCCGAGGACGCCAGACGCCTCGGGTCCTACATGTGTGGGGGGAAGCGTTGGCGAATCCCCGGACGGAGGGCGCGCGCCGATGAAGGCGCTGGTCACGGGAGGGGCGGGGTTCATCGGGAGCCACGTCGTCGACAGGCTGCTGTCGGAAGGATACGAAGTGACGGCGGTCGACAACCTGAGCGAGGGGCACCTGGAGAACGTGGCGCACCTGAAGAACGACAGGAGGTTCAGATTCGTCAAGGCGGACCTCAGGGACGCGAAGGAGACCGAGAAGCTGGTCTCCGGGAACGACGTGATATTCCACATGGCTGCCCAGGCGAACATCAGGAAGAGCATCACCGACCATCGTGGGGACCTCGACAACAACCTGATACCGATGATCAGCCTCCTCGACGGGATGGTCAAGCACAGGGTGAACGACATGGTCTTCGCGAGTTCCAGCGCAGTCTACGGCGAGGCGACGGTGGTCCCGACGCCTGAGGAGTATATGCCGGTGCAGACGTCGTTATACGGGGCCTCGAAGCTGGCGGCCGAGGCGTGGAGCCAGGCCTATGCCCAGTTCTCTCCCGTCAAGGTCTGGTCGTTCAGGTTCGCCAACGTCGTCGGGGAACGGTGCAGGAGGGGGGTCGTCTGGGACTTCGTCCACAAGCTCCGGAAGAACCCGAAGGAGCTGGAGATCCTCGGCAACGGGAAGCAGAGCAAGGAGTACCTCTACGTGAAGGACTGCGTCGAGGGGATGATGGCCGGGTGGAGGAAGACCAGGGGGCCAGCGGAGGCGTTCAACCTGGGGCAGCCGAGGCAGACCCTGGTGGACGAGGTGGCCGACATCGTGATGGCCGAGATGAAGCTCGACGGGGTGAAGCGGAAGTACACCGGCGGGGAGCGAGGGTGGATAGGGGACAACAAGCTGGTCGAGCTCTCTTTGGAGAAGATGGCGAAGCTGGGGTGGAGGCCTTCGACCCCGCCCGAAGAGGCAGTCAGGGTCACGGCTAGCTGGACGCTCAGCAGCGGTTGAGACTCATGGAGACGACGAAGAGGTCAGCGTGGGCCTCGGCGCGGCCCGGAGCGCCCTCTCACACGGTCTGCCAAGTTCCCGCGGACCGGGGCTTCGCCGGCTAGGGGCGGCATGGACACCGCAGGGAAGCAGTATTCCAGCTCGGCAATCCACATATGGGAGGGGGCCGGGCGCCCGACTCCTTGGCGAACGTCACCCGGAAGAGGAACGACGTCCGGGGGAACACCCTCAGGGCGTACGTCTACCTGCTCAGGTCGGGGCCTTCGGAGCTCAGGGACGTCCAGCGGTCCCTCGGGCTCTCATCCCCCTCGCTCGCCTCCTATCATCTCGGCAGGCTGGTGGAGGCGGGGTACGCCACCCAGGACCCCCACGGGAGGTACCTGGTGGTCCAGGAGGCGACCAACGAGATACTCGACGGATACACGAAGCTGGGCGGGCTCGTGGTCCCCCAGCTCTTCTTCCTCGCCATCCTCTTCACCGCGGTCGTGGGGTTCTTCGCGGTCATGGCCCTCACGCTCTCCGCCTACGTCCCGCTGCTGGCCGGCGCCTCGGTGGCCATGGTGCTCGCGTTCTGGTACGAGGTGGTCCGGGTCTGGAGGCGCCTCGCCTCGTGGAACTAGCCCGGGAACGCGTCTCACGAGACCGGGTTCAGCCAGTTTGAACAGCCCCAAGAGGGGGCCCGGCTGCCTTTCAATAACCTAGGATTATGCCCCCCGCCTTCTACCCCTCCCTCAATGTCCGTAAAGAAGAAATCAATCGAGTACGCTGCGGCGGCGCTCGTCGTCTCAGTGGCGATAATCGCCGCGTCAATCCTCTACATCGGACCTCTCGGTCCCTCGAACCAGTCAACCAGCTCGGCCCAGGGCGGCCAGACGGGGACTTTGGCGATAAGGCTCACCGACCCGCCTCAGGTGCCGTCTCACACCAGCTCTCTCAACCTCACCTACTCTGCGCTCACCCTCCTCGTGGGCGAGCCGACAGGCACCGCAGGGGAGCTCAAAACCACCCCGGTGACCGTCACCCCCTCCGGAGGGTCGGCGACCATCGACCTGCTCAGGCTCCAGAACGTGTCTCAGACCATCGCCCTCACCACCGTCCCCAACGACTCGGTCCTCTACTCAGTGACCTTCACGGTCACAGGCATCAAGATCGACGTCAACAACACCGTGTCTGACGTCACCCTCGCGACCGGGGGGAGCTCCTTCCTGGTCACCATCGCCCATCCATCGGCCTTCTCGTCCGGGGACTACGCCCTCCTCCAGCTCAACCCGGTGGTGGTCAACACCCCCTCGGGGTACGAGCTGATCCCCTCTTCGGTGGGGGTCATGGGGCGGGGCGAGGGGCCCGACCACGTGGGGAACAAACACCAGCTGACCAACGGCGACGACAACGGCCTCAGGAACGCCAGGGGGAACGTCACCTCAGAGATACTGGCGCTCTCGGTCTCGGGGAACGTCACCACCTTCACCGTCCTGGTGAACAACTCGGCCAGCGTCCCTGTGGACATCAACGCCATCGGGCTCCACGGGAACTTCACCGTGGTCGGCAGCGCCTGCCAGAGCTTCGGCGACAGCCGGGGCCAGCAAGGCACGGACGAAGGGAACGACCACGGCGGGTACCAGCCCAACCAATGCGCCATACCGGAGCACATGAACGAGGTCGTCTTCGTCCCTGTGTCCACGGGCGCGACTACTTCCACCACTACCACCTCCACCACGTCGACGGCCTCTGCGAGCTGCGCCACGGGCCAGCTCAGGCTCGTTAGCGGGGACGACCAGGAGGACTCCAGGGGGTACAACCTCGGCGCGGGCCAGTGCGTCATGCTGACCTTCACGGGGCCCATATCCTTCGGGAGCTCCAGCTCGGTGCTGGTGCCTTCGACCCTGGCGGGCCAAGCCTACGTCCTCCACGTGATAGCCTCCAACGGCGCCAACCAGCAGGTCGGCTGCACCCTCCCACTGGGGACGGGCAGCTGCACCACCCTACAGCCGCAGCAACAGCAGGACTCGCAAGACTGGTGATCCGCGCCTCCGGGCGTGGGTCACTGCCCCTCTGTTTTTCCTGAAAAATAGACGCGCTCCTCTCTTGGGTTCCGTTTGCGCCCAGTCGCAGACGCCGGGAGGGGGTTGCCTCCTTCCTACAGCCTCTGTAACATCCGTGACTTCGCTGTCCAGAGACTCGATTCCCTAGTATGCGGGGCAAATGCGCCGTGCGAGTCGCCGAGTTTTTGGCCAGGATTCTCCAAATACGCATGAGGGCTTGGTTCTGTTGCCATGTCTACTGCAGACGAACGTGCCGCCGGAGGGCCAATTTCGTCCCTAATGCCTTCGGCGCGTGCGAATCGTGAACCTCTGGACTAATAACTCCCGATTTGCCGGGTTATGGTGTGAGCCCATTCTGAACCCGGAATCGGCGGCTCCCGGTAAAGTGGCAGTCTCTCCGCCTAGGCACCCCCAGTATTCAACCCCGACGCCGAATAGTGAGTCAACCGAACAAATTAGGGGGATGTTCAGGGCGGAGATGAGGAAGGCGAGGCGGAGCGGCCACTGGTTCCGGCTGAGCAGGACGGAGAGGGGGTTCTTCAGCCTGGCGACGAGACTGAAGGTCGAGTACAGGAGCTATGCCCTGATGAGGGCCATGGTTACTGTGCTGAAGAAGCTGAAGGAGCTCGGGGACAGGGCCTACGGGCAGATCATGCACGGGATGAAGCTGGCGTGGGCTTTCTCCGAGGCTGCAGCTGGGTGGGGGAACCCTCGGGCGCACTCCTGGAGGAACGACAGGAACTACATCCTGTTTCTCGGCAAGTTCCTTGATATCAGGAGGGCGTACGGATGACTGAAGCATTGCAAGTGCGCAAGGTGGAGCGCAGCGTGACTAGTCAGAGCTTGAGCCAAGAGACTGCCGAGACGCCCTCCGCATCCGAGGCCGCGCAAGTGACAAGACAGATGCCCAAGGTCGCGGTCTCCATTCTGCTCCCAGCCTTCAACGAAGAAGGCAACATCAAGCGGAGCCTGGAGACGGTCTCGCGGACGCTTTCGGGAATCGGACTCGGATACGAGATAGTGGTCGTCGACGACGGATCGAAAGATGGGACGAGACTGGCTGCAACGAAGGAGATGGAGGAACTGCCGGTGAAGGTCGTAGGTTATGGCGTCAACAAGGGCAAAGGTGGAGCATTGAAGTACGGCACGAAGTTCGCGTCGGGAGAAATCGCCGTCTTCCTGGATTGCGACGGAGAGATAAACCCGCTAGACCTCGTGGAGTACCTCATGGCGCTCCGCGACTCCGACCTGGCCATCGGGTCGAAGAGGCACCCCAACTCAAGGGTGGAGGCGCCGCTAGAGAGGAAGTTCCTGAGCGCTTGTTTCAACTATATGGCTCGATTCCTTACGGGGGTAAAGTACTCCGACACCCAGTCGGGGCTGAAGGCCTTCAGGACGAGTTCGCTTAAGAGGATAATGCCCCTTGTCTCAGTGAAGAGATACGCCTTCGACGTGGAGATACTGACGGTGGCCTCCCTCATGAAGATGCGGGTGGTCGAGCTGCCGGTCAGGATTCAACTGAATGCCCGGTTCCGAGCCCGCAGCGTGCTCAGGATGCTTGTCGACCTCCTTGGAATTGCTTACCGCCTCCGCATAAACCGGTGGTATCAGCGGAACCTCCACAATGGCTCGGCTGAATACTCGCCTGTCCTCCGCTGGTAGCGCCTACGCAGCCCTCCCCACCTAGAGTTGTCGCGATCCTTCCCGCCTACAACGAGGAAGACGCGATTGCAAAGGTAGTCGTCCGAGCGGCTCCTCACGTGCAACAGATGGTGGTCGTCGACGACGGCTCTTCGGATTACACCGCGAGGATAGCCGAGAAGATGGGCGCGACCGTCATCAGGCACGAGCGCAATCTCGGCAAGGGGGCGGCCCTCCGGAGCGGCATGGCCTTCGCCAGAGAAGAAGGATTCAACGTTGTAGTGGCCATCGACGCGGACGGTCAGTCAGACGCCAGTGAGATACCCAAGTTGATACAGCCGGTCCTCGACGGGGACGCTGACATCGTGATAGGGGTGAGGTCGACCCCCGGCGCCATGCCCAGGGAGAGGGTGATTGGGAACAGGCTGCTGGACGAGGCAACGTCCCGGAAGGCGGGGGTGAAGCTGGAGGACACGCAGAGCGGGTTCAGGGCATACTCCGAGAGGGCGTTGAGGACCCTGGACTTCACGGAGAAGGGGATGGCGGTCGAGTCCCAGACCCTCATCGACGCCGCGAAGGCCGGGCTGAAGATCGTGGGCGTCCCTGTGTCGACGACGTACGAAGGGATCAGGGCCAAGAGGAGCAGGCTGGCCCACGGGTCCGAGGTGGTTGACTACGTCCTGAGCAGGACTGTCGTGGACAGCCCGCTGCTGTATCTGGGGGTGCCCGGGCTGATGGCGGTGCTCGCGGGAATCGGAGCCGGGGCCTTTGTGGTGAACGCTTTCTTTCAGACGCACCTGATCGCCACGGGCACTGCGATCATCTCCGCCATCCTCATCATAGCTGGGGTCATCGCCATGGCGACCGGGCTGATACTGAAGTTCCTCAAGGTGCAATCGGACAGATGAGGCCATGGCGGATCTGACGCTGATATCTTTCGGGCTTTCGATAGATTGGATGACCGAATGGCCTCCGAGCGGGTTAACCTCAAGGAGATAGACAGGAAGATGCATCGCAAGCTGGAGCCGCTGCCGCCGGGAGGGGGTGCCTCTTTTCCTGTAACCTCTGTAACACCCGTAACATGGGAGAAAGTCGGTAAGGTGATTTCCGCTCAATGGTCGGCTGCTGGGCGTGTCTTCCTCAAGGACTTCAGCAGGGCGCCATACAGTTCGGCGTCGCACCTCCAGCCTGATGAAACTAGCCTGCCGAGGGCGTCCTCTCCTTCCTCCACGGACAGGGCCCCCTTTTTCACTGCCCGGAGCACCACCCCGTACGTCCCCTCCACCCTGACTCCCTGGATCCTTGCCGCCGCCCTTGCCGCCCTGTCGTCTACCACCGCCACGGCCCTGACCTCCTTTGCCAAGGCAATGGCCTCTGCCTCCCCGGCGTGAATGTCGCGGTGGATGCGGGCCACTGACTTCGCGCCGCTCGGGGCCGGTGTTCTCACCCTGATGGTCCCCTTCTCTATAAGGGAGGAGATTATGACCGCGTCAGGGTACTCGCGTCCCTTCCCCTCAGGCTTCCCGGCCACTTCGTTGACCACCGTGGGGACCGTGAACTTCTCCCCGTCGAGCGCCTCGATCAAGCGCGCGAGCCCAGCCTTTGAAAGGTGTATCAGAGGCGTGGCGTCGAAGACGTATCTTCTCTTCAATAGTCTTCGCTGTTCAGAGACTCGACTTCTCTTTCGAGTTCCGCCGGCGTCGCGCCGACGGTCACGACCTTCCTTTCGTCGAGGATCTCCATGAACTCCCTCAGAGAAAGACCCGCGGCGAGGGACGCCCTCCAGAGCGAGACCTTCCCGACCTGGAACCTTTCGACCGCCTTGTCGACCTTCCACTCCCTTATCCCGGCGTCGAGGATGCGCCTCGCGACCGTGGACCTGTCGCTCTGCTCCTCCTTTGCTATCTCCTCAAGCTGTTTCAGCTTCTCCTTCTCGACCTTCACCGACAGCACTTCGGACATGGTATATTTTGTATTGAATCGTATACTTAAGGGTTGTGGCGGCGGCTCGGTGCGGCAGGCGAGGGAGGGGAAGGCGAAACCATCAACACGTCTGCGGACCGGGGAGGGCTGTCAGGGATGAAGGTCTGCCTGGTCAACAGCTTCTACCCTCCGTATTTGGGAGGGGCGGAGACCTACACCAGCAGCCTCGCGAGGAACCTGGCGGAGCTGGGGCATGAGGTCACTGTGTACTGCGGCGATAGACCATCTCCAGCAGGGGAGTCCACAGACGGCGCGGTGAGAGTCGTTCGGATGAAGACTCCGTTGGCGTTCTACGGGACCCCCATCTCCTTGTTCCCACCATCTTTCATGGCAGGAAGCTTCGACGTCATTCACTGCAACTTCCCGAATCCGTACTTCGTTGCCGTTTCCGCGACAGTTGCCAAAGCGGGGGGAGTGCCGGCGGTGCTCACGTGGCACAACGACCTGCCTACAGTGACGAGCGCGGCGTCGTTCCTTGTGAGCCTGAACACCATAGCTTCAGTAGCCTACCTTGCTCCGTACTCGCGTATCATAGCCACGACTGGCATCTATGCAAGGACTTCCAAGATACTCCGAAGGAACGCCGGCAAGGTAACTGTTATCCCGAACGGGGTAGACACGGCCAGGTTCAACCCACAGGTGGACGCCGAGGAGTTGAAGGAGAAGTATCACCTGAAAGGGTACAAGACGCTGATCTTCGTGGGTGCGCTGACCACCTGGCACACGTACAAGGGATTGGAAGAGTTACTGCAGGCTTTCTCAATGGTGAAGAAGAGCTGCGAGAGCCTGAAGCTGCTGATCGTAGGCGGAGGGAACCTACTGGGATACTATCAACGGCTCTCGCGTGGGTTGGAAGAAAGTGAGAAAGTGGTCTTCACGGGCCAGGTCGATGAGGAGACCCTGCCCAGATGCTACGCCGCGGCGGACTTCGCGGTGCTTCCGAGCAGGGACTCGTCGGAGGGATTTGGCCTGTCGCTGCTGGAGGCCAAGGCGAGCGGCAAGGCGGTGATAGGATCAGAAGTCGGGGGCATAACGGAAGTGATAGAGAACTGGAGGGACGGAGTCCTTGTCAGGCCCCGGGATCCCAACGCCCTAGCCAACGCGATACACGCACTCTATGTGGATGACGACCTGCGGCAAAAGATGGGTGATGCGGGGAGGGTATTCGCACAGTCTCACGATTGGAGGACTGTCGCTGAAAGGGTTGTCTCTCTTTACAAAGAGATTCAATGACATTTGATTAGACCTTCAAGGCTTCGAGACGTATTGGCGATAGGGCTTGTAATCAGGCTGGTGATGGCGCCATTCTTCGCACATCCGTTCGACATGTATTCGTTCTACACAGTTGGACAGGAATTTGTGCAAGGGGTTCACCCTCTCTTGGACTACTTTGCTCCGTACTCGTACTCCTATTTCCTCTTTGCATTTCCGGCTGCAGCCGTCTTTAATGCTTTGACGAGCGTTATTGGTCCGTCAACAATCCCTATCTCGTCAATCAACCCTATTCTCAATCCGGTTACGCAGCCGGCGATAACTGTCATTCCTGGGCTATTGTTCGACTTCTTGGAGAAGCTTCCACTGATCGCTTCTGATACAATCATCGCCGTTTTGGTCTACAGACTTGTGTCCCTGTACATCCACGACGATAAGCAAGCAGTTACTGCCGCCGCGCTCTGGTTCCTCAATCCGCTCACGATATGGGTGTCTTCGGGGTGGGGGATGATGGATACCCTTCCTGCACTGTTTACTGTTCTGGCCCTGTACTTCGTGCTGCAAGGGAGGTTTGCATTGTCGGGCGTCTCTACTGTCGTAGGCGTGGCGATGAAGTTCTATCCTCTGGTGCTACTCTTCCCGCTATTGCTCATCGCTTGGAGGCGAGGAGGTCGGACCGGATTCGCAGGGGCCCTCATAGGAACGTTGTTTGCCAGTCTAGTTCTGTTTCTACCGTCTCTGAATTTGGTGACTAGCAAGTTTATGTTCGTCGCAACTACCCCCTCTTTTACCAGCACCCAGTATTCGGGCATCTCTTTCTGGACTGCTTTGACGCTCTTTCTTCCGTCGTTCAATCCGATTTTACTCTCGCTTGCAATCACAGGGATACTCATGTTCGCGGCTTACGCGTGGATGTGGAGGAAGGAGCAGGCCGATGACATCCAAACTGCAGCCGCATTCTTCGCCCTCCCGGTGATTATTCTCCTCCTGTCGTATCGGTTTGTGGGGGAAAACTTCTTCGTCTGGCTCTTCCCGTTCGGTGCCATACTTGCGATGAAGGGTATTTACGTAAAGAGGCTCTTCTGGTTCTTGAGCTTGGTTGCTCTAGTTTCGAGCATCACAGACTCTCTGCTACCATACTACATGCTCCCCATGGCGCCGTGGATAGGGAACTATCTTGCGAGCGCTCTGGCAGCCGTTGCCCCATACAGGGTCGCCCCCGGAGGGGAAGTAATCGCAGGGTTGTCCTTCGGGAAAGTGTTTTTGTCTTCTCTTGGGATTGTCACGGCGCTAGGGATCGTGCTCTCCTTCTTGGGATGTATTAAAGGTGGGACCCTCGGACTGCTTAGGAGCAGCCGGTCGGAGTGATTACATTGAAAGTGGGGTGCACAAGCGCGTCGGTAATCGGACTCGACTACACGGGGGTTGTACACGCGAGTCAGCCCTGGTCTATACTTCGACACCTGAAGTCCGCGGAGGCACACAGATCATACCTGCCCCCGAGGCCTAGAACTTCTATGTCAGTCCTACACACGAAGCGCTATATTGGTTTCTTCAAATTGACTGAGACACTGACTCGGCACTCCTCACAAAGCCTTTCTTGAGATTATGAGCGGGGTCACAAGGATCCTTTGGTATAACTGGAAGGACATCAAGCATCCAGAAGCCGGGGGAGCCGAGGTCTTCACACATGAAGTTGCCAAGCGGCTGGCTCTTCGGGGATACAGCGTGACGTTATTCACTTCGTCGTTCCCAGGGGCCCATAACGAAGATGTTATTGACGGGGTCAGAATCCTACGCAATGGAAGCAGGAACAGTGTCCATGGGCTCGGCAGGAAGTTCTACGAGGAGCATCCAAGTGGCTTTGACATCGTGGTTGACGAAATCAATACGAAGCCGTTTATGACACCTTTGTTCGTGAAGAAACCTAAAATCGCTCTCATACATCAGCTAGCGAGAGAGTACTGGCTGTCTGAGGTACCGTTTCCAGCAAACCTGCTTGGTTACTATTATCTTGAGAACCATTGGCTAAGAAGATACGCCAATGTGCCAACGGTCACTGTTTCGGCCAGTACGAGAAGGGACTTGGAGTCTCTCGGATTCAGCAGCATATTCATGGTGCCTGAGGGCTTGACGTATCAAGTGTTGAGCGAGACTCCACTGAAGAATGGCGTGCCGACCGTCATGTATCTAGGTCGGCTCACCAAGGCCAAGAGAGTCGAACACTTGCTCAAGGCATTCGCAAGAGTTAGGAGATCACGCTCAGACGCTCGGCTATGGGTCGTTGGAGATGGATATTTGCACGAAAGATTGAAGAAACGACTCGGAGACGGTGTCCTTCTTTTCGGCAAACTTCCGAAAAGTGATGTGTCTGAGCTTCTTAGGGAAGCGTGGGTCTTGGTCTACCCGAGTGTCAGAGAAGGTTTCGGGCTGGCGATTATAGAGGCGAATGCTCATGGAACGCCAGCCATTGGCTATGATGTAGCCGGGGTCAGGGACGCCATCCAGAACGGCGATACAGGCATACTTGTTCAAAACGGAGAAATCGCGCAACTCGCAAACGCGATTTCTTCGGTGCTCGAAGACGAGAGCCTGCGACTGCGACTCTCTAGAAACGCGCTCGCCTATTCACGCAATTTCAGCTGGGACAAGTCGGCTGACGAATTTGAAAAGGTGCTCAATCTAATACATGGGTG
This sequence comes from archaeon, assembly GCA_021828185.1. The sequence continues at coordinate 191,425 of JAKASI010000002.1, forward strand.
AAAGTCTTGATACTCGGTTCACATCCGGATTACGACTTGTCTAATGAATCAGCGTGCTGAAACCTTCAGAAATTAGCTCTCTTCCTCGAGGCTCCGTCAAGAAAGCAAAGAGCGAAGCATCAGTGAGCACCAAACCTACTAACGGCTCCAGGAGAAACACAGGGTCTCTTTGCTTAAGGTACTTCCTGAATCCTGAAATTGCCAGGGGAAGTATCAAATTCGTAAGCAGTATCCATTGTATCATTCGCTTGACAGAATGTCGGTCCGTGGTAGCGAACCATACGAATTTCCTGTTTGGGTAACTCAACAAGTATCCTCTCTTCACATGGGTTATGCGCTTCCGAATCAAGGTCCCGATGTCGTCGGCATGGCTGTGCCTTACGCCAATTGGGACATACGCAAACGTCTGTAGCCCATTCATGACGAATGACGCAGTTAGGTCTATGTCAAAAACTCTATTCTCGTCTATTCTAACAAGCTCGAATATACGTTCAATAGTCTTGCGTCGATACAAGACCAATCCCACGGGGGGCATTCGATTCGTCGTGAATCTACAGAGCATATACTGAGTTCGCTTTTCAATGAAGGTCTCTTCAATTCCAGCGGAGAAATAAGCGAGGAAAGGATCTCTCTGAGCTTTGTCGTAAGACAAGTACCTAACTATGGCAAAATCCCGTTTGTCCGCGGTAAAGTGGGTGAATGATCCTACTATCATCGGATCTTCTACCAAAGGATATACCATTTCACGTAGCCAGGTTGAACTGGTCAGCGCGTTGTCGTCATCGAGGTAGAAAAAGACTTCACCGGTTGAGTCCTTGTACGCAGCCAGTTTCGCCTTTTCTGGATTCTTAAGATTCACTTTTAGTATCTTCACAGGAAACCTATTGGCTATTTCCAGAGTTCTGTCTCTGGATCCGTCATCCGCGACTACTACTTCTATTCGGCCGGGATAGTCTTGAGCAAAGATACTACTCAGACACCTTTGAATATGTCTCTCCGAATTGAACGTTGGGATAGCGATCGCCACTGAAGGCCATTCGATCTCAGAAGGTACCTTACCAGTTGGATTCTGAATGGACGCTGTCTGGTTCATGATGGACCTTGACTCTTGGATTTGGATCGAGTTATATATACTCGGCGAAGGACGCGCGTTGAGGGAGCCAAGCCTTTTGCTTTGACTCATCAGTTAGTTCGAGAGTTTTGGGCCGATGGGCTTGGTCGGTCATTGCCTTCCAGAGAAGGCATGGCTCGCCAACTGGGGAGACCCTCCGACGTCTACCACGTCCGATTCTACTGGAAAGAACTGAATAGCAAAACCTCAGGCGAGAGGAAGGGTCTTTGGAGTCTTAATGATCAGAGGGCCGAGCCTGAGGAATGCCGTGTCATTTTCCTGCCGAACGCCTAGATGGTGACATATTCGCCGACAGCAAGGACAACAAGTAAAATCGACTGGACCTTGTCAACTTGACTGAGCGACCAAGTGAAACGGTCGGTCTCCTGCCCTCTCGTCGAGGAGTCTGACTTTGAAGCCGGTTTCCTCGAAGAACGTCATGATGTCTTCCTCTGATAATCCGTAGGACTTCAGATATAAGGGATGAACTTCGCAGATTATGTTTCTCACATCCCCTCTTGAAAGACACCGAGATGCCCCCTTGAGAGCCAGATTCTCGTAGCCTTCGACGTCAATAATCATAAGTTCTACGCTGTCCAAACCATGTTGGTCAACTATGCAATCAATCGTTGTCAGTTTCACCTCCTCGGTCTGATCTTTGGCAGACAATCTGAACGTCGAAGAAGATACCCCTCTACCAAGGTAGCCAGTCCCCGGTTGTTCGCCAACTGCCGCCGCAACAATCTCAATATTCTCGAACCCGTTAAGAGAGATGTTGGTTGCAAGTCTTGCCAAATTGTCTGATAAAGGTTCGACTGCAATTACGCGACCCTTCGAGCCAACCATCTTGGCAGCGATGAGAGAGTAGTACCCAATCCAGGCGCCTACGTCTAAGACTGTGTCATTGGGCTTCAGCAATCGAATAACCTCCTTCGTTACTCTGGGCTCAAACGCGTAGAAAGGAATTGCCCTTTCACCTGTTTTGCTCGGATTGATCTCTATATTGATACTGTCAAATACAGTGACTCTCCTTGCGCCTTGGTCTCTCTGAAGTAGTTCATACATTGGGACAAAGACCCGACCCAACTTGGAGTAGTAGACTTTCTCAATCACTCTTCCACGTGCGAATCTAAACAAGTACGCAGTTTCTCCACCCGAAGAAGTCGCTTACCGTTCTTTTAAGCGATTCCACTCTACACCCACTGTTCCGCAAGCCCCTCCGGATAGTTATAACAGAACCACTTTATTCCAGTGTTTCGACACTATGGCGTGTGTTATGGCAACAGTGCAAATATCCGACTATCGGTGGACTCCAGTTCAGGGTAGTCGAGTGAAGTCAGTGAGTGCGCCGGGTCACGAACACTCGATTTTCGGCTTGCATTTGGGTGCAGAGGGACTTTCGGAATCGACTCAGCCTCTTTGGACTCGTGAGCAATGACGCGAGGTCTCCGGTAGTGCAAAAGTGGCTTTCGGACCTCCTAGGACAAACCAACCACTATCGTGACTGGATTCCACTTGCCGTCACAACGATATTTGTTTCAGCTGCGAGCTTTAGTTGGTTTAGGTACGGATACCTGTACGCCTCCGGTGATGTCTCTACGATTCTTGATCTATCTCATGCACTCAAATTCCTTTACGCATGGGATGTAACGGGTGGTCTTGGCCATGCCAGTTCATCAACTGTTACATTCACGTTTGCCGCATTTTTCGGTTTGCTTAAGTGTATAGGTATTCCCTTGTGGGCGAGCGAGGTTCTCTTTTACGTTCTGCTTGTCACGTGGTCCTTCATTGCGATGTTCTTCTTTACGAGATGCATAACTGGAAACTGGCTGGCCTCGCTCCTTGCATCTGTATTCTATGTTTTCAATCTCTATAATGTCGTTAACATTCTCCCGCCAGTATACACTGTCGGCCTTGCCGTCACACCAACCCTTCTATTTGCCGTCTCAAAGGGGGTCGCAAATCCAACAAACCCCCGGTTTATCCTCATTGGTCTTGTCACTGCTGTGCCACTTTCTTTCCTCTTTGCCGATCCTCCTCTGTTTTTGGCCACGCTTTTCTTGGTTTTTGCCTTCGCATTGTATCGGCTTTTCGTATCAAGGGACAGGTCTGCCAGTTTGAGATTCCTAATCGTCTTTTCTACGGTCATCACAGGAGCCAGCTTGTGGTGGCTTCTGCCCACACTGTGGAATCTTCATTCCGGATCTCTGATTGTAACTGCAGTCACGCCATTGAGCGCCAGTGCCTTCGTATGGGTTAGGGCGACAGTCCTGAATGTTCTGAGGTTGAGCTTGGATTGGGGATGGGCCACCCAAGCCTATTGGTCCTTCTCCACCTCTTTCTATGACAATCCCTTGATGGTCGCCTTCAGTGTCGTCCCCTGTCTCATAGCGGTTCTCGCCGTCCTTACCAATTGGAACAGTCGAGCCACCAAGTCACTTGTTGGATTCTTCTCCGCAATCACAATCCTTTCCCTAATAATGCAGATTGGACCGAACGCTCCTACCGGCGCGCTTTATGGTTTTCTTTACTCTTATGTGCCTTACTTTTGGCTATTCAGAGATCCGAAATTCGGGATACCTCTGTTGCTAGGTTATTCTGCACTAATTGCGTTGGCATTTTCTGCAACTTTTCGGTCAATGCCGCCACACTACAAGGTTGTCACTGTCACAGTCTTCTTGGTTATTACAGTCGCCCTCTCTTATCCAATGTTCAATGGCCAAGTAATCACCCCCACCTTCACAACTGGTGCGCCCGCTTTTGTCAAGGTTCCAAGTTACTGGAATCAGGCAAGCAGTTGGCTCAGCAGCCAGAATCCTGACGCCATCATCCTGGTGCTTCCCCCTGATCAGTTCTATCAGGTGGGATTCAACTGGAATTTCTATGGCGGGGACCCAACTTCAAACTTGCTCGATGTACGAACTATTATTCCAACGCCTCCGCCCTCTCCATACGGAGGAGGATTCGTCACGAACACAGGAAGTGAGAATATTACCGGCGGGATTTACGATGCGGTCTTACACAACGACTCCGAGGCGCTCTCGGCTCTCATAGTGAAATCCGGAATACAATTCATACTTCTCAGAGGTGATATGAACTACACCATGCTTTCATTACAAGGATTGAATACCAGTTTGACTCTGATGCAAGCCTTGGTGTCGCGTCTACCCAATATTGGGTCCCCTCAGATTTTTGGAGACCTGCTCGTTTACCCTATTACCAATCCCGCTCCGATGGTTGGAGCTGAAGGAAATGTATCAATCACCTATGACGAACTGAACCCTACGACCTACTGCGTGAAGACGAATGCTACGTCGCCGTTCACTCTTGTATTGAGAGACTCGTACGACCCTGGTTGGCACGTCTACAATGGCACAGTTTCTTGGCCTGGTTTGCTCTTGCAGCCCTCAATCTCGAGTGAAATTACCGGAGGATTCGACAATTCATGGAAGATTGTATCTGTGCCCAGCGGGACTCTCACAGTCTACTACCAGCCAGAAGCAATCTCGACAGTCGGTGAGTTGGGTTCTGTAGTCTCTGTGGCGGTCACACTGATCGTTCTAATTGGTCTGGAAAGGTGGCCTAGAACAGACAGGGAAAATCGTTATCATAGTCGCGTCTCGACATGACATCAATCGGATTGAAGTTCCGGGGGTTGCATCTGGAGGCGCCCGACTGAATATGTTCCATAGTGCCTCTGCCGTTCTACTCCAGAGTCGAGTAGGATCAATCATGATGGAATGGTACTCTGATGTGTGGACCGACCATATGAAACTCTTTGGAGACCTCCTCGGGAGATTCAATTTCTATCAGATTCGTTGTATCTCCGCGGCCCTGAATTTGTCCGCCGAATCTGTTCTCGCGATGGCGAAGAAAGCAACTCTCATGCCTATCCAGAAGGACTTGCTCCTGGACCCTCGAGGGAAATAGCAACACGAATACGGTCATCGGAAGAAGACACTGTACTCCGTCTGAGTCTGTGGATGGGGTGCCGACGCGGACGTCGATAATGATGATTTCCTGCCCTTCTGACTCGCTCGAGCACTATCCTGATGAGGATGGATACTCCGTCAGATGTAGTCAGGTGCTCTTATCCTTGGTTTCACTTGAAAAGGTCAGAAACGTCTTCTCGATCGAACTCATCAGTCCACATCACCTACACCCAACCGAATATCCCCGGAACAATCCCTCGCGGAAGTACTTGAAACTTGCATACCGCACTCCTTGGAGGATTGCGCCGTCGCGAGTAATGACATGGGCCAGTTTTGCTCGATTATCATTCAAGTTAATCACGCGCCGTAAGTATTGGAATTGGTTCAGCCACAGTCGCCTTCTGCTCGTTGAGAACGTAAACATGCTTTCTCCTCTCTTCTTGGTGACCAGTTCGATTGCCAGAATCACAAACAAGACCGTAATTGTTGACTTTCATGATGTCTTCAGCATAGGCAAACACGAGTCCAGAGCTCTCACCTTCTTGTCGAAAGCATTAGAATTCATCTATTCAAAGTTCGCAAACGTATTCATCTTTGTCGGGGGCGAAGAACGGAAATATTATGTCGAGTCGTTTCACGTCACGAAGCCCGCAAGGGTCATACCAACAGCCATAATGTTTGACTTTCACGCACATGCTATTGAAGAACCCGCGAATCTGCCGCTCCGCCCGAGCCGCATTATCCTTTTTCTGGGAAACTTGGGAACGCCTTCGAATTCCTTCGCGGTTGACTACATTCTCAATGTGTTGTCACCATCTTTCAGAGACAAAGATGTATTGTTTGTATGTGCCGGACCTAGCTTCGAAAGGTGGACACGCTCGCTAGGAGGCGTAATCAACGGAAATGTCATCTTCACTGGACTGCTCGACAGACAGAGCCTTGATTCGCTAATTAGGAGTGCAACTCTATGCATTGCGCCGTTGAGTTATTCGACAGGTTTGAAGACAAAGGTTTTGGATTACTGTTCACACCGTAAGCCTGCCGTCATTTCGACACAAGCCTCGTTGAATCTGCCCATTGACTCATTGCCTTCTGTGATTGTATCTGATCTCGACAGGTTCAGCGAATCGCTTTCGTATGCTCTGTCGCATGTTGACGAATTGCTGACAAAGACGGAAGCTTCGGCAGCCTATGTCCAAACAGAGTTCTCTTTCGAAAGATTCAAGTCGGAGCTTCAATCCTTAATCGAGTCGAACTGAAGTAGTCATAATCCGAGCGCCCTCGCCAAAAGAATTGGCGAAAACTAACTTCATTAGAGAAAGTCTGCGCCAAAAACTTTCCGGAAGGCATATCGCGTGTAGTAGCAGTTGTAGTGACAACCATCTCGGGCGGGGCCTTCGTTGGTCGGTACTGAACAGGGCCCCCCCGGCCTCTCGTTCAGCTCCGTCGAGAACTCCTTGGCCCTGGCTTCTAGGAAGCTCAACCCAGCTTCCCCCCCTCTTGGAAGTGCGCGCCGCGCTTGGACCTCCTCCGCCCGACCAGGATGACCACCAGAGCCTCGGCGTCCGCCCCTTCTCGATCCCGACTTCATTCTAATCAAAAGTGTTCTATACCCATACAAAGTACATACTCGGCGATGGAAATGAAGTCAGCTTTGATAACTGGCGGTGCGGGTTTTGTTGGCTACCATCTTGCTTCCAAGCTCTCGCGAAATCACGTTGTGACTCTCTGCGATAACCTGTATCGCAACAAGAGAATTGACCGCGAATTTTCAAAACTAATCAGCCATAGCAACGTTACGTTCCTCAACGTGGATCTCACCAATCACGCTAATTGGAGCAAACTGAGAGGGACCCACTTCGATTTCGTGTATCATCTGGCTGCGGTCAATGGTACAAAGAACTTCTACGAGTCTCCGCACGAAGTGATGAGGATCAACCTTGAATGCATGCTAAACCTGCTGAGCTGGGCTCGTACAAGCAAGGTCGGTAAGGTTCTCTATGCGTCAACATCTGAGGTATATGCGGGGGCAGCCAACCTTGGGATGCTCAAATTCCCTACCCCTGAGGAATCTCCTATCGCATTTTCGGACATTTATAATCCTCGGTGGTCATACGCCGCGACCAAATTCGTCGACGAGCTTCTGCTAATGCACTACGCAAGAGTCTTGAATTTGCGATGGAGTATCGTACGATACCACAACATATATGGCCCGAGAATGGGTTATGATCACGTGATTCCTGAGCTTCACAAAAAGCTGCTCCAAAATCAACATGTCCTGGAACTAGACGGAGCTGATAACAGGCGGTGCTTCTGCTACATCGATGATGCAATTCGTGCAACCATAAGTGTCGCCGAGTCGAGGAAGACAGACAAGAAGATCATCAACGTCGGGAATGACCTCGAAGAGATTGCGATCTCAGACCTAGCTGCTCTCATCTGTCAGATCATGTCTGTTCGTCCGCGTTTGAAACCAGGCAGAGCTCCTGAAGGTTCGACCTTGCGGAGAGTGCCCTCGCTGAAGAAACTGCGAACTCTGACCGGCTACGAACCCAAGGTGGATTTGAAAACAGGTCTGAGACAAACTATAGACTGGTACAACAGGAATCCAATGCCTCTTCCTGGAAAGAAATGATTAAGAAACCTGTGAATCTTCCTTCAGACCAGAAGTGCTAGCGGAAAGAGTACGGGCCAAGGAATTCGCCCTAGCAGTCGTGGGTGTTGGGCGTGTCGGCTTACCTGTGGCTGTCAAGTTCGCTTCCGTCGGCGTCGCCAAAGTCACTGGAATCGATTCAAACCTCGATCTGGTCGCGACTCTCAATCAGGGACGGGTCCCCTTCGAAGAAGAAGGCCTTGGCAGTCTGCTGACAAAGGTTCGAAAGCGCGGGAACATATCGTTTACGCATCAATACGATTCTATTTCTGGGGCGGATGTTATCGTGATATGCGTGGGGACTCCGCTCACCCAGGACTTCCGACCACAGATTGGCCTTCTTATTTCATGCTTCATCGAAACTCTCCGGAACTTGGATAGGAAAAGAGATGTGTTGGTGATTATACGAAGTACGGTGCCCCCTGGAACTACAAGGAGTATGTTACAACCTATGGCTAAGGAATATTCAACGACTAACATCTCATTGGCGGTGTGTCCGGAAAGAATAGTCGAGGGTCACGCGCTGGAAGAACTTGAACACCTTCCAGAGATTGTCGGAACTGACGACCCCCCCGCCAGAGAATCCGCAAGAGCGTTCTTCCAACTGCTAAATGCGAAGAAGCTGATAAACTTCACGGACCCAACTTCGGCAGAACTCGCAAAGCTCTTTTGCAATATCTATCGATACTCGACCTTTGCACTAGCCAACGAATTTGCAATGATAGCGGAGAATCTGAAAGCGGATGGAAACGAAGCAATCCGCGTTGCGAATGAAGGCTATTCCAGAGCAGGGATACCAAGAGCGGGACCCTCAGGAGGTCCTTGCTTGTACAAGGACGGCTATTTCATAAACGACGTCATTGCGCACGTAGGCATGGTGAGGAAATCCTGGCAGGTAAACGAATATGTTCCCCTACATATCGTCAAGACTATTGAGAAAATTGTAGGTCCCTTATTCAAAGCTAAGGTCGGAGTGCTTGGAATGACTTACAAACGTGGGTCTGATGACACAAGGTATTCTCCAGCGATGAGAATAATCGAGATATTGAAGGACCAGGGAGCCGAAGTCAGTGCACATGACCCACATGTTCCAAACTCTGCCCCAATCGATTCAGTCTTGAAGTCAGATGTGGTGGTGGTTGCGGTGAATCATCCGGAATTCGAGAAACTTGACTTGAATAAAATGACGCAAGCAAGTCTTGTCTATGACGTTTGTGGGACATTGTCGGGGATAAAGGCAAGACTGGATGGCCGAGGAATCCGTTACACCAATTATGGTAGTTACTCGGGCGCACAGTCATGACGTGCACTTGCAGGTTGGAACCGGCATGGCATATTCATCCATCCTTCAAGTGAAAGATCTCTGTTTGGCATGCGACGACTTCTGATTCTCGGTGCAAATGGGTTTGTTGGGAATCTCGCCGCAAGAATGGCGGCAGTTCAAGATAAAGTTGTAGGAACGTACAACGTCCGCCCTGGACCGCTCACGAGTTGCAAGTGGGTGAAACTGAGTCTTCCAAGGGATGAGCACAAGTTGGAATCCATCGTAACAATAACAAGCCCCGATGTGGTGATCAACGCAATAGCTTATGCGAACGTTGACGAGTGCGAGACGCATAGAAGTGTTGCCTATTACCTTAACACAGCGTTTCCGGAAAAGTTGGCCGAAGTGTGCATTTCACAAGGCATTCCCGTCTTGCACTTTTCTACTGATTACGTTTTCGATGGTGAGAGGGGTGGCTATACGGAGGAAGACGCGCCTAATCCGGTCAATTATTATGGCAGAACGAAGAGAGATGGGGAGAAAGCTATACTTCGGGAGCCTCGGAACGTAGTTTTGAGAACTTCATCAGTGTATACTCTAGGCCCAGGGAGCCGCTTTGTCGACTTTGTCCTACATTCGTTGAAATCTGGCTCGAAGCTTAATCTATTCTCCGACATACGGAGTTCTCCTACGTATGGCCAGGACGTTGCGAAGTCAACCCTCTTACTTGTGGATAAGAAATTAGAGGGAATCTACCATGTGTCAGGCCCCTCTTGCGTTTCAAGATACGAGTTTGGGCTGCTGTTGGCACAAGAATTTGGGTACGACACGGGGTCTATTCGAGCTGTCAGTTTTACAACGGACTCGAGATATGCCGTTCGTCCAAAGAATACTTGCCTTTCTAGCCTAAAGGCCCAAGAAGACTTGGGGGTTGAGTTGCTTGGCCTAAGAGAAGGATTGAGCGCCGCGCATCAAGACCTAAACCATACTTCTCTTAAATAGACACCCATGGTACGTTCTTACGCTTGAAGTGTCAGATTTGTGCAAGCGAGAATCTGGAAGAGTTTCTGAATCTGGGGATGCATCCGCCTCCGCTGGTATTGCGACCGCTCGACCAATTAGAGCAACCTGATACAAGATATCCGTTGGCGCTCTTCCGGTGCGGTGCTTGTGGATTAATCCAGATAGGATATACTGTAGATCCAAAGCTACTGTTTATCGACTATGCGTACACTTCTGGCGCGAGTAAGAGCTTTTCAAACCATCTTCAAGAACTCTCGGAATCTGTAACCCAAAAGTTTAGCTTGACGCAGGGAGACTTGGTGGTAGACATTGGCTCGAACGACGGGACGTCACTTCAGGGATACCTGAAAAACGGAGTGAAAGCGCTAGGGGTTGAGCCTTCAAAGGTCGCGAAGTTCGCGATTGACAATGGTGTGCCAACAGTCAACAAGTTCTTTGACCTCGAGACAGCCAAATCAATTACTAAGAGCAGCGGAAAAGCGCGCATAGTGACAGCCTTTAACGTCTTTGCCCATGTGGACAAGCTCGATTCATTCATGAAGGGAGTCGAGGTCTTACTCGCGCAAGATGGGGTTTTTCTGACCGAATCTCATTACCTTCTCGATCTAGTCCAGAAGAACGAATTTGATGCAGTCTATCACGAACACCTTCGATACTATTCACTTAGGACTATCTCAAACCTCTTGCATCTGTATGGTTTGGAAGTCTTCGACGCCGAAAGGATCCCAACGCATGGAGGCTCTATTCGTGTATATGCATGCAGGAAGAAATCGAAGCCGATTTCTCCTGGAGTTGAAAGTCTTCTCAAATTGGAGAACGAAGAGGGACTGGATAAGATGGACACATATCGAGATTTTGCAGCCAGAGTGGAAGCCTTCAGAATTAACTTGAAGATCCTGCTATGGAAGCTGAAAGGTGAACATAAGAGAATAGTGGGGATAAGCGCGCCTGCTAGGTCAAGCACGCTTCTCAACTTCTGCGGTCTAGGTCCAGATATACTGGATTATGTTGTCGAGACTAGTCCTCTCAAGATTGGCAAGTATACGCCAGGAACGTACATTCCTATTGTTGACGAGAATAGGTTCTTCGAAGACGAACCTGACTATGCCCTGTTACTCTCGTGGCATCTCGCGGAAGACTTGATCCCGAAACTGAAAGAGGGAGGCTTCTCCGGGAGATTCATTGTTCCATTGCCACGACTAGAAATAAGATGACGAATTGGCCAGCTGGCAGAAGGTGGAGCCGTCAGGAGAAACGGCAGCCCCGGCTAAACCCCTAAAAATGGCAAGACAGTCCACAAAAGTGCGGTCGAATCAGTTTATAGCCCTTGGAGGCTGTTCTGAGGGATGAGAGTTAAAACAGCGCTCCATCCGGCAGCTCAAGCTGGTTGACATGTAACCTTCAAGGCTGTCTTTGCCTGGCATGGCAAAGAACACCGTCAGGGGCATCGGCTTCCCCTCCATCCAAGGCGTCCTCAGCGCATTCCTTGGTTCCGTCCTGTTGGGCTCTCTTCGTCGCTTCTTTTCCTCCCTGGCCTACGGTGCATACTCCGCACTCCAGGTCTCCATTGGTATTGCGGGCATCCTTTCCGTCTTTGGCATCAATGCCGCAGTCGTCAAGTTCCTGGCTCCCGCCGCGCCAAGCGAAGGTGCTTCCGAGTGGGGGTGCGGCCAAGGCCTCACTTTACGCACGCGCTCTGCTGCTCTTCTTCGGGTTCGCCAGGGTCCTGAGGCTCTTCAGCGCCGAGGACAGGTCGTCCGCGGGGCACCTACTGCCGGAGAGACTGCGGCGGGTCGTCCGTCTGCTCTGACTGCCTATCTCACCGCGGCGGCCAGATTCGTCAGCTTCCTCCTGGCCCCCTCCACGCTGTGTATCGACTCGTTCGCCCCCGACGCGAAGCCGCACCCTTCATGCATGATCTATCGGGGCGGCGGGACTCCCTGCGTCTACTTCGCTGTCACGTTGATGCTTATCGCTATCCAAGCGCTCTGCCCGTCCGAGCTCGTCACGGTCATGTTGACGCTAGAAGGTATCGTTTGCCCTGCGGAGAACGTCCGACCAGAGCTCGCTACGCCGCTGGTCTGGACGAAGCTGTCGGACCATCGGGCCGTGGAGTCATAGGGCAGATTCCCGCCGAGAACTTACACGTACACGCTCACTATGGTCGAGTTGTCGGGCTCGTGGAGCATCCCCTGTCCACTGTTAGCGATCTCCAGCTTGGGATACGTCTGGTGAGGTAGTGTCGTCCCGAGCGGAGGCCCGGGATAGAGCACGCCCACACCAACCGATACGAAGATAATCGCTACCACCGCGACTGCCGCCAATTTCCTTCTTCTGCTCCATCTGAAACCCGCTGGCTGGGGCCTGACTTCTCCGGAAGCGACCATATCGGAGGTGCTTTCCCCGTACTTCACATAGGAAGCTACATGCAGCGCGACCCCCAGGACGAGGGCGTAGAACGCATACACGGCGATGGAATCAGCCGCATCTCGATACGCCCAGAAGTGGACCTCGTCGAAGGGGAAGATCTCCATCATGCCTTGTTTCATCTGCTCTATGCGGTCGTGGAAAACATGTTCTGAGCTCTCGGTTTCCACCGCTGCCGCCAGATTTCGGTCGTAGTCATATGCGACGCAGTCCACCCTTCGTCCAATCTTCGGATCCTGTCTGGCGAGCGCGAAGAACCAACCCCTCGAGAGATAGTAGTCGCGGGCAGCCAGTGCTATTCCTTGCGCTTCGGGACCGCCTATCGAGGCGTAACCTTCGGCCGTAGAAGGCGGGAGGGCCTTCTCATCGAAGAGGATGAGCATACCTCAGGAAGAGTGGAGAAGGAGGAGTGGCAGGAACTCCACCTCCCGAACCTAACCGTCGAGGCTTGATGCAGGATGCATCACACTCGCAGATTCGTTGACCCGCCCTCACCGGCACCGCGACTTCATGAGACGCGTTAGGACGTTCAACCTGGTTCGCAAGGGTTAAGCCGGCGATTCCACTGGCCTTCATATTTGCAGAGGGACAAGGACGAGGCACCGCCCGGCAGGCCTGCCAGGGCAAGGAACATCGTCAGAGGGATCGGCTTTCTCTCCATCCAGGGTGTTCTCAGCGCGTTCTTGGGTTTCGTCCTCCTGGGCTCTCTCCTCCGCTTCCTTCCGTCACTCTCCTATGGTGCCTTCTCCGCCCTTCAGGTTTCGATAGGAATTGCAGGCACTCTTTCCATCTTCGGAGTCAACGCCGCCGTCGTCAGATTCCTCGCACCTGCAGCATCCCAAGAAGGAGCTTCCGGGTGGGGCCTGGCTAAAGCCTCTCTTGGCCTCACCATCATATTCTCTACCGTGGTTTCTCTGGTCCTCGTCATCGCCGCGCCTTATCTCTCGGATTACTTCATGAAGAGCCCGTCATGGTCCTGGGTCTTCTACCTCGGCGCCCTCTGGCTGCTCACTTCGTCAGTCGCGACCGTTTTCCAGGGGATGCTCCAGGCAGTAAGGAAGTACTCACTCCTTGCGAAGGTGCTCCTTGCTTCGAGGGCCGTCTCCGTTGTTTTTGCCGTTATTGGGTTGGTCGTCTTCCAGAGTCTGGCCGCGGCAATCCTCTCATGGGTGGTCTACTCCGTCCTGATAATTGCGGTTGCACTCGCCACCACCTGGAGGCCTCTTCTCGCGGCGAGTTCCAAACAGCAGTACAGCCGAATCCTAAGATACGCCGTTCCCCTCGGGATGGCAGCCGTAGTCGCGTCTCTGGCCTCGAGCGCGGACATAGTCGTCGTAGGTGGTTACCTCAACCCGATTTCCCTGGGTGTCTACAACGCCACGGTCGTGATATCCAGCGTGGTCTCCTCCCTCTTCGTGGCCCCCCTCTCCACCGCCCTCTTCGCAGAAACATCGTTCAGCTCCGAGACCCACGCAGAGGTCTCCAGGGGAGTCTCCCTCGCCCTCCGCTTCGTCCTGCTCACGGTCCTCCCTGTCTCCCTTTTCGCAGCCGCAGTCGCCCCTCAGCTATTCTACCTCTTCTCGGGGGGAGGGACCTTCGCCGAGGGTATCCCATACTTGGAGCTGATCACCCTCTTCTACCTGTTCCTCGCGGCCGAGACCACGGCCATCTACGTCCTCCAGGGGGTCGGGAAGACGCGCCAGGTCCTCATTATCGGTCTCATCACCGCCCTGGGCGAAATCGGGCTCTCCGTCTCCCTCGTCCCCTTCCTCGGCCTCGAAGGGGCAGCCATCAGCAGGGTGACGATATTCATCGTCGGGTGCGCCCTCTCGCTCTACTACATCCGGTCGTACCTCAAGGGGGCGACTAACTTCCGCTTCCTCGCCAAGGCTGTGGTGTCAGGAGGGATACCCGGGGCGGTCGTTTTCGCGCTATCTTCGGTTGTGTCCAACAGGGTCCTCACTCTAGTGCCCTACACGATTCTGGGCGTGCTCATCTTCTTCGGGTGTGCCAGGGTCCTGCGGCTCTTCAGCGAAGAGGACAGGTCGTTCGTGGTGCACCTGTTGCCATCAAGGATGGAATGGATCGTCCGTCTGCTCTGACTTTGCTTGACCGCGTCGGCCAGGTCGCCTCCGAGGAACAGGGTGCACCCGGCCCACACCAACAGTGCCATCCTCGGAGGCCGAACAGGATCGAAGCGGCGACGCCGGCCAGGTCCCATGGCAAGCGCCTAAGGACGACAAAGAGCGAGATCTCTGCTTCGAGAGACCTGGACTCTCGAGCACTTGGCAAATGAAAACGTTGGGGCGGAGGAATCCTGGCCATCCTCGGCAAGCACAGGAGGGACAACGATTGTCCGTGGCATCAACGGCCGTGCCCCAGAGGTGTTAAATAACGTGGGGCGCCTCTCTTGATTGTGAAATACAGGATTTCCATCTACCAAGACGAAGACGGAATCTACATCGCGGAGTGTCCTGCCCTTCCCGGCGCCGTATCAGAAGGGAAGACGAGGAAGGAGGCGCTCACCAACATCACCGATGCCATCGAGGGTTATCTTGCGAGCCTCAAGAAGCATAACGAGCCTATCCCTCCGCCCATAGAGGAAGAACTGGTAGAAGTCAGTGCCTAAGCTGCCTGTCGTATCCGGTGTCAAGACGGTCAAGGCCCTGTCTAAGGTCGGATTCGTGGTAGACCACCAGACGGGCTCACACATGATTCTCAGGCATAGGGTCGAACCTCACCGCAGAATCACGGTCCCCAACCACAGGGAGCTGGCCAAGGGGACCTTGAGGGCGATAATCAACGATGCGGGGCTCTCCATAGAGGAGTTCGTCAACCTTCTCTAGGTGCGGAGACCTGTGGCCGGCGTGGGCACTTCGCAGGGTCAGTCCCGCTGACAATCGGCACATACGTCCTCCAGGGGTCGAGAAGACGGGTGTGGTCCTACTCATAGGCATCATCACAGCCCTGGGGGAGATTGGGCTCTCAGTCTCTCTCGTCCCTGTGCTCGGCCTCGCCGGTGCGGCCATAAGCAGGGTGACGATATTCACCGTCGGGTGCGCCAGGGTCCTGCGGCTCATCAGCGAGGAAGACAGGGCCTTCGTGGCCCATCTCTTGCCGGCGGGGCTGGCGTGGGTCGCCCAGATGCTCTGACTCACCACTCGGTCTCCACGATGTCTTTGATGGACGCGTCCGTGGTTATGACGCGAGAGCCTGCCTCCTTGGCCAGGGCGGCTATCAGGGAGTCGAAGTAGTCCATCCCCGTCCTCTGCAGCTCCACTGCTGCTCGGACCGAAGAGACGGTGTTGGAGACGACTTTGGCCCGCGGGACCGCGCTTTCCAAGGCCCCCCAGGACGTCTCCCTCTCGGAGTCGCTGTACCCCCTGACCTTCATCACCAGGTCTGCCTCGACAAGGGAGGTGACAGGCACGAACACCTCTTCGTCTGAGGCGACCCTCTCCATGTGGTGGACCGACCGTCTGTGCTCCCTGTCCCTGGGGTTGAGGTATCCGATCAGGGCCACGGTGTCAACGAGCTTCATTCGGTTTCTTGACCGACCTCATGAGGTACCCGGTGGCCTCGTGGCTCTCCTCGTTCCAGCCGTCGAGCTTCTTGGCGCCGATCTCTCTCGCCCTAGCTCTCAGGACCCCGGGGTCAGACAGCTCCACCCTGCCCAGCCCGCTCGCCTTTGCCAGGAGCTCCGTCCCCACGCCAATGCCCGCCGCTTCCCTGACCTTCTTGGGGAGCACGAGCCTCCCCTTCTCGTCGACGGAGACGGTTTCACTCACGGCTGCTGGAATGAAATCCCACCATTTAAAGAAGGCGGGAAAAGTGCTCCAAATCCGAACTCGTGACCCACCAAAGGTGTGATTGTGGGATATCCCGCCCGCGTCGTGCCCCCTCCTCTTCTCCTGGTGCGCCAGGGCCCTGAGGCTCTTCAGCGCCGAGGACAGGTCGTTCGTGGCCCACCTGCTGCCCGCGAGGCTAGATTGGGTTGATTCGCTTTCTATGAATTGCCCCAGCCCGATGCCGACCGGTCAGTGGAACTCCAGCACACTCTTGGGCCCGTCGAGCATCACCTTCCATCTGTTGAGGAGCTCCCTCCCCAGCAGTGGCCTCAAAACCAATGGGGTGGTATAGACACTGCAGTCGGAACTCTTCCCTTCGACGGTCGCGATGCCTTTCGATGAGCGGAGGCTGACGACGACTCCCAGGGTCGAGCGTGCGACGAAGGCACTGCCAGGCTCCTCGTATTCTTGCAGCCCCAGTGCTACGTACTGGTCGAGAGGGATCAGAAGCCCGCCGTCGAACCCGGTGTCCACCCTCGTCTGTACCTCTGCGCTGGAACGCCGAAGCGGGTCGCGGACTCTTACCGTTACAGCCGGGCGAGGGACGCCGTCCCGCTCGTAGGGGACCGCTTTCATCGTGCGACCTCTTCCAGCAGTGACCAACCAAGCTCGACCACCCGCGGTTCCTCATCTGCCAGGCGTCCCACTATGCATTGCGCGCCGCCGGATTTCGATGCCTCGCGGTATGCATCCTCCCTGTCTTTGTAGACACCTACCAACTTCCCGGCCCTTACTACCGCATAGCTTTCTGGATGCTTGGCCTTGAGCTCGGGTCTTAGTTTCTCAAACGCTTGGTTGTTGACCCTTGCCTGTTTTTCGAGTTCGTCCCACTCGTCCAAGAGGTCCACCGTCGTCCGCTGGCTGACCCACATGGATAGGGCCTCGTTGAACGCCTCCGCCACGGTCCATCCTCTCAGCGAAGCGAGTGCCTTTACCCTCTTGTAGAGCCTGGTATCCAGGTTCTTCACTGCGACAGTGCCCATGTGCTCAGACAAACAAGTCTAACTCGTTAATAGAGTTTCACCAAAAGGCATCCACTTCTCAGATTGCTCCTTCGGGAAGCGTTGCGCCGACGCGTCTCGGAGCTGCCCGTCCACGTGCTCTCCGCCTCCCTCGCCCCCGTCCTCGGCCTCGCCGGTGCGGCCATAAGCGGGGCGACGGTCTTCACCGTCGGGTGCGCCAGGGCCCTGAAGCTCTTTAGCGAAGACAGGTCGTTCGTTGCTCACCTGCTCCCGGAGAGACCGCGGTGGGTCGTCCTTCTGCTCTGACTGCTTGTCTCGCTGCTTCGGTAGGTTCGTCGGCTTGCTCCTGGCTCCCCCCACGCTGTGTGCCGACTCGTTCACCCCCGATGCGAACCCCCCCGGGGGGGCACCGTCACTGCTTCCGCATCTGAAGCCCGGGTCCGCCGAGTATCTTCTGGCTAGTCGGAGCCGCTCGGGAAGAGGCAGCTTCGGCAGCGCCGGTGTTCGAGCTCCAGCAGGTCTGCGGGATCGAGGGGTGCCTCGCACCGAACACACAGTCTTGACTCCTGGATCTGCATGGCCCGGACCTACCCTCATGTGTTATTTCAAGGGCTGACTCTGACGAGGTCTCATTCGTCTTTTGACGAATAAGGAGAATCCAGCGACAAGGCATGGGCCCCTTGACGATGTGGAGGGGCGGAGGAGAGACCGGCGGCGCCATACAGTCGCAAGAGAAATGACGAGCGCCCTCGGGTTCCACAGCGCGGGTCTAGAGGCTGTGGTATCCGCAAGCGACGGCCGTACGCTAGAAATGACGAGCGGCAGTAGCCGTCGCTCTGGTCTGCCGCACGCTCTCTTCCGACTTGGACCTCGTCACTGCCGACCCTCCTCCTCAAGCAACTCTTCCACCCTCTGTCCAATCTGGCCTCTGATACCGACTGCGAACCTGTAGTTGGCGGGACCTATGCCATCGGCGTTGCACCGAGCCGTCCAGAGGTCGTGCCTCGCCATCGGAGGGAGCCTGGTGGGGTCGGGCCCGTCGACCAGGTCCTTCGTCGGCCACCTTCTCAGCTTCTCGCTCTTCGCAAGGTAGTCCGGCAGGTGGTCGCGGTCGGCGAGGTACACCACCAGGTCCGCCCCGTCGACCATGGCCGGGGTAAGCTGCCTGGACCTCTTCTCGCTTATGTCGATCCCGACTTCTCTCATCAGCTGTATCGTGACCATGCACTCTTCGACCACCAGGCGGCCGTCGAGTTGATGGGCCGACGCCTCGACCCCCGCGCTGGTCGCGTCGTGATCGTGGGTAAGCCGGTTGTAGAACGCCTCGGCCACCGGGCTGCGGAAGACGTTCCCCAGACACACGAAGAGTACCTTCATACCGTGGTTTTCCTTGTCGGACCGTGACTGCGAGTCCCCCTTGCTCGCGCGGTTATAACAGCGCCTCACTCCGCTCCGGCTTTCTGCTGTCGCCTCGTTCGGGCCTCCGAGACTCGTTGCGCCGGTCGTGCGTCGGTCTCCCCTTGGCCGATGCATGCCAGGGTCAAGGCGGTGCAAGGGATGCGCTGCGCCTACCTCATCGAGGGGCGCAGGGATGGCAGGAATGCGAGGCGGACTATGGTCTGCTCCGATCAGGTCACTTGCCCTTCCCGACCATCTTCTTCACTTTGTCGAGGAGGTCGACTACGTCTGCTCTCCCTGCTTCGTCGTCAAGGTACTTCCAGTCGATCTTGTCTCCGTGGGCCTTCGCCAAGAGGAACGCCTGGTCGATGTCCGTCGGGACTCTCCAGGACTTCGCAGACGCCAGCCGCTTCAGGATGAGGTCTTCGACCCCCATTATTGTGGCGGGGCCGTAGTCGGTCGTTATCGTTGTGACCCTCTCGTAGGAGCCGAAGTCCTCCCCCACCATGTCGACGGCGAGGCCCAACTCGTCGTTCACCCACGCCCTGAGCCCTCCTCCGAGAGCGAAGCGCCACTTGTCAAGGACGTCCTTCAGTGCACTCCTGTTGTAGATGATGTCCATGTCCCCGGTCCGCAGGGTTCCGTCGAGATAGACCTCTATCGCGGAGCCGCCTGTAAGCACAGGCTTCCTCCGCCCCTTGGGGAGGTTCGACGTGAGGAGTGCCATGAACCTGATCTTACGCTCGGTGGGGTCCTCAGTATCGAGGACGATCCTTTTCACTCGATCATACGTGAACGTATTCTCTCTCCGCCTCCCTTCGGTATTTCGCGTCGAACTTCCTCCTCCCCAGGACCGCGAGATTCTCGAGCTCCCCGGGGATGCGCCTCTCACCCGGCTCCATGGCGCGGGGCTCCCCATCCAAAGAGTAAGACGGGATCTTGGCCAGCCCCATCCTGAAACGTTCCCGCTTCGCTCCTGCGCTCCGCCACGCTTCGTATGTCTGCACCCTTGAGCTCAGCCTGAGCGCGAGGTTCCTCAGATCCTTGTCCACAAGCACGTACTCCTTCCAGCGCCTTTCTCCCGCTGTCTCCACGAGGCCGAGGCTTCCAAGCCTCTTCATCTCGGAGTACACCTTGGCGACGTTCATGTTGTACTTCCTACCTATTCGATACGCGGTCATTGGCGTGTCAGAGAGGGCGAGCGCCTCCACGATGTTCGCTCGCGTGCTGCTCCCCAGCAGTTCCCCCAAGCGGTTCACGCCCCAAACACCAGCGGAGCTGATAAAAGCTTATCCCTACGGGATAACAATCAGAGCCCGGGGGACTCGGATGACGCCCTCTGCCAGCCTGCAGCATCGGCGCGCGTATATTTAATTCATGACACATCTAAATACATCAGGTCCAAGATACAACCCTGTGGCGACCAAGATCATAACGGTGAGCGTCCGGGAGGACGTGGAGAGGAGGTTCAGGAGGGTCGCGGCCTCCAAGCACGGCAAGAAGAAGGGGTACCTCGGGAGGGCCCTTACGGACGCCATGGAGAGGTGGGCCGACCAGGAAGAGGCCTCCGACGCCACCGCCCAGACGCTGAAGATGCTCGAAGAGGGGCTGGACCTGGGCGGGCTGAAGTACTCCCACAGGGCCGAACTCCATGAGCGATAGGACCTTCTTCGACACGAACATAATCGCCTACGCCTTCGACAGGAGCGAAAGGGCGAAGCGCCTGGTCTGCAAGGAGCTCGTCGACATGGTCTTCAGCGGTGAGTCTCCCGGTGCTCTCTCTAACCAGGTGCTCGCGGAGCTCTTCGTAGTGCTCACCCAGAAGGTCGGGAAGGCCGTCTCCAAGGCGAAAGCGGGGGCCATAGTCCGAGGTCTCTTGGACTCGTCGACCTGGAGCAAGCTCGACTGCGACTCCGGCACCGTCGCCAGGGCGGCCGCGGACTCTGCCACCATGCCGAACCATTTCTGGGTTCTCCTGATAGCAGAGACCATGCGTGACGGCGGGGTAGGGCGGATCTACACCGAGAACGTCAGCGACTTTCAGGGGGTGCCGTGGATAGAGGCAGTGAACCCCTTCGCGGCTCGTAGGAAGCCCGGAAAAGGAGAGACTGGCGATAGCCTGAAGGGTCTGGAAGGGTCGGCCTCCCCAGCGGGCAAGATGCCCGGGGGCTAGGTCCGCTAGGAAACCCAGGGCCCACGTACCGGCGCCGGCAGGACCTGCCTTGAAACGTCGGAAGCTGAGCCCGGGCTACAGCTTCCAGCTCTTCCCGTACTCCCTCTGTTCCTCTGTCTGGGTCCCTATGGTGATTCCCATCGACTTCAGGGCAGCCCTGGCCACCTCTTCGTCCGCCTCGGCCGAGACCTCGTAGACCCTGGGCTCCATCGTCTTGTGCTCCCTGTGGAGCTTGATCGCAGCCAGGAACTGGTTCGCAAACGACATCTGCATGACCTCCGGCGGGTGCCCTTCGGCAGCGACGAGGTTCACCAGCCTCCCCTTCCCGAGCAGGTACACCTTCTTCCCTCCGGGGAGCTCCACCTCGTCCACGTTGGGCCTCACCTCCCTGACTCCCTTTGCCTTCGACAGGAGGGCCTTCACCTCTATCTCCACGTCGAAGTGCCCCGAGTTGGCCAGGAGCGCCCCTTCCTTCATCTTCTCTATGGCAGCGTATGGTATAACGTTCTTCTGCCCGGTGGCGGTGATGAAGACGTCCCCCTTCGCCACCGCTCCCTCCAGGCTCGACACCTCGAACCCGTCCAGGTGCGCCTCCAGGGCCTTGACAGGGTCCACTTCGACCACCGTCACCCTGGCCCCCATCCCCCTGGCCCTCGCCGCTATCCCTCTCCCTACCCAGCCGTAGCCGACCACCACGACCATCATCCCGGAGACCAGCAGCGCCGTGGCCCTCATGATCCCGTCCAGGGTGCTCTGGCCGGTCCCGTAGCGGTTGTCGAAGAGGAACTTCGTCTTGGCGTCGTTCACCGCTATGACCGGGAAAGCGAGCTTCCCGTCGGCCTCGAGGGCCTTCAGCCTCATGACCCCCGTGGTGGTCTCCTCGGACCCCCCGACGACCCCCTTCGAATGCGAAGTGTGGGCGGCCACAGTGAGGTCGGCCCCGTCGTCGACCAGCTGCTCCGGGTGCGTGCCCAGCACCTGCCCGATGCACCACTCGTACTCCTTCCCCGACTGCCCCCTCCACGCCCAGACGTCCGTCCTCGTCGAAAGGTAGGCGGCGATGTCGTCCTGGGTCGAGAGCGGGTTCGAGCCCGAAAGCTTCACCTCCGCGCCTGCCCTGAGGAGCGCGTCTATCAGGACCGAAGTCTCCTTCGTGACGTGCAGGCAGACCCCGAGCCTCACCCCCTCCAGGGGCTTGGTCTTCGCGTACTTCTCGGCCAGGGTGGTGAGGCCCCCCATGTGGGCCTTGGCCCAGAGGAAGTTCTTCTCCCCTTCACTGCTCAGCTTCGGGTCGGCTACCTTTGTCACACCAGGCCCTCCGGCTTGGCGGTATTATGATTACGCCGGATGGTCCCGACTTCGCACGCACGCTGCCATGGAATCAAGATCCAAACTCCTCGTCCATAATCGCTTTAGACGGATGGTCCCTTCCATTCTGGCATGGGGTCGGCCTTCCTCGCCGGATACGGCATTCGTGATGACCGATGAGGAACGGCGACGACATCTCCTACGACTACCAGCTGACCTACCTCTACGGCGCGAAGAGAGACATCATGGGGGAGATAACGGGGAACAGGGTCAGGATCAGCCTCCCTAGCATAGTCGACAACTTCGCCAGGAACCTGATGGACGACGTCCTGGTGACCCTCAACGTGATCCTCCTCCACGAGCTCTCGCACTGGGCAGACGGAAGGGACTACGGGCGCGACTTCCGGCACAGCCCGAAGTGGAACGCGCTGCTCAGCGAGCTGGCCTACTACCTGTGACCTTCCCGTATCAACCTGTGCCCAACCAGAGGGTCGCGAAGGCCAGATCTCACGATGGCGATGCGATGGGCGGGAAACAAGTCTTGAAGGGGCCGCGCTGCCCGGAACTGTCGGTGCCTGCGGCGCACGGAAGCAGCGAGAGGACAGTCCTACGGCAGCTGCGACGGAGCCTCGACCGTTACGCGCATGAAAGCGTCGACCCCCACGGCCCCGAAGGCCTTCCTAAGGGAGTATTCGTTGATCTCCTCTATCAGGTTGCCCATCTCGAGGGTGTCGATGACCCTGACCACGGCATCGTAGACCTCTGTCAGGGCGGAAAGAGCCCAGCTCATGGGGGGAAGCTTCCCAAGCCGTCTCAGCGCCTTCGCGCCGGACCCCTCTTGGAGTTCGCCTCTAGATTTCGACTCCATGTTTTAGGACCCGCGCCGACTCCGCGATAAAAGCCCTCCCGACGGAGGGGCAATCTTAGAATTCACATAGCGCTCTGGACTGCGTACTATGGGTCCTACAGTCCCTATTTGTGTCCCTTAAGGGGAACTCGGGATATAAGCTTCAGATATAAACCGCCGAAGATTTTCGGCGTCCCGGCATCCAGACGGGTCCTCCGGCATCCCCCCGCGGCCGGTCCCTCAGGCCGACCAGTCCTTGTCCCCAAGGGCGATCCTCGCGAACGCCCCTTGGCTCAGCCTCGCGGTCGCTTCCAAGAGCCCCAGGGGGATCACCTCCGAGGCCGGCGGCCGTCCGTCCGGAGAAAGCTTGTCCAGGAACGCCAGGGCTTCCCCTGCCTCGTTCCCGTCCTTGGAGCGCACCGAATCCTGGATCAGGCACATGGCGTGGACGGCCGCCCACACCTTGTTCGCCCCCGACGGGGTCAGGCCGCCCCTGTCCCCGGCCAGGAGGGTCCTGAGCGACTCGAAGGCGCCCTTCGCCTCTCCTGCCAGGGAGCTCTGCGTCGAATCGACCGACTCCTCGGCGCCGCCGGGAGACGCTACCTTCGCCCTGAAGAGGGCCTCCCGCGGCCTCTCCTTCAGCCCTGCCGAGAACTCCATGGCCCTGGCTCTGGCTTCGAGGAAGCTCTTCGCAGCGTCCCCCACCTGCTGGACGACCTTCGACCTCTTCGGCCCGACCAGGGTGTCCATCACCGCCTCGGCGTCCGGCCTGCCCAGCTTCACGGCCACCCCAGCGACGACCAGCTCGTCTCCGACGACCCTCGGCCTCGCCTCATCAAAGCCCGCCCTGGCCACCACTGCGTCCCGCTTCCTTACCCGCCCTTCTCTGCAGACCACCTCTATGGTCCTGGCCTCCTCGTCGACCACCAGGAGGCCGCCCTCGCTTTCGACCCCTGACTGCGTGACGCTCTGCGCCCTATAGGAACGCCTGAAGCCCCTCCACCCCCAGCCCCCCGTCCTTCTCTGCTATCGTCTCGTACCCCTTCTTCACGTCTTTGCCCACCCCGAGCTTCTCCACGCCGGCCACGGCGATGATGTCGTACACGTCCCCCTCCCCTCTGACCAGGGACACCTTCCTGGATGCTATCAGGTCGCCGATCCCGTCGTTGAAGGCTCCGAATGCCCTCTCGAGCTCTCCAGCCTTCGCCCTCGGCCCCGACCCGACCAGGAGCACAGACGAGACCCCTTCCGCCCGCCCCAGCACGAGCCCCCTCAGGGCCTTCGCCGCTTCCGCCGGCGTCCTGTAGACCGCGTCGGAGGCCGAGACCACCGCTGCCAGAAGGTGCGGGACCACGCCGAGCCTCGCATCGCTGTAGACCGAGTCCTGCAGCTGCGTGAGCGCCTCCATCAGCCCCGAAAGGGGACCGACGAAGGCCGGGTACCCGGTCACCAACCCCTCCTCCGCCCTGTAGCAGGTCATCCTGCTGACGTCCCCGCGCGGGACCACGACCATGGGGAGCCTCCTCCTTGACGCTCCCTCCATCGCGACATAGGTGGCGTTCTGCTCCACGGGGGTCGAATCTCCGTCTGCGGCGATCCCCACAACGATCGCCCCGATGTCGGCCGGGAGCGAGGACACCAAGAGGACCGAGGTCGGGCCCGAGAGGTCCAGTACGACGAGCTTGCGGGGGGTGCCGAGGAACCCGTTCGCCCCCAGCCAACCCTTCACTTCGTCCCTGTAGGCCCTGCAGTAGTCGGGCCACGCCCCTCCGCTCAACTGCTTCAGCGAGAGCCGGTCCACCGCCTTCTCTCCCTTCGTGTCCACCTCCAACCGGCAGCTGAACGCTCCCGGGGTCGGGAACTGGGGGAGCCCGGCGAACAGGACCGCCGTCTCTTCCAGTTCCACGTCGACCTTCGGGATCGAAGCCTGGTCCTGGACCGCCTTCTCGAAGAGCACAGGCGCGCCGCACGCCCCGCAGAAGAGCGCGAGCCCGGCAAGGTGCCCGTTGGCGCACCTAGGCACGCTTCCGTTCCACCTCCTCGTTCAGGTCGTCGTACCTGAGGGACCTCTTTCCCGACGTGTAGAGCCTCGCGAACACCACGGAGGCCTCCGGGATGAAGGGGAGGTCAGCGAGCCTGACGCCCTTTCCCTCTCTGAGGGCCGCGTCCATGAGGCAAGAGGCCACGGGGTACTGCGAAAGGATCAGCATGCTCCTCGCGTCCTTCCGCCTCGCCTCCTCCACGGCGCCGAAGACCAGCGCCGCCTCCTCGGCGAACTCCCCCACCTCCTCCACCGACGGCTTCAGGCCCCCGGCCTTCCTGCCCACGGTGGCCACGGCCGCAGCCTGCCCGAGTATCTCGAACCTCACGATCCTCGCCGCCTCGGGTGATAATGACTTCGCCAGGTTCTGAAGCCGCTCCACCTCCTCCCCGATCCTCTCTGCCGAGTCCCGGAGGTCGCTCACCACCGCCTCGACCCGCTCCAGCGCCAGGGCGGGGGATATCCCCGTCTGGGAGAGGAGCTCCATGGCCTCCCCCACCCTCCGCCGAGGCTCGGCGTCCAGGGAACCACTGAGCTTCTCCATCCTCTTCACCAGCGCGGCCAGGGCGCCTTCCAGCTCGGGGAGCCTGACCGCCTGGAAGTTGGTCCAGTAGTCTTGCGTGACCAGCTTCATCGCCATGTGGTAGTCGTCGGTCTCGAGGACCCTCGCAGGGTCCACGGGCGGGACGATTATCTCTCGCCCCATGAGGGCGTTGAATGCCCCGGTCACGTCCTTGTACTCCTTGAAGATGGCCTCGGTGTCCTCCTTCACCCTGGCGGCGACCCTCAGGTACGCGGAGATCGCCTGGTCCAGGTCCATCCCTGCCATCGCTTCAGGCCTCTCGTTGAACCTCCCCCTCGCCAGGGTCTCTTCCAGCATCGCGTTGTAGATCGAGGCCAGGGCGAGCAGAGAGTTGGCCTCCTCTATCATCCTCACCCTGAGGACCTCAGGCATCCTCTGCAGTTCCGGCAGGGTCACGTTCATGATCTCGTCGGTCCAGGCCCCGGTCTGCTTCACGTCCGCCGTCTCCAGCCCCTTCCTGATGTCCCCCGACTTCGACATCACCTCCTGGACCCTGTGCGCCAGCTCTCCCACGTCCAGCTTGGGGGCGTTGGTCTGCACCTTCTCCAGGGCGCCCTTGAGGACCTCGGACTGCTTCTCCATGGCCTCCAGGAGGGTCCCGAGCTCTGCCTTCATCCTCTGCAGCCTCTCGAGCCTCTGGAGGAGGAGCTCCCTCCCCGTGAACGCGCCCCCCACCAGGACCGAGCTCCCTATCAGCAGCCCGGCGTCTTCCGGCCTCGACACAAGGTCTGTCTGGTACCCCCCTATGCTCGCCGGGGACAGCGCCACTATGAGCAGCACGAACGCGACCGGGGTGGCCACTGCCGCGATGAGGGGGATGAACGCCCTGAGCCTCCTGGTAATCCTCCCCTTGGTGAGCCAGGCGAAGAGGGCGCTGGTGGCCCCGGCCAGAGACGCCGACGAGCTGAAGATTATCGAGAGGAGGATGAGCGGGACGATTATCACCGAGGCCCGCTCCCCTGTGATGAAGCCGACGAAGGCGCCCGAGTAGCTCGAAGCCGCGCCCGCCGGGAGCCCGGTCAGGAAGACGTTGAGGCTCCCCAGGGGCGGGATCTGGTTCTGCGCCACGTTCTGCAGCTGGGAGAAGATCACCGGCGGGAGCTCCACGTTGAGCTGGACGTTGGCGTAGGCGATGGCGTTCTCTATCAGTATGAACGGCAGGAGGGCCGAGATGAAGGTGGATGCGACCGGCCCTATGCTCCTGGTCCCGCCCATCACCCCAGCGATCACTATCATGGCCACCGAGAGGTAATAGTACGGGGTGAGCATCAGCGAGACCGCCAGGAGCGCCAGCGCCATGGACACGGGCTGATGCCTGGCGACCGCGAGGTCCACTGCGATGAACAGCACGAGAAGCACGGCCACGATCGACCCGCCCGTCGACGCCAGCAGGCCGCCGAGTCCGAACCCGAGCAGCTGCCAGAGGATCGTCAGGAACGCGAGGAGCCCCAGCACCCCTGACGCCCAGACTGGCCGGCTGAGCGAAGCCAGAGCCAGGCCGGCCGCGACCAGCACCGGCAGGAGCGGGGCCCCAGGGAGGAAGTGCACCGCGTCCAGAAACACGAACCCCGAGAGGGCGAGGACGAAGGCTGTGGTGTACCTGTCGGCCCTTTCCCTCGGGCCGGGCTTTTCTTGGCTCCCCACGTCAGCGTTCTGACTCCTCTCCTTTGAGAACTTGCGGGTCTCTGGCGGCCGGGTTGGATTCGAATGCATGGCCGACCGCCTCGAGCGTCGCTCTTTGGCGCAGAGACCCGGGTGGCCATGGGGGCCCATTGGCAGCTAGGGTTGATTGGCGGACGACGGCGAAACGTCTGAGAGCGGCAGGAGCTCGTCAGCGGTCAGCCGCCTAGCGATTCTGAATCTTCCTGGCTTGCCTCTGTGTGTGAAAGAGGCAGGCGGCGACGTGATGAAGATAGGGAGTCCAAGGGCCCATCTGGGCACGAGCATGTTTCGCGTCTAGGCCCGTGGGTCCACCGACGGAAATTCCCATAATTGATAAATATGGGCAAGTCACTGAATCACGGGAATGTCGATAGTCGAGATAGACGAAAGGGGAAGGGTCACGATCCCGAAGGAGATGAGGGTCGAGGCCGAGAGGGCCCTCGTCATCCCGATGGGGGAGACCTACATGGTGGTGCCGATACCGGTCGCGCCGGCCAAGTTGGACCTGAAGGTCAGCGGGAAGTCCGCCAAGGAGGTCGCGGAGAGGCGCCTCTCTTCCGAGGTCAGAAAGCGCTCCCAGAGACGGCAGAACAGATGATCATCGAGTCTGACCTCTTCGTCGCCCACTCCAAAGAAGCCGACTGGCTCAAGCCCTTCGCCGACCCGCTTTTCGCGAAGTTGAATCAGGGCGCCCTGTCCGCCTCAACATCGGCTGCTGTCCTCATCGAACTCTACTATGTTCTAGAAGACTTCGGCCTCGACAGGTCGGCGATACTGGGCAAGCAGGCCGAGATTGCAGCCATGAGGGGGTTGACGATCCTTCCCCTGACTTCGGAGGTCCTGCTCGCCGCGCAGTCCATCATGAAGACGTTCCGGCTCCCCGGCCTGTTCGACGGCCTCTACGCCGCAGCGACCCTGAACCAAGACAAGGACAAGACCATCCTGTCCACCGATGACGTCTACGAAAGGGTCCCCGGCATTAAGAGGATAGACCCGAGGGAGTTCAAGCCGTAAAACCATTCGACCATACCGTGGTGTCACTTCGCGGCAGTGATGCATGACCTCGGAGAGTGGAGGCCTGATGCGGACGGAAAACCCCGAACGCTCTGGCTGCGGGATGAGGGCGACTTGCCCTGCATCTTCCTCTGTGATGCGGCCATTGGATGAAGGCCCTCACCCGAACCAAGAGCCGCAGGGGAAGGTGCTCGCCATCGTCCGAGGCTCGCTGCCATGGATGACAGTGCTCCGTCCATTGCCGATTGGCTTCGGCTCCACCCCAGACCTCCAGTCTTTTCCATGGACGTTTCATCGGTCGGCAGCTGTCCCCGCGAGACGGGCAACTCAAGATGGACTGCAACTCCATAATGCTAAATATACTAAGACCCCCCTAACGACAAAACATTGAGCCAGAATCGGCCGAAGAAGTCGAAGAACAGGCGCGCCCACCCTGTGAACCACAAGGCCCACCCGAAGAGCCCCGCAAGGAAGCAGGCGCCGAAGAAGAGCGCGAGAAGGAGCCCGACCAGGGTCGAGCGGCTCCTCCAGCCCAAGTTCTACTCCATCAAGGGCAAGCTCTCCGAACTCGACGGCGGATACGCCTCGTTGGGCGCCAGAGTCTCGGGACTGGACGACCGGGTCACCAGCACGGCCGATGCCCTCGGTGCAGCCATTTCGAAGTTCCAGGGCGAGCTCGCCGACAAGATAAGCGGCCTGGACCAGAAGATCGACGCTCTCGCCTCCGAGTCGAAGACCAGAGCCGACGGCATAGAGCAGAGGCTCGCTTCCGAGGAGCAGTCGGCCTCGAAGGGGGCCTCGGACCTCGGGCAGAGGGTCTCCGACCTAGAGCAGTCCGTCCCGCCCCAGCTCAAAGACCTCCAGCAGGCGGTCTCGTCCATGGAGGACTCGCTTCCATCTCATGTGTCCGATGTGGACAAGAGGCTCACCTCTCTCGAAGGGGCCTACCCGAACGAGCTATCGTCCATCCGGCAGAAGATCTCTTCGGTCGAAGGCGGCCTTTCCACTCAGCTCTCCGCACTGCAGCAGAAGCTTTCCGCGTCGGACGCGAAGTGGGGGGCGGAATTCGGGCGCCTGGAAAAGAGGGTGAACTCGCTCTTCGACAGCTCCGGCATGGCCAGCCAGAAGCTGACGAGCCTGGAGGGTTCTCTCGGCGCACTGAAGGCGCGCGTCGACTCCGCGACCTCAGAACTTACTTCCTCTGTGACCAAGGCCACGGAGAAGCTGAACGCCCTGGAGGGGAGGATCAAGACGGAGGTGGACGGGATCTCGCGTGACCTCCGCTCGGTCGAGCAGACCATGAAGGCAGACCTGGGGAACGACTCGCAGAGGGTCGCCTCCCTCGGGGACAAGGTCGAGACCATCGACGCCAGCGTCAAGGACAGGATGGGGAAGGTGGAGACCCAGGTCGCCGAGGTCAGAGAGGAGCTGAAGGACGCCCTCAGGTCTGTGCTTAGGTCCAGCGTCGCAGAGCCCAGGGTAACATCGCCCTGATCCCTGTCGCAGGTCCCGGCGCATGACCAATGTCCGAGGATAGATAGGGAATACTTATCATGTGCACAGATTTTTACCTCTCTCACCTTTTAAAAGAGAAGTTCAGAGGCGTGCAACAGTGAGAGTGGATATGAGGGCCGGCTCAGCAGTGATTATTGCCCTGCTCCTGACAGTGTCATTTGTAGGCGCCGGGGCCGCCTCCGCCCAGACGAGCAACTGGGTGAGCGTCGTCTCGGTCAGGGACCTGACAGGTGGCCAGACGCTGACTCCTCTGGCTCCGCTCGTGGCCGGCCATACCTACAACACGACGATTAGAATCGATGTCCCGGTGGGCACCACCGGAGCGACCTTCAGGGTCGCGCTAAACTCCAAGGTTGACGCGAACGGCTCCCAGTTCTGGTACCTGGAGACCCCAAGCTATGCGGGGTACAACCGTTCGACCTTCACCAGCTCCCTGAGGACTGTCCAGTTCAACTGGATCCAGGGGACCCTGGAGCTTTCGGCCATCTACAGGATCCCGCTCAACCTCACCACGGTCGCGACCAACGGCCTGACCCTGCACCTCACCCAGGGAGACTTCGGCCTCATCTTGGTGACCGTCAGCGGAGGGGGCGCAGGCGGGGTGACAGCGGTCGTCGAGGACCAGTCCATCCAGACGTACCTGAACGAGTACCATACCGCCTCCGGCCTGATCTCTTCGGGGCAGGTGAGCTCGTCCTACACATCCCTGCTGAACGGGGTCCTGAATCTGTCGCAGACCCTGTACAAGGCGGGGCTGACAGACCAGGCGACGGCCCTTCTCGGGGACGTCTCGCCGAGCGTCCTCCCGGTGCCCCCCAGCTCGTCCAACTACTTCTACCTCGTTGTGGCTGTCATACTGGTCGCAGTGGTGGCGGCCCTGTTCGCCGTCGGGTACATCAGAGGGAGGGGCAAGTCAGGCTATGCCTCCGCGGTGATCAACGAGACGAACCGGGAGCTGGCCTCGTTCGAAGTCGTCGCCAGCAGGTACGACAGGAACCTGGCCGACCAGCTGAAGAAGCTGAGGGACAAGCTTACGGAGGCGTCCTAGTTGAGCAGCAGGACCTATTCGAGCGTCCACCTCATCGGGCTCGGGGGGACGGGGACCAACATCATCCAGTCCCTGGTGGAGAGCGACAGGCTCTCGAGGCTCCTCCCATCGGAGGACTTCCACCTCGCGTGCCTTGCCCTTGACGTGGCCGACGGCGACCTGGCCTCCCTGGACTCGGCGGTGAAGAAGAGGACGACCCAGCTCCAGAAGAGCGGGGTGTCGGTCGACAGGCTCTGGGTCAAGGGGCTCAACGTGAAGTTCAACTCCCCTGACGCCCTCTTCGAGTTCATGGAGCGCTACAACACCTACCTCATGAAGGAGGGGGTCGTTGTCAACAGCTACAAGCCCTGGATAAGCTCGTCCATGTCCATCCCCCCGCTCGCCGGAGGGGTCGGGAGGATGCGCGCCCTCAGCAAGGCGGTCTACGACCTGAACTACTACCACTACATGGAGCTGAACAACGTCCTGTCGGTCTTCAAGGACAGGGTGCTGTCATCCAAGTTCCAGCCCATAGTCGTCCTGGTCTTCGGGCTCGGAGGGGGGACCGGGAGCGGCATGGTCTTCGACTTCGCGCGGCACCTCAGGAAGAAGCTCGGCACCTCGGTCCCGATCGTGGGGGTGGCGGTCCTCCCGTCCACAGCTGACGACCTCCTCGCCCGCGGCCCTGCGCCGTACACGTCCCTGATGGAGGCGGAGCTCATGTTCAACAGAGGGCTCAACGAGTCGGTCGTCGAGAAGTTCGGGGAGGCGTACAGGAACCCGTTCACGTCCCTCTTCTTCCTCGCCCTGGACCCGGTCTACAACAACAAGAACAGCCTGCTGTCGGCGAGGCAGGAGCTGGACGAGGCGCTCATAGACGTCCTCTACACCTTCATGAACTTCGACCTGGCCGACCTGCTGAGCAGGGTCGGAACCAACAACGACTTCGGCCCCAACTGGGTCCACGCCATGGCCTACCTGAGGATAAGATATCCCGTCCACGACTACGTCTCCTACCTCCACAAGTACCTGCTGCACACGGAGAACGTGGGGAACTTCATGGCCTCCAAGCGGGAGGCGGTGACGAGGATCAACGGGTTCCTGGCCAACAGGATGGAGCACCTGAAGGTGCTCTTCAGGGACAGCCTCACCCGCATGAACATCTACAGGCCGGACACCTTCGAGACAGAGGTGGAGGACGTCGTCAACAGGGCCGGCAAGTACGAGGTTGAGCTGAGGAAGCAGATCAAGGGGCTCTCCGACTTCGCGCTCTACTACAACGGGAAGTGGGAGCGGGTCCTCAAGGCCAT
Organism: archaeon; assembly: GCA_021828185.1. Next base: position 223,523 of record JAKASI010000002.1, read on the forward strand.
GGACTTCGACGAGGACACCGTGGAGAACGGGATCGTCCAGCTCCTGATGCAGTGGGAGGTGCAGATCAACCAGCTCCCGAAGACCTACGAGGAGTTCCAGAGGGGGCTCCCCAGCGCCGTCGCCGAGCTCGAGGAGAGCATGACCGCTGCCAAGCTCCTCACGGCCACCCAGGTCCGCCAGGTGCGCGCCTACCTCAACTTCGTCCAGCTCGTGAACGACGCCCTCGAGACCCTGAAGCTCTACATCCGGGCCAAGGCCCTGGCAGACAACGTGGCCATCAGGTACGCCAAGGACGCCAGCGTGGAAGGGAAGAGGGCCGCGGCCCTGGGGGAGGCGGAGATAGTCCCCCTCTTCAAGGCGGCTGGGTACGTGATGAGCAAGCCGGAGATCGAGGCCAAGGCCTCGGACCAGTACATCCCCGGCATACGGGTGATCAAGAAGAGCGTCGAGGACCGCTTCAAGGACTCGTCCTCCGAGGCGGAGTCCTTCGAGAGGCTCCTGGCCCAGAAGGAGACCGAGGTCTCCAGGCTGAAGAAGGAGATGGACAAGGTGAAGGTGGACTTCTCAGGGAAGAAGAAGCTCATGATGAAGAACTACGAGTCCCTCGAGACCGAGGCGACCGCCATCCGCACCAGGCTCGACCAGCTGAGGGAGGCTAACAAGACCTTCTCCAAGGAGCTGGAGATGGTGAAGGAGCTGGAGAAGGGGCTCGAGCTCACGTCCCAGTACAGGAAGATACTGAACACCGTCGCCGCCCAGACGACGGACCTGAACGAGGCCATGAGCAGGATGACCACCACCGGGAGCTACTACGAGCGGGTGGTGGAGCTCAGCCAGAGCGAGCAGACCAAGATACTGGGGAAGATACTCACCGAGCAGGAGGAGAGCCTGAAGGGGGAGGAGATTCTCAAGGAGATCCTCGACAGGGACCGGTTCAAGAGCCTGGTGAAGAGCTACCTGCGGGTCTTCGGGCTCCCTAACTACTGCGGCCTGGCCGACACCTACAGGACCGACATGATCTGGACCACAGTGGGGATACCTCCGGGGCTCTGGGACCAGGACCTCCAGGGGACCCTGTCCAGCGTCCTCAACTCCTACTCGAGCGTCGAGGCGAGCAAGAGCATCTCCATCCGCCAGACCCCGCAGCTCGACCCCTGGACCATAACCTTCCTCGTGGTCCTGGCGAAGGCGAACGTCGACCAGATCGAGAGCTTCTCGTCCATGAAGAACGACGCGGACGCGGTCAGGAAGTCGGAGAAGTCGCTATTCAGGAGCCTCCTCCTCGAGCAGGGGTACAAAGTGATCGACGACCTCGTCGCCGCCGTCGAGGGCGGGAAGCAGTCGAAGTAGAGGTCCAAGGCTCCTTGGCAGAGTCCCCCAGGGAGGTGCTCGCGAGGCGGATAGACAGGTACCTCAACCCCGTCCTCACCGCGGTCTGCTCCTTCTTCTTCCTCCTGCTCGTCCCCATGATGCCCGGCTCCCCGGTCCTCCCCCTCCTGGTGGCTGCGGCGCTCGGGCTCTACTCCGTCCGTTCCTCCAGGAGGGCGTCCTATGTCTTCTACCTCTTCGTCTTCGCTTCGATTGTGTGGCAGTTCCTGGGGTTCGGCCTGCAGTCCCTCCTCTCCACCCCCCTCGGCCTGCTGGCCTCGTTCCTGCTACTGGTCCCGCTGGCGATGAACGCGGCGAACCCGAGGATGTCTCCGTCCTCCCTGGCGCTGACCTTCCTCGCAGTGGCCCTGATGCTCACCCCGGAGTACTTCCTTTCAATCCCGCTCATAGCCGCTGCAGTCGCCCTCGACGGCCTCGGGAGCGTTGCCACAACAGTCGTGACCTTCATCCTGACCCTCGCCCCCTTCCTCCTCATAGAGAACGCCCTCTTCTACGGGACCCTCGCAGCCGGGGCCACGGCTCCCCCCATCGTCTTCGGGGAGCTCGCCCACCTGGCAGCGAACATGCGCCCTCCCCTCCAGGGGCTCAACGTGTTCCTCACCGGGCTCCCCCAGGACTTCGTCTCCCCCCAGAGCGCCCAGGTGGTGTCCTTCCTGACCGGGGAGGCCTACCTCATGCTCGTCCCCGTAGCCGTATTCGCGGTGATCTTCGGGGCGTCGGCCTCCATGGCGGGGGTCCTCACGAAGGTTAAGGACAAGCTGACCGCCTTCGCAAGGCTGTCGAAGGTCCTCAGGACGGTCTGGCCCGTGGTAGTCACAGTCACCATGACCGCGGTCTTCTCGGTCCTGCTCGTCCTCCTCTCGTCCGGGAGCGTGGGCGGGTATCAGATCGCGCTCGGGGTCGACCCCCTCATCGCGGTGGGGGCGATGGTCGCCGGGGCCCTGGTGATGGGGACGGCCCTCTCCGCGAGGGTGTACCTTGACGAAGGGCTCACGGCCGCGACCACCTCCAGGGAAAGGCTGTCTGCCGTCCTTGCAGAGTCCAAGAAGCTCCTGGAGGAGATCAGGAAGGTCTCGGAGAAGGTGGACGCGGTCGCCCCCTCCGTGGGGCTGCGGGTGGAGGAGGGCCTCGTCGATCAGTACTCCTCGTACCTCTCCGACGTCGAGAGGCAGATGGACACGGCCGGGGCCGTGGCCATGAACACCTGGGAAGGCGAAATCCAGGTCCGGATCCTCCCCACCCTGAAGAGCCTCCCGGACCAGATCAGGGTCAAGGTGGTCAACGAAGTGAGCTCTGTAACCTCCCTGGCCGAGTCCCTCAACGGGACATTGGAGCACCTCGGGATAGCCACCCGGTTCCCCACCGCGGGAGACCAGGTGACCGCCATGGACACCGAGCAGGCCCTGGAGGCCTACGCCCAGTTCACAGGCAAGCTGAAGTCGACCGTCGCCGAGCTCTACGGGTTCTACCTCGAGGCCGCGAAGGCCCTCGACAAGCTCCTGGACAAGACGGTCTCGGAACCCCCGGTCAACCCGAGCGTCCTCCTCAGCACCAGCGACTACGTCACCGCCATGAGGCTCCTCGGTGAGGAGTACAGCATGAACCTGAACGCCCAGTTCTCCGAGGACTTGAAGCAGAAGCTCTCGGACGTGCGCGGGAGGCTGCGCCGGATGTCCGAGGCGCTCGGAGACGAGGGGAAGGGGGTCGAGGGGTACATGGACCTGGGGAGCCCGAACCCGCTGGAGTCCCCGCAGATCCTGAAGAAGGTGGAGGCCCTGATCGCCTACCTGCAGTCGGAGGCAGGGCGGGCCGTCGACGAATCGGTGAGGCTCGGCAGCATGATCGGGACTATGATGCCGGCAGCGACCACGGTCCTGAAGTTCGCGACCCTGGCCGAGCTGGAGAGCCTGAGAGAGCTCAGGCATGAGTCGAAGGCGCTGGGACCGAGCCTGGAGGGGCTGTCGCAGTTCGTGGGGAAGGCCACCAAGGTCCTCGTGATCCACAGCGAGTCCCGCAAGAAGGACGAAGAAAACATGATCATAGTTGCCCAGTACCCGCTGGCGCGCAGGCTCATCCACGGCCTCGCCTCCAGGAGGCAGGTCATCTCCCTCCGGGAGCTCCCGTTCCAGCCGGACGCCACGCACTTCTACGCGAAGATCTACGCAGCCCAAGAGCCCGCGGCGAGGTATGACGAGCAGGGCGAGGCCCTCCTGATCGCCCATGCCTAGGTGCGCCAGGGGGCACGAGGCCGGGCTCGCCTACAGGTGCCCGACGTGCGGGGCCGACGTCTTCTTCAGGGAGAGCCTCCCGGACCTCCTGAAGCTCCCCTCCCCCAACCTGAAGCTCGAGGACGTCGCGGTCCTCTTCGTCGGCCAGGCGCCCTTCGACATACCAGGGGTGTACACAGCCGAGGCCATCCTCGGCAAAGGGAAGCCCACGTCGAAGCAGTTCATAGCCGAGAGGCTCGAAGGGGGGACCTGGCTCGACTACAACTCCAGGTACTCGGAGCAGTTCAAGAGGTGGCTGAGGCTGGTCGGGTTCGGGAAGTCGAAGCACAGGGTCCTCGTACTGGACACCACCTACCCCCTGGCGGTCCTGGCGGTGAACAACGTCCCCCTCCCGGACAACACCGTGGTCATGGCGTCGGTCCCCGGGGCCAAGTCGACCCCGGTGGCGCAGAACTCCAGCTACGCGACCCTCCAGCTCGCGAGGAGGAGGGGGATGCACGTCGTGCTCGCCCTGGACTCGTTCATCGCCGGGCTCGCAGCGTTCACAGAGGGGAAGGGCTTGGCCACCGGGGACAGCGCCTACGAGCAGGCGATAGCCTACATCCTCTCGTTCGTCTCGGACCTGGCCGACCTGACCCAGAAGGACGCCAGGCTCGGGGTGGGGGCCCACTTCTTCTCCATCCTCCTCTCCGCCTCGGACCGGGTCTTCAAGAGCGTCGAGAGCGCCCTCGAAGTCCAGCTGACGCAGACCTCCCTGGAAGGGGCTCCCGAGAAGGTAATCACCGCCCACCTGTTCGCCACCGGCCCCTCTGACAGGCAGGACGAGCTGCGCGCCTCCTTCGAGCGCATGTCGTCCGGGGACCACTGGAACCTCCTTAACGCCGAGTCGACTGTGAGGTCCATGCCCTCCTCCCACGGGCTCTACGACGTCTTCCTCCTCTACGGGGTGAAGGAGCCCACTGTGCTGGACGCGCTGAGGGCCGGCTACCAGACCGTCGCCTCGACAGCGCCGGAGCTGAGCCTTGAAGGTGGGCTGTCTCCTTCTCCCGAGCCCCCGCAAGAAACCGCCATGGAGGTGGAGGAGGAAGGAGAGGAGAGGGACGCGAAGGCGGCGCCGAAGCAGCTCCTGCTGATGGAAGACTTCGTCATGGCGAGGGGGGAGATGGTCGGCCTCCTGCTCCAGATGAGGGGCGACGTGAGGGAGGCGGTGCTCCGCTACCAGGCGGAGGTCCCCCATGACAAGGACCCGGTCGAGGGGCTGCTCGCAACCTACGGCGACTGGCTGAACGGGGCCTTCGACGAGTTCGTTTCATCGCTCGCGGAGGAAGGGATGCAGCCGGCGGCGATCCAGAAGCTCTGCGCCGTCGCCTACTACGTCTCTGCTGTGCAGGACGCGATCTACTCCCATGACAAGGAAGGGAAGGCGAGGGCCGAGAAGGCTCTCCAGGATGTCAAGGTCCAGCACAAGGACCTCGAGGGGCTCAGCCTGGTGGCGGCCACGGACGCGCTGCTCCGGGCAGCCGAGCCCCTTTTCATCGCCGCGAAGGCCTGAGGGACCCATTCCGTTTCGAGACGGCTCAAGAGGCTGGCTGAGTTGAACGGCGAATTCCCCCGGCCGAAAGAGCGCCTCTGCAAGTCCGACCCGAGGCCTGTGTCGGATTGCCAGCCGTGCGGCCGCTCCGCTACGCTGTCGAATTGACGCTGACCTGAATCTGGCTTCTTTGGCCGTCCGCGCTCGTGACTGAGACGTTAGCAGTCACGAGCACCGTCTGGTTCGAGAGGAACGCCCTCGAGAATATCCCTGTCGTGCTCGTCTGTATGACGTTGTCAGGCCAGCTCGCTTTGAAGTTGTAGGGTGATTCTCCTCCGAGAACGTTCACCCCGAACGCGACGACCGTCGAGCCATCAGGCTCATGCAGTTCGTTGGCGAAGCTGACGGTGGTCGAGAGCTTGGGGTATGACTGGTGGAACACCGTCAAGTGCGACCCGGGGTAAATGAACGCCGTCCCCGCTACCATGACCACTACTATCAGTGCGGCCGCTGCCATCTTCCGTCTTCTGCTCCATTGAAACACGACCTGCTCCTGCGGTTCCAGCCGGATTGGCTCTTCGCGTTCGACCTCCCCGTACTTGACGTACGACGCAATCTGCAGGGCGACTCCTATGACGAGGCTGTAGAACGCGTAGACTGCCGTCGAGTTGGCCGCATCTGAAAGGCCTTCGCTGAGCTCGGCTGCCGATGCCACAAGTAGGACCATGAACGCGACCACGAAGGGGGCGCCCCAGTTCTCCTTCAGGTACCTTAGTGCTCTCTCCCGGGTTCTCAACGCCTCCGACTTGCGGCTGAATGGAGATAAAGTTAGGGCGGGTCAGGTGGACGGCCTTCCGCAACCGCGATTCCGTTAAATCCTGAACGGAACCCGGGTGTCCCGGGGCCTTGCCACCCGAGCCTAGTCTCCTGGGATACTTCGTCTTCCTGCTGTTCATATTCGTCCCCGGCATCGGGGTCGGCGAACTCCTCGGGGTGTGGCGCGGCGATGACAGCCTCATGGAGAGGGTAGGAATCTCCTTCGGCCTTGGGCTCGCCATCGACACGGTCGTCCTCGTGGTGAGGACATCGGGCCTGAGCGCCTTCGGCCTCGTCCTCCGCGGTATCGAAGTCGAAACGGTCTATTTCCCGATTCTCGTAGGGGTTGCAGCGTTCGGCGTGTCGCTCGGGGTGAGACGGAAGGTCAGCTTCCTGACCAGGCCGAAGGCAGCCGACTTCCTGCTCTCGCTTGTCGTGCTTGCCATGGCCGCCATGCTCCTCCTCTACTTCCAAAAATACCCGATCTTTCCCGAGTACCTGAGCCCGGATTTCGCCGCCCACGTCCAGTTTTCCCAGAGCCTGATCTCTGGTTCGGCCTCCTCCATACCTGCGGGGATCCTCTACTACGGTGTCCAGTACCAGCTGGCAGCGTCTCTTCTCCTGGTCGGCGGAGACCCGCTCGTCACAGTTCAGAGGACAATGGCGCTCCTCGTCGTCCTATCGCCGGTGCTCGTCTATACGGCCGCGAGCAGGCTCTCCTCGAGCAGGGGAGGAGCGCTTGTCGCGACTGCGATATTCTTTGTGTCAGGCACAATCTGGTTCGCCAGCGTCTTCAACGCGGGTCTTTACGCCAACTACTTCGGCATCCTGGCCTCCCTCTTTCTCGTCGCAGTGGTCGTCGATGTCATCAAGAGCCCCGGCTCCGCCCGGGTCTGGTTCGTCTTCCTGCTTGGCTTGGTGGCCGCCTACTTCTCGCACTACACCGTGATCACCCTCCTCCCGGCGCTCTTCGTCCTTCCGCTTGCGAAGTTCCTGAAGGACAGAACCGACTATGTCCGCTACCTGGCCCCGGCCGCAGTCTCCGTCGTCCCGGGCGCGATCGCGTTTCTTGCCTCGCCAGGTCTCCTCACCGTTGTCCTCGCGCTCGCGTCAGGGGGCGGTGGGAACCTCGTCGGCTCGACCACCCTCTCGTCTGTCTTCGCACCCTGGCCGGTCCTCGGCTACATGGCTCTGGAGGTCCTCAGCGATGTCGGCTTCGTCTTCCTGCTTCTGTTCGCGGCGGTCTGGGTCTATAGGATGCCTAGATCGGACAACGTGCTTCCCTTCTTCCTCCTCGCGTGGCTGGTTTCCTTGCTCGTCGCCTCACCGTTCAACGTCTCCGCCTGGCGTTTCTCTTTCGAAGCCCTTGTCCCACTTGTCCTGATGGCCGGCTACGGAGTTCACTCCCTCCTCCCCAAGCTGGAGGTCCACAGGCGAGGGAAGACGACAGGCCACTGGAAGGTCGTCCTCGTGCTCATCATACTGCTGTCCCCTCTGCTCGTCGGTTCCTGGGGGCAGACAGCGGCGTCCGACTCGTTGACGAATACCCAGCTCACCGCTTCGGCCCAGCAGGACGTGTACGCGGCGATTCAGTGGCTAGGGAATCACACCACGAGCAACGCGAGGTATCTCTCGGTGTCGGATTTCCGCTTCACATACACCTCGTTGTTGATCGGGCGGACCACGGACTATGCCTACTTCGCCCAGCCCTCCGTGGCCATACAAGCCGCCAGGACTAGCGGGGACGACTACGTCATAGTGACTAACCTCGTCACCCTAGCCCTCCCGCCCGACCCGTCTCTCTTCCCATGGAACAACTTCCAGCAGTCCTCCAACCTGACCCTTGCATACAGCAATGACGACGTAAGGATCTTCCAGATCATCGGATGACCCTTGCTCTCCCAACTTCGAGGCTTCATCCGGGACCTGCAATAGGGATATTACCCCAGCTTAGCGACTGGGTAGTTCCCAGCGAATGAATTCGAAGCGGTCGAGGCGCAAGACCAGGTTCGGCAACATCATCTTCTGGCTGCCGATAGCTGTAGTGATCGGCCTTGTGGTCGTCGGCCTGTTAGCCTATTCCCCCGTTCGGTCGGGAACCCTTGTGGTCCAGGCCGTCAGCTCCTCCAGATATGCGCCACCCGTGCAGCTCCAAGTCTCGGCCACTGTCGGCTCGGTGACGAAGTCCACCCCCTTCAACCTCACCCTGGGCCTGGGGCAGTTCACAGTTGTCTATAGCGCCGTGTCCTGGTACTACACTCCTCCGCCGAAGGTCGTGACTGTCTCCGGAGGTAAGACAACCTTCTCGATTGGAACATACGACCCCATCCTGCGAGCCGTATCCATCACCGGCCAGGGTTTCAACTCGACAGCCGTTTCTGCGCTTCACGGGGTGACCCCTGTGGTCTGGACAAATGAGGAGAGCACCTTCGAGGTCCTGGAAATCACCAGTTTCGGCCACTACATCCTGCAGCCCGGCCAAAACCACACCCAGATCTTCCCCTCGAGGGGGAACTTCAGCTTCGACATATTCAACACCGGCTTCACGGGCTATGTACAGTCCCTGTGAGCCATCGGTCTTCCCTCCCCGGGCAATCAGGCATCTTCGGATTCCCGGATGCGTCGCCAGATTCCCATCATTTGGACTCGGATTTGCTTGTTTGCTTCTAGAACCTTCTTCCTATTCCAGAAAGAAGAAAAATCTACTCAAAACCTGAATCCTGACTCTATCTTAGAGCCTATTCAGAGAAATTCCATGGAAATGAACAATTCGTCCATCCCATTTATATAGACAATCAAGGCTGCTTCCCTCGAAAATATTGAATACGCTTTCGAATGCGTATGTAACGAAATTTAGCTCAGGACTAATGCTGGCACTTCTGGCGGTCTCAGGGCTCCTCGTCCTGGTGCCGCTGGCAGCGCCAACCTTTGCAGCACAGAACGCAGCCTCACCAACATACACGGCAACACCCAACGTGGTAGTCGGAGGGTCGGCTACAGCCTTCTCTGTGAAGGTAGCCAACCCATCGACGAACGCTTATGCGATCAGTTCGGTCACCTTCACGGTACCGAACAGCAACTGGGCCTTCAGTAGCCCGCCAGCAACTTGCGCAACGGGATGGGCGATCACTCCCTCCGCTTCGGCGATTCAGTGCTCGGGTGGCAGCTTGTCACCTGGGTTCTCTGTCACCTTCAGCCTGGGATCTTTGACTGGCCCTACCGTTGCTGCCACATCTCCGCCCAATGTGGGCACCTTCACAACCTCAGTGGTTGACGGCGGTTCTTCACCTGCGGCCTACGCAGGTTCGACCTTCAAGGTCACTTCCATCGCCACTACGACCGTCGCAGTGGCCCTATCGACCCCCACCACCTACGTGGCTGGGAGCACACCCGAGACTGTCACCGTGACTCTAAGCTCCGGGCAGGCGGGCGTGCCGATAGTGTTGACCGCACCTGGTTACCCGTCCACAGCGACCTACAGCTTCTCGCCATCGTCTGGTTCGTCTGGTGCCTCTGGCACTCTGACGAGCACCTTCCAGCCGAGCAACGCGGAGGGCAACAACAGCATCGTGACGGCGACCATCGGCACGTCAGGCACAGCCGGTTCATCCGGACTGCTGACCACCGCGCCCGCGGCACCGTCCACTGTGACCTTCCACTATGCTGCTGCTCTGGCGAGCAACGGCAACGACTACTCTACCACCACGGCATCCACGGCCTCTACCCCACCCGCGGCCATCTCTGGTGACGCGGAGTTCCCAGGGTCTGGGATACTCTTCTCACTGTCCGACAAGTTCTCCAACGCCATCGCACTCAACACCGCGGGCCTCACAGCCTACACCATCACCCTGACGGCCCTCTCGGGCGGCGGGTTCTTCGACGCTTCCTACGCGGGAGCATTGGCCCATCCGTCCGTGATTGCCTGCAGCGTATCCGGTTCCGGTGCAACAATCGGCAACTGGAACTCGTCGGGGACGGTCCTAACGTCGCCGGCCACAACCGCATGCGCGAGTGGCGGCGGCAGTTCGGGTCAATACGCTCTCCCGTTCAACTACTTCCAGAGCGGCATCTACGGCACCATTGGTAAGCTCGGTGCAACGCTCACCGGGACGTACTCCAGCGGTGCGTTCAGCGGCTCAGGGAGCAGCGCCAACCTGGTGACCTCGACCTTCTCAACTTCATCCCCGACCCCATCGGTCGCAGTCCCAACGGGTGCGACCTACACGCTTGCAGCCGTCCCGGCTGGCACCAGCGTCACGGTCTCGGCGACCCTGGGTACCCCACAAGCGGGGGTCCCGGTGACGCTGTACCTTGACCGCGCGACCAGCTTCGAGACGGCCCCGGGCGCCAAGGACTACTCGACGACAGCGGCCTTCACCAACGGAGCTCAGGCGATAACGCTGGCAAGCGCAACAGGGACAGGCTCACTGGGCCTCGGCGTAGTGTCCAGCACATTCGCTGTCGACACTCTGGCTATGGCGAACGCCTTCTTCCTGACGGCGGTGGCGCAGCCGACGAACACGAACCCGGCGGCCTTCCTCGCCAACAGCAGTGACTCCGCGACAGCGGCGGTCACGGTCGCAGGCCCAGCGGCCTCGTTCGTGATCACGGGCTGCCTCGTCGCGACGTCCACACCATCCACTTGCAGCGCGGCCAACACGCTCGGCACCAAGATAGTCAACGGGTCGACCGCATACATCGACGTCTCCGTGGCTGACGCCTACGGAAACGCGGCGACTAACCCCGGGCCGAACCAGTTCCAGATCACCCTCTCGGCTCCTGGTAGCGTCCTAAGCGCCACCACGGCCTACATCACCTCAGGCAACCCTGACACCTACACAGGCACAGGCTGGGTCGCTTGGACGCTCCCGGCCACCATCGGGACGAGCATAACGCTCTCCGCGACGGGCGTGCTGAACGGCCAGGTAGCCTCCGCAACGTTCAAAGTCACGACAGTAAGCGGAACACCCACCTTCGCCATCACCTCGCCGGCACCGCTCAACGGTGTCATCTACAGCTCGTCTACCGCGGTGGTCTTCAGCGGCCAGGCCAACGCCTCGGTCGGCTACCCCGCCACGGTGACCATCAACTCCATCGGGTACAAGGTCGACTCGGGCACCTGGCAGTCTGGAGTGGTCTCAGCCGCCAACAAGGTGATATTCAGCCTGGCCGCCTCCATGACGGTAGGGCTGCACACTGTCACCTTCAACGCGACTGACTCGAATGGCAACACCTTCGTCAGCTCCACCTTCACGGTCCTCGTCGACACCACTGCCCCGACGGTCAAGTTCGTCACTGCCAACAACGCCAACCTCACCAACGGCGCCGCAGTCATGGCTCAGGTCAACGACACCTTCGGCGACCTGAACGCGACGAGCGTCGTGGCGACCGCCACCAACATAGACACCGCGGCTACGGCGACACCCACGGTCAGCATAACCGGGTCCAACAACCCAGGCCATGCTGTCTCGTACAGCGTATCGATCTCCGGCCTCACCTCTGGCAACTGGAGCATCCTACTCACCGCAGCCGACCTGGCAGGGAACACAGTCACGTCTTCGGCTCTGACCGTCCACGTGAGCGTGCCTCTTGGCCAGTCCTTCGTGGTCGTAGGGACGCCGACAAAGGCGACCCTCGCCGGCTACTCCGGTGTCAACGCCACGTACACCAACCTCAACCCAACCAGCGAGTCTGTGGTAGTCTTCGCAGTCTGGAAGACCGGCGCAGTACCAGTCGGGGTCAGCGCGGGCAGCGCGACGGTGGGAGCTGGGGCGACCCAGTCCATCTTCGTCCCTGCACCGATCGGCCTCCCCTCTGGGACCTACACCGTCCAGATCTTCGTCGTGACCACAGGCAACCTGCCTGTATCAGTAACAACAACCATCACCGTAACCATCTAGCCAGGTGGCACCTTGAAGACACTTCCAGCCATAGCAGCGACCGGCATCGTGCTCGTCCTGCTCCTCTCACCTCTGGTGGCGGCCGCGGGGACCATAACGTTCTCCAGCCCCACCGCGGGCGCGAGTGAGTCGGGCGCATACACCATAGCCGGCACAACGTCCAACGCGGGCGCGACCGTGTTCATCCAGGTGAAGAACCCATCAGGGGCAGTCGTCGACGCAGACAATGCGCTGGCGAGCTCCACTGGGGCGTTCTCCTACTCGACGAGCACGGGCACCAGCTCCGCCTGGACCACTGGAACCTACACAGTATCTGCCACCGACTCAGCCGGTGCTACGGGTTCGACATCCTTCACCTTCACCGCACCAGCATCCAAGTTCTTCAACGAGACCCAGGCCTGGATCAACATCCAGGGGAACCTGACTCTCATAGAGCAGCAGATCCAGAAGATCAACAGCACCGTCAACGCCAACCACGCGACCCTGGCGTCCCTCCAGACCGCCATCGGCGGCTTGGCGACCCAGGTCGGTACCATCCAGAACTCGGTGAGTTCGATGTCCACGACTCTGAGTTCCATCACCCAGGCAGCCAACAGCGCAGCGACGGCAGCGGGCAACGCAGCGACTCAGGCGCAAAACGCCGCGAACGCTGTGTCGAGCACGCAGACCTATGTGTTGGTCGTCGCCGTGTTGGCAGCTATAACTCTCGTCCTCGAGCTAGCAATATTGGTAAGAAAGGTATCCTAAACCGATACCTTTCCTTCCTTTTCTTTTTCTCGCGATAGCCAGGCCTTACTCCGCACCTTCATTTTCAATCATTCCGCCCCGCCGTGAAGCGGCGGGGCGGCGCTGCAATTACGCTTTGATCCTTCCTCCAGGTCACTACGCGTGCCCTGGTGGATGATTCGCATCGACTCAGGCGCTGGGCTCCCCTTGCGAGGGCTTACCGCCTTTCATTGCTTCATTTGCGAACCCTGCTGGCACGGACCTCGCGCCTCGTTTCAGTATGTTCTTCGCCCCGTTGAGGTCGCGGTCGACGACCAGTCCGCAGTTGAGGCAGACTACAGAGTCCACTTCGACCGGGGGCGTCTCCATGCTTCCTCCGCACTCTGAGCACTTCTCCGATGTCCATTCTGGGCTGATGACGACGACCGGGAGCCCGACCCATTCCGCCTTGTACGCTATCTGATGGAGGATCTGGCGGAACGGCCACGCATTCATCTTTGAGAGATAGTACGCGCTGCTTCCGCTTTCTCTCGTGTAAATCTCTCTCAGCCCCCTGAGGTCTTCGAGCACGATGGCTTGTCGGCTGGCAAGCGCCTGGTTGACAATCTGCGATGAAACCCTGTGGATGATGGCGCTTTTCCTGTTCCACTCGATGGCAGCGTACTTGCGAAACAGCTTTCCCTTTATTCGGAAGTCCCTCCTCCTGAACTTCGACTTCACCCTCCGATATGTTTCGTGAAGCTTTGTCAGCTCCTCGATGTCATACGCGGCCGAAATCCCACTGGTGTCGAAGGTCGATATTTTGTCGACGTTAAGGTCCACCGCAACCATCCCCTTGGGTACGACTCTCACGACGGACTTGCAATATATCACCGAAATGGTGCTTGGAGTGAGTGTTGCCGAGACGACTGTAATGCCATCCTGCTCTATTATGGAGACTGTGTGGCGGTTGAGCTTGACGGGGGCGACCTGAGGGAGCCGGAGCTCGTCTCCTGCCACCCTCACGGCGATGGAGACCGCGAAATAGGGGCGACCGACCCTCGGAGGGCTGACCTTCTTCTTCGTCGAGTCGGTCCTGAACTTCTTGAGGAGGTTGGACGCCTCGAACATCGCTGAAATCCTGTAGCCGTCGTGGACGGCGTACTGCATCATGGCGGGATAGCAGACGTGCTTGACGTCGTTGTAGGAGTGAACCTTGTTGGCGAGGCCCAGCCTGAGGCAGTCGTTGACCATCGCCCTGAAGACCTCGAACACGCGGGAAATCTCTGGCGTGGGGGTGAAGCGCTGGACTACCGATCGGTAGAGAAGGGCCATACAAGTAGACGCCGCTCGGGCTTATAACGCCCACCCCTCTGATGGGGCTACGCAAAATTGGTAGAATTATATACCAAGACGAGGTCCATTCTATCGACTTGACTGGCGGGGGCTCGAAGCTGATGATTGCGGTGGCCATAGGCCTTCTCGCATTCTCAATGGCGGGCCCGATGGCAAACGGCGCCGCCACCAGGTACCTCACCAACGGCATCGTCCTGACCGGAATGGAGCAGAGGTCGATCAGCGGGTACGTCGGCGTGCTGGCGAACTATACCAACACCCTCTCTTCCCCGATGAACACGCTGGTATACCTGACCTTGGTCAACTCCGCTGGCCAGACCGTCTATTGGAACTACGATTCTTGCAGCTTCGCGGCGAATCAGAAAGTACAGTGCTTCGTCCTCATCGCTTCCACAGTGCCAAAGGGGGTCTACGCTGCCTACACCTTCGTCACGACAAGTACTAGCGTCCCGATCTCGGTTACCAAGGGAATCCAAGTCACCGTCTGACTAGGCTTCGCTTCACCTACGTCATTCGGGGGAAGGTATTTATCACGTAGAGCCCCGTGCAGAAACGGTCGGAAGCTGAGCATGAAAGCGATACTCCTCGCAGGAGGCCAAGGGATGCGACTTCGTCCCCTGACTGAAGACCGCCCCAAGGCCCTCGTCCCAGTGCACGGCATACCGATTTCTGAGTACCAGATCGAGTGGCTGATGAAGGAAGGGAGCATCGACGGAGTCACCTTCGCCTGCGGCTACAAGTGGGAGAGGCTGAGGGAGCACTTCGGCTCCAGCTTTCACGGTCTATCAGTCGACTATTCGGTCGAAGAAGCGCCTCTGGGCACGGGCGGAGCCATCAAGCAAGCGCTCGCGGCGAATAACCCTGGGGACCTCGTCGTCGTCGCCAACGGGGACATCATCACCGACCTGCCTCTCAGGAGGATGATCGAGGCGCACAAGCAAGCTGGGGAGATATCGGCATCCATGCTGGTGGTGCCCTATCGCTCCAGGTTCGGGGTAGTCAGGATTGACAAGCTGAGAATGGTCAGGGGGTTCGAAGAGAAGCCAGCGTTCCCGGACACTTGGATCAACGGCGGGGTCTACCTGTTGAACACCAGGAAGATCATGAAGAACCTCCCCGACAAGGGCGACATCGAGAGAGAGACCTTCCCCAAGCTGGTTACGCACGGCGAACTTATGTCGTATCCCCACTATGGCGAATGGTATTTCCTCGATTCGATGAAAGACCTGCAGGAGCTCGAGGAGTACATTCCCGCCAAGGCCTAGGGCGAGAGTTTATCTCGCGCTCCCCATGATTTCGAGGCACATGGCAGACTTCATGAAAGCTGTCGAAGCCTCCAAGGTCCCTCCCGACTCCATGCTCACAGTCGAGGTGGGGGGCGAGTCGGTGCTCATCGTGAACGTCGACGGGAAGTACTACGGGATGGGCGCCATCTGCACCCACGCGGAGTGGGACCTGTCAGAGGGGACCCTCGCGGAAACGGAGGTAACCTGCGCAGGCCACGGCACGGTCTGGGACCTCAGGACCGGAAAGGGGGTCTTCGACGAGCCGGTGGCGGATGAGCCCCTCTATGACGTGAAGGAGGAGGGCGGGTTCCTCTACGTGAGGAAACGAGACTAGGTTCAAGGCATATTTACGTACGCATTGAGCCCCGGTTTGATTGACCTCAGGAGGTTCTAGTTCTCCGCATCCCACCCCGTTCAGGCGGCTGGGGGGGTTCGTGCATCGGAGGCGGAGATACGTTGTGGTCGCCTGGATTCTCGCACTTGTCCTTCTGGTCCCAGTCATAATCCAGGCGGGGAACTCCACGTCGCTCAACGAAGGGACCGCGTCCGGGAGCCAGCTGCAGTCGGTGCAGGCTTCGAACCTGATCTCGGCGGAGTTCGCGAAGACCGTAGCCAACAGCACCCTCCTCGTCGTGGTGGAAGGGAGCAACGTGAGCTCTCCGGCCACGCAGGCCTTCGTCGCCGACCTGGTGAAACAGATTGATGGCGACTCGGGCATCAAAGGTCTCAACCAGACGACCGATGTGTATTCGCCCCTTTACACCGCCGTGAAGGGGGTCAACCAGGCCACCTACGCTGCGGCCAAGGGGGCCAACAGCTCGCTCAAGCTCCTGCTGGGGGTCCCGGCACTATACCTCGGTGCATGGCAGCAGGCGTACGCACAATCCCACAACGTGACCCAGGCCGACGGCGCCGCAAATGCATACGCGGCGACCACGCTGTCGAGCGCCAACGCCACAACCTACCGGGACTACTCTTCTCATGTCCTCACGCTCTTCGATTCCGCATGGTCCTCATCATGGTCTGACCCCGGTCTGGCCAACGCGAGCCTCCTCGCAAGGGGCTCCATTGCGGCCGAATCCGCAGGAATCGACTACGCCGACGCCTTCGCGCCGGCCTCGAAGCAGTTCGACTCCGCCCTACTGAGCACGGTGAGCCTGGCCGAATATCTTACCGACACGAGCGCCCAGGCGAATTCGAGGGTCGTCTCCTTCGCCGAAGGCTACGTTTCGAACTCGACCGGGTTCTCGCAGACTTTCGTGGGCTCGACCTACGCCCTCGGCCAGAAGTTCGACAACTCGTCTCTCTACAATCTTGTCGGGAACATCATCTGGAACCCGTCCGAATACGACATCGGGAGGACCCTTTCGACCCTGATTTCATCTCTCGTTTCACCAGCCCGCGACCTGTCCCTGGTCTCTCTAAGCCTCAACGAGTCTTCCAACTCCAACGTGATTGCCCTAAGGTCCGCGGTGTCGTCGGCCCTTGGCGGCGCCGACCATGCATCGGGCATAAAGTCCGCTGCAGTGACAGGAGCCGACGCCATCTCCTATGACTTCGGCCAGTCGGCCGAATCCGACCTGACCCTGATCCTCCCGATAACAATCATCCTCCTGATCGTCGCCACCGGCCTCTTCTTCCGTTCGATCCTGACCCCGTTCATGACCCTCGGGGCCATCGGGGTGGCCCTGGGGATATCCCAGGTGTTCATCGTCCTGGTCGCGATCCTCCTCGCCAAGGTCGACTTCACCGTCCCGACGATCCTCCTGACGGTGCTCATAGGGGTGGGGACCGACTACAGCGTCTTCGTCCTCGCGAGGTACAGGGAAGAGAGGGTCAACGGCGCCTCCGTGCGGGCGGCCGTCGAGACTTCGGTCACCTGGGCCGGTGAGAGCATCGCGACGAGCGGAGCCACCGTCATCATCTCCTTCCTGGCCCTGACCTTCACCTCCGTCGTCCTCCTCCGGACCATCGGCTATGTCGTCGGACTCGGGGTCCTCGTGGCCCTCCTGATCGCCCTGACCATGGTCCCAGCCATCGTCAGCATGGTGGGCGAACGGACGTTCTGGCCCTACTCGGGGGACCGCTTCGCCAGATATTCGAAGTCTGTGACCGGGAAGCTGAAGGGCGGGAGGGGATACTTCTCCAGAAGCGGTAACTTCGCGGTCAAGAGGGCCTGGGTGCTCATCGTCCTGGCGCTGGTAGCGACGGGACCCGCCCTGTACGTGTACGCCAACTCCACCCCCAATTTCGACCTCCTGTCAGCAGCTCCCCCCAACCTCGAGTCTGTCAAGGCGTCCAACCAGGTTGCCGCCGCCTTCGGGAGCGGGACCCTCTACCCCACCTATGTCGTGATGACGTTCTCCCAGCCGGTGGTGGAGGCTCACTCCTTCAACTCCCAGGAGATGTCCACGGTGCAGGCGGTGACGTCCTACCTTGCCGGCTCTCCTGACATAAAGAACGTCACCAGCCCGACGATGATGTACGGGGAGACCGTCCCCTACGACGGGATCAACTACTCCACCACCGCCGGGGCGAGAACCTTCTCCGAAGTCCTTCAGAACATCGGCAAGGACAACAAGACTGTCCTCTTCACGATCAACTTCGCGATCGACCCCAACTCCGCCAGGGCGCTCTCCGACGCCCAGTCAATCCGCCAGACCCTGCACTCCCAGTACGGCTCGGCCGCCGGGGTCACAGGGATATACCTGGGGGGCGAGACGGGCTCGATCCTCGACACCAGGGACGTGTTCGACTCCCAGTTCAACACCATCGTCCCCATCGTGGCCGCCGGGGTCGCCATCGTCCTGCTCGTGGTGCTCGGGTCCCTGATCCTCCCGGTCTTCGCGGTCCTCTCCGTCCTGATGAGCATCGTCTGGACCCTGGCCACGACAGCGCTGCTGTTCAAGCAGTTCTACAACTATCAGATGATCTTCATCATCCCGTTCTTCCTCTTCGTGGTCCTCCTCGGCCTGGGGATGGACTACAACATCTTCATCCTGACCAGGGTGCGCGAGGAGGCCACCAAGGGGAAGCACCTCGACGCCGCCATAGTCAGCGCCGTGGAGCAGACCGGAGCGGTCATCACCGCTGCCGCGATCATCCTCGCCGGCTCTCTTGGCTCGCTCATGATCTCCAGCGACCTCCTCCTCAAGGAGATCGGGTTCGCCTTGGCATTTGCGATCCTCATCGACGCGCTGGTTGTGAGGACGTACATCGTCCCCGCCGTGATGTCGAAGCTGGGGAAGTGGAACTGGTACAGCCCCATTCCCTACCTGAACAGGTCCATGCGCCTCTTCAGGAGCGAGACCCAGCCCAGCACGGCTTAAAGCGCGGCTGCAGGCGACTCCTCCGTTGCCGAAGCTGGACCCGGAAGTGGACGACGAGATCCTGGAGGAAGGGTGCTATCACCTTTCGCAGCTCGGGCTCTCGACCGACCAGCTGGCGGCCCACTTTGAGATCACTCCCCCCCGTGTCAGGTCGCTCATCGAGTCCTATGAGGCGAAGCTGAAGTCAGGGAAGGCGGCGCCCGGGGACTTCGACAGGGTCTTCTGGGAGGACGTCAAGAAGGAGGCCGAAGGGGACGTCAAGCTGACCTTCCTGTCCGAGAAGGGGTTTCATCACGCTTGGAGGTCGGAGCTGAAGAAGCTAGACGGGCCGGCGCTCATGTCGATATACGAGGCCAGCAAAGACTTCCTGAATGCAGACCCGAACCAGAAGTTTCTGGATTTCCCTCCGCCGAAGGGCTACGACCCTCTCGCATTGGAACGAGAAGTGAGAAAGGCGGTCGAAATTCTGGGCCAACTCCTGGAAGAAAAGTGGAGGGAAGAAAAGGGCTCGGACCAAAGGAAGGCCTAAGTCTCGTACGCGCTTGTCATGTTGTGTGGATACCAAGGACATCGCGACATCTGACGAGGCCTATGAGAGGCTGAAGTCGCTCAGGAAGCCGGGTGAGGGTTTCACGGAGCTCGTAGAGCGCATGACCAGGAGCGGGGGAGTGGTCGATTTGGCCGGCCCCCTTACAAAGTCCGAGGGACCAGAGATGAAGAAGACGGCGTCTGAGCTGAGGAAGGCAAATTCCAGGCCTGACCGAGAAACAGGAGAAGGGCCCGGGCCGAGATGATTCCGCCAAACCTTAAAGAGCCCAACGCGGCGAGCGAAATCGAAAAAGAATGCCCCTGGACTCGGTTGAAAGGGACAAGCTCACAGGGGTCCTCCGCCAGTTCCAGGGACGCAGGATTCTTGTCGTCGGAGACCTGATAGTCTCCAGATTTGTCGATATAGCTGCGCGCAAGCTCGCACGCGAGGCTCCGGTCCCTGCCGGTGACTTCGTGGGGCAGACCCTCCTCCCAGGCGGCGCAGCCAACCTCGCGAGGGAGCTGGCGTCGCTGGGCGCTTCCGTCAGCGTGGTCGGCCTATACGGCTCCGACGAGTACAGCGCCTGGCTGAAATCGGAGTTCTCGAAGTACGGCGTTTCGTCGGAGGGGGTGGTCGCCGACCCGACCAGGCCGACGTCTCTCAGGACCTGGTACATGGTCAACTCCTACCACGTGCTCAGGGTCGACCGGGAAGACAGAAGGGACGTCCCCCTGGGGATGGCCAAGAAGCTCCTGGCCCAGGCGGAGCCCCACATCAAGGAGGTCGACTGCGTCGTCATCTCAGACTACGACCGCGGAGCGATAACAAGCTACCTCATCAGCGGGATAGTCGCGTCTGCGAAATCCGCCGGCAAGATAGTCGTCGGCCAGCCGAAGATGCACCACTACATCGACTTCTCCGGGGTGACCTACGTGAAGTCGAACCTCGAGGAGGCGGAGCACGCGACCGGGATGGCCATGGTCAACGAGACGAGCCTCAGGAACATGGGGGTCAACCTCCTGAGCCGGCTCGAGTCGAAGGCGATCCTCATCACCAGGGGGGAAGCCGGCATCACGCTGTTCGACAGGGAGAACGTCACGCTCTTTCCGCCAATCGGCGGGAAGAAGAACCTCTTCAGCAAGGTGGGCGTCAGAGACGCCATGACCGGGGTCTTCGGACTCGCGCTCGCCTCCGGAGGGAACCCCTACCAGGCAGCGATACTCAGCAACGTCGCCGGGGAGGTCAGGAGCGGGCTTCCGAGGATCGCGACCCTTTCGCTGCACGACCTGGAAGCGAAGACCCAGGGGGTCGAGGAGTTCGTGCACAGCATAGTGCAGGTGCCGGTGAGGAGATGATGGAGACAGCGCAGGAGGTCGTCAGGCTGAAGGAGATCGCGAGGAACACGAGGAAGCTGATCCTGCAGAGCCTCGCAGAAGCAGGCTCCGGCCACCCTGGAGGGTCGCTTTCGGCGGTGGAACTCCTCGTCACGCTCTACTTCCACGTCATGCACCACGAGCCGAAGGACCCCAAGTGGCCCGACAGGGACAGGTTCTTCCTCAGCAAGGGGCACGCGGCACCGCTGCTATACTCCATATTGGCCCAGGCGGGGTACTTCCCGGTCGAGGAGCTGATGACCCTTAGGAAGACCGGCTCCAGGCTTCAGGGGCACCCTTCGATGGGGATCCCCGGGGTCGAGGCCCCTGCGGGGTCGGAAGGGATCGGCCTCTCGCTGGGGGTGGGGACTTCTCTAGCTGCCAAGCTCGACGGGAAGTCGTACAGGACCTACGTGCTCATGGGGGACGGGGAGCAGCAGGAGGGGCAGGTGTGGGAGGCTGCCATGTCAGCGTCGAAGTTCAGGCTCGACAACCTCACGGCGATCATAGACAGGAACGGGATACAGCAAGACGGCCTCACAGAGCAAATCATGCCCCTCGAGCCGTTGGCCGCCAAGTGGAGGGCCTTCAACTGGAACGTGATCGAGGTCGACGGCTACGACCTGAACCAGCTCATGGACGGGTTCGACCTCGCCATGAGCACCAGGAACAGGCCGACCGTGATCATAGCCCACACGGTGAAGGGGAAAGGGATCTCCTTCATGGAGTGGTCCCCGCACTACCACGGGACGGCGCCGTCGAAGGACAAGCTTTCAGACGTCCTCAGCGAGCTGAAGTAGAGTGAGGGAGATTCGGATCGCCCCTTCGATCCTCGCCTGGGACCTGGGGGACCTGGAGAAGGCGGTGGAGATCTCGGTGAACGGCGGAGCCGACCAGGTGCACCTGGACGTGATCGACGGCCACTTCGCCCCCAACATCACCTTCGGGCCCGGGACGGTGAAGGCGCTCAGGCGCCGGACCGACCTAAAGTTCGACACTCACCTGATGATCGAAGACCCGCAGAAGTACGCCGAGAAGTTCCTCGAGGCAGGGTCAGACCTTCTCAGCGTGCACGCGGAGGTGATGAACGGGGCCCGCTTCGACGACTTCCACCGGCTGGTGCATTCGCGCGGCAAGGAGGTCGGGCTCGCCATCAAGCCCCAGACCCAGCTCCCGAAGTGGGCCTCTGACCGCCTCGACAGAATCTCGACCCTCGTCGTGATGACAGTCAACCCCGGCTTCAGCGGCCAGACGATGGACATGTCAGTCATGCCCAAGCTCCAGAAGGTGAGCGAGCTGGTCGAGGACAAGGGAGTCGGGACGGACATAGAAATAGACGGAGGGGTGGAACCGGAGAACGTGCAGGAAGTGGTCAAGAGGGGCGGGAACGTCCTCGTGGCAGGAGCCGGGGTCTACGCCAAGAAGGACCCTGTGAGTGCGATAGCGGCCCTTAGGGAGAAGGCCGAAAGCGCAAGGAGGCCCAGACCATGATGTCCAAGCAGGCTGCGATGAGGGACGCCTACGGCGAAGCCCTGCTCGAGCTCGGCGCAGCGAGCAAGGACGTGGTGGTCGTCGGTGCGGACACCACCAGCTCACTGAAGTCAGCGGTCTTTGCAACGAAGTTCCCGGAGCGCTTCTTCAACGTCGGGATAGCGGAGCAGAACCTCGTTTCGATAGCAGCCGGCCTGGCCCTCGCGGGGAAGATTGCCTACGTCGGGACCTACGCCATCTTCGTCCCCGGCAAGTCTGTGGACCAGATACGCAACAACATCGCGTACCCGAACCTCAATGTGAAGATCGTCTGCTCACACGGCGGGATATCCGTCGGACCCGATGGCGCGTCCCACCAGCAGGTGGAGGACATCGCCATAATGAGGGCCATCCCGAAGATGAAGGTGATCGTTCCTGCGGATGCGCCATCGACCAAGGGGGTTGTCATGGCCATCGCGGCGATCCCCGGCCCGTTCTATGTCAGGCTGACGAGGCCGTCAACTCCAATCGTCTATGAAAACGGGTTCGAATACAGGTTCGGCGAGGCGAACGTCCTACGAGACGGCTCTGATGTCGCGGTGCTCGCCTGCGGCATAATGGTCCCAGAGGCTCTGAAAGCCGCCGACAGCCTGAAGGCGAAAGGCGTCTCGGCCGCAGTCGTCGACGTCCACACCATCAAGCCCATCGACGTAGCCACGGTCACCAAGCTCGCCCAGAAGTGCGGGAGGGTCGTCACTGCGGAGGAGCATAACGTGATGGGCGGCATGGGCTCTGCCGTGGCCGAGGTCCTCGGCGAGAACAGGCCGACACCGATGAAGAGGGTCGGGGTGATGGACACCTTCGGGGAGAGCGGAGACGCCGGGGAGCTCCTGAAGAAGTACGGGCTGACGGCGGCGAACATCGAGCAGGCGGCTGAAGCCCTCGCACGAGCGCGCTAGGCTTTTAATACCGAACTGGGAGAATTAGGGGGACAGCTTGAAGCTTTTCCTCGACACAGCCAACCTCGATCAGATTAGGAAGCTCAACGCCATGGGCGTGGTTGACGGCGTGACCACCAACCCGACCCTGGTGGCGAAAGAGCCAGGAGAGTTCGAGGAGATCATCAAGGCGATCTGCAAGGAAGTGAAGGGGGACGTCAGCGCGGAAGTCGTCAGCACCAACTTCGACGGGATGGTGACGGAGGCGAAGCACCTCTCGAAGCTGGCGACCAACGTCGTGGTCAAGGTCCCGATGATCCCCGAGGGGCTCCGGGCGACAAAGACGCTCAGCGGCACTGGCATCAGGGTGAACATGACCCTCGTCTTCTCCGCTAACCAGGGGCTGCTCGCGGCCAAGGCGGGGGCTTCCTTCATCAGCCCATTCATCGGGCGCCTGGACGACATCGGCCAGAGGGGGATGGAGGTCGTCGAAGACCTCGTGAAGATCAGGGACAACTACGGCCTGAAGGCAGAGGTCCTCGTGGGGAGCATCAGGCACCCCCAGCACGTCCTCGAGGCTGCGAAAATAGGCGCAGACATAGCCACCATGCCTCCTGAGGTGATGGAGAAGATGATGCATCACCCGCTGACCGACGCGGGGTTGAAGAGATTCCTGGAAGACTGGGAGAAAGCCAAGAAAACGAAGGCTTCCATAACTGTTTAGCAACAAGTTTTTACATCATGGGCATTGGCTGCCACCCATGAAGAACTACACACTTCCACCACTGCCATATGCGTACGACGCGCTCGAACCGCACATCTCGAAGCAGATCATGACCCTGCACCACGACAAGCACCACCAGGGCTACGTCAACGGAGCCAACGCTGCCATGGAGAAGCTCGAAAAGGCCAGGAAGGGCGAGATACAAATCGACATCAAGGCCATCCTTCGTGACTTCGGCTTCAACGCCGACGGGCACATCCTCCATTCGCTATTCTGGCCGAACATGGCGCCAGCCGGCAAGGGAGGAGGAACTCCTGGCGGGAAGCTTGCAGACCAGATCAAGAAGGACTTCGGCGGGTTCGACAAGTTCAAGGCTCAGTTCTCGGACGCCTCCAAGACGGTCGAAGGTAGCGGCTGGGCGATGCTGATCTATGAGCCGGTCAGCGAGCAACTGATCATCTCGCAGGTCGAGAAGCATAACCTCAATCACATAGCCCAATCAACCGTCATCATCGCAAGCGACCTCTGGGAGCATAGCTGGTACTTGGACTACCTTAACGACAAAGCGAAGTACGTTGATGCATGGTGGAATGTCGTAAACTGGTCCGAAGCTGACTCAAGACTGGGGAAAGTCTCCAAGTGAGCTTCCCCTACAGTCTTTTTGCAAGCCAAGCATTCAAGAGATGCGATTTTTCCGCAGTCAACTTCGACGTTGGACTCATCCTGAAGAATTCCTTGACCGCGCTTTTCGATTAGATTCTGAGATGGTAAGCGGTCTTCCCTGGCGGAGCGGTTTTCTGCGCGGATATGCCGGCTCCTGTGCCCAGTTGCTGCTTCACGACCGTCCTCACCATATCGAGCAGTTCGTAATTGGTGTTGCAAAGGTCGAGACACACCTTAGGCGTCTTCCTCTCTTTTCCACCTATGATTTTCACGCACCCCTCGGCATCAAAGAAGCCTTCGACGAACTGAAGCCATCCTCCAGCAGGATTGATCTCGTCTACCAGGCTCTTGATTTTGGAATTATCGGTCCTGACTGACTGGAACAGGAAGAAGAGTTCGGCATTGTCCACTCTTACGAACCACGCATTCTTCGAGGCGTACTTGTATCTCTTGACTTCCCTACCAAGGCAGACGGACAATTTGAGCGCGAACTTCACTGTGAATGCCTCCTCCCCCGCAAGCCAGACTTGGAAGTGATTGCGCCAATGGTATGCACACCCATCGCCGAGTAACGCACCCAACACGTACAGTAACTCGCTAACTCTCGCTATCCTGCCCGCCCGCCGTCCGATTGGGGTCTGTCCCCTGTACCACTGGTAGACGGTCGACTTTGTCACTCCCTACGCTTCCGAGACGCTCTCCACCACTTCCTTTCTCGTCATGGTGGGCCGCAAGTGCTGGAACTCTTCGTGCGCCCTGATTCGTTCTACCAGAGGCGGAATTCGACGTGAAAGTGGCAATCCCCCACTGCAGGGACGACCTGCTTTTTGAGCCAATTCGCTGCCGAACGAGTCCAGGTGGGGAGAGTGTGGCGAAACTGTTGTGGATCGCGGCCAGGTTCCCGTGCTATCGCCTAGGCTTCAGCGCCTCGGCCAATTTCCCGCTCTGTGTGACCAGGTTCCCGACATCCTTGGCAGTATGGCTCGTCGAAATGCCTCCAGGATGGCCAGGAAGCAGGAATATCCCTGCGTTTATCAAACCCAAGGCGTAGTCCAGTTTCGTCTTCCTCTCTTCCTTCGCTGCTTCTTCGGCGTTCTTCGGGTCGGGCCCGAAGTGCGTGAGGAAGAGAGAACCCAGTCCCGTCGTATGGGACTCGACGCCACGTTCGCTGAACTCACGGTCGATGCCGGCCCTCGCCCTCTTGCCCAATGAGTCGAGCGCCGGGTAAATCTGCGGTGCGTTCTTCCTGAGGTGCCGGACCGTCGCGATCCCTGCGACCATCGTCAGCGGGTTTTCGGAGAACGTCCCTCCTCCGATCGACACGAACTTCTCTTTCCTGGTGGGGTCGGACAGGTCGAGGATCTCCTTTCTCCCACAGACGAGCCCGATCGGCAACCCTCCTCCTGCCACCTTCCCGAAGGTAGCAAGGTCGGGGGTCACCCCATAGTGCTCCTGGGCTCCTCCGAGGGAGAGCCTGAACCCGGTGATTATCTCGTCGAAGGCCAGGAGCGCCCCGCTCCTGTCCGCGAGCTCCCTCAGCCCCTTCAGGTACTCCCTGTCGGCGGGTATGCACCCGCCCGCTCCGAGCACCGGCTCGAGGAATATCGCCGCCACATCCCCACCTGCCTCTCTGACTTCGTTCTCCGCCGCCTCCAGGTCGTTGAACCTGACGTTCTCCACAAACGCCTGCTCCTCCTCGAGTATCCCCGCGCTCTCCGTCCTGTCGAAGGGCCTGTGCACCCCTTTGTTGAGCTCGGTGTTGTATCCGTGCCACCCCCCAGCCATCTTGATCACCACCCGCCTGCCGGTGTAGGCCCTCGCCAGCCTGACGAGGTACATCGTCGCCTCGGCACCGGTGTTGCAGAACCTCATCTCCTCGGCGCAGGGGACCGCCTTCTGTATCTCCTCCCCGAGCTCGACGGAATACCTGCTCCCCATGCCGAAGTGGGTCCCCCTCCCAATCTGGGAGCGGAGCGCCTCGACGACGACCGCGGGTGAGTGCCCCAGTATCAGCGCCATGTGCCCCATCCAGTAATCGGTGTACCTGTTCCCGTCCTCGTCCCAGACGTGCTGGCCCTTCGCCTTTGAGACGAATATAGGGTACGGCTCGTAGAACCTCGCGTTGTGGCTGACCCCGCCGGCGAAGACCTTCCTCGCCCTTTCGTAGAGCCGCCGGGACCCCTTCGTCTTCGCTTCATATGGTGCCGGCATCTTCACCGAGGCCACGGCTCCCGCTATATGTCGATTCCTGCAAAGAGTAAATTATCTCCGCGTTCAGAGAGCGCTTACTGCAATGGACTTCACTGTAGCCCTCGGCTCCCCCTTCAGTCTCGAGTACACCCTCGAGAGCGGCCAGGTCTTCCGCTGGGAGCGCAGAGGGGAGTGGTGGTTTGGCGTCGCGGGTTCGTCGGCGTTGAAAGTCAGGCAGGAGAGGGATGCCCTCCGCTGCTCGTCTTCCTCAGACCACGTGGACAGCGCCTTCGTCAAGAGGTACTTCCGGCTGGACGAGGACCTGGACCACGTCCTTGCGACGATCTCGAAGGACCGGGTGATTGCGAGGGCGGTGCAGAAGTTCTATGGCATGAGGCTCGTCAGGCAGGACACCTGGGAGTGCCTCGCATCCTTCGTCCTCGCCACCAACGCCAACATCCCGCGGATCAGGAAGATGGTCTCGGCCATGTGCGAACGGTATGGGGAGGCGTCCGAGTTCGATGGCGAGCCCTTCCGCGGGTTCCCCTCTCCACAGGCCCTCGCCGGCGCGTCTGCGGCCGACCTCAGACGGTGCGGGCTGGGGTACAGGGCTCCCTTCCTCAAGAAGGTGGCCGCTGCCGTCGCCGAGGGGCGGGTCGACTTCGCAAAGGTGAAGTCTCTGGAATACGAGGAGGCGCGCCGGGAACTCCTCAGCGAGCTGTTCGGGCAAAAAGTCCTGCTTGGGGTGGGCCCCAAGGTGGCCGACTGCGTCCTCCTCTTCTCCTGCGGCAAGGACGAGGCCTTCCCCATCGACGTCTGGATCGCCAGGGCCTTGGCAAGTTCATATCCGAGGATGCTCGACCCTTCGATGAGGTCGCGGCTTGCCCGGGACGGCAAGCTGAAGCTGTCCCTGCGAGACTACGAAAGGATCTCGGCCGCCGCCAGAAAGCGCTTCGGGGAATACGCGGGTTACGCCCAGCAGTACCTATACATGGCGGCCAAAGAAGCGGAGACCTAGCTAGGATTTTTTCTTCTTGGGCCGAGCCTTGCGCTTCTCGACCTTCTTTTTGACCGCCTTCCCTGCCTTCTTTGCTTCCTTCCTGACCGCCTTCTCCGCCTTCACCACTTCTTCTGCGGCCGCGACCACTTCCCTCTCGACCTCCTCCCCTGCCCCCTTCACCTCTTCCTCGGCGGCCTTCGCCTCCCGTTCGACCGCCGCTTCTGCCCCCGACGAGTGCCAGGTCTTCAGGGCCGCCACGTTCCCTTCCAGCACGCTCCTCCGCTTCTGGTCGACCTTCACCCCCCACCGCGCTGCCAGCGGGCGTGTGAGCCCGCCCCCGGAGAGCTCTCCTAGTGAGAATCCTCTCCCCGCCCTTGTAATCGTCCCGGTCCCGTGCCTGGCGGTTACCATGGCCAGGGGGATGCGCGCCGACGGCCTCGGGTGCTGGACCTTCGGCCCCGCCCTGCGTTCGACCGCCTTCTCGACCTTCTTCGCCTCCTTGACGACTTCCTTCTCTACCTTCTTGACTTCCTCCTCGACCTCCTTTGCAACCCCTTTCTTCTTCACTTCCTTGGGCTTGGCCTTCCGCCTACCCGATGATGAGCTCAATTCTTTCGCAGCCCGCCCAGGCGGGGGATAAAACGGTTCCTTGCTGTCGGTCCGCGGCTAGGCCTTGGGCTTCCGGAGTCCCCATGCCATCGAGATCGCTCCAGCGGCCGCGAGCATGGCTCCAGCGAGCTCGAAGTACATGTTCTTGTACACAAGGTACCCGGGGAGCAGGACTGCGTCAACTCCGATGAGAAGGACGATGAGCCCGAACGCGAAGGACCTGCCGCTGACGAGGGCGACCGGGCTGACAACTCGGCCGCTGGGAAGCTGGACCTTTGCCGGACTTGGCCCTCTCCTGAAAGAAGGGAGCCCCCCCTTCATCAGCCCCATGGGGAAGAAGATGACCCCGAGGGCCAGGAAGATGCTGGACGTTCCCTGGGCCGCGGAAGGCTCCGGGCTCGAGATGACGCAGTAGCACCCGTCTCCAGAGGGGGTCATCACGGGGAAAATGGACCCCCTGGTGGTCAGGCTGCTGAAGAGCACAATGCCGGTCAGCCCCAGCAGCATGAAGACGATAGAAAGGGCCAGGAACTCCTTATCCAAAGCTCGAGACCTGAGAGCCTCAAACCTTTCTTAAGGATTTCTGGAGTCGGTTCTGTCAAGTTGATGGGCCATCGGGTTGATTCTGGGCGTTGTAAACTTTCGGGCCACGACTGGCGTTCTGAATGACGGTTATCCAAGGGTTCTCTCCCTCAATCTGAATCCCTGCTTTCCGCGCTGGTGTCTGACCGTCTAATGCTTCGTGGGGCCTGAAGTAATTGTGGTAGACCTGGAGTCCCTTTAGGATTGGAGTCTGGGGATTCTTCAGCGACCGCATGACCTTTTCTCGGTCGCGTATCTCCCCGTTCATCCTTTCCATCTTGTTGTTGTGAACTTCGGAGCCAAAGCGAATGTCTCTCACATGGCGAGTCCTGTCCCCTTTGTGGTGAGTCCACCATTCCTTCTTGTTTGCTGTCGCAAAGTTGTAGGCCCCATCTGAGATGAGAACCTTCGGCTTCTTACCAGCGACCTCTTTCGCCTCTCGGAAGAGGGAGCGCACATCGGAGATTCCTTTGTTCTCTGCGACCTGTTGGGCTATCCAATACCGAGTCTCATCATCCATCATAGCGAAGAGGTATTTCGTGTTCCCCCGCATCTTGAGGTAGATTTCATCGGTTCTCCACTTGTCCGAGACTGAGGGCGTGAGCCTGTCCATGTATTCGCCCATCAACCCGACATACTTCTGAATCCAGTTCCAGACTGATTGGTGAGAGACGTTCACGCCCTGAAGCCTGAGAAACTTCTGGACAGAGCGAAGGGATTCTCCCGTGAAATAGAGTTGCATTGCAGAGGTTATCGCTTGGGGCGTGGCCTTCATCCTCTCAAAGCCGATGTTCACGGAGAACCGCTTCCCACAGCCTTTGCACGAGTAGCGTTGGAGGTCGCCATATCGGTTGTGCCTGACCGAATGCTTCACGACCGCCTCAGACTCGCAGAATCGGCAGAATAGGCCCAGAGGTTTCAAGACCTTCGGGACTATGGCCTCTACGACCTTCCTCAGTTCAAACGAAATCTCTACTCCCCAGATGTGCTTGCAGGTCGAACCTCTGAAGGTAGAATCAGGACAGGAACAGAGCCAGCCGTATTCACCGAGCCTAACGTCATACTCGAAATCGCCTGATTGGGACTTCACCTTGTAGAAGTCGGGAGCGACCCTTCGGACTCCCATCTCGTTGGCTATTGCCTCTCCCTTCTGCAACCGAAGGTCTTGGCTCAATCCCTCTGCATCTCCCTTCGCTGTGCTTCCCATGCCTCATGGTCTGCAATCTCGTCCGCATCCATCTCCCATCTTTGGAACAGGTTCATACCGAAGCATACGGAAGGGGATTACTTAAGGGTTGTGAAGATTCCGCATCATTCGGAAGGTATATTAAGCCCTGCTTGGTAGGCTACGGTATGAGCGGAATACAAAACGAGGCGGAAGAGAAAGTTCGCAAGCTGCGATATCGGATGGCACACTGCGAAATATGCGGCTGTGTCCTCTCGGTGAGGGCGCAGATGTATGGATACAGTCGATGCCTGGACTGCGTATAGGAGGTGAGAAAAATGGCGACTTGGGTCCTCTACCGAGACGGTTGCGGGCACTATGCGGTTGGATTGAGGGGAGAAGCAGTGTTCGCAGCTGCTGAGCACCTCGGCGCGTTCTATTCAGAGTTCATCAGGGGCTTTGAAAGGAGAAGCGATGCGAACGCAGAGAAGCTGCTGGATGAAGAAGTGGAAGCGGAAAGGGACGAGCAGCGGGAGAGGATGGAGGCTTAAGATGCCCTACAAGGGCTGGCAGACGGTCGCAATCCGTGAAGAGACCTACACCAAGTTGGAGAAGAAGGCCAAGGGCGAGAATCGAAGCGTGTCCAACATGGCTGAGACAATCATCTCAGAGGCGTTGAAGGAATGAGCACTACCACGCTGAAATCTCCCTGCGCTCACGGGGAAGATAGGACGGCCCCTAACCACGCCGAGCGATGCGATTGTGGCTGCCTTCAATGTGCTGCCGAGAGATATCGGTATGTCCTTAAGAAATTCACCAAGTGGAGAGCAAAGGAAATTGACGACTATCAATTCACCACAGCCATCTCAAACATCGAGTTCCAATCGAAAGATGATGCCTCAAGGATAATCGTTGCGTCGGGAGACCTATTCCGTGCAAGGGCGAGAGAGGGAGAGGCCGCCACAGAACTGCAAAAAGTGGTTGACTACTGCGCTTGGGAAGGGCAAGGCGGGGTTGACCCTCAAATCAGGCTCTACAACCTACTCAATGGCGTGATGCCAGTTCTCTACCTACTGAACGGCACGGACAAAACGCCCAAGGCTCATGGCCCGACTCTTGACACCGAGAAGAATCAACCCGATGGCCCATCAACTTGACAGAACCCTGGAGTCTGGCGACCCGCCGGCCGGGGCCCTCCTCCTGAAGAGCATCCCGGCGACGATCAGCCCCACGACCACGGCAATCAGCCCGACGACGTTGGCCAGCCCGATCGACGCGGACCCCTGAGACTCCACCGCGCTCAGCTCGTAGAAGTAGGCGTAGGCGACCACCAGGAGGGCGACGCCGGCCACGGGGAGCCAGAGCCTCATTGTCCTCGGCATCCCTGATGGAGGTCTCCATATGCCTTTGCAGGGGAAGCGGCGCGCTGGATGCTCCGCCGCGCAATGTACAGGCGAACGGCGCCGATTTCCTTGGAGGGTTCTACGATGCAGGGGGTCATGCACCCTGCTCAGTCGACGCAAACAAGGGAACAATGCGCAATATCCAGGTCGGGTCCGCAAACGCCAGTATCGACTGTCCCAAATCAGTCATCGGACTCCTGAGGTCTCTCGGCTCCTCGCCTCGCATCCGCTGAACCGACAAGAGGGGCCGGAAGATGACCATTCGGGGAAGGACATGGACGAGGCGCAACTAGGTGTACCACGTCACGTTGGACTCTCCCGCCGACAGGAGACTCAGCGGACGCGTGGGCTTCTGGAATCCCACGAAGAGAGCGAAGCCGAACGCTGTCGTATTGTCAGACGCGGAACGGAGGCACAGGGTTCGACTGGTCCGAATCAAGTTACCGAAAGAAGGTAGAAAATGGGTCAGAAAAGGACAAATGACAAGATATGAGCTCAGATAAGCTCGAGTCCCGCAGGTCGGACGCTTAGTGCCTTTCCGGCACTTTTGAGCCGACGACACTCCGGTGACTGTGGCCTGAATAGGCTGGACGGGTCAGCCGCTGGCCGACCTCTACAGCCGGAAGCTAATGGCCCCTTGCGGGACTACCAGGCTGAGCTACTGCGGGACGGAAGCTGCCGACCTCCCGAGATTTCTTAAGCATTTCACGGCTCAAGAAAGTCAAAATACACGCACCGAAGGCGGCGCCCTTGGACGGGTCGTTCAAGACGAGCTTCTCAGACTATCTTGCCCTCACGAAGCCGAAGATCACGCCCCTCCTACTGATGGCAGCCCTCGGGTCGGAGGTCGTGGCGTCGCGCGGGGTGCCCCCGATCCAAGCCCTTGTGGGGGTCCTCGCCGGAGGCGCCCTGGCTTCGAGCGGAGCGCTGGCGCTCAACAGCTACCTCGAAATGGGGATGGACTCCAAGATGAAGAGGACGATGGGGAGGCCCCTCCCCTCCGGGAAGATCGTCCCGCCATCCCACGCTCTGTTCCTCGGCCTTGGCCTGGTGTTGGCGGGTCTCCTGGTCGCAGGAGCCACCCTGGACTACCTCGCGACCTTCTTCATCGGTCTCGGGGCGTTCATCTACGTCCCTGTCTACACCCTTTTCCTGAAGCCGAGGACCAGCTGGAACATCGTCCTCGGCGGTTTCGCCGGGAGCTGCGCCGCCCTCGCAGGCTGGTATGCGATCCCGTCGGCCTGGGGCTCCTGGGCCGTGGGGTGGCTCCTGGGGGCCCTGGTGTTCGTCTGGACTCCGAGCCACTTCTGGTCCCTCGCGGTCATCACCGAGGAGGACTACTCGGCGGTGAACGTCCCCATGCTCCCTTCGGTAGTAGGGCCCGAGGCAGCCTCGAAGTACATAGTGGCGAACACGCTGCTCCTGATCCCGGTGAGCCTCCTCTACGTCACCTACTTTCTCGGCATCGGGTTCGTCATTTACGCTGCGGTTGCAGTAGTTTTCGACCTGCTCCTCCTCGGCACGAACATCAGGCTGTTCAGGTCCCCCACGAAGGCGAACGCCTGGCTGGCATTCAAGTTCTCGAGCCCGTACCTGGCGGTCATCTTCCTGGTGGCCATGGTGGCAGCGGTCCTGGGCTGAGCAGTAGCAACCTTTTACTTCGGCGCCGGCGCGACGGCCTCAGATGCCTGCGCAGTTCGTGGTCCACTACGCTGAGGTAGCCCTGAAGGGGAACAACAGACCCGAGTTCGTCCGCGCCCTTAGGAAGAACATCAACAGGGCGCTGCACGGCATCGATCACACGTGCGTCCTTTCAGAGGGGCGGTTCCTGCTGAAGACCGACGCAGACGAAGAGGAGGTCAGCAGGAGGCTCGGCCGCGTCTTCGGGGTCTCCTGGTACGCCCCTGTCGTAACGGTCAGGCAGGACTACTCTGCGATCCTTTCGGCGGTGCTGTCCTCGGCCAAGGGCGCCGCGGCCAGGACGTTCAAAATCGTCCCCAGGCGGACGGACAAGTCGTTCGCCATGACCTCGCAGCAGCTCGCCAACTCGCTCGGCGCAGAGGTGGTGGGGTCCACCGGGATGGCCGTCGACCTCGACAACCCGGGAGTCTCGATACACGTGGACGTGGTCAGGGGGAGCGCCCTTGTCTACACCGACAAGCACCGCGGGGCCGGGGGGCTTCCGCTCGGTACCGCGGGACGGACCATCCACCTCTTTTCAGGCGGGATAGACTCCCCGGTCGCCGCCTGGCTCCTGATGAAGAGGGGGACCCGGCCAGTGTACCTTCACTTCTATCTCGCTCCGACGCCGGCGGCGGCCATCGACAGCAAGATTACCCGGCTCGTCAAGGTCCTCTCTGGCTACGGGGGCAAATCCACCCTCGTCCTCTTCCCCTTCGCCGAATACCAGCTCGCCACCGCTGAGGTCCCGTCCGAGCTCGAGCCGTCCCTCTTCCGAAGGTTCATGCGGATGGTGGCCGAGGGCCTCGCCCCGAGGTTCGACGCGACCGCGATCTCCACCGGGGACTCCCTGTCCCAGGCGGCGTCTCAGACCATCTGGAACATTTCCTCCTTCGATGCGGGCTCCACCCTTCCGATATTTCGCCCGCTGCTCACCTACGACAAAGAAGAGATAGTCAGCCTCGCCCGGACCATCGGGACCTATGACCTTTCCCTCGAGGAGTACAAGGACTGCTGCGCCATGATAGCGAGGCACCCGAGGACGAGGGTCAAGCCTGACTTGATATCCGAATATGTCAGGAGGTTCGCCCTTGACGACCTGGTCTGGAAATCGATGGAGCGAGCCACCCTCGTCGCCTACAACCCGGCCGGGGACGCGCTCAAACATGCCCCTCTGACGGAGTCGCCTCCGAGGACGCGGGCGCGCTGAACCCGACTCTGTCAGGTCGAAACGGGTTTCACGCGAGGGCAATAATATAAACAGGCAAAATCGGGCGATTCTTGTCAACCCCATGGAGACCGTCACCACCATTTCGGGAAGCAAGTTCCAGGACGAAGTCGTCAGGTCGAACCTCCCGGTCGTCGTCGACTTCTACGCAGACTGGTGCGGCCCGTGCAAGGTCATATCCCCGGTCATCCACAGGCTCTCGGAGGAGTACCAGGGCAAGGTGAAGTTCGTTAAGGTGGACACGGACGCCAACCAGGAGCTGGCGATGCAGTTCGGAATAATGAGCATCCCAACGGTGATGTTCTTCTCGAAGGGGAAGGTCGAAGACATAGTAATCGGCGCGGTCCCTTCGACGGTCCTGAAGTCGAAGGTGGACGCCCTGCTGAAGCAGGCCTAGACCAATAAGCTCACCTTTGGGGGGCCGCCCGGATGCAAACAAAGTACGTCCTCCTTCTGCTGTCCGTCGCCTCCCTTTTCACAGTCATAGTGGTGGGGGCCTACGTCACGGTCGCCGGCTTCGGCGACGCCTGCGGGTCCAGCATCCCGCAGGACTGGCCCACCTGCCTCGGAGGTCTCTTCCCGCCTCTCCAGCTCGCCCCGATAATGGAATACACGCACCGGCTCTTCGCGGCGCTCTCGACCCTCTTCCTTCTCCTGACCACCATCGCGTTCTGGAAGGCCCAGGACGCGGAGAAGGTGGTGAAGAGGACGATATACTTGGCCATGGCGCTCCTTGTCGCCCAGGTCCTCCTTGGAGGGGTCGTCATCTCTCAGATGGAAGAGTCGGTCCTGGTCGCCGTCCATCAGGGGCTCGCTGTGCTGACCTTCGGGGTCGCGGTCGCCGCCTTCGCCAGGGCAAGAAGGCCGCCCTGAAGCCTTTAACAACCGAAGCACCGGCGCGAGATAGGTTGGACCTCGAAGAGAGGCTAGGGCACATCAGAAACGTCGGGGAAGAGATAATCACCGAGAGGGAGCTGAGGACCCTCCTCGAGACCAACGGGCACCCCACCGCCTACGACGGGTTCGAACCAAGCGGCCTGGCGCATCTCCCGTTCGGGGTCCTCAGGCCCATTCTGGTGGATGAGATGCTGAAGGCGGGGGTGAGGATGAAGCTCTGGATCGCCGACTGGTTCGCCTGGGTCAACAACAAGATGGGCGGGGACCTGGGGAAGATTCAGGAGGTCGGGAGGTACTTCGTCGAGGTCTGGAAGGCCGCGGGCGTCGACATGAGCAAGGTCGAGGTCCTCTGGACCAGCGACGCGGCCCGCAACGAGGAGTACTGGAAGAAGGTGGTGACCGTGGCTCAGAACTCCACCCTGGCCAGGGCCCAGAGGGCATTGACCATCGCGGGGAGGACCACAAAAGAGACGATCCAGACCGCCCAGCTCTTCTACCCGATGATGCAGGTCGCGGACATCTTCTGGCTCGACGTCGACATCTGCCAGCTGGGGCTCGACCAACGGCGGGCCAACATCCTCGCCAGGGAGATTGCGGAGAGGATGAAGTGGAAGAAGCCGGTGGCCGTCCATCACCACATGCTCATCGGCCTTCAGGGGAAGAAGGAGCCGGAGGGGTTCGACGAGAACGGAGCCCTCGACGCGGAGATAGCGAGCAAGATGAGCAAGAGCAAGCCCGAGACGTCGATCTTCGTTCACGACAGCACCGATGTGATCATGAAGAAGCTGAACTCAGCGTACTGCCCCCCGAAGGTCGTCGAGGGGAACGCCCTGATCGAGTACTCCAGATACATCGTCTTCAAGAAACTGAAGTCTCTGGAGGTGGAGAGGCCGGAGAAGTACGGCGGGAACGTGGAGTTCTCGTCCGCGGCCGAACTCGAAGGCGCCTTCAGGGCCGGAGCGCTGCACCCCGCGGACCTCAAGAAGGGGGTGGGTGAGGCCCTGGACGCCATCATCGCCCCCATAAGGGACCACTTCGAGAAGGACCCTTCGGCGCGGAGGCTATATGAAACGGTCAGGGCTTCAGAGACGACCAGGTAATCCTGCAGAAGGGAAACCTCCGGAGCCAAGGACGAAGTTCGCAGTCGACGGGATGCTAGGCTCCCTGGCGAGAAAGCTGCGGGCACTGGGATTCGACGCCCTCTACTACAGGTCGGGGGAGGACTCGGGCCTTCTGGCGCTTTCCCTTCGCGATGGCCGCATCATCCTGACCGCTGACCGGTCGCTGGCTGCCAGGGCCGAGTCGAAGGGAGCCAGAGTCATCCTCGCCGTTGGGAGTTCCGACGGAGCGCGGATCGGCTCCATCGCACGCTGCGCCGCCTCCAGGGGGATCGACCTGGTGAGGGGGCCCCCTCTCTGCTCTCTCTGCGGCGGGGAGCTGCTCTCCGTGGGAAAAGACAGGTTACCGGGAAAGGTTCCCCCTTCCGTAGTGAGCAGGCACCGGCTCTTCTTCGTCTGCGCGGCGTGCGGCCAGGTGTACTGGCGGGGGAGCCACTGGAAGAAATTAATGTCTCTTGCCAGGCGGCTCGGCCGGAAGAAAGATGTCGCTATCCCTGGCCGAAGGACGGGCAGCAGTAAAGCTCGCTAGGGAGACCCTCGAGTCCCACGTCAAGGGGGCGCCGCGCAGGCCGGGTCCCGTCCCGTCCGGGGTCCTGGCTGAGAAAAGAGGGGTCTTCGTGACGCTGAACACGCTCGAACGCGGGACCAAGCAGCTGAGGGGGTGCATAGGGTACCCGGAGCCCATCAAGCCTCTCTGGGAAGCGATACAGGACGTGACCGTCTACGCGACCGAGGACCCGCGATTCCCGTCCCCGGTGAGACCAGGCGAGCTGGACAGGATCCTGGTCGAGGTGAGCGTCTTGACCCTGCCGCAGGAACTGCAGGCGCCCAGGAGGAAGGACCTGCCGTCGAAGATCAGGCTCGGGGTCGACGGACTGATCGTATCGACCGCGTTCACCTCTGGGCTCTTCCTTCCGCAGGTCTCCACCGAACAGGGGTGGGACCAGGAGACTTTCCTGTCGGAGGCGTGCGGCAAGGCGGGCCTCCCGTTCGACTCCTGGCTGAAGGAGGGGACGAAGGTCCAGGTCTTCCAGGCCGAGGTCTTCGGTGAGGAAGCGCCAAGAGGAACGGCTGAGCGGGTCGACACTTCTGTCCGGTAGCCAACGTTGCTCCTTCCGTGCGACGGGGACCGCCTCAGGCTCCTGACCACTACTGCAGCCCGTCGAGGACGCCGCTCACGTCAGCCGGCCCTCCGCTGAAGGTCCTGACGGAGTACCCCCCTGCCCCTGTTTCATGCCAGTCGGTGGTGGCCAGTTCCCCCTTGATCCCGAGGGACTCGAACACGGCTCCGAATCTCTCCTCAGGCATCAGGTAGACCGGGGACCGGACGACCCCCCGCATGCTTTCAGGAGGGGTCCGCGCCGGGGTAAAGCCGCCGAAGGCGCTTCCCTCGAGCTTGGCTGCGCGCTTCGCCAGCATCCCTGCCGCCGTGCCTCCTTCGAGGACCTCCAGGCTCAGCCCTCGCGGGTCGACGCGGTTGGAGAGCTCGGAATAGAGCCGCGCGACCGCAAGGACGCTCCTGTCGCTCGCTCTTGCATGCACTAACTTCACCCTGTACCCTGCGAGCGCCGCCATCCAGGCGCACGCAGAGCTGTGGACCCCCCCAGATACGAAGCAGGCCGCCCCTTCTGTCCCTGTGGGGACCCCCCCGACCCCTGCGCTCACCTCGACCCCGACGACCCCTCCGCGCCCGTCGGCGGCCACCCTGAACCTCACCCGGGGGGACTCGGAGACGCGCGCCCCCTTGACCGCCTCCAGGATTCTCGACGTGACCATGCCGCCGACATCGGATGCGAGGGCGCTCCCGGCCCCCTCAGAATCAACCGAGAACCGCTCCCCCCGCCGCAGGTACGACTTCGCCAGGTTCGCGCCGGCGTCAGCCAGTTCGCTCAGGGACTGCGCCGCGAATCCGGCGGCGATCCAGGCTATCCCCGGCATGAACCGCACCAAGACTGCGACTCCGAGGGGCTCAGGGCCCCTGACCACCACCGATTTTCCGACGACGGTGGTCATCCCCCGGCCCTCATGCGCCTTCAGCACGTGCCCGACCGAGCCCCTGAGGTGCTCGATGCTCCCCCTCCCTGTCCATCTCAGTATCGCCGCTCGTCTCGCTTGCAAGGGGAACGTATCCCCCGCGGGCCGAGGGCTCCTTAACCATTCAGCCGCACATCATGCTTTTAGCACGAAACGGCCGGGGCGGCACGGTGAAAGGAACGGGGTTCGAGCTCTCGACCGCAGCCGACGTAGTCGCGGGGAGGTCAGGCAAGGAGGTCGAGGTCCGCGGGTGGGTCTCGAGGAAACACACCGTCGGCGGGCTGGTGTTCGCCATGATCAGAGACGGGACCGGCTATGTCCAGGTCTCGGTCAAGAAGGGGAGCCTCCCGGAGAAGGACTTCGATTCTGCGAAGGGCGCGACCAGGGAGTCGGCCGTCGTCGTAAGGGGAGAGGCCAGAGACGACAGGAGGGCCCCCGGCGGGAAGGAGGTGGCGGTCAGAGAGTTCCAGATGGTGGCCCCCGCGGAGACCTGGCCCATCACGAAGACCGCGGCGAAGTCCCCATCGTACCTGTTCGACGTGCGGCACCTGAGCATCCGCGGCCCGAAGGCGGTGGCGACCATGCGGATCCGGACAGAGGTCGTCGGCGCGGCCTTCGACTACTTCCGCGCCAACGGGTTCGCGCTCATCAGCGCTCCGAGCTTCGTCCAGGCAGCGGTCGAAGGGGGGTCCACCCTGTTCCCCGTCGACTACTTCGGCAAGCCCGCGTATCTCAGCCAGAGCGCCCAGTTCTACGAGGAGGCGGCCCTCCCAGCCCTTCAGAAGGTCTGGATCTACCAACCCGCGTTCCGGGCAGAGAAGTCGAAGACGAACAAGCACCTCACGGAGTTCTGGATGATCGAAGCCGAGCAGGCCTTCGCAGACCAGTCGGACAACATGCGGCTGCTCGAGGGGCTCCTGGCCGCGGCGGTGAAGAGGGTCCTGGACAACAGGCAGGAAGACCTGAAGACCCTGGGCAGGACATTGAAGGAGGTCAGCCTGCCTCTCCAGAGGATAACCTACGACGAAGCGCGGGAGATCGCCAAGAAGAAGGGGTTCGGTTTCGAGTGGGGGGACGACATCGGGGCGGAGGCGGAGAGGGCCATCAGCCAGTCCTTCGATGCTCCGTTCTTCATCACGGACTACCCGCTTTCTGCGCGGGCGTTCTATCACATGACCTACCCCGACAGGCCCAAGGTGACGAAATCCGCCGACCTCATGGCCCCGGAGGGGATGGGGGAGCTCGCCACGGGCGGGCAGAGGATACACGACCAGTCCCAGCTGATGGAGCGCATCAGGTCTCAGGAGCTCCCGGCCGAGGCGTTCTCCTGGTATCTTGAGCTGAGGAAGTTCGGGATGCCCCCGCATTCGGGGTTCGGGATCGGAGTGGAGCGGACGACCCGCTGGATCGCGGGGCTGAAGCACATCCGTTCCGCCAGCCTCTTCCCCAGAACAGTTTCGCGCCTCTCTCCCTAAGGCATGCTTATCTAGTGGAAGACGACCGTGAATACTGTTGACTGAAAGTAAGGTCGCAGAAGAGCTCGAGCTGGACGAGCTCCCAGGAGTGGGACCCGCGACGAAGGCCAAGCTGAAGGACGCCGGCATCGAGACGATCCTCGACCTCGCTACGGCAGGGCCCATGGACATAGCCGAAGCTGTCGACATCGACGTGACGAAGGCAGTCGAGCTGAACAACAAGGCACGCAAGAAGCTGGTCGAACTGAACCGGCTCGAGCCGGACTTCATCAACGCGGCCGACCTCCTCGTCAAGAGGAAGGCGATCAACAGGATCTCGACCGGGTCCAAGAACCTGGACGACCTCCTCGGGGGAGGCATAGAGACGTGGGCAATGACGGAATTCTTTGGTGAATTTGGCAGCGGTAAATGCGTCGCGGGGGACACCAACGTGTTCTACAGCAACGACGCAAACATGCATTTCGAGCCAATCTCGTCCACGTACGAGAAATACAGGACGATGTACGGAGAGAGGCCGCTGGACGAGGGATTCGTTGTCCCGCTGACGGGAGTGAACGTCGTGGGACTGAACTCGAAGCTGACTCCCGCTTCCTATATCTACCGAGAAAAGGCGTCGTCGATCTTGGCCATCAGGACCGAGCGGGGAAGGTTGCTCAGGCTTGCCAAGCCTCACATGGCCATGGTGCTCTCTGCTGGAGGAATCCAGTGGATCCCTTCCGGGGCTTTGAAAGTCGGAGACAGGATTGCCGCCCCAAAGCAGTTGGCTGTTCCAGGGAGGGATGACATCACCAACGACGACGCTTTCTTCCTCGGATTCTACGCAGCCGAGGGGACGAAGAATCCGCTTTCGATCACCAATACCGACACGAAGCTGGTTGGTTGGACCAGAGACTACCTGAAGAACAGGTTTGGGTTTGACCCGACGATATCCAACAGAGACGGTCACGCGGCGCTGATCCTGCTCGGGAGCCCAGTCAGGCCGTTACTCGGAAAGCTGGCCGAATGCGACTCTTATACGAAGTATGTCCCAGACTGCATTCTCAACGGCAGCGATGAAATCGTGCGCCACTTCCTCGCGGGCTACTTCGAAGGCGACGGGCGTGCGAAGGGATTAGACATCGAGGTATCATCAAACAGCAGAGTCCTGATCGAAGGAGTGTCGTATCTCCTCTCAAGGCTGGGCATCTCCTCGACTTTCAGCACCAAGAAAGCCAGCACGGGGGACCATTTCAGGCTCCATGTATCCGGGTTCGACATAGACCGGATGTCTCAGATTCCACTCAAGAGCAAGGCCATGCTCAACGTCAAGACCAGGAACAGCAAGTACGGCGTCCCCGCCGGTGATTTCCTTCGGGCCGTGTTCGAGTCAGCCGTTTCGGGAAGACACCTTAGGCGCGAGGGGCCTCTACGGAAGAACGGCACCCTGTATGAGGCGCTCACCAGGTCGGCCTACGGCGCGACAGGAATGAGCGACGCACAGATCTCGAAGGCAGTCGACTTCCTCAGGGGCGTGGATGAGGAGCTGGCCGGGAGTCTGGGGGACGTGAAGACCGCTGACCTCAGGACAAGGGCTGGTTTCAGGAAGTGCGCCTTCTCGCTGCCATTCGCGACCAACATTCTGGCCGCTGAGATGGGTCTCTCGAAGAGCGGCCTGAACAATTACTTCAATCGCGGCCTCCCTGAGGAAAAGCACGATGCATTCAGATCGGTCGCTTCGAAAGAGATCGAGAGAAGGATGCGCATCATCAGCGCCGCCATCGGTACTCTCGAACGGGCGGTCGAATTCAACTGGGACAAGGTGACGAGCATCAAAGAGGAGCGGTACGACGACTACGTGTATGACTTTGAAGTCCCCGACGGGCACGCGTTCGTGAGCGGCAACCTGCCTACGATCCTTCACAACAGCCAGATTTGTCATACTCTTTGCGTAATGGTGCAAAAACCGCTGGAAGAGGGCGGTCTGGACGGGGGAGCGATCTACGTCGACACCGAAGGGACTTTCAGGCCGGAGAGGATTCAGGAGATTTCAGAGTCCAGGGACATGGACGCCGAGAAGGTCCTGTCCAGGATCACTGTCGCCCGTGCCTACAACAGCGCCCACCAGGAACTGATAGTGAAGGAGCTCGGCAGAATCATCGAGCCGAACAAGGTCAAGCTGGTGATCCTCGACAGCGCGGTCGCCCACTACAGGGCCGAGTTCCTCGGCAGGGGGACCCTGGCGGAGCGTCAGCAGCGCCTCAACCGTTTCATGCACCAGCTCCTCCGCACCGCCGAGATCTACAACATCGCCGTGGTGGTGACCAACCAGGTCCAGGCTGCGCCCGACTCCTTCTTCGGGGACCCGACGAGGCCCACCGGGGGCCACGTGGTCGCGCACACCAGCACCTACAGGATATACCTGAGGAAGGCGGCGAAGAACCGCATCGCCAGGATGGTGGACAGCCCCTATCACCCGGAGAGGGACACGGTCTTCCTCCTCAACGAGAGAGGGGTCGACGACCCGGCAGAAGAGACTTCGAGAAAGAGATAGGCCCGCCCAGCGTCAAGCCGGGTTGTAACAATCACTTGACCCGGAGTATTCTCCCGGCAGGCCGACGTTGAGCACTTCGGCTTCGGCTGGCGCGTGGGCCTACCGCTCGCTGAGCGAGCCGGAGGTCGGCTTCAAGTGGGGGCTCGTCCTGGGGCTCGCCGTAAGCTGGGCGTCCAGGCTGCTCGTGGCCTACGTCGGCCCTCCCGTCCGGATCCCCTCCTCGAGGGACCAAGTCCCCCTCGGTCTCGTTCAGCCCGTCAGACTTCGGCTCCTTTAGGACGACCTTGCTGGACCCATACGTCTCAGGAGTCGTGGGGGTCGCGCTGGTGGCAGACTCGGTCGTGGGCGCAAGGCGCAACTCGGAGCGGAGGGAGGTCCTCGCCGGGCTCCTGATCGGGTTCGTCGCCGGGACCCTTCTGGCGCCTGCTCCCCTCTTCTACGCCACCGCCCGGTGAAGCGGTGAACCCTCTGGTCCGAAGGAAGCCTGGCCTGCCCAGAAAGGCGGAAGCGGGCATAAGCCTTCGGGGTCGCCATGAATGAGGCCGCGTCCGCCGAGAGCGGAATCCACAAATATGGTGAACCGGGCGCCCTTCGTTCGTTTGAAGCGTTCTCAGCTGCTAGCAGCATCCATCGTTGCCCTCATGGTGCTCTCGGCAGTCCCGGTTCAGCAGGTCCACGCAGCGGGACCATACACCGAGAAGCTGAACGTGTATGTGGCAGGGTCCGACGCGCTCTGGTATTTCACATTCGGAGGGGTGAACGGGTCGAGCAAGCTCTCCTCGCTGGAGTCTGCCCCCGGCCTGAACTGGTATAACATCACCGCCGTCAAGACCACCGGGTGGACTTCCGACTTCCAGGTGTTCGGGCCGGAGGGGTACAACCTCCTCCCGGCGCCCTTCGTCCCGTCGCAGGGGCTCTTCCTCTCCGTGGGGTCGGATTCCTTCGCAGACGCAGCCACGGCTGCGTCTGCCCTCGGCTCGTACCTCTTCACTTCGTTCAGGTCCTATTCCAACGGGACCGGGACCTACGTTTTCTACAGCCCGATCTCCTTCAACGACCTCGTCCCGGCCACTCTCCTCCGTTTCGTCCCCTCGGCCGAGGGGGGGTTCGCCAAGGCGATAACCAGCACGTCTTTCCTGTCCCTGGCGTCGCCGTTCATCGTCCTCGAAGGGGTGAAAGCGTCCTCGGGCTTCTCTCACACGGTGGTGGCAGGCTCGATATCGGCCAACGCGCTGTCCAGCAACCAGCCGAACCTCATGTCATACTTCGGCGGGTCGGTCGCCTCCCTCTCGGCCTCAGGCCAGAGCTCGTCATCGGTGGTGCAAATCAGGGTTCTTGACGGGGTCATCCGCTCGTCCGACTCCGCCACGGTCACGAACAACTACGGGAAGTTCACCTCTTCGTACACCCTGACCCTGGCTGCGGGCCAGGGGCTCTCGAAGGTCAACGCGACCGTGGTGCAGCAGCCAGCGCCGCTGCTCGCGACGAGGGCGGTGGACGTGGGGGTCCTCAGGACCGGCCAGAACCTGTCGGTGACTCTGAGCTTCACGAACCTCTCTCCATCAACCACCATCACGATTCCTTCGTTCACAGACAGCTGGTGGAACGCCTCCGGCTCGTTCAGTCTCCTCAGCGGAAGCGGCAGCGACGGGGTCTCCAACAAGGTGCTGTCTCCCGGCGGGGTCACCACCCCTGTCTACAGGGTCCGGTACACGGGGACGGGGACCGGGTCGGTCACAATCCCGGCTTCCGTGGTCCGATACCAGTACTCGGTCAACGGCATCGCCTTCAATGCGACCGCGGTCCTCAACCCGATCAGGCTCTCCCTCGGGGCCGACGACGCCGTCGTCTATGCGACCATTTCCCCTGCGGGGAACCTTGGGAAGCCGGTCGGGACGTCCCAGGGGTTCAACATCACCGTGACCAACGTCGGCACTCTGCCTGCCTCATCGGTCGTGGTCGCAGGCCGTTCGATCGCCGGGCTGGCGGCGAAGTCGGGGAGCGCGACGGTGTCAGTGTCCCAGTCCGCCACGGGGCTCCTGGGGGTCAACGACACCACCGCCTATTCGGTCACCTATCAGGACCCGGCCGGGGCCTCGCTCAGTGCGACGACCAACGTCATCACGGACATCTTCTCCCACGTCTCCATGAACGTCGGCTATCCTGAGCTCACGGCGAGCGCGAAGATCGCCAGCATGGCCAACCATGAGACCAACCTGACCCTCACG
This sequence comes from archaeon, assembly GCA_021828185.1. Next base: position 267,900 of record JAKASI010000002.1, read on the forward strand.
TACTCCGCCTCCAACCTCGGCCCGGCGAACGTCACCTCGTTCAAGGCCACAGGCACCCTCCCCCTGGGGCTCGGGTGCGGCAAGGTGAGCGGCAAGGGGCTGACCTGCAGCGGCAACAGCGTAACGATCAGTTTCCCGTTGATGAACGCGTCTTCGACGTACAATGCCTACATGATGTACAACCTTACGACCCCTCTGAACTACATCCTCGCCCCTCTGAGCTTCCAGGGGGCGACGTCTCTCGGGAGCGTCGCAGGGGCGTCGAACCCGGTTGCAGTCCCGGCCGGCATGGTCGTGACCAAGCAGTTCGCTCCTTCCCAGCTCTTCGGAGGGATGGGCTCCACGGTCACTGTGGCGGCGACCAACGCCGGGCCGCTCTCGGCCTACAACGCCACCCTCAGCTCCAAGGTCGACCCCTTCGACACGGTCCCGGCCTCGGCCGTCCTCACGAAGAGCCTGGGGTCCGTAGCCCCGGGAGGGAACGTGACCCTCTCCTACGGCGTGACGGTGCTCAGCGTCCCCGGCGCTCAGACTGCGGCCGTCGCGACCGCTTCATTCTACTTCGGGGGGACCCCCTTCTCCATCCAGGGGTCCGCGCCGAAGGTCAACGTCTACCAGCCGCTGGGGGCGACCATCTCGACGACTCCGGCCACCCCTGAGGAAGGGAAGAACTTCACCATAACAATAGAGATCACGAACCCCACAGCCGTCCAGGTCTCGGACGTCGCCTTCACCCTCCCTGTCCCGTCGGGGGTCTCCCTCTCCGGGCTCGTCAACGCCCAGGTCTCCAAGGGGCTCCTTACAGTCTCGGCCGGGACCCTCGCGGCCCACGGGAACCTCACAGCAACGGCCGGGGCCGTGGCCAGCTCGGGGATCACGGTCTCTTTCACGAACGCGAAGCTGACCTTCTCCTACTCCGGGGCCACGATCAAAGGGAGCGTCCCGAACACGTCGGGGATAACAATAGCAGAGAACGTCCTCACCAGATACGTCATCCCGACCGGCTTCATACTGATAGCCGTCTTCGCCGTGGCCTTCTACGTGAGAAGGAAGGCCGCTACCGCTCCCGCTTCCCCGAAGTAAATTCCTCGAAGGCAGCCTTGGCGGCCGGGTACGGCATCTGGACCGGCGGGTGTTTGAAGCAGAAGGCCGAGAGGCTCTCCAGCTGCCCGGTCACCCCCCTGTCGAGGGCGAGCTTCGTCCCGCGGATGGCGTCCACCATCACCCCTCCGCTGTCGTAGGCGTCAACAACGTGCAGCTTCACGTCCATCTTGACCGTGGTCCCTCCGAAGTAGCGCCCCTTCAGCCAGATGTAGCACACCTTGTCGTTGTCGAGGAAGGGGACGTAGTCGCTGGGCCCGATCCTGGTGGGCACCTGGTAGGGGGACATGGCCCTCACCGCGCTTGTCTTGCTCTCCCTCTTGTCCTTCAGCCTGCTCTCTTCGAGCATGTTGAGGAAGTCCGTGTCTCCTCCGATGTTGAGCTGGTACGTCTCGTCCACCTTGACCCCCCTGTCCACCGCCAGCTTCACCAGCGTCTTGTGAAGCACCGTGGCACCGACCTGGCTCATCACGTCGTCCCCGGCGACCGGGAGCCCTGCGTCTGCGAACCGTCCCGCCCATCGCGCCTCTGATGCTATGAACACAGGGATGGCGTTGACGAAGGCCACCCCCGCCTTGAGCGCCGCTTCGGCGTAGGCGCCGGTTGCGGCCGTGCTCCCGACCGGGAGGTAGTTCACGAGGAGGTCAGCTCGGGTGTCCTTCAGCACTCCGGCGACGTCCTCCTCCGGCTGACTTGAAACAGCGACGACGTCCTTGAGGTACTTCCCTATCCCATCGAGGACCGGCCCCTTCTTCACCCTGACCCCCATGCTGGGGACGTCGGCGATCTTCAGGGTGTTGTTGGGGGGCTGCATTATCGCCTGCGACAGGTCCTTCCCCACCTTCTTCACGTTGACGTCGAAAGCGGCGACGAACTCGATGTCCCTCGGGGTGTATCCTCCGACGTCCCAGTAGGTCAGCCCTTCGTCCGGCCCTTTCTTCGAGTAGTAGTGGAGCCCCTGGATGAGGGCGGAGGCGCAGTTCCCCACGCCGGCGATGGCAACCCTGACTTTGGCCAAACCGTGAATCCCTCGGTGGAGAGGGTATTTCAGCACCTATTTTACCGTTGTAAAATATCAGGCGACTTCCTTCAGGAGCCCCTCCAGGTAGGCCTTCGCCTCTTCCATCTCCGCCCTCCCCTGGTCGGTGATCCTGTAGTACCTCCTCCTTTCTTTCATCTCCGCCCTGACCAGCTTCGCCTTCTCCAGGTCGTAGAGGACCCGGTAGGCGGTCACGTTCCCGCTCCAGAAGCCGAACCTATCGTTGATGAGGTCCCGGAGCTCGAAGCCGTACCTTTCCTTCTGCGAGAGCAGGACCAGGATGAAAAACCAGAGGTTCTCCTTCTGGACCTTCCTCTTCAGCCTATCGACAAAGCGCAAACCCTACACCGGGGGGCTGTGCAGCTCGCTCTGCGACAACGGTTGGTGCCGCGGTGGGAGAACGCTATTAATCTGTCCTAGAAAGTAGCGGCGGTCGTGGAAGAAAGGTCCGCCGGGGCCGTCGTGTACAGAGAGGCCGGAAGCCGGAGGATGTACCTCCTCCTCCAGAACGCCGGGCGTTGGGACTTCGCGAAGGGGGGGATTGAAAAGGGGGAGAGCGAGCTCCAGACCGTCATGAGGGAGGTCAGGGAAGAGACCGGGCTCCACGCCATCAGGATAGTCCCGGGGTTCAGGAAGGTGATCGAGTATTTCTACCGCAGGGACGGGAAGAACATACACAAGCAGGTCGTGTACATGCTGGCGTCGACCGACGAGGAGAAGGTCAAGATATCTTTCGAGCACCAGGGGTTCGGGTGGTTCCACTACGAAGAAGCGCACGAGCGGGCCTCCTACCAGAACTCGAAGATGACCCTCGCCGCGGCGGAGAAGTTCCTGAGGGGTCCGCCTAGAACTGCACCAGCGGGTGCGGCGCGGCCAGCTTCACGACCTTGATGTAGTGGAATCCGGGCTCGTCAGTCCGCTTCACGTAGGTGGTCTCGGTTATCTTGTCGTAGCTGTACCTCAGGAACCCCGAAGGCTCCTCGTCCACCTGCGTGTAGAAGAAGATCGACGCCTCCTCGTAGTCGTCGATGCGGGCGAACGTCCCCACTATCCACCCCATCTCGTTCTTGAAGGCGAAGAGGGGGAGGGGAGGCTCCTCGAAGAGGGTCTTGTAGGCGCCCACCTTCACCAGGCTCGGGATGTTCTCGACTTGGATCGACATGAACCTGTCCGGGAAGGTCTCCTTCGGGTCCAGCGTTGAAGGCATCTTCTGTACCCTGATCACCGGAGCGTACAGGTACGAAGCGTTGCTGGCCGAGCTGACCAGCTGGACCTCCTCTCCTTCTCCGGTGATCCTGTACGCCAGGAACTCGTCCACCTTCCCGTTGTCGAAATAATAGAATACGGGGGTCCCCATGAAGAGGTCCGCCTGGGCGGCGATCCTCGTCCCCTTGCCGTGCTTGAACGCGAACAGAGGGAACGGCGCCCGCTCCAGCGCGCAGGAGAGCCTGCCGAGGTCGAGGAGGCTGTCAAGACCGACATAACATGCGCCACCAATCTTCGGCTCTTCCTTCTTCGGCAACCAATGGCGGGCAGCCTGCATGCTGGTTATAAGTCTGAGCAGACTCGGGCCGGCCCGCTTGCCCCGGAGGCGAAGCGAGTGAGCGAGTGGCGGAGGGAGACCGGCGCCGACCTCGACGACGCAGGCCGCAGGATCGAATCGGCCCTGAAGGGGATCGAGGGAGAGCCGACCGAAGCCCAGATGAAGTCCATCTGGATGGCCTACCTCGAAGTGGAGAAGAGCGTCGCGTTCATCAAGTTCGACCTCGAAGAGGAGAACCCCGGGAGGTTCATCCGGCTCCGCAGCTACGCAGTCCCCGACGAAAGGCAGGCTCTCCAGTTCGCCCTGAAGAACCTCAAGAAGGGGGCTGACAACTTCTCGCTGGGGGACTTCCGTCAGGCCCTGAAGGACCTGCGGGAGTCAAGGAACTACCTCAGGGCGCTGCTCCGTGAAAAGAGGCTGAAACGGGCAAGAAGGGCCCGGACCGGCTAGCTACTCTTCAGGCTTCTTCTTCTTGGCCCTGGGCTTCTTTGCCGCTGCCTTCTTCGGCTTCGCCTTCGGCTCCTCGGCCTTCGCTTCTTCTTGCGCGGGGGTCTCGGCCTCAGGCTCTTCAGGCGCCGCCTCCTCAGGGGTCTCCTCCGGCTTCAGGGCCGGTGCCTTCTTCTCCTTCTCTTCCTCCTCGCCGACCTCGATCTCCTGTATGGTGAGCTCCTTGCCGGCGACGAAGATCCTATACTTCTTCCTGACCCCGTTCATGTAGAGGAACCTCTTGATGTAGGTCTTCACCTGGCGCGGCTTCACCCCTGCCCTCAGACTCGCGTCTTCGATCTCGATGGAGTCCCCGGAGAGGGCCGGTTTGGTCCCCACCCTCGGCTCGAGGAACGACACCAGCTCGTCCCCCTTGTCCTTGAACGTCCCGAGGGCTACCTTCAACTTGGCAGTCCCCGTCTGCGCAATCCGTTATAATTCTTTACAGTCACTTCCCGTGTCTCCGCTTCCGCTTCTGATACATCCTTATGGCCCGGAGCAGGTCGATGAGCCTGAACGCCGGCCAGAAGACGTCCACGAAGACCAGCTCCGAGTAAGCCCCCTGCCAGAGCAGGAATCCGCTCATCCTCTCCTCCCCGGAGGTCCTGATGATCAGGTCCGGTTCCTGGTTCGGGAGGTATGACGTGTACAGCCTCTTCGAAACCGTCTCCTCGGTGATGGAGTCCGGGTCCAGCCTCCCGGTCTTCACGTCCATGGCCACCGACTTCACGACGTCGGTGATCTCGGCCCTCCCGCCATAGGCGACTGCGATGTTCAGATAGTGCTCGCGGTGGTCTGCGGTCTTCTTCTCGATGGCGTCCAGGAGCCCGACGATCGAGTCCGGGAGGAGGTCGAGGTGGCCGATGGCCCTCACGTTCACCCTGTACTTCGTTATCCTCTCGTCGTCGAGGAGCCTTTCGAGCCTGGCCTCGATCAGCTTGAAGAGTTCCTTGAGCTCGTCCGTCGACCTGTCGAGGTTCTCGGTCGAGAGGACGTAGAGGGTGACGGTCTTGATCCCCAGCTCGTGGCACCAGTCGAGGAGCTCCTCGGCTCTGTTGGCCCCCTCTTCGTGCCCCTTCCCCCTGATGACCCCCTGGTCCTGGGCCCAGCGCCTGTTCCCGTCCAGGATGATCCCTATGTGGCTCGGGATCCCGTCTCCTTCAACCTGGGCCTTGAGCCTCCCTTCGTAGACCCTGTATGCCCCCAGGTATCTCAGCACTGACTCGAGCATGGGTTACTCGTTTTCGGTCGGGACCTTCGAGCGGACCCGAGGGTAGATTGTGATGGTGAGGACGAATATGGCGGCCAGCCCGAGCAGGATGTAAGAGATGAGGAAGAGGGTGGCTTCGGAGGTCCCGTGGACCAAGAAGTTGGAGAAGGTGCGGACCGGGAAGTAGAGGATCGCGAGGATCACCAGGGCGTAGGCGTCCCTCCGCCACCTTATGCTGCTCCTGGCCGCGTGAGAGAGCAGCGCTCCGAAGGAGTAGATCGCGAACCCGATCCACACAAGGTTCAGGGCCCCGCCGAGGAAGTCGCCCACGAGTATCCCTCCGTACACGAGGACCTGCGAGGGGTCGGCGATGACGCTCGGCCAGGGAGGGGAGCTCGTCATGGCCACGTACCCGGTGTCGATCCCGGCTATGACCACCAGGACCGCCCCTATCATCGAGATGAACCTGATGTACCCCGTGGGGCCCCTCTGGAGCAGTCCGGCAACGGTCCGGTCGACGTTGAACCCTCTCACGAGGAAGGCCCCTCCGATTATGAGGAGGGTCGCGAGCCCCGCCTCGGCCACCCTCCCGGCCACGGTCAGAATCCCTGCCAGTATCAGTATCAGTCCGGGGACGCCGAGGGCGTATTTGGAATAGTGTGGGTCGAAGATGAGCATCCTCAGGTACCTCCCGAGCACCTCATAGGTCTCCTCGACGCTTTCGCTGTGCTTGACGGCGACCCTCTGGACCGACACTATCGGCCTGAGGCTCTGGATTATCGGTATCACCTGCTCGTCCTCCCCGCCGTCGGAGACAAGAACGACCCCAGAGAATTGGGCTCCGGCCAGGACGCTCGCGATCTGCTTCCCAAGCCGCCTGTCGGCCTCGAACCCCCTGTTGACGTCCCCGCAGACGACGGCCACTTCGCAGGGGGTTTTCGCCTTCACGAGCTCGTCGTACTTCCTGACAGCCGCGAAGATGGCGTTGGCGTCCGCCTCCTCAGGGTCCGAGAGGGCCAGCTTGGTCGCGGCCGCCACAGCGGAATCTCTCCCGACCACAGGGGTCTGGACCTTCGCCTTGACTCCAAGGTCGTTGTCCCTGTCTACACAGAGGACAAGGTACCTATCTCCGTCCTCGGACATCTCGCCCCGATTCGAGACCTCGGCCGTTCATACTTAAGCCTAGGCCGACGAACGAAACGCGAAGCCGGGGGATACGCTTAAGGGGAGTCCGCCCCCCTCCGCGGCGTTGCAGCAGCTGGAGGGGCGTCCGTGGCTGAACGTCCAGCTGGACGGGAGGTACTCTACACCTCCCCCCGACAAGAGGCCCCTCTACTCCCTCCTCACCGACTCTGCGAAGAAGCACCCTGACAACGTCTGCCTGCACTACCAGGGGAGGAATTTCACCTACGCCCAGGTCGACGAGCTCTCGTCAAGGTTCGCTTCAGCCCTGGCGTCGCTCGGGCTGAAGCGCGGGGACAGGGTGGCCATATTCCTCCCCAACACTCCGCAGCTGGTCTTCGCGTACTTCGGGGTGCTCAAGGCCGGCGGGATCCTGGTCATGTGCAACCCCGTCTACAAGGAGAGGGAGCTGGAGTACCAGGTCAGGGACTCCGGGGCGGAGATCATAGTCGCTTCCAGGACGGTGGCCAAGGGCCTCGACCTCTACAAGAGCCTCGAGGGGTGCAGGGGGAAGCTCTCGCTCAGGCACGTCATAACTACGAGCCTTACGGACTACCTCCCCCCACTGAAGAAGCGCCTGGCCGGGCTCGCGGGGATAAAGGACGTTGCCAGGCCGGACACCCTGGACTTCGTCAGACTCGTCCAGTCAAACGCGCCGATCGCCGAGTACCCGGCCGTCGACCCTGTCAACGACGTGGCGCTGCTCCAGTATACCGGGGGGACGACCGGGGTGGCCAAGGGGGCGATGCTGACCCACTACAACCTCGTTTCCAACGCGGTCTACGGCGTGGTTCTCTTCCCTGTGACGGAGAAGGACGTCTCGCTCAGCGTCCTGCCGCTCTTCCACATCTACGGGATGACCGTCACCATGAACATGCCGATCGCGGTGGGCGCCACCGTGGTGCTGCTCCCGAGCTTCCATGTCGACGAGGTGATGAAGACGATTCAGAGGATGAAGGTCACGCTCTTCTCCGGAGCTCCTGCGATGTACATCGCCATCAACAGCAAGCCGAACGCCGGCAACTTCAACCTCCGCTCGGTCCGCGCGTGCATGTCCGGGGGTTCGGCTCTCCCCCCCGCCGTCAGGAAGAAGTTCATGAGCCTCACTGGAGGGAACCTGGTCGAGGGGTACGGTCTCTCCGAGACGAGCCCGGTCACCCACGTGAACCCGCTCACGAACGGGGTCGTCAAGGACGGGTCCATCGGGCCTCCGTTCAGCGAAACCGACGCCAGGATCGTGGACCTCGACGACAGCGGCAAGGTCCTCAAGATGGGCGAGGTCGGAGAGCTGGAAGTCAAGGGGCCCCAGGTCATGAAAGGGTACTGGGGGCACGACGAGGAAACGAGTGAAGCGCTCCGGGACGGCTGGTTCCTGACTGGGGACATCGCCAAGATGGACGAGGACGGGTACTTCTACATCGTAGACAGGAAGAAGGACATGATAAACGTCGGGGGGTTCAAGGTGTACCCGAGAGAGGTGGAAGATGTCCTCTTCGAGCACCCGGACGTCAGAGAGGCCGGGGTCATCGGCATCCCAGACGAGTTCAGCGGGGAGGTGGTGAAGGCTTTCGTGGTCCTCAAGGACCCTACGAAGAAGGTCTCCGAGGAGGAGGTCATCGACTTCTGCCAGAAGCGCCTGGCGAAGTTCAAGGCGCCCAAGAAGGTCGAGTTCGTGCTGGAGCTGCCGAAGACCCTGATAGGGAAGGTGTTGCGCAGGAAGCTGCGCGAGCTCACGCCTCGACAATCATAGAGACGGCGTTCCCGCCCCCGAGGCAGAGCGTGGCAAGACCGGTCTTCTTGCCGGTCCTCCTGAGCCCATAGACGAGTGTCGTCAGGACCCTGGCTCCGCTGCACCCTATGGGATGGCCGAGCGCGACCGCGCCCCCGCTGACGTTGAACCTCGACGGGTCCACGCGGAGGGCCCTCTGCACTGCGATGGAGGCGGTGGAGTAGGCCTCGTTGTGCTCGAACAGGTCGATGTCGCCGACGGTCATCTTGGCCTTGGCCAGGAGCGCCCTGGTCGTCGGGATCGGCGCCTCCATCACCCGCGAAGGCTCGAGCCCCCCGGTCCCATAGGCGACAATCTTCGCCAGGGGCCTGACCCCCAGCGCGTCCGCGGCCTCCTCGGAGGCCACCACCACGGCCGAGGCGCCGTCGCTGAGCTGCGACGAGTTCCCGGCTGTGAGAACCCCGCCGGGCTTGAAGACCGGTTTGAGCTTCCCCAGCTTCTCCATGGTCGTGTCGGCCCTGGGTCCTTCGTCCTTCTCGAACTGGACGAGCTCCCCCTCCTTCTGGATCTTCACCTTGACTATCTCGTCGGCGAAGTCCCCCGCCGCCGATGCCTTCGCCGCCCTGAGATGGCTCGACATGGCGAACTCGTCTGCCTCCTTCCGTCCGATGCCGAACTTCTTCGCGATGAGCTCGCCTGTTATCCCCATGTGGTAGTTGTGATAGGCGTCCCAGAGGCCGTCGGCTATCATGGCGTCGAGGAGCCTGGCGTCCCCGAACTTCGTCCCCCACCTGACCCCCTTCGCGAGATAGGGGGCGTTGCTCATGCTCTCCATCCCCCCGGCGACCACGACCTCGTTGTCTCCCGCTTTGACGGACTGGGCCGCGAGCATCACCGCCTTCAGGCCGGAGCCGCACACCTTGTTCACTGTGAAAGACCCGACCCCGAAGGGGACCCCGGCGTGGATGGCAGCCTGCCTCGCAGGATTCTGTCCGAGCCCCGCGGACACGACGTTCCCCATGACCACTTCGTCGACGTCGTTGGGCCGGACCTTGGCCCTCCGGAGCGCCTCCTCGATCACGAGCGCCCCCAGCTGGGGCGCAGAGACCCCGACCAGCGCCCTCCCGAACTTCCCGATGGGGGTCCTGCAGGCTGAAACGATTACGGGGTGCTGCACGGTCGCTCCCTTCGACAATCCACGATTTTAAACGGCTCGGCGGCTTTAGGCGCTTTCCCTAAATAGAATGTATCTTCGGGCCGGGCCAATGAAGCCGCAAGAGAAAATCTGGATGGACGGGAAGCTGGTCCCCTGGGACGACGCGAAAATACACGTCCTGACTCACGGGCTTCACTACGGCATGGCGATCTTCGAAGGGATAAGGGCGTTCCAGACCCCGAAGGGGACCGCGATCTTCAGGCTCGACGAGCACATCGAGCGCTTCCTGAACAGCGCCAAGATCTACAGGATGGACCTGGGCTACTCTGCCAAGGAGCTCAGGGCGGCGTGCATCGACCTCGTGCGGAACAACCCCGCGAAGGAGTGCTACATCCGGCCCATCGCCTTCACAGGCTACGGGGAGATGGGGCTCAGCCCGCTCACCAGCAAGATCTCCGTGGCCATCGGCTCCTGGGAGTGGGGGGCATACCTCGGCGACACCACAAAGAAAGGGGTCAGGGCCACCATCTCAAGCTGGACCAGGATCGACTCGCGCGCGATGCCGGTGCAGGCCAAGTGCGCTGCCAACTACGCCAATTCGGCCCTCGCCAAGATGGCTGCGATCACCGCTGGGTACGACGAAGCGATCCTCCTCAACACCCACGGGGTGGTCGCCGAAGGTCCAGGCGAGAACATCTTCAGGGTGAGGGACGGCGTCCTCAGCACCCCTCCGGCGAGCTCCGGGATCCTGAGAGGGATCACCAGGGACACGGTCATCCAGTTCGCCCGCGACAACAACATCACATTCTACCGGAACGACTGCACCAGAGAGGAGCTCTACACTTCCAACGAGGTGTTCTTCAGCGGGACCGCGGCCGGCATCGCGAAGGTGAGGGAGATTGACGGAAGGAAGATAGGATACGACGGAACCCCAGTCACCGACAAGATCGCGAAGCTCTACGACCTGACGACGCACGGGAAGGTCAAGCGGTACCTGAAGTGGCTGACTCCGGTCTAGGGAGTCCCTTGCCCGCTACCTGCGGGGCTTCTCGGCCGGGACGAAGTGCACGTCGGAGATGAGATACCGGGGCTTCTTCCTGAACTCGGCATTCACCTTCATCCCGATGTAGATGTCCGACTCCTTGATCCCCGTCAGCCTGGACAGGAGCAGCGTGTCTACCCCTTCGAACTCCACCAGGGCGAGGTTGAACGGGGTCTCGTCCAGGAACTCCTCGCTCCCGAAGTAGCAGGTGGTCCAGGAGTGGACCCTCCCTTCGAGGGGGAGGTCGAACCACTCCGTCTCGTGGCCGCAGTTCATGCAGTGGCTCCTCGGCGTCGCGTATTTGTAGTGGCAGCTGGTGCATTCGCTCCCCAGGAGCTTCCCCCTGGCCAGGGCGAGAAAGAAGGGCGAGTCTTCGGCGTAGCTGTGGATGTACCGTATGTTGTACGGGGAGAGGATGACGAGGTCCTGGGTCCCCACCGGGTTCTTGTAGACGGCCGCCCCCCTCCTCTCCACCTCCTTCATTACGTCCCTGAACTTTCCGAACTTCTTGGGGCCCGGCATCCTAGGGCCTCTCCATTATGGTCACGGTGACGGAGCTCCCGGTCCCGGCGTGCGAATGGATCAGGCCTCGCTTCGCGTCCTTGATCTGGAGCCTGTCGTTTCCGAAGTGCTTCCCCACGGTCCCCTGGAGCTGCCACATGGCAAAGACTCCCTGCATGATCCCGGTCGCTCCGACCGGGTGGCCGCAGGCGATCAGCCCTCCGGACGGGTTCACAGGCATGGCCCCCCTGTTCGGGAGGTCCAGCCCGTACTCGACGTTGTCAAGGAACGGGGACCCCCTGTCGACGAAGTCGTACCCTTCGCCGTACCTGCAGAGGCCGATGTCCTCGTAGGTCTGGATCTCCGAGCTGGCGTAGGCGTCGTGCAGCTCGACGAAGTCCAGCTCTTCCATTGGGTTGGTGATCCCTGCGTTCTTGTACGCCTCCAGGGCGGCAGTCCTCCCTGCCCTGAACGAGTGCACACCGGGGTACTCCAGGTCGGAATAGTATTCGGCCGTCTCCCAGGGGAAGAGGGGGACCTTGCCGTGGGGCCTGTCGGCCAGCCGCATGGTGTCGGTCCCGCACCCGACCCCCTTTATGAGGACCGGATGGTCTGTATACTTGAAAGCCGCATCTTCGGACGCGAGAAGCATCACCGCGGCCCCGTCGCTCATGGTACAGATGAAGGGCCTGCTGAGCGGGAAGGAGACCATCTCCCTCCCCAGGGCGGCCTTCATCGTGAGCTTCTCCGGATATTGCGAATACGGGTTGTAAAGGGCGTTGACGTGGTTCTTCACCGACACCATGGCCATCACCCTCTTCGCTTCATCGGTGGCGGCACGCTGCGCCTTCTTCTCGTCCTTGATGTCTGCGAACTTCCTCTTCCTAAGATACTCGTAGATGTGCCTCTGCACCATGAGGGCATAGTACCCGGTGTAGAAGCCCCCCACCGGGTAGTCGAAGTTGGTGTCGGATGCCAGGGCGATGAACTCGTTCCCCTTCCAGGTCTGGACGTGAGACATCGTCTCGAAACCAGCGACCAGGCAGACGTCGTTCCTGCCGCTCGCGACCGTCTCCCACCCTGCCTGGATGGCCTGGCCCCCCGTGGCCCCGCCCCATTCTATCCTCCGCGAGTCCCTCGGGTTGAGCCCCAGGAAGTCCTGGACCATCGAGGCGGCCTTCAGCTGCCTGGCGAAGTGGTCGGAGAAGTACGATATCCTGCTGCTTTCGATCTCCTCGGGCCTCAGGTTGGGGACGTCCTTCATGGCGTAGTCGTAGGCGCGTTTGACCATCAGACGGAAGTCCATGTCAGGGTGGGCTTTTGCAAACTTCGTCACCCCGCCAGAAATCGCGTAGACCTTCCTCTGCGCGGGCACGGCACCGACCGCGATTTTGCCGGTATTAATTTCCTTCCGCTGCGGCCCCGACGTCTGGGCGGCCTAGCTTCCTGCCGCCGACGGAGCCCGACCGGGCCAGCTGGATGAAAAAGTCCAGAGAGGCGGGGTCCGACACCGCGCCGAGGTTCAGGACCTTCGACGGGTCTCCGCCGAGCAGCACCTTCTTGACGGGGACCTCCATCTTCTTCCCGTTCAGGGTCCTGGGGATCTTAGGCGCCTGGACGATCATGTCTGGCACGTATCGCGGGGAGATGTCCGCCCTGATCTTGGCGCGTATGCGCTCCTCGAGGTCCTTGCCGATCATCTCCCCCTGGGCTGTCGCCACGAAGAGCACCATCTGACCCTCCCCTGCGGGCCCCTCCACCTCCACGGCCATGGAGTCAGCCACCTCCGGCAGCGACTCGACTGCCCTGTAGATCTCACTGGTCCCGATTCTGACCCCCATTCGCTTTATGGTGGCGTCGGAACGTCCGTAGATGACGCACGACCCCCTCTTCGTTATCTCGATCCAGTCCCCGTGCCTCCACACTCCCGGGTAGACGCTGAAGTAGCTCTCCTTGTACCTGCTCCCGTCCTTGTCTCCCCAGAGGTAGAGGGGCATGCTCGGAATCGGCTCGGTGAGGACGAGTTCCCCCACCTGGCCGACGACCGGGTTCCCTGCCTCGTCGAATGCTTGGACCTTCGACCCGAGGGACCTGCACTGGATCTCCCCTGAGTGCACCGGGAGTATGGGGCAGCCGCCGACGAAGGGGGAGCATACGTCGGTCCCGCCGCTCACGGACGCCAGCCAGACGTCTTCCTTCACTGCCGAATACACCCACTCGAAGGAGTCCGTGGACAGGGGGGAGCCGGTCGAGCCGATCCCGCGCAGCTTCGAGAGCGAGTGCGAAGACTTCGGCTCGAGGCCGGCCTTCAGGCACGACTCGAAATACGAAGCGCTCCCCCCCATGAACGTGGTCTGTGTTCTTTCAGCCAGCTCCCAAAGAGAATCGAGGTCAGGAAACGAGGGGCTCCCGCTGTACAGCACCATGGTCGCTCCGTGGAGGAGCCCCCCGACCATATAGTTCCACATCATCCAACCGGTCGTGGTGAACCAGAAGAACCGGTCCCCGCCCCTGATGTCCGTGTGGAACCCGACCTCCTTCAGAAGCTGGACGAGGATCCCCCCGTGGCCGTGGACGATGGGCTTCGGGAGCCCGGTGGTCCCTGACGAATACAGTATCCAGAGCGGATGGTCGAAAGGGAGGGACTCGTACTCGGGGTTCGCCTTTCCTGAAACTGCGTCCTCCCACGAATCCGCCCCTGCAATGGCGGCGCCCTCGGCCCCCCGGACGTGTATCGTCCTCCCCAGCGTCGGGAGCGCCTTCACGATCGAGTTCAGTTCGCCTCTCCTGTCAAACCACTTCCCGCCGTAGCTGTACCCGTCGGCCGCGACGAGCACCTTCGGTCCGATCTGGCTGAACCTGTCGATGACCGCCGGAGCTCCGAAGTCCGGAGAACAGCAGGACCAGATGGCACCGATGCTGGCGCAGGCGAGGAAGGCGGTCACAGCCTCCGGGGAGTTCGGAAGGTACCCCGCGACCCTGTCGCCGGGCTCCACCCCCTTCTCCTTCAGGTCGGCAGCGAGGGCGGCCGTCCTCTTTTCGAGCTCCTGCCAGGTGACTGTCCGGGGCTGCTTCCTTTCGCTCTTCGATATCAGTGCTCCCCCCGCGCGGCCCTTGCGGAAGACGTATTCCGCGAAGTTGAGCTCGGACCCTTCGAACCAGCGCGCCCCGGGCATCCGCCTCTCTGCCAGTACCGGGTAGTCGGCCTCGGCCACGTCGAAGTACTTCCAGACGGAGCCCCAGAACCCTTCGAGGTCGTCCACAGACCAGGTCCAGAGGTCGCCGTAGCCTGAGAACTTCTGCCCTCTCTTCTCGAGCCACTTCATGTAGGCCGCGATGTTGGTCTTCCGGGCGAAGGCCGGCTCAGGTACCCAGAGCAGCTTCCCCATGGGCATGTATGCGCCACGGGCTCCCTCCGGCTATAAGAAAAGTTGCCTACGCCTAGGTCACGGGCCTGATGATGAAGATGGCCAGGTCCCAGAGGATGTGGCTCGTGAAGCTCGCCTGGGTCCCCTTCCCGTACTGATAGGCGAGCCCCCAGAACAGGTCCGAGACGAAGGTCCCCCCGATCCAGACGGGGTTCAGGGTGACGACGTGCACCGCGGCGTCGAGGAGGGCTACGGCCGGCGCCGAGTAGGCCCCGAACCGGGGCTGCAGCCGCGCCTGCAGCACGCCCCGGAAGAACGACTCGTACCCTGCCGAGTCGAAGAGCAGCACCGCAGCCTGGAGGTAGACGGGGTTGGAGGGGGAAGCGATCAGGGCGTATATCGCCGACTCCGACGCCGAGGTAACCCCCAGCGGGTGGAACGCGTCGATCGCCGCTCCCCCGGCGAAATAGACCAGATAGAGCAGGGCCCCGGCCGCCACCCCGACTCCGACCGAAATCGGCCGGACCCTCCGCGAGAGCCTCAGCCCCCCGGCGTACCAGGCCGCGGCCATCATGCAGCTGGTGGAGAACAAGGTGGCAGCCGCGAAGTCCCCCGGGGGGACCACGAACAGGACGACCATCGATGCGACCACGAGCGCAAGCCCCGGGATCAGCCTGGGGGTCCCCAACACTCCATGGGGGGAACCGAGTCGGGATAAGCCCTGCGGAAGCGGACTGCTATCGTTAAAACCACATGGGGTCATGGTGCCCGGCCATGGACCCGAAGACCGCCTTCCTGTCGACCAGGCCCTGGTCCTTTACGATGACCTTCTCGGCGGTCACCATGGGGACGCTGATGGCTGCGCTCACCGGGAAGTTCAGCCCTCCCGTGTATCTGCTGACCCTCGGCGGGATGGTTGCCTTCCACGCGGCCACCAACGTGCTGAACGACTTCTTCGATGTCCGGCACGGAGTCGACCGCGAAGGGGCACCGACCACGAAGTACAGGCTGCACCCCGCCGCCTTCGGTCAGACCCGGCTGAGCTCGATCCTGGGACTCTCTCTCGGCCTCTACGCGGTGACAATGCTGGCGGGGGTGTACCTAGCATTCTTGAGCACCCTTTCGATCCTTCTCATCGTCGTCGCTGGGATTGCTGGGAGCGTGCTCTACACCGCAGACCCGGTGGTCCTGAAGGCCAGGGCCCTGGGCGAAGCTACCGTCTTCGTCATGTGGGGGGTGCTCATCCCTCTGGGGTCCTACATGACAGAGACAGGCGGATACTCGCTCTCCCCGGTCGTTGCCGCAATCCCCATCGGCATCTTCGTCGGACTGGTGCTGCTTGCCAACAACATCAGGGACATCGCCTACGACGGCTCAGTGGACAACAGGACCCTCGCCGTGGCCCTCGGGGCCCCGAAGGCGGTGAGGCTCTACGTCGCTCTCCTCTGGACTGCGTACGCCCTGGTGGTGGTCGGGATGCTGGCTCAGCTCCTCCCGATCTGGTCTTTCGCCGTGTTCCTTACGGTCCCCGAGGCCCGGAGCCTCGCGAAGATGTTCGGACCGTCCATCCCCGACGACTCCGACCCGCGGACAGCAGCCCTGGCGTTCAAGTTCGCCCTGCTGTACATGGCCTCTCTCCTGGTGGCGGTCTTCTTCCCGGTGACGCTCCCGTTCTAGCCGGGTGCCCCTAGCGCTGCAGCTCTGACATCGCGTAGTCGAGGTTGCCGATGGGCATTGCGATGGGGAGGGTGACTCCAGCTTTGGCGTATTCCTTCAGCCTCACCTGGGCGTGGTCCCCGTCCCCTGTGATCGTGAGGGCCTCTATCGCCTCGTCCGGGATGAGCCTCTGTGCTTCGGGGACATCCCCCTTCTTCCACGCTTCTTTCATGGGGTTCAGTCTC
Source organism: archaeon (assembly GCA_021828185.1). Next base: position 284,158 of record JAKASI010000002.1, read on the forward strand.
TCCTCCGTGACTCCGTAGGGTGCAAGGACCTCGGGCCGGACGACCTCGGACAGCTGATAGGCGAAGAAGTAGTACTCCCTGACCGCCCGGGCTGCCTTCGCGCGGTCGGAGTCGAGGGACGTCAGCATGTATGATGCTCTTTCGACGCTCCTGGCGCCGCTCGCCTCTCCCTTCTTGACGTTCTCCACCATGCTCTCCGTCCCCTTGGCCGTGTTCAGCGCCGGCGAGAGGATGACCCCGTCCGCTACGGTGGCCGCAAACGCCTGCGTCCTGGGGGAGAGGGACGCGATGAAGATGGGGACCCTCGCGTCGACCCTGAACCCCAGCGTCAGATTGTGGACCTTGAAGAACTCCCCCTCGAAGTCCACCCTCTCGCCTTCCCAGACCATCTTGACGACCTGGACATACTCCTTGATGCGGTGGAGAGGCTGGGTCTTCTCGACCGGGAAGATCTGGTGCCCGATCAAGGGGATTGTGGGGAAGCTCCCGAGCCCGATGCCCAGCGTCACCCTTCCTCCGGAAGCTTCGGAGAGTGTCGCGAAGGTGGTCGCCGCGGTGACGGGGTGCCTGGTGAAGGTGTTGATGACTCCGGAGCCGAGGCGGATCCTGCTTGTCCTGGCGGCCATGGCCGAAATATAGGTGACCACGTCGCGCTGGTACAGGCTCTCGTGGATCCAGACCGAGTCGTAGCCGAGCCCCTCTGCCTTCGACGCCAGCCTGACCGCGTCGCTGATGCTGAGCACCGGATTGAATCCAAGAGCGAGCCTCATTGTTCCTCCCTGCTGCCGTATTCGCTTTAAGCCTTAGAACCCCGGCTTACTCTGAGGAGGCTCAGCAGCTCGGACAGGTCCTTCTCTTCGTCCAGCCTCCACAGGCGCCGCAGCGCGCCTTTCGCCTTCCTCTCACCGAGCCGGGCCGAGGTGAGCGCAATGAACTTCTTCTCGATCTCCTCGGTGGACATGGGGTTGAGCGGGTGCCCGCGCGGGACATCCACCTGGGCGCTGATTTCTCTCCCGTCTGTCATCTTGACCTTCACCCGGTTCGGCATCCCCTTCGCCGGGTACATGGCGGTGAGCAAGGGGTCCTCTGTGACTTTCACCCTCCTCACGAAGTCCAGGTTCCTGGGGTTCGACAGGTTCCTGTCCGAGTAGGTCGAGTTGTCGACAGTCCCCTTCAGCAGGGCCATGGCGACGATGTAGGGGAGGCTGTGGTCGGCGGTCTCCTTCGTCTTCGGGTCCCACTTCTCCCTGTCCTTTCCAAGGATGGTGTAACCTGCCTCGTGCGTCTCGACCATGACTGACTCCACCTCCCCCGGTCTTGTGATCTTCTTCCGCAGTTCGAGGGCTGCCCAGATGGCGGTCTGGGCGTGGTACTCGGCGGGCCAGTACTTGACGTAGGTCTCGTCGATCTTGTAGCCTCCGCTCCTCCCGAAGGCTTCCACGTCAAGCTCGAAGGGTCCCGAGACCTGCCGGAAGAACCCCATCTCTCCCTCGAAGATCGGGGCGGGGCCGGTCATCCCTTCCCTCGCCAGGGTCGCGGCGAAGACCCCGTTGCGGGCCGCGTTGGCGAAGGACGCCCCCTTCCACATGGAGAGCTCCCCGGCGCGGACCTGCCGCATCGCTATGTGGGCGTTGAGCGCGATGTTCACGGAGTGGGTGGCCTCGCGGACCCCCAGCCCCATTAGCCTGGAGGCAGCCAGCGGAGCCGAGACCAGGCCGTAGTTGACGTGGTCCCACCCCCTGTGCCTGATGTCGGCCGCGTCGCAGAGCCTGCACTGGACTTCATAGGCCGCCACGGCGGCCGCCATGACGTCCTTCCCGCCCGAGTCCTCTGCCTCCCCGACGGCGAAACAGGGCGCGAGGTTGTCGCTCGGGTGCGCGGGCTCCTTCGAGAGGTAGGTGTCGTTGTAGTCGAAGTACCTCACCATGAGCCCGTTCACGAAGGTGGCCAGGTCTGGGGATGTGGCGGACCCGGTCCCGATGATCGTGGCTCCCCTGGCGTGGCCCAGGTTCGAGACGGCCTTCCTCGCCATGGCGACCGGCGGCTCGTCGAAGGCGCCGACGGCGCACCCCAGGGCGTCGATGATCCTCCCCTTGGTCTCCCTGACGGTCTTCGCGTCGAGCTCCGGATACCTCAGCGACAGGGCGTATCGCGCGAGGCGCTCTGCAAGCTCCACGGGGCCTGGCTGCGCGGGTTCACATTTAGCGGTTCGCATCGGAAGGCGAAAGAACGATTAAATCCCCGCGGAGGGCGGCGATGCTCGCATCTCATCTTGGCGATCTACACCCCCGAGCACCGGCGCCTCATGGAGATGTTCGAGCCGGCCCGCCACCAGGAGTACTCCGAGCTCCTCTCGTCCCTCGGCGGGTTCATGGAGAAGCAGATACTCCCGGTCTCGCCGAAGCTCGACAGGGGTGCAGTCTCGATAAAGGGTCCGAGGAAGGCCCTCTTCGAGCAGGGGATGAGCCAGATCCCCTTCCCGGCCAGGTACGGGGGGCTGGGGCTCCCCTTCACAGTCTATGCAACGGCGGTCGAACTCCTGGGGACGGCGGACGCGTCGATAGCCCTGAGCGTCGAGATCCACAACGCGGTGGCGGAAGGGGTGCTCCGCTACGGGAACGAAGCCCAGAAGGAGGCGTACCTCGAGGGGATCATCACCGGGAAGAAGCTCGCGTCCTTCGCTCTCACCGAGCCCGCTTCGGGGTCGGACAGCGGGACGATGGCCACCACCGCGGAGAAGAAGGCCGGGGAGTTCATGATCAACGGTTCCAAGATGTTCGTCACGAATGCGGGGGAGGCTGACGTCTACTTCGTGTTCGCAAAGACGAAGAAGGGGGCCTCGGCGTTCCTGGTCGACGCCCCCAACAAGGGGGTCAGGTTCGGGGAGGAGCTCGAGAAGCTGGGGATGAGGGGGTCGAAGACCCGGGAGGTCATCTTCGCCGACTGCCGGGTCCCCGAGGAGAACCTCGTGGGGGAGGAAGGGAGGGGGGCAGACTACGCGAAGGAGATGCTCCACGGCGCGAGGATCGTGGTGGCCGCCCTCAACGTGGGCATCTCCCAGCTCGCCTACGGGAAGGCGCTGGCCTACGCCAGGCAGAGGAGGGCCTTCGGCAGGTCGATCTCCGAGTTCCAGCTCATCAGAGAGAAGATCGCGGACATGAAGTCGGGGATAAGCGCAGGACGGCTCCTCTACCTCTACGCCGCGAAGCTCAAGGATCTGGGGCACGACTACTCGTCCGAGGCTTCCCAGGCCAAGGTCTTCGCCACAGAAACGTCGCTCGACGTGTGCGACAGCGCGATCCAGATACACGGCGGCTACGGCTACACGACAGACGACCTGCACAGGCACTGGCGCGACGCCCGGCTGCTCACCATCGGGGAAGGGACGTCCGAGGTCCTTCGAATGCTAATAGCCAGGCGGGAGCTGACCCGGTCATCATGAAGATCGCTGTCTGCGTCAAGAACGCCATCGACGAGACGGAGCTCAAGATCGACTCCGGCGGGAGGCCTGTCCTGACGGGGGCCGTGACCAGAATCAGCACCTTCGACAAGAACGCAGTGGAAGAGGGGCTCAGGCTGAAGGCGGCCCACCAGGGGGAGGTGGTCGTGTTCACGGTCGGCCCTCCCGACTCGAAGAAGACCATGAAGGAGGCGCTCGCCATGGGCGTCGACAAAGGGGTCCTCGTGAGGGGCGACCCGACTGCCGTCGACACCATGCGCACCGCCGGCATGCTGTCGGCGGCGATCAAGAAATCGGGTCCCTTCGACGTCGTGCTCTGCTCCGAGGGGTCGTCTGACACCTACAGCGGCCAGGTCCCGCCGATGCTGGGCGAGATGACGGGGGCCGCCTTCGTGAGCTACGCGCGCAAGATCGAAGTGAACGGTCAGATTGCCAGGGTCGAACGCTCGCTGGAGGACAGCGTCGAAGTCGTGGAGGCACCGCTCCCCCTGGTCGCCTCCGTCGTGAGCGAGATCAACGAGCCGAGGTACCCGACGCTCATCCAGATAATGCAGGCAGGGAAGAAGCCCATCGAGGAGCTCAACGGGGACCAGTTGTCTCCCGTTGGTGCGTACAAGCAGGCTGCGACTGCGACCATGTCGGCCCAGCAGTCGGCCAGAAAGCACGTGATGATAGACGGGAGCCCTGACGAGGCTGCAGCGAAACTCGTCGACGCCCTTACGAAGGAGGGGGTGCTCTCGAAGTGAGTCCTGAAGTCTGGGCCTACTCGGAGAGCGAGGCGGTCTCCAACGAGGTCGCGTCCGCGGCCGCGGAGGTCGCCAAGGGGAGCTCCTTCCAGGCCGTGGTCGTAGAGGTCGGGGCAAGCCGGGGCGGGGTCAAGGCACCGGGGACGAAGCTCCTCCTCAGGGGCCCGGGAGGCACCGAGTCTTCTCCCGAAGTCGCTGCCGAAGCGATCGCAAGGGCGGCCAAGGAGAAGCACCCCGCGGCGATTCTGATTGGTGCGACGAGGGACGGGAGAGAGGTGGCGTCAAGGCTCGCGGCCAAGCTGAACGTCGGCTGCCTTTCCGAGGTGACCAAGGTCGCATCCGACGGCAAGACCCTCGCCGGCGAGCGGAATGCCTTCGCGGGGAAGGTCGTTGCCAAGGTCGAATGCGTCCTCCCGGCGGTCGCGACCATCAAGGTCGGTTACTATCCTGCGACCGACTCGTCCCCGCAGGGTGAGTCGGAGGTCGACGTCGGCGCGGTCCAGGGGCTCGTCAGGGTCGTCCGGAGGGACAAGAAGGCGGTGGGAGCGGTCGACCTGAAGTCTGCCAAGGTGATAGTCTCGGCAGGAAGGGGGGTGAAGAAGAAGGAGGACCTTCCGATGCTCGAAGACCTGGCGGAGGGCATGCACGGAGCGCTCGGGTGCTCTAGGCCCCTCTCCTCGGACCTCGGGTGGCTCCCGGAGGAACACCACATCGGGCTCACCGGCATCACCGTGAAGCCGGACCTCTACCTGGCGATCGGCATCTCGGGGCAGCTCCAGCACACCGCCGGGATGAAGGACTCCAAGGTGGTGGCCGCCATCAACACCGACAAGGACGCCCCCATATTCCAGGCCTCGGACTACGGCATCGTCGGAGACCTGTACCAGCTCGTCCCGGCTATCAAGCGGGCGCTGGCTGCCAGACACTAGGCAGACCTCGTCTCGGGGAACAGGCTTTAAGCCCGCGAAAATGCGCTCGTGAAACATGGCAGGGCTCGACCTCGGGTACCTGGCCGTCTACCTGACCAGCCTGGCAAGCGTAGTGGTATTCGGGTACGCGATACTCAGTCAGGCGCGCAGGATCGGCGTGAGCCTCGCGCCGGGGCGGCTCCTCGGGCTCGCGAAGGACGAGACCCGCCGGCTGATGTCAGGTGACTCCGTCTTCCTGATGCACCTCTCCATTGCGCTGGGGATAGGGGTGTCAATCGCCAACGCGGTCCTCGACCCGGTCATGGGCTACCTCGTCCCGTTGATGGTCCTCTTCTTGGTGGTCTCGGTCCCCCTCATCATCGGACTCGTGGCTGCCTTCGTCTGGCGGGTGCAGGTGTACGTCCGCAGCAAGAGGGAAGAGAGGTACCTGAAGTCGGCGGGGTCTTTCACCTCCGCCTCCACCCTTCTCCAGGTCGTTCTCATGGTGGCTGTCGCGCTCACCTGCTCCGAGCTCGTCCTCCTCTGGTTCCCTTCTCTGGCCCCGGTGGGGGAGTCTGTGGGGGTGGCCAGGAATCTTCTGGTGGCGGTCTACTACAGCAGGCCGAGCGCCAACCTGGTGGCGAACTTCGACCGGCCTCTTGCGGCGCTGAAGACCCCCTTCAACCTCGGGGACGTGATGGCAGGAAAGGTGGACCCCTCGCAGGTCAGCGTGGGGGTGGGGAAGATCTCCGAGTTCAACTCCCACGAGCGCCTTTCCTTCGACTCCTGCGTCGAGATCGGGGCGTGCGAAGCAGCCTGTCCGGCCACAGCGGCCGGGCGCCCTCTCTCTCCTCGGGTCCTGGTGAGGAAGGTCAGCCTCCTCGCGAAGGGACCTCAGGACGGAGAGGCCGACCCTTTCACGACCGTGGGGGATGACGAGCTCTGGTCTTGCACCAGCTGCGGAGCCTGCGTGGCCAGCTGCCCCGTCAGCGTGAAGCACCTCGACGTGATCTACGAGCTGAGGCGGGACCTGGTCGCCAAGGGGAAGCTGGACAAGGAGAAGACTGCGATACTTGAAAACCTCGGCCAGACCCACAACCCCTACGGTTTCAGGAATGAGACGAGGGGGGACTGGGCCCAGGGCCTGGGGATCGACACCCTGGCGACGAACCCCAGGGCCGAGTACCTGTACTGGGTCGGGTGCATCTCGTCTTTCGACCAGAGGGCCCAGCGGATCGCCAGGGCTCTCGCGAAGATACTGAAGCAGGCTGGGGCGTCGTTCGCCATCCTCGGCTCCGAGGAGATGTGCGTCGGAGACCCGGCCCGCAGGCTCGGCGAAGAGGGAAGGTACCAGGAGCTCGCCTTCCAGAACATCGAGAAGCTCAACTCCTACGGAGTGAAGAAGATCATCGCGACCTGCCCCCACTGCTTCAACGCCCTCAAGAACGAGTACCCCCAGTTCGGAGGAAAATACGAGGTGGTGTACCACACCCAGCTAATCTCGGACCTTATCCGAGAGGGGCGGGTGAAGGTCCCGCCCGACAGGATCCGGAACGTCTCCGCGACCCTCCACGACGCCTGCTACGCCACCCGGTACAACAACGTGTTTGACGAGCCCAGGGAGATGCTCCGTGCCTCTGTCTCGGAAGTCAGGGAGATGGGAAGGAGGAAGGAGAAGACGTTCTGCTGCGGCGCGGGCGGGTCAAACTACTGGTACAAGGTCCCCCAGCAGCGCTCCATCGCCGGGATCCGGACCGAGGAGGCCAGGAAGACCGGGGCCAAGGAGATAGCGACGGAGTGCCCCTTCTGCCTCTCCATGCTGGACGACACGACCAGGGTCATGAACACGGGGATGGAAGTGAAGGACGTGGCTGAGATAGTCGCCGAGTGCCTGACATAGGTCAGGGGCCCGGCGCGGTCCGGTCCTCGCTGCGGCGCGCGACCTTCCCTCCCCCCGTCGGAAGCGTGCGCAGCACTTCGTCGAGGGTCGGCCGGGGGCCCGAGCCAGTGCCGGTGAGGTCCCTGAGGACCCGCTTGGCCGTGTCGGACCCTTTCTCCCTCTGGGGCCGCAGGACCAGGTATGGGGATGCCCGTCCTCGTATGGCGTCCTCCGGTCCTGCGACGGCCCTCCCCTCCCCGTCGACACCGATGGCGATTTCGACGAGGATCTTCGGCACGAAGTTCTTCTTGCCTGTGATTGCGAAGCTCCCCCTCTGCAGATACTCGCCGCTAGGGGCAGCGGTCCTGACCTGCTCCGGCCGCACCCAGTAGGCGTCTGCAGACCCGAGCCCGGTCTTCCATGCGCTGCTGAACGCCACCGTCGCCTGGGCGACCTGCCTGACCTCCTCGTCCTCCTGCTCCCTCCCCCCCTTCAGGATGAAGAACGGGGAGCCGAAGAGGTCCGCGTGATAGACCGTGTCGGCATCCTCCAGGTGCCTGCTGATGAGCGTGGAGTTCGTCTGGGCGTCCCTTCCGCCCACTGCGAGTTTTCCACGGCTCGTGAAGAACCATCTGAACCTCTCGTACCATTCCTGCTTCCGAACCGAAAGGGGCCTCGTCTGCCTAGGCCCTCTGGGGCGGGCCCTGGGGACCTTCTTCTCCAGTTTGTCCGCTGCTTCGACAGCCTCGGCGGATTTCAGCTCGAGCTTCTTCGCCTGATCGAACAGCAGAGACGAGACCGACGCCGGAGAACCAGGCTCCCTCGAAGACCTCACCCCGGAGTCCCGGAGGATGCGGGTCGCCTCCTCGATGGTGGACGAACGAGCCCTGGCGGCGGCGGCCCTCAGCTTCGACGCTTCCGCCAGTCGCGACGAAGATTCCGCCCTCAGTCTCGATATGGTCACCTCCATCTCCTTCCGCCTCGTCTCCTGGGGCGACTCCGCCACCGGTTCTGCCTGGGCTTCCTGCAGGAAGAGCCGGTCGCAGAGCTCAGAAAGGGTCTCGGCCGAGTCCTTCACGTTCAGCCCCGTCGGCGGGAAGACGAAGATCTCGTCCCCCCTCGGGGTCTCGCAGATGCATGGCCTCGGTCGCTCCCGGGCCTCCTTCACCATCTCCGTGAGGGTCCGGACGACCTCCGACCCTCTGCCCTCGAGGTCGGAAGAGGGGGAGCCATCGGTGAGTCTCAGCCGCGCGAGACACTCGGACACGTACTTGCGGGGGAGGGCAACGTGTCTGCCGATTGCGCTCCCGGCCGTCTTCTCCTCCTTCAGCATCGCGGCTACGTCTTCTTCTCGGAGCCCGGCTGGGCTCAGACGTGTCTGGGCCGGGGGCCTGTAGACTGAACCCTTCGTCACCCTCCTGGCCGGGGTCCGCACCTCATGCAGCGCGGTCCGGATTCCCCCGGCTGCATCGGTAACCACCACGTTCCCGGGCGGCATCAGCTCGACGATCAGCGTGCGCTTCTCCTTGCCCTCGAACTCCAGCTCAAAGATCCGATCAAGGCCGACCTGGCTCGCGCCGACGAACCTTGACCTCTCGAGCTCAGACCTGAGCTGGGTGGTGAACTCGGTGGTCTCGGTCCTCTCTTTCACGCTCCTGGAGAGCCAGACGCCCCGCTTCGGAGAGACGACCAGCCAGAGGTCTTCCGCCTCAGGCTTCCTGAAACGGAAAAGCTGAGACCCCCCGAGCCTGTGAATATTGTTAATATACGTGCCTCGAAGCGCCGCTCCTACTTCATTGAGCAGCCCCAAGACTTCGAAGCCCGACAGCTCGGCCATGAAGCCTCTGCCGTCGCTTGCGTTTGATAAGCTATACTGGACCAGGATAGGCTCCGCCGTGCTCGCAGGGGTGCTCACCCAGGTCCTTCAGAACTCGGCCGGGACGGACTGGACCATCGGACTCACCATAGGCATCGGAGTGTACCTTCTGACCTACTACGCTGCGCTTTTCACCTGGTATCGAGGAATCCCGAGGGAGCAACAGGGGAAGGTGTACAGCACCGGCGTAGGTGGCTACGTGATGACCTTCCTGTTCACCTGGATGCTCTTCTTCACGCTGCAGACTGTTGGCTACTCGATATGAGCTTCGAGTAGTTCACCAGGGTCTCGGCGTACCCCGCGTCGAATTCGTCCGCCATCTGGCTGGCACTGATGGACTTCGCCGCCCTTTCGATTCTGCCCGTGTCCCAGGTCTGCATCGTCCCCTCCTTCGCCTTCGACATGCTCGCATAGATTCCTGTCGCAGCGAAGAGCCCTCCCTTCTCCCTTTCAGACCTCACTTCGGGGGTCAGCGCCTGGATCTTGCGCTTGGCCTCCTCGAGGTCTGACCTCTTCAGTGAGTCGAGTATGGATGCGATGCTGGCCTGCACGACTTTGCTCGTGAGCACGCCCAAGAGACGATATTTAACATTGTTCAACTCCGAGGCTCAAAATAGTTCAACAATCGGTCACTTTCAGTCGACGCCTGCAGCGCCTACCTCGGCCACCGCATGCCTTCCGGAACCGACGACGGAGGCCCTCACCTTCCCTCCCTCCCTCTCGAGCAGGACCGTCGTCTGGACGAGCTGGTCCACGGTCCTGCCTCCTATCCCGACGTCCTGCTGGTCTCCGAAGGTCACCCTGTTCGTGAGGAGATACGCTCTCCCGTTGAGATAGGCGTCCCGCGCCATCTCGCTAAGGTGGACGTTCAGGGCCGCCTGCCTGCTCGACAGGTTCGACCTCCCCGGGAACTCGAGTGAGAAGTTCCGGGTCAGGGTGTCAACCACCACGAAGGCCGCCGATGCCGTCGCCCCCCTGGTCTGCATCATCCTGATGGTCTCCATCTGTTCCGGGGCGGAGTCAGACCTGACATAGACGATTCTGTTGAGGATCCCGTCGGGCTCCAGCCCTCTCGCCTTGGCCATCTCCTCCACCCTCTCGGGCCTGAACGAGCCCTCGGTGTCGATGAACAGGGCCCTCCTCCCTGCCTGGGCGCAGCGCATGGCCGACTGCATCGCGATCTGGGTCTTCCCGCTGTTGCTGCGCCCGTACAGCAGAGTGATGGTCCCCGCCCTGCACCCTCCCCCAAGGAGGGCGTCCAGGTTCTTCGAGCCTGTGACGAAGGTCGGGAAGGAAGCGAGCCGCCTGATCGCCCCGTCCGCAGTCTCCAGCGAGCCTGACGTCTTGTCCCCGGACCCCCGATGCACTCGCTTTCACTACCGATGTCTTTTTAACTGTGAGGAGGCGGCCTGCGGAAAAGTTCTGAAGTGAATCCGCCGACTCCTTCGCAGACAAAGCGACCGCTCACCATCCTGCAGAAGGCCACAAACAAGCAGGTCTCGGTGAGGCTCAAGAACGAGATCGAGTACAAGGGGAAGATGGCCAACGTCGACCCGTACATGAACGTCATTATCGTAGACGCGGAGGAGACAGAGAACGGCTCGAAGGTCGCGAACTACGGCAAGGTCGTCATCCGCGGGAACAACGTCCTCTACGTCAAGATAGAGGACCGACTCTGAGGGGGTCCGCTTCCCGGGTGCGGAGGCCTCTGCACGTAGAGGAGATTAGGGGCCACGCCGTGGCCGACCTGGACGTCGAAATAGTCGAACGAAAGGGGAAGGGGCACCCCGACAGCCTGATCGACGGAGCATCCGAGGCCGTTTCTCTCGGCCTCAGCAGGTACTACCAGGACCGCTTCGGGGCGATCCTCCACCACAACGTGGACAAGGGGATCCTGGTCGGGGGGAAGTCGGACCCACGCTTCGGAGGTGGGAAGGTCCTCTCGCCCATCTACCTGATGGTCGCCGGGAGGGCCACCGATACCGTCCCCTTCGGAGGGAAGGATGTCAGGGTCCCTGTGGAAGAGATAGCCAGGAAGTCGATTCGCGGGTTCATCAGGGAGACCATGCGCTTCCTGGACCCGGACAGACACATGGTCATCGACACGAAGATCAAGCAGGGGTCACGCGACCTGGTGGCCGTCTTCATGAGGAAGGGGGCCATGCCCGTCTCGAACGACACGTCGATCGGGGTAGGCTACGCTCCGCTGACCCCCACTGAGACCCTCATCCTGTCGGCAGAGAAGCTGCTCAACTCACACGCTTTCAAGAAGAAGTACCCTGAGGTCGGAGAGGACGTCAAGGTGATGGGGCTGAGGCGGGGAAAGCGTCTCGAGACCACGGTGGCGGCTGCCATGGTCAGCTCAAAGGTCCCCGACGCGAGCCACTACACCAGCGTCATCGAGGACGTGTCGGAGGAGTTGGACAGGCTGGCATCGAAGACCAGACTGGATGTCAACTTCAAGTTGAATGCGGCCGATAACCCCAAGCACGGCGAGTTCTACCTGACCGTCACCGGCACATCGGCAGAGATGGGGGACGACGGGAACACCGGGAGAGGCAACAGGGTCAACGGGCTCATATCTCCCATGAGGCAGTATTCCATGGAGGCGACGGCAGGGAAGAACCCCGTGAACCACACAGGCAAGATACTCAACGCCCTGGCGGTCCTCACCGCCAGGGATATTGTGAAGAAGGTCCCGACAGTCAGGGAGACATATGTCAGGATCCTCAGCAGAATCGGGAGACCCATAGACCAGCCTCTCATAGCCAGCGCCGCAGTGGTGATGGAGCGCGGTTCCAGGATGTCCGCAGTCGAAGGGGACATCGAGTCGATAATGAACGACTCCCTCGGCGACATACGCCGGGTTACGGAATTGATACTGCAGAAGAAGATAGAGCTATTCTAGTCCTTTCGCTCTGCCTGTGATGTAGGCGAAGGCGGCATCCGGGTCCAAGTCGATGGCATACGCCCTCCTGAAAAATGCGACCACCGCCTTCACATCGTGCATCAGCAGCTCGGGACTGTTCGGGTGCGAAGCCTCTACCGCCTGGGGCCAATCGATGAGCCAGACCGAGGCCCCATCCGATAGGATGTTGTATTCGCTGAGGTCGGCGTTCACTAGCTTGGCCCGGAGATACGCGGTCTGCATTGCTTCAATTATCGTCCGGAGGGCTGACCCCGGGTTCTCCAGGTAGGGCCGGTTGGACAGCCTTACTCCTGACAGCTCCTCCAAGAGTACGGTGCTCCGGCTATAGGCGATTGTCTTCGGAAATGCGGGGGAGAGGCCCTGCAGCTTCCTCAGGGCGTCATATTCCCTCCTGGCGGCATCGTAGTTGGCTGTCATCCAGCTCCGAAAGTCCGCAGATTCTCTCACCCTCGTCTTCCTTATGTTGGTGAAGCTCACTCTCCCGATCTTGTAGAACTTCAGGGCGTAGGCCGTCCCCTCTTCGGTAAGTGCCTCGTAGACATCCGACTCCTTCCCCTTGGCGATGACCGCTCCCAGCGCGAAGATCAGGTCCTTCTTCACATAGTCCTTCAGGGCCATCACTTCCACCCCTTCCTTGGTCAGCACGTACCCGTGTCCTCTCCGCATGATCATCCCCTTCTTCTCGAGCGCGTCGGCTGCGAAACTCACCCGTTCAGGGGGGAGACGGGCCATCCGGGAAATCCTCCCCAGGTCAGGGGTGCCGGAGCCCGAAGTCGATCGCTCGAGCCCTGCGAGGGTCCTCCACTCCTCTTCCTTCAGTGACTTCAGAGCCCTTGCCGCGCTCTCGGAGGTGGACAACTGGCAGCTCGGTGCTCCAGTCCCATGTTATATCAAATGATGCGATAGCCTTCTAGCTGAACCCCTGCCGAGCGGCGTCCTCATAGGCGGCCCAGTACGTATCCTGCCCCGACCTGAAGCCCCTGGACCTGTCTCCGTCCATGACTTTGAGGCCCTCCCCTACCTTCACGACTCCGATTTCGGTCACCTCTGTCTCTGACCTCTTCAACTTCTTCGTCACGTCGTCGACCTTCCTTGGATTGCAGGTAATGAGCAGAGCTCCCTCTCCCATGGTGACCAGCGGGTCAATACCGAAGGCCTTGCAGACCGCGGCAGCCTCCCTCGAGACCGGAATCCTTGCGGCTTCGACCTCGAACCGCTTCCCGGACGCTCCCGCCATCTCGTCGAGGGCGCCCAGAACTCCTCCTTCGGTGGCGTCGTGCATCGACGTGACCCCCTCTGCCCCCAGCCCTGCCCTCCTCGCGGTTCTTGCGTCGTCGACGGTCGTGCACAGATTGATCAGAGACCTCGCTCGTCTAGCGACGCCTGGTCCGATTTTGCGCTCGACGTACGCCGGGAAGGAGAGCGCCAGGGACGCCGCCGCCTCGATTGCTGCATGCTTGGTCATCAGGATTCGGTCCCCTGCCCTGGCCATCGCCGGGGTGAGGTAGCTCCCCTCCTTTGCGAACCCGATCATCGTGCCAGAGCCGATGACAGTGTAGCCTCCTCCCGGGTAGGTCCCGGTGTGCCCGGCCGCGATGGCGATTCCGAGCTTCCTGCACTCGGCACCGATGGCCCGGATGTACTCCTCCCTTTCGCGGGAGTTCATTGCGTGGGGAAAGTTGTAGCTGAATATGGCGAACTCGGGGTCGACTCCGGAAGACGTGAAATCGGAGGCGATGAGATGCACGCTCAGCCACCCTGAAAGCTTCATCCCGAACCGAGGGATGGCCGAGACCGGGTCGATGGTCGTAACCATGACATTCCCGTTCCCAAGGGAGACCACGCCGTTGTCCAACCCTCTAGCCGGACCCACCCGGAGCTTCTTAGAAGGGAAACCAAGGTTGGCATACACGACCTCTTCCATGAAGTCTCTGCTCTCCTTGCCCCCTGAGGCCAAAGGCCGCCCCTATCCGAACCCGAGCCTTTTGAACGCTGGTGCGGACATCTTGATCAGATATAGCACGACCGGGATGTAGACAAGCTGGAACATGGTGGTTGGGACGTCCGGGAACGCGGCCCAGAAGGCGGTGACCGCATCGCTGGGTGACCCATACCCGAAGAGACCATAGGCGTAGAACGCCCAATCGGCAAGGAAGAAGCCCAAGGTTTCGAAGATGATTGCGGCGGTCATCGCCAGGGCGAGGGCCTTCGTCCCTCTCTTTCTTGCCCAGTAGACGAACAGGACCATCGGCCCCGTAGACCAGACCATCCCGAAGGGGTAGATTGGGGAACCTCCTGCCTTGTAGGCGACGTTGAGCGCCTCCCCCAGAAAGCCGCCCATGGCCGTCGCGCTGAACGACGTAGCGGGATCAGTAAAGTAAGCCAAGGTGAGGAAGACCACCGGAGACCAGATGATCTCGAAAACCGGTGGCGGGAGCGGGATAGTCATGAAGGTCCCCAAGGCTACGAGGGCTGAGAAGACCGCTATGACCGAAAGAAGGGTGCTGCGGCCTGGGGATCCGTTCTCTCGCATCGAGACATCGGGGGACTGCACGGCAGAGCGGAAGCGGTGAAGGTTATAAATCAGTAAATAAGTCATTTATGCGTGCAGCCTCCTGACGAGTTGATGATGGGCACCTACCTCCCAGCCATGAGGCAGCTGATAGCAATCCACCTGCGTTCAAGGGGACGATCACAGAACAAGATCTCCTCGATGCTGGGTGTGACCCAGGCTTCAGTCAGCCTTTACCTCTCGGCTGGCCCGACGAGGGCCTACGACGAGCTCTCCAAGTTCTCCATCGATCGGACCAGAGCAGATCGGGACTCGACTCTACTCGCGGACGACCTGACCAGGGGGGCAGTGCACGGGGTCGAGACCCTGAACAGGATCTGGACCGGCCTCCTGGGGGCCGGGGCCGTCTGCCCTGCCCACCGTGACGTGCACCCTCAACTCGTCGACTGTGACTTCTGCATCAAAGAGTACGGTGGTCGGCAGGGACCCTTGGCCGAAGTGATTTCAGAGGTGGCTGCGGCCGCCAGTCTCTTAGAAGATTCCCCCGACTTCATCGAGGTGATGCCGGAGGTCTCCGTGAACATCGCCTATGCAGCTCCAGGAGCCTCGACTCCAGGAGAGGTCGTGGCCATCCCAGGGAGAATCGTCAGGGTGAGGGGGAGGGCCAGAGCCATGCTCCCCCCTGAACCGGGGGCTTCCATCCATATGTCCAAGGTTCTGCTGCTGTCGATGCGGAGCAGGCCGCAGTTGAGGGCGTGCATCAACGTCCGCTATGATGGCCGGATGGCCAAGGTGCTGAAGAAGGACGGCGTCAGGACGATGAAGATAGGGGACTACCCGCGAGGGGGCGACGACCCTACTTCGGACGCGCTGGAGCGGAAGCTCGCTTCGTCGAAGGACGGGTTCGAGGCAATCATCGATGAGGGGGGAGCCGGGATCGAACCCAACCTGTATCTGTTCGCAAAGGGTCCCCGCGAGGCCGTGGAACTGGCCCTGAAGCTGGCGAGGCTCTACTCAGCGGGTTAACGTCCTCAGCTTCTCTGGCGTCCTCTCCATCTGCCTGGCGCGTCTGACGCACGCCTCCAAGAACGCCACATAGATCGGCTCGGGCCTCTCCGGCCGGCTGATGTACTCTGGGTGGTATTGCGTCGCCATGTAGAACGGGTGGCCTTCCAGTTCAAGGATCTCGGCCCTCCTGCCATTGTCGCTGAAGGCCGTGTACCTCATCCCCTTCTCCTCGAACCTCTTCAGGTACTTCTGGTTCAGCTCATACCTGTGCCTGTGCCTCTCCCTTATCTTCTCGGCCCGGTAGATGTCGTAGGCCCTGCTCGGCTTCGTGAGGAAGACGTCGTGCCCCCCGAGCCTCATGGTCCCGCCGAGGTCGGTCACCTCCCGCTGCTCAGGGAGTAGGTCGATGACCGGGTGGGGTGTCTCCGGGTCAGCCTCGGTCGTGTTCGCCCCCTTCAATCCGAGGGCGTGCCTCGCGAACGAGACGCTCGCCAGCTGGAAACCGTAGCAGAGCCCGAGGAATGGGATCCCGGCGACTCTCGCCTCGTTGGCAGCCGCGATCTTCCCTTCAATGCCTCTGCTCCCGAACCCCTGCGGAAGGACGACCCCGTCGTAGGCCTTCATCAGCTCCAGCTTCGCAGGGTCCTTTTCGATCTCTTCGGACTCGATCCACGATATCCTCGTGCCGGCGCCGTTCACCGCGCCCGCCTGAGAAAGCGCCTGGTTGACGCTCACATAGCTGTCGGCAAGGTTGGCGTACTTCCCGACCATGGCGATCCTCACCGTCAGGCGGCGGTCTGCAAACCTGTCCGCGACGGCGTTCCACCCGCGCATGTCGAGCTTCGTCCGGAGCCCCAACTGCCTGCGTATCGGCTTGAGTATCCCTTCCCTTTCGAGGAGCCGGGGGACCTGATAGATCGACTCGACGTCGGGGTCGGAGATCACGCTCTCTACCGGGACGCTGGTGAAAAGAGACACCTTCTCTTTCGTCTCCTGGGGGAGGGCTCTCGTCCCCCTTATCACGATGATGTCCGGCTGAATCCCGATCCTCCTCATCTCCTGCACGCTGTGCTGGGTGGGTTTCGTCTTCATCTCCCCGACGACGGAGAGCTCGGGGGCAAGGCTCACGTGGAGGAACAGGGTCCTGGACGGCCCTTCCTCCATCCTCATCTGCCTGAACGCCTCCAGGAACGGTAGGCTCTCGATGTCCCCGACCGTTCCGCCGCATTCGACGACCAGGACGTCCACCTCCTCTTTCTCTCCCAGCTCGCGTATTCTTCTCTTGATTTCGTCAGTTATGTGCGGGATAATCTGGACGGATTTCCCGAGAAACTTCCCCCTCCTTTCGTCGTCGATGACCTTCTTGTAGATCTGGCCGGTGGTGATGTTGTTTGCCTTCGTCATGTCCCGGTTCAGGAACCGTTCGTAGTTCCCGATGTCCATGTCGGTCTCCCCGCCGTCGTCGGTGACGAAGACCTCTCCGTGGGTGTAGGGGTTCATCGTGCCGGCGTCGAAGTTGAGATAGGGGTCGATCTTCAGGGAGGTGACCTCGGCCCCCGACAGCTGCAGGAGCTTGGCTACCGAGGAGGTGATTATGCCCTTGCCCAGCCCGGACATCACCCCTCCGGTCACGAACAGATACTTGGGCATCTACAAGCCTCCTCGCAAGAACGCACTTTCGTTGCGGGTGGCCTGAGGACCCCCCCTGGCGGGCAGGCGCCCGGCCGACGGAGAAGCCGAAGGATGGCGGGGCAAGTATGGGGATGCTGTCCTCAGAGAAATAAACCCTTTCCCAGAACGCATCCGAACAAGATCAGACGGCCAGGACTCCCTCGATTCGAAGGTCTCAGCGGCACTTGGCTTCTGTCCTTGGCAAGGCGTCGTTCACAGACTATGGTCGAGGTAATGCCGGGGATAGCCGACCTATGCCGCCTCCGGGACGATTTCGCTGGACATCCTGCCAGGACGGACCCGGGCCCGTTCGCGGTCAGGAACGGCGTCGGCGGGGCGAGAAGGCAGTCTTTCGGCGCTATTTGCTGTAGCCTTTGGCCGCGGCTTCTATGTCCTTTTCCAGCCGGGAGACCGAGTCCCTTGAGGACGATATGAGGGTCCCGAGGCTGTCGATGTCTTCCTTGGCCCCCTCCATGGCCTCCGTGTACTTCTTCAGCTGCTCCCCCAGGGAAGAGACCCTGCCATCCGATGGCGCATGCCTTGCCAGGAACTCCATCATCGGAGCCTGTTCCTCTTTCAGAGAGCTCCATGCGGCGTCATACTGGGCTTTCACTTCTGCGAATTTTCTGCTGTCGTTTTCCAGTTTTTCCCTGAAGTCCTTCAGCTGTGCCCTCGCGGTGTGCAGTGCAACGTTTGCGAATCTCTTCTGCGTTCCCGACGACCCCAGCTGTATGACGAGGTCTCGGAGCACTTCGGGCTTGTACAGCTGAGTGGCCGCTTCGATGTTGCGCCTCACCTCGGCTGCGGACTCTGCAAGTCTGGACGGGAGGAGGGTGTCGACTCTGACCTGGGAAATCAGGGCATCTATGGTGTCTACGGGCTCCTTCCCCGCCAGGACCTGCGGCTTTCGTATGAACCCCATCAACCGGCCCTCTCCTTTCTTCTCTTTTGTAACTTCAACTTCGGTCGTTCTGCTCGACCCTCACTTCGTCAGTTGATGGCCCCGTATGTATGTGTATTGGAGCGGGCCCTGGCAGGTCCGCGGGCAGGGCACCGGGTCCGGCCGACGTGCCCACCAGCTGGTGCTGCCGAGGGTGACGTAAAAGCGGGTTCGGCGGAGGAAACTGTGTAGGTGAATGGAAACGCCCCGGGTCTGAGCTGCCGCAAGTCCGCCGACTGTTCGTCGGCCTCCGGACAGAGAGGGCCCGGAGCCGAGGGTCTAGGAGACCTGCTGGGTTATGACCGCCAGGTCCGAGACGTCGACCAGCAGCCTGCTTACCCTTTCGAGGGAGGCCAGTATCTCCGCGGTCGCCGCGCTGTCCCCTTCGGTCTTCTTGGCCACCGAGGCGAGGGTCTGGGAGACCTCCTGAGCCATGGAGGCCACCTGCTTGCTGATTGTCCTCGGCCTCCCTGCCCGCCGCGAGATGAACCCCTGGGTGGCGAGCTCGTTCATCTTCTTCAGCTTCGTGACGCAGGCCGCGTACTCCTGGGACGCCCTTTTCGCTCCGAGCCCGCCAAGGAGCTTGCGGGAGAGCTCGCCCACGGCGTCCCCGATGCTCTCCAGGAAGCTGGCAAGGACCCGGTAGTCCAAGAGGTCCACAGGAGAGAGCCCATATCGCTCCGCGACCTCCGGCCTCACCACCGCGGCCCTGGTCGCCCTGACGAGGAGGAAGTAGAGGCGGTCGACCTCGTCGTCGCGCTCCCCCACCAGTGTCAGGAGCTTGCCGTCCCCCCGCGTTAGCGCCTCGGCCACGTCCTTCAGCATGCCGTCAAGGAGCCCCGACATCCTCCTCACGAGGGTCTCAGGGATAATCGCCCTCTCTTCGAGCAGGAACTGCATGGAGATCTTCCTCGAATCTTCGTCGAGTATCTCCAGGCCCACGAGCCTCCCGAGGGCCGTCTTTATGCCTGCCCTGTCTTCGCGGGTTATCGTCTTCGCGCCGACTATCCTGATCTTGTCGAACCCGAGGAGGTAGGCCCCTGTCAGGTCGTTGGTCACTTCTCCGATGTCGTCCCCCGGATAGTCGACGACGATTTCCTTCTGTTCATCTTCGGCTCCCTCCCGGGGGCTCACGAGGAGTTTCCTCGGGGAGATCTCTTCGACTGAAAACTCGGCGCCCTTCTTGATTCCGTTCTTCCTGATCCACTCCTTCGGAAGGGAGACCAGGATGGTCCCCTTCCCCATTTCGATCGCTTTCCTGGAAGGCACGCCTCTCCGTCCCCGGAGGCGATTCTCTTTACTTCTATTTACCCTTGCTCGGCCGCAAGGTCGAACGGACCCCTCCCCAGGTGCCCCAGGAGGTCCGACGCGCCGATCTTGAAGACTGCGTTCGGGGTCCCTGCAGCCGCCCACACCTGGCTGAACCTCCTCAGTGAAGCGTCCGGGTAGACCAGGACCTCGGCCCCGTGCGGAAACGGGGGGACTCCACCGATCGGGAAGCCGGTCCTCTCCTTCACCTCGTTGGGGGTCGCAACCCGCATCACCTCCCCTGTCTCCCTGGCAAGCTTGGCTGGGTCAACCTTCTTGTCTCCAGAGATTATCACGACCGCGGTTCCCGCGCCGACCAAGACCACGCTCTTCGCTATCTCTGCCACCGAGCACCCCAGGGCCCGGGCGGCCAGCGCAGAGCTCCTGGTGCTCTCGTCGAACTGGCGCAGCTCGACCTTCAGCCCCGACTTCGAAAGGTACTCGGCGACCCTCTCCCTGCTCCCCGTTGCCGACCTACTGCACCCGGGGTGGTCTGTTGACCTGTCTGTTGACCGCCTCGGCCAGGTAGTGCCCACGGAGGGTGACCCTAGCATCGGCGACTCCAGGGACCGAGAGCAGCCCTGCCTTGATGTCACTCGCAATCTTCAGGGCGAACATCGGCGGACAGAACGGGGCGGTCAGGTGGAACTCCAGGTCCACGGACCCTCCGCTGACAGTCAGCTTGTCGATGAGCTTGAGGTCGGTGATGGGCCGTCCCAGCTCGGGGTCCATGATCTTCGCCATGGCGGAGTCGATGGCAGACTCGTCGACCTGGGACAAGGCTGGACTGCGATTTTGCTCAATTGCTTATTTATCCGTTTGGTCGGCGCAGGACGTTGAAGCATTGTCGCTGATTTCGTCATTCTTCGCGTTCGACATCGCTCTGTTCTTCGAGGCTTTCGTCCTCCTCTTCGCTGTGGTCGACGCGGTCGGCACCGTCCCCATCTTCATCGGGCTGACAGAGGGGGTCACGGAGGACCGGAGGCACATCGTCAGACAGGCCGTGATAATCTCAACTGTGATACTCGTGCTGTTCGCCCTCTTCGGGTGGCTCATCTTCGAAATCTTCGGGATAACCATCAACGACTTCCGCGTCGCCGGGGGGATAATCCTCTTCATCGTCGCGGTCGACCACCTCCAGGGGGATGAGGAGCGGTCCAGGGGGCTGGAGCCTTCGGACATCGCGGCGTTCCCTCTGGCGACCCCCCTGCTCGCAGGCCCGGGAGCCATCTCTACGGTGATCATCATCTCCGCTTCACCCTACAGTCCTTTCCTGGCCCTGGTCGTCATCGCCTGCAACGCCGTCCTCTCCTACGTGGTCCTCTCGAGCTCCGAATGGGTCAGGAGAGCCATGGGGAAGAACGGGACGATAGCCCTCTCAAGGATAACGGCGCTGCTCATTGCCGCGCTCGCCGTGTCTTTCATAGCCACAGGGATAACTGGGCTGTTCCCCGGGATCCGGTGAGGGCGATGGCGACCGCGGTCCGGGTCAGGATAAGGGGGCTTGTGCATGGGGTGTCGTTCCGCTCGAGCATGGCGCAGATGGCAGCCAACCTGGGAGTAAGGGGGTGGGTGAGGAACCTTCCGGACGGCTCGGTGGAGGCTTTCCTCGAAGGGGACGAGGGGAACGTCAGGAAGATTCTGGACTGGGCCAGGTCTGGTCCTCCGAGGGCGCGGGTCGACAAGCTCGACGTGGTGTCTGCGGCCCCCAGGAACCACCGCGACTTCCGCATTCACGGCTAGGGTATTCTCAGCTCTTCTGGTACGACGCCCACTTTTCGTCGAGGTTCCGGTCCGCCAGTGTGGAGATCACGTAGTCCCCGAACTGGCTGGCCGTTGCCCCGCCAGGGCGACCCGTGATCTTCGCCTTATCCTCGTAGATGCTGCAGACGTCCAGGGCTTTCGCCAGCTTCCTGCTCTTCTCTATCATCCCGACGTGCTCGAGCATCATGACCGCGGCCCTCATGAGGCTGAGCGGGTCGGCGTACTGCCCCCTCCCTTCGGAGATCATCCTTGGCGCAGAGCCGTGAATGGCCTCGAACATCCCGAACCTCGCCCCGATGTTGGCGCTCCCCGCGGTCCCCACCCCTCCCTGGATCTCGGCGGCTTCGTCCGTCACGATGTCGCCATAGAGGTTGGGGAGGACGATCACTTCGAACTCCCTCCTTCTCATCTCGTCGATCAGCTTGGCGGTGAACACGTCGATGTACCACCCGTCCCACTTTATCTCTGGGAACTCTTTGGCGACCCTCTTGGCCGTCTCAAGGAAGAGCCCGTCGGTCGTCTTTATGACGTTGGCCTTGGTGACCACCGTGACCTTCTTCCTCCCAGTCTTCCGGGCGTGCTCGAAGGCGAGGCGGATTATCCGTTCGGAACCGGGCCTGGTGATGACCTTGAAGTCCATGGCCATGTCCGGGGTCACCATCAGCCCTTTGCTCCCGAGGACGTACTCCCCCTCGGTGTTCTCCCTGAAGAAGACCCAGTCGATCCCCTGCGAAGGGACCCTCACCGGGCGCACGTTCGCAAAGAGGTCGAAGGCCCTCCTGATCGCGATGTTGGCGCTCTCGATGTTCGGCATCCCGCTCCCTTCCTCCGGGGTCGTCGTCGGCCCCTTCAGGAGGACGTGGCACTTCTTGATCTCGCCATGGACGTCGTCAGGGAGAGGCTGCATCAGCTTGATTCTGCGCTCGATCGTGAGCCCTTCGATCTCCCTTATCTCGACCTTCCCTGCCTTTGTCTCATCCTTCAGGAGCTCCTTCAGCACCCTGGTGGTCTCCTTCGCGATGATCGGGCCGATGCCGTCACCGCCGATGACCCCGACCACGAGCTTCGGGAGCTTCGTGTAGTCTACCCATTCGATCGGCTTGCCGATCCTTTCGGCGCGCTCGGCCTGCTCCTGTATCAGCTTGCGGATATGCTCCAGGACTGTGTCGTAAGCAACGGCCTGCCTTGACATCGGGGGCAGAACCCCGCCTCACCTCATTAAAATGTGCTGCCTAATCGGTTCGAGGACCAAGCGACGCCGCTCCGTCTCTCCTCCTGGATACCCCCCGCAGGACCGGGACCGCGATCGCGATCCCCAGGATGGTGAACAGGAGTCTCTCGACCGGGTATGCGTAGAAGACGGCGACCCAGTTGGTCTGCAGCGTCTTCGGGCTGAAGAGCTGGTTGACTCTTACCGTTGTGTTCTCATAGAGTATGCTTCCTGCCATGTGCCCAGTCATGGTAGAGGCGAAGACGGTCGCCCCCACGAACGCGGGGTTCAGCCGACTCAGCCTCCCCCTTGCGTCGAACGCCAGGGCCACACAGAGGGAAACAATTGACAGTGCGTGCATTCAGAAGAAGGGGATCGGGGTCCCCTGGACCGATATCACGTCAGCCGACAGCGGGTCGAGCGAGTACCAGGCGACCGGTACCAGCGGAAGCGCGACTGCAATCTTCCTTCTTCCAGTGAACACCAGCCCCGCCAGCACCGCTGAAGCGAGGTCCGGAACGAAGTCCAGGTAGTCGAACACCGCTGGTTTGTTGAAGGAAGTCCACGAAGTTCCCGATTATCATGGAGAATCCGCCGGTCCACGGACCGAAGAGCATCCCCGCCAGCGGGCTGACGACATCCCTGAACGTCAGGAAGTTGCTGACCCCAACGTAGGCTGAGACCGGGAAGAGGCCGAGGATGGCGTAGATCACCGCAAAGACCGCGGCGCTCGCAACGAAGTAGGAGCGCCCCTTCGCATGGAGCAACCAGGGCGCCGTGGGGCAAGCGGTCTTAACACTTTCAGCGACGCCCCTCCCCAAGTCTTCCCAGCTCGCTAACGTTTTTAGCAGAACACCCCCGGCAGTGCATCGATGGCCACGTCCGAGAGCGACGTCAAGAAGGCTGCCGAGACCAAGCTCTGGCTCGAAGGGAGGATCGCCCAGCTTCAGGAGGAGATGGAGCGGCTGCGCGAGACCCTCGGCTATGTGGACGCATCCCTCAGGGCCTCGACGTTCAAGCCTGCCATCGAGATGATGGCCGAATCGAGAGAGGCGGCAGAAGTAAGGGAGCTCAAGAGGGACAAGGGGGGCCAGGTGATAGGAAGGGCCTCGGTCACAGCCGACGCCGTCGAGATCGAGCCCGCAGGGGTCACCCTGAAGTCAGCCACGCCTCCGTTCAGGTCCTTCCTGATGGGGAAGATCCTGCAGGGGATGAAGACCAAGGACGAAGACCTCGTGAAGGCGGGCAAGCTCCCCAAGGGGTCCGAGCTCCGCTTCGACCTGGAGGAGAGCAACGGCTCCATCGAGAAGCTGGTGATAGAGAACTACAGGGAGAAGGCCAGGCTCAACGAGATACTCAACACAGTCGCATGGACCTTCTCGAGGATGCTGGAGAAGTAGTCAGAGCTCTCCCTTCACCTGCGCCAGGGTGGGGGGCTCCGCGACCCTGTTCTTCAGATAGAGCCGCGCCGCCGCGTTGGCGAACTTCAGCCTGTCTGGTTCGCCCATCTTCCGGAGCCTCCCGTATATTGCCGCAGCGTCCCAAACGTCTCCCGCCCCGGTAAGGCGCAGCGGCCTGACGGCGCTTACCCTCGCCATCGACACCCTCGTCCCCTCGCTCGAATAAGACGCCTTGTCTGCGTGCAGGTCGAAGACGACACCGAGCCTCTTCGCCAGGGCCCTGCACATTTCTCCGAGGTCGCCCCCCGCGATTTCCAGCGCGCTCGCCGCAGCGGCCGCCTCCTGCTCGTTCATGCTGACCCAGTCGACCGGGCGCTTGGCCAGAAGGACCTCCAGCAGGTCGTCGAAGTCCTTCCCCCGGTCTCTGAAGTCTGCAGGATCGAAGAAGATGGGCTTGCTGGGGCCGAGGCGCTTCCTGAGGGCGAGGAGGAGTTCAGTCCCGCGCCGGTTGATCGCCCAGTTGACAGAGCAGACCACCCTCGAGTCCTCCAGGGCCCGCCAGTCGCTTCTGTCCAGCAGTCCGGGCCCGAAGTCCGAAGCCCCCTTCCCGTCTCCCAGCATGACGTTTACGTCTCCTTCGAGGGCGACGGTCAGGGCCGTCGGGCGCGGCTTGACCCTGAGCTCTGCATCAAGGCCTTCGAACGCCTCCCGAAGAATGACTTCGTGGGCCGGGTCGCTGTGGGTGATGAGAAGGGTCCTGAGGCCGAGCCGGGCGAGGGCGCAGGCCAGGTTGACCGCGTTCCCTCCCCGCACGTCCTCCTGGCGCGCCCCGTGAATCCCTCCGCCCCCTTCGGCAGCCTTCGCCGTCAGCGAGTCCGCGAACCCCCCGATGGCTCCGGCATAGAGGAGCCTGTCGATGTAGAAGTCATGCATAACCGCGACGTCGAACTTCCGGGGCATGTCACTTCAGGATCTTGATGCTCCGGACGACCTTCAGCCTGTTCAGCTCCTCCATCGCCTGCCCAGTGAGCTGCCCTTCCAACACTAGGGTCATCCTGGCATCGGGGACCATCTCCGGGTCTTCGGCCACCGCCTGCCTGACCACCATCCCATGGCGGGAGAGTATCTCGGCCACCCCTGCCATCACCCCGGGAGACTTCGGGTCTGCCTCTATGATTATTGCCGTGTACCCCAGCTGGGACACGACGTCCACCAGGCTCGTGCCGAGGGGTCTGGTCTTCGAGAAGAGGGAGTAGAGGTACCTGTTCCTCCGGATCTGCTGCGCAGTCTGCTTGACGACCCGCCTGTCCACATCGAGGGCCTTGGCGACAGCGGTGTAGTCGACTTCGACGTCGTCTACGTAGATCTTTTCGTCCTCGGACACGCGCATGCCGCACGCGATCATCTTCCGGACGATCTCGGGCCGGACGACCTGCCTGTCGAACTGCTTCCGGACGTTGGGCCACATGACAACTATGTCTAAAAGTGAGCATTTATGGCGCTTTCGCCCGTTTCTGCTTCAGATTTCGTGTACAGAACGGGTCACGATTTGATTTAACCCCGAAAAGGTCGCCCCTTCCCATGAGCGATACCCAGCTCAAAGCGGTCCTTTCGCAGGACAGACTTCCGACGGACTACTACAACATCCAGCACGACCTCCCGGAACCTCTTCCGCCTCCTCTCGATCCGGGGACGCTGAAACCAATGGCGCCCGAGCCTCTTCTGCGCCTTTTCGCGAAAGAGTGCGTCATGCAGGAGATCTCCACCCAGGAGTTCATCCCCATCCCCGACGAGGTCAGGGAGGCATACCTTCGCCTGGGGAGGCCGACCCCCCTCTACAGGGCGACGCGCCTGGAGGCGAAGCTGGGGACCCCTGCCAAGATCTACTTCAAGCGCGAAGACCTCAACCCTGTCGGGAGCCACAAGCCCAACACAGCCATCGCCCAGGCATACTACCACATGAAAGAAGGCACGGAGCGCCTCACCACCGAGACCGGCGCAGGACAGTGGGGGAGCGCGCTGGCTCTGGCCACGGCTCTCTTCGACATCGACCTGACAGTGTACATGACTCGCAGCAGCTACGACCAGAAGCCGTACCGAAGGACCCTGATGGAGGTCTACGGGGCAGAGGTCAACCCGTCCCCCAGCCCGAAGACCAAGGCGGGACAGAAGTTCCTCGACCAGGACCCAGACCACCCGGGGAGTCTTGGCATCGCGATTAGCGAAGCGATCGAGGACTGCATCACCCACGACAACACGAAGTACGCCCTGGGGAGCGTGCTGAACCACGTCCTCACCCACCAGTCAGTCATCGGCCAGGAGGCCAAGCTCCAGATGGAGGAGTTCGGGGACGACCCTGATTTCATCGTCGGGTGCATCGGCGGGGGGAGCAACTACGCCGGGCTCTCCTATCCGTTCATGAGGGACAAGCTCCGGGGGAAGAGCAGCGCCCAGTTTGTGGCCGCGGAGCCCAAGGCGGTACCGTCCACGACCAGGGGCGAGTACAGGTATGACTTCGCCGACGCGGGAGAGATGACCCCTCTGATCAAGATGCACACGGTCGGCCACACCTATCAGTGCCCTCCGATTCACGCGGGCGGGCTCAGGTACCACGGCAAGGCCCCCTCGATGTGCATGCTCATCGACAGGGGGTTCATGCGCAGCGTCGCCTACACCCAGAACGAGATCATGGAAGCGGGGATCCTCCTGGCAAAGACCGAGGGGATCGTTCCTGCCCCCGAATCCAACCATGCAGTGAAGGCAGCGATAGACATCGCCATGGAGTGCAAACGGAAGAACGAGCGCAAGACCATCCTCTTCAACCTGAGCGGGCACGGCCTCCTCGACCTCAAGGCCTACGAGGACAAGCTGGCGAACAAGCTCGTAGACTACGAGCCCGACTCGGGCGCCCTCGCCAGGGCCCTGGATTCGCTCCCGGTGGTCCCCTAGGCCCAGGCTGCGCCTGTCGTAGCCTCTCCTTCCTTCTATCCGTAGGCTCTGGTGATCGTCACGCCGTCGACCAGAAGCCAGGGGCAGAGGGTCGGCGTGTCCACCTCCCACCACTGGACCCACTCCCTGTCCTTGGAGATCAGCTGGACGGAGGACAGCAGCCTCCGCAGGTCGTCCCCGGCCCTCATCCCCTTCAGGGAGCGGACGACGCTCCCCTCCTCGACGAGGTAAGCCCCATCGCGCGGCACGGTCGAGAACTCCCCGGTCCTGTAGTTCTTGAAGCGGGTGTACCAGTTGCTGGTGAGGACTATCCCCCTCTTCATCTCCTTCACCATCTCGTCATACGACGAGTCTCCGGCTCCGACCTCGAGGTTCCAGGGGTGGGGGGTGACGAACCCCGCGTTCCCAGTGCTCTCTGTCTTCCACTTCTTCGCCGTCGTGAGGTTGTGGAGGTACCCCTTCAGGACCCCGCTGTCGATTATCTTGTTCGTCCTGGTCCTCACTCCCTCGTCGTCGAACACCCGTCCGCCCAGTCCCCCTTCCACGACCCCGTGGTCCGTGAGACTGAACGCAGGCGAAGCCACGCCCTTCCCGAGCATGTCGACCAGGTATGAAGTCCCCGCGTCCACGGAGAAGGCGGACGCGGCCCCCGCAACGGTCTCGATCAGGTTCGACGCGACCGCCGGGCTCAGGAGCACCTGGTACTTTCCGGGCTCAGGTTCGGAGGCATCCTTCATCTTCTTCGCCCCCTCTCCTGCCCTCCTCCCCGCTTCCTCCGGGTCGAACCCCGACAGGGAAGAGGAGCACGACAGTCCATGGCCGCTTGCTTCGTCTTCGGCGAATGACCTTATGTTCAGGGTGATGGCAGTACGCGAGTCGACCCCCTCCGTCCCCGCCGACGTCATTATCGCCACGGTCCCCTTGCCCGCGTTTATCACACCGGCAGCCCTCTTCCCTCCGGCGGCAAGGGACGAGCCGATGGCCTCCTCCGCGAACCCCGGGAGCTCCGCATCCACGTCTTCCAGCTTCCTGTCGTAGCTCAGCCTGCTCGGCCTGTACTTCGCCCCCCTGCTCGGGAGCGAGACGTACTCCGACTTCAGGAGCCCCTTCAGGGTCCCAAAGAGGTCGGACACGAACCTCTTGACCGCGGCCGGCTCAAGGTTCGAGGTCGACGCGATGGCTCTCCTCCCGTCCTTGGCAAGGTATACGGAGAGCTCTGCCTCCTCGACTCTGTTGACTATGGTAACCGAGTTGTTGGCGAACCTTATCATGCTGTCTGCGCTGTTGGCGCTCAGGGCCACGGCGTCGTCGACCCCGAGCTTCTTGGCGACGGACACCGCCCTTTCGTTCAGATCCTGCAGGTCCACCCTACCTCGCCCCCAACTTGATCCCCGCCAGTAGCGTCTCCGGGCCCCCCGTCCACACTGGGGCGCCCTGCTGGGGGTCTCCCTTGCCGCAGGTCGCCGCTTCGAACTCCATGTGCCTGCTCCTCGCCTTGACGCTCCCCCAGAGCCTCGGGGTCGTTATCTCGAGGACCGGGAACTTCACCATCCCCCGCAGCTCCCCCTGCTCTATGGCGTAGGCCTCGAGGGCAACGTACCTCTGGTTGAGCCTCTTGTCGTCGATGTTCCACTCTGTGAACGTCTTGAACAGCACGCCGTGCCTGACCTCCTTGAGCAGCTCCTCGGTGGTGTAGTCCCCTGGCTCCACGAAGGTGTTCGACATGCGGATGATGGGTTCCCTGTTGAACGACACGCTCCTTGACGCCCCGTTGCTCCTGAGCCCGAACTCCGTCGCCGTCGCCCTGTTCTGCAGGAACTCGTTGATCACTCCCTCCTTGATGAGCCGCCTCTTGGTGGCCACCACCCCCTCGTCGTCGACGGGCACGTAGCCGTTGGAGTGCAGCAAGGTCGGGTCGTCGCTGACGTTCGCCTCGGGGCTCCCCACCTTCCTCCCCAGGCTGTCAGCCTTGAGGTAGGACTCCCCGGCCTGCGCCCCTTCGCGTCCTAGGACCCTGTCTGCCTCCTGGGGGTGCCCCACCGACTCGTGGGCAGCGATTCCCGACAGTTCCGGGCTCAGGACCACGTCGACTATGTCTTTAGGCGGCTTGGCCGCGGTCCTCAGCACCTTCCCCATGACTCTCGCCTCCTCTTCGACAAGGTCTGCGAGCCTGATCCGCTTCACGACTTCGAGCCCTCCGGTCTCTCCCTGCTGGATGAATCTCTGGGCGGTCTCCCCCCCTTCCATCGCCGTGAGGGACCCGAAGAAGTTCACCCTGGGGAGCCTCCCTTCGACCCTGGCCCCGTCGGTGTTGACGTAGAATCTCTCCTCGAGGTCTGCCTCCAGGAAGAAGAGCCTCCCCGGAAGCTTCACCCCTGCCCTTCCGTCCGCTATCCTCCCGTCCACGTCCTGGAGGACCCTCCTGAGCCATGACGCGTCTGCGTTCTCAATCTTCTTTGTCTCCGGCGCCTCCCACTTCTTCCTGGCGGGCTTGGATGAGTCAAACGTCACCG
Organism: archaeon; assembly: GCA_021828185.1. The sequence continues at coordinate 313,231 of JAKASI010000002.1, forward strand.
GCTTCTTCAGCACGGAGGACGACGCTTTCGCGAGCCTTACGGCCTTCGCCGCTATGTCGTTGACCGTCTGCCTCTTCATGTCGTTGATGGCGGCGAACCCGAGAGCGCCGTTGGCGACTACCCTGATCCCGATGCCGTACCCCTGGGCGAAGAATGACGGCTGTGGCTCGCCGTTCTTGAGAGCGAACTGCCTTTCCCAGGTCTCCATCACCCTGGCTTCTGCATAGCTCGCCCCTACGGAGCGCGCCTTCGAAATCGCTCCCTCGGCCAGGTCCTTGGCGGCTTGGCTCGCCAACGGATGCGCCGCCCTCGCATGATATTTCTGGTTTTTCCCGCCGTGGGGCGCATCCCTAAATCGTGATGGCGACCCCTTTCGCCGGGAGCTTCAGCTTCCACCGCCCCTTGAACGCCCTGAAAAGGCGAGGGTGTTCCGTATGTATCGGTACGACCGTGGAGGCCGACACCCCTTCGACCAGTCTCCCTACCTCTGCCATGGGCGCATGCCCCGAGGCGTGGAGCTGGGTGTATCTGAACCCGACATGGTCGATCCAGTTGCGTATCACCGCCTCCTCCTTCTCCCCTTCTTCGTTGTACGCCTCCGTGGCCGAATGGATGTACGTACCACCCCGCTCTGGCTTTATGTCCACGAGCTCGGGGAAGTGCCAAGCTTCAAGGTGCAAGAAGACTCCCCCCTGCCTCTTCCGGACCTCTGCCGCGCTGACCCCGCTGTCCAGGAACGGGCGCTCCCACGCATAGTAGTCCGAATCGTCGAGCTTCCCTGACTTCTTCCTTCTGACATAGACGTCGACGTCCTTCCCCACCCTGGGCACCTCGAGCCTCCTGTCCTGCCTGAGCTTCTCAAGAAGGATCGCCATCTTCATGGAGACAACGAGCCTCCGCCCTTCGGCCCGGGCGGCACGGTTGAACGTGTTGATCCTGTCGACGTCGTTCCCCCTGAAGGTCGAGAAGACAAGGGCCTTCGTCCCGCGCACAAGCTTCTTCGCTTCTTCCAACACCCCCATCTCGCTCATGTTCGCCTTCCCGCCGCGGGGGTGCACCCTCGTCCCCTCGGTCAGGAGCACCTTCGGCCTCTCCAGCCTGGCCCCTTCTATGAAATCAGACGTCATTGACCCGGCCGGCCCATGGAAGCGGAAATCCCCTGTATAGGCAACCGCCCCTTCGCTCGTGTGGATGACGAACCCGTAGGCCCCCGGGATGGAGTGGTCGATATGGATCGGCACGAACTCCAGGGCGCCAACCCTGAACCTGTCCCCTGTCCTGAACTTCCTGATCTCGTGGCCGTCGAGCGGGGACCCGGTCGACTCGCCGTAGGCGTCGTGGATTAGAGAGGTCGTCTCGCCGCAATAGACCGGGATCTTGGGGTCGACAAGTTCGATCCTCCCCATGTGGTCGTAGTGATAGTGGCTCAGGACAACGGCGTCGACCTCCGGCTCGGAGTATCTGATTTCGGTGTTCTGCAGGGCCTTTTCTGAATAGAGCCCTCTGATTTCGGGGAGAAGACCGAACTCGAACAGGTCTCCGGCGCCATTGACCGTCCTCGGCATGATGCTCGAGTCGAAGTACTCGGAGCCGTCGGCAAACCCAGAGCCGAAGTCGAGGAAGACCTTCGTCCCTCTGTCTTCCAGGAGGAACTTGTTCCCGCCTATCTCCCCGACCGCCCCATAGCAGGTCAGGTGGGGAGGCATGGCGCGGACGGGGCCCCCTACCTACTTAACGATTCCAAGAATCTCGCCGCTGGTTCTGGTAAGTCCTCTGGAGGTCATGCCTTCTGACTCTTCTCCCTGTTAAGGGCGTGGAGGTGGCTTGCGTTCTGGATGAGGGTCAGCCATTTGTCAGGGCCCTCGACTGTGATTCCTGAAACAATCCGCACGATTGTAAGCGAGGCGTTGGCGAAGGCTTAGGCGATTGGCGACACCTCTCGCCGGTCTCAAGATGCTCGTGGACTATGGTCTGTCTTACCTCCTCGCCTTTACTTTCTTCGGGATGTTCTTGATAGTCGGTCGAGAGTTCCCCGAGTCTTGGCTCGTAGGCTTTACCGCCGTCGTTTCCTATGTCGCAGTTGACCTTATGCTTCACTTCATAATCATTGAGGAGAAAGACGGTCATTACCATACACCCATCGGTAGGATGTCCCTCGACCCCCGACGACGGCTATATGCTGTCCTTGCTTTCTTCATCCTCTTCGGGTCTCTCCTTGCGACAATCGTGGCGTATGCGACTCTGATTCCACTTGCTGTGGCATCCGGCAACAGTTGGTCTTGGATTGTTCTTGGCGGGTCTGGGGTTGTGGCTTTCTCCGTGTGGCTCGACTTGCGGCTAGTCTACCCATTGATACCCCATACGCCACCCATGAGCCCCCAATAGCCCCAAATGCTACCCAAGGGTCTCTTAAACCGATGAACCAAGACAGAAACAGGTAGGCCATGTTTCCCAAAAGGACGGCAGGAAACAAGTCCATGTCCAAATCAGGGGAGTCGAGGTTTACCATTTTCTAATCCCTTAAGTAAGAACTCAGATTCTGCTTTCGCCGTTGGCTTCTGTCAAAGGCTACATCGAGACGGTGCTTGCAACGGCCCTCCTTCTGTTCGTGTTCTCTTTCTGGGCTGAGGACGGCCTGAGCGTCCTTCAGAACGCGACGATTTCCCTTATCGGCTCGCTCTTCGTGGGAAGCATAGTCTACGGACTGAGCCTGCTCTACAAGGGAGTGGGTCTCAGAGTGGGGGCGAGGGGTGCGCTCATCTATTTCGCCCTGATGCTCGTTCTCCTTCTTGTGAGGTTTCTCCTTTTCGGGCCTCCCTGAAGGTGTTAATCCTGTGGAGGTGAGGTCAGGGCCGACCGTCGGCTCCAGAGGACTTACCAGAACCTCGCCGCTCCCGACAATGGATAAATACGAACCTGTCTCGACGAAACTCGGGTTGTTCCCTCACCTGCCTGTACTGCAGGCTGCGGGCTCTGATACTCTCACCGCCATCGCTATTCTAGTCGTGGCCATCGGACTGGCGGGCCTCGCGATCCTGATACTGTTCTCGAAGAAGAAGATCTAGGAGTCATGGCAGTCGCGGCCATCTTCGACCTAGACGGCACGCTGGTCACGTTCAGACTGGACATCCGCGAGTGGAGAAAGGTGATCATCGACGCGATGAGAGAGCGCGGCTTCGATACGTCGGGGTTGGAGCTTTCCACCCCCACCCAGGAGATACTCGACAGCGCGAAGGCCCAGGTCCCGCCCGAAGATTCCAGACGATACGACAGCCTCAGACGAGAGGCCTTTTCGATTCTGGACTCCCTCGAGCTGGACGGGGCGAGGTCTGCGTCGATCTTCCCAGGTGTTGATGGCGTGCTGAGGCTCCTGAAGTCCAGAGGGTTTCGTATTGGCCTGCTCACCAACAGCGGGAGGGCGGCCTCTTCGCTTTCGCTGACGAGGTGGGGCCTTGAGGGGTTCTTCGAACTCGTGCTGACGCGGGAGGACATCGAGGCGATGAAGCCGAGGCCCGAAGGGCTGACGAAGGCGGTCAGGATGCTCGGCGTAAGGCCGGATCAGGCTTACTACATAGGGGACAGCCTGTACGACGTGGCCGCGGCGAAGGGGGCGGGGGTGAGGTCCGTAGCGGTCTCGACCGGGAACTACCCCGCAGACCGCCTGAGGAGCGAAGGTGCGGACTATGTGATCTCCGCCCTTACCGAGCTTCCGAAGGTCCTGGGCATCCAAGCCCTTTAATGGGGAGGGCTGGAGGTTCTGCGGATTGGAGCTCTCACCGGATGAGAGACAGGTCCTGCGATCCGTCTGTGACGCCCTGGTCCCGTCGATCCCCGGCAGCTCCGACTTCTACAGCCGCAAGGCATCCGACATCGGCGTCGACGGGCTCCTCGCCGATGCTGTCGAGAACTCCCTTCAGCCCCAGAACGCCCGGGACTTCCGGAGGGTCCTTTCGGTCCTCGACAGCCCGCTGTACAATCTCTTCCTTACGGGCCGCCCGGTCAGATTCACGAAGCTTAGTCCTGGCTCGAGGGAGAGGTACCTTCAGGCGTGGCGGGATAGCCCGATCGCCCTCAAGCGCACGGCATTTCAGGCTCTGAAAAGGCTCACGGTGTTCCTCAACTACGCCTCGGTGGGTCCTGAAGGGGCCAACCCCAACTGGGGGGAGATAGGGTACCCCGGGGCGCACGACGTCGAGCCTGTACCTACCCCGGAGCAGCTCCGGTTGAACCCGGTCGCAGTGGCCTCGGACACCAGGCTGACCTGCGACGTGGTCGTCGTCGGCTCCGGAGCCGGAGGGAGCGTCATCGCCGACACTCTTGCCGGCTGGGGGTACGACGTGGTTGTCCTGGAGCAGGGGCCCTATGAGACCTCGGAGACCTTCAAGCAGAACGAAATGAGGATGATGCAGAAGCTATTCCAGCAGAGCGGGACCGCGGCGACCAAGGACCTGTCCTTCGTGCTCCTCGCCGGGAGGGGCGCAGGCGGTGGGACGACCGTCAACTGGAACACCTGCCTCAGGCCGCCTCGGCGGGTCCTGGGAGAGTGGGAGAGTGAATTCGGAATTGGAGGGCTCACCGGCCCTGCGTTCGCCTCGTACCTCGACGAGGTCTGGAAGACCATGGGGGTCAACGGGAAAGAGAGCCAGATGAACGGGAACAACTCGGTCCTCTGGGACGGGTGCCGGTCGCTGGGGTACAAGGAAGGGCCCGACTTTCATCTGATAGAAAGGAACGCCATCGGGTGTGAGCAGAGGTGCGACTACTGCACCTACGGGTGCATCTACGCCGCGAAGCAGTCGACCGCCGTCACCTACCTCCCTGCGGCCCAGAGGAAGGGGGCGAAGTTCATCTTCGACGCCAGGGTCGAGAGGGTCGTCATCGAAGGGGACTCGGCGAGGGGGGTCACGGCCGTCTGCACGGCTAACGGCAAGACCTGGAGGTTCGATGTGGCAGCGAGGGCTGTGGTCGCTGCCTGCGGCGGGATCGAAACTCCGGCGCTCCTTCTGAGGTCAGGGGTGAAGGACAAGAACGTGGGGAGGTACCTGAGATTGGACCCGACCGCAGCCGTCGGCGGGATCTTCGATAAGCCCATCGAGCCGTGGAAGGGACCCCCCCAGACCGTCGCAGTCTGGAAGTTCATCGACCTGGACGGCACCTATCACGGCTTCTGGGTCGAGGCTGCGCCGGCCCACCCCGGACTCTTCGCCCTGTCTGTCCCCTGGGCCAGCGGCAGGCAGCACAAGGACTTCATGAAGCGGTACTACTCGCGGTCTTCGGCGTCCATAGTCCTGCTCAGGGAGTGGAGCTCAGGCAGGGTGACCATAGATAGGGACGGATACGCCGTGGCGACGTACGAGTTGGAGACCCGGGACAGGGAGACTCTTGTCAGGGGGATGGAGGCGACCGCCCGCATCCTGTCCGCAGCCGGGGCCGTCGGAGTCTGGACTACGCACAACGCCCAGGTCTTCGCCGGGGACGGCAAGGCCCAGCTCAAGCCGGCGGACGTCGACTCCTTCTCAGCGGCGCTGAGGAAGCAGGGGGTCAGATACAACAGGATGATGCTGTTCAGCGCCCACCTGATGGGATCGTGCAGGATGAGCGCAGACCCTGCCCTGGGGCCGACGTCGCCCACGGGGGAGCTCCATACGGTCAGGAACCTCTTCGTCGGAGACGCCTGCGTCTTCCCGACCACCCCTGCGGTCAACCCGATGATCTCTATAATGGGAATGGCCCGCAGGACTGCAGAATCCATAAAGACCGCCCTCGGCGGGCGGTGACCGTTCTTCTATGGTGAAAGAAGGCGCGCGTACTCCGTTCTACATCGTCGGCCTCCCTGAGGAGCCCATCGAGGCGGGCGAAGCGAAGATGAAGTTCGAGAGGCTGTCAGCCGAACTCTGCAGGGTCTACCCGTTCATCGAAGAGATAAGGGCCGTAGTGAAGTCCAAGAAGCCAGCCCAAACCCATGCGAGGTATGAGATCTCGGTCGAGGTCTACACGCCCAAGGACGTACACGCGTTCACAGAGATCGGCTACAATCTTGCCGCGGTCTTCGACTCCATGGGGCCGAAGATGAAGAGGCTGATGTCCTCGAAGCAGTCGAGGGTGACTTCCAAGGGGACGACCGTGCGGAAGCCCTCTGAACCCTAGCCCGCCGACCTGACGAGCCTTCTGTTCTCTTCCTTTAGCCCCTCAACTTCGGCCTTCAGCTTCGTCAGGGCAGCGGAGGCCTCCTCCGAGGCGAGCAGTTCGTATCCTGTCTCGAGCGCCTTCCTCCTGACCTTCCCCTCGCGGTGGGTCCTTGCGACCCTCTTCAGGACCTCGATGAACCTGCGGTCCTCCAGCGGCCTGACGACGTTGTTGATGGCGTAGAGGGTGACGCGGAAGTCTCGCGGGTCTTCGAGTATCCCCTTCAGCACCGGTACCTCCTCGTCGAGGATCTGCCCCCGCTCCTTTATCGCCTTCAGCGCTCCTATCCTCACCCTGGTCGCCCTCCCATAGACGAGTGACTCTCTGACGATCAGGTTCACCTCGTCCCCCTTGATCCTGCCCATCGCCGCGACGCACGCTTCCCCGAGGGTCTCGTTGGGGGTGCGGACCTTCATCGCCTCCTTCAGATAGGGGAGCGCCCCTTCGGGCCAGGCCTTGGCCAGGGCCAGGGCCGCCTCGCACCTCACGTAGGGGCTCTCATCTTCCTTCAGCAACTTCACGACCCAGTCCCTCGCTCTTTCGCCCTTGAAGTTCCCCAGCGCCTCGGCGAACCCCCTTCTCACCCGCCTGTCATTCGGCATCCCGAGCCTGAGCATCGCCTCGAGCGCCGCCTCTGTCCCGATGTCGCCGAGGGCCCTGAAGGCCCGAGCCCTGACGAGCCAGAACTGGTCCTTCGCCGCTGCCCTTGCAAGCCCCTCGACCGCCATCCCGCTCTTCGTCTTCCCCAGCTCCCTCGCCGCCTCCGCCCTGCTCCAGGCGTCCAGGCTCCCCTCCAGCTGGTTCAACACGAGGTCCAGTCCTCTGTCGAACTTCAGTTTCTTGAGGAGCCACCGGCGGGGGTCGAACTCCACGATGGCAGGCTTGGAGGGGAGGGAAAACGTCAACGTCTGGTCGGCCGAGTCGAGGGTCACCCTGAAGGTCCGTTTCTCCCCTCCTGCGTAGAAGACGATCTCGCACGGGAGCTTGAAGACGGGGGTCCCGTCGTCTGTCCTCTGCACCTGCCTGACGCGCACCGTAGCCAGCTTGCCGGCCTCGTCCCACGAGTAGTTCGCCTCGAACTCAGGGTGCCCAGGCTTATAGAAGGCCTGCTCGAAGAACTCCGCGAGTTGAAGCCCGCTCGACCTCTCCAGCGCCTTGCGGAAGTCGTCCGTGTCTGCGACCGAGTTGGCGAACGCCTTCAGGTACGACGATATCCCCTTGAAGAACGCCTCGTCCCCCATCAGGAACCTGAGTTCGTGGAGCCTCGATGCCCCCTTGGGGTAGAGGTGCGCGTCGAACAGGTCGTCCGGCCAGACGTAGTTCCTTTCGACCATCGCCCTTCTGTACTCGTCGGCGTCTTCATCGAAATAGTCCGCGGTCCGGGTGTCGAGGTGCCAGAGCATCTCGTCCACTCCGCGGGTCCTCTCGAGGTACAGCTCCTGGAAGTAGGACGCGAACCCTTCGTTGAGCCAGGCGTGGGCCCAGTCTGAGCAGGTGACCAGGTCCCCGAACCATTGATGGCTCTCCTCGTGAGCGACCAGATCGATGGGACGCGTGTGTGGTGAGGCGTAGGTCGTCGAGAAGTCCTCTTCTGAATCAGCATCCGGATAGTAATTCATCGCGAGAGTGGTAGCGTTGATGTTCTCCTCCCCCCCTGCGACGAAATCCTCGACTGTGGTCTGGTCGTATTTCTCATATGGATACTTCATGCCCGTCAGCTCTCCGAGGACCTTAGTGACCCTGGGGGTCTCTCCGAAGTATCTGAGAACGTCGGCCCTCTTCTTTTCGGGGAAGTTGTATCGCAGCTTTATTCCATCGACTTCCTGTTCGATCTCGCTGAACTTACCTGCGACGAAGGAGGTGAGATAGGTGGGGTGTGCGACATCTTCCTTCCAATGATAGGTGGCTGTCTCGCCGTGGTCGGTTACCGACAGCAGTCTGCCGTTGGAGATGACTCGGAAATCCCTGGGGACCATGACGACCATCTCGCTCGTCGAGCGTTCGTGGGGATGATCGTGGCACGGGAACCAGTGCCGTGCATCTTCCGCTTCGGAGTGGGTCCAGCACTGGACTTCCTTGTCTGGAAAGAACTCATCGGGGCCGGTGAAGTAGACGCCAACTCTTGGGGATGCGCTGTATTCGACCCTGACAGCCCTTCTGCCATCGCCCGGCTTCACGGCAACGATCAGAGTTACGTTGTCGTATTCATATTCGGCAGGAGCGCCATCAACTATGACATTGGAGATCCGAAGTTCTACCGCATCAAGTCTGAATTGGTCGGCATCAGGCCTGACCGGCACGATCTCAAGAGTGCATGCGCCTGATATCTCCTTCTTCTCGAAGTCAAGGGCGAGTTCGACCTTCCTGTGGACGGTGTGGAAGTCCAGTTGAGGCGGATAGTGCGGTCTAGACTCGGGCAGGATGAACGGCTTGTGGGACGCGCTTACCATCTACCCGCCGGGGCTTCGGATTCTTCAAAAGAGTTTCGAGCGCCAAATACTTTGAAATATCCAGCCACAGGCGGCGCCTTCGTTGAGCTCCCTCCCTCGGGTGATACAGGGGCTGATCATCTTCTCGGCCGTGTTGGGGGTCGTCTTTCTATGGCAGGCCTATCCGCTCCTGCCGTCGGACGCGTTCGGGTTTGTTGCATTCGGGTGGGTCCTCTTCGTCATTGACAGCTGCCTGACCTTCATAAGGCCCATGGCCTCCTATTACCTCGGCATCGTGCTTGCGGTCATGGCCCTCGGGGCGACCCTCTCTCAGCCTGCACACTTCGCCCTGGTGGGGAGCGGGGGGCTCCTCGCGTCCGCGACGATAATCCTCGGCTCGGCTGCCGAGGCCCTCCTGGTGGTGGTCGGCGCCTACTATGTCATCACACGGGGGAAGAAGGACCCCTGGGAATGGCCTGGTGCAGAGTCTCAGGCCTGACTGCTGCTGCGCGACACGAACGCACTGCTGTGACGTAGATTCTGACACGGCTGTTGCGCCATCGAACGGTATCCGCATGGAGACTCCTCCTGGTGGCGCCTTCGCCGTGGTATTCTGACCCACCATGCCTGAAGTCGCAGCGAGGGTGGTGTAGTCTGTTGAGTTGGTGACCCTGGCAGTGACGAGCCCTGTAATAGCGCCGTCGGCAGTATGTCCGGCGAACACGGCGCATTTGGGGAATTCCTCGTGAACGAATGTGCCTGGTTTGAGGCCGGCCAACCTCCGTCAACCCTGACTTTTGGCGCCCGGGAGAGCGCAGTCCAATGAAACTGGTCAGCGCCTGCATGCGCAGGGTGCGAGTGGATGGCTGCCAGAAGGCTAGATGTATCCCCAGCTGATCAGCTTGTCGCTGTCCCGGGTCCAACGCTGGCCGATGTCACGCCGATAGAACATGTTCGGGATCATGACGTTACTTACGTTCTGGTAAGCCTTCTCGATGGCGTCCGCCATCGTCGCTCCAGAGCCGGTAACCACCAGCGCGTAACCCGAATTCCCTGCAGTTCGCCAGTCCCCCTCTTCGAGCTTCACTTCTCCTATGTGTATCCCGTCAAGCGCCTGCCGCTTGAACAGGATTGTCGCGCCTTCGGAGTACTTCTTGAACGCCTTCTCGTCTTCGAAGGGCCAGGGGGGGATGGCGACTACCACGCCGATCTGGTATCCTTTCTTCGTCTTCAGTTGAGGGTCGTTTCCGTGCGCGATGTCGGACAAGAACGGCCCCCATTCGCTGGTGATGCCTTCCATTTGGATGCTGATTGTCGGGTAGCCAAAGCGACAGGTCCATTCGAGGGGCCAGATACCCTTGGAGTTCGTTATGCAGTTTATGTCCACATATCCCACGTACTTGCTGGTCGCCAGCTTCTCTTTGGCCTTGGCCAGCGTCCTCTCGAAGACCGGGCTGTTTCTCGTGTAGAACATGGCGGTCCCCATCTCGCCCGTACTGGGCCCCAATTCGCCTGGGAAGAGCCGCTTGTGCTCGAAATTGACGCATACCGGCATTACGAACTCCTTTCCGTTAAAGAAAGCGCCCACGGCGACTTCCACCCCTTCGGCGAACTTCTGCATTTGAAACTCCTTGATCTTCTTGGACCAGTTCACCTTGTAGTGCTCGAGAACCTGGAGGATGTCTTTCCCGTCGACTTCCTGCCCGATGAACAGGAGTTCCTTTTCGCTCTGTGCCTTGCCGCTCGGCTTCAGGACATACCTGTCTGGATTCTTCTTGACGAACTCAACTGCTTCGTCAAAGGAAGTGAAATTCCAACTCGGCAGGACATCGACCCCCATCAGGTTGAGTTCAGCTTGTCCGAACTCTCGGTCGAGTTCGAGCTTATCGGTATACGCGCTCCCCCCGACGACAAACTTCCCTTCGTTGCGAAGTTGCTCTGCCTTGCTACCGAATCCTATGTCGTCAAAGACGATGACATCAGCCCAGTCTTTGAGCGGCTCCCACTCTTCCACTTTGTCAAAGAATCCGAGCCCGACGTCCTTCTCTCCTTGGTCATGGCAGTACATCTTGACTTCGTGTCCTTCCTTCTTCAGCTGCCATGCAAGGTCTACCGACAGACTCTCGAAAGTCACGAAAAGGAATTTCATCCGGTATCGAACAGATTATCCACTCGTTAATATCTGTTGCAAGGAACTGAGCGATTGCGAGAATTGGATGACGTGAACTCTTCTTTTGACCTAGGCCGCCCTGCTCGAGTCCAGCGACTGGGCCAAAGCATCCCTTGTTGATCTGACATCGTCTTCGGTGTGGGCGAGAGAAAGACAGAACCTGTTCTCGGGCTTCAGGTAGACGCCGTGGATGATGAGCTCGAGGTCGAGCAGCCTCCGCGTCCGAAGGTCGGTGCTCTTGGCTTCGCGGTAGTTCTTGACCTCGCCCCGTGTCAGGTAGAGGTTGAACATGCCGCCCTCGCCGAGAAGAAGGTGGGGAACCTGGCGCCTGGCCAGCTCTCGCGAAAGCGCGCGCTTCAGGTCGCCCGTCCGTCTGCACAGGGTCTCGAACATCCCCCGGCGTGAAAGCTCCTCGACTGTTGCCCTTCCCACCGACAACGAAAGGGGGTTGCCGTTGAAAGTCCCCGAGTGGAACACCCTCGAGCGCTTCTCTCCTCTGGGGTCGAGGAGCTCCATCAGCTCAGAATCGCCGACGACCGCACCTATTGGGTGCCCCCCTCCGATTATCTTCCCCAGACAGGTCAGGTCTGGCGTCGTCGAGTAGAACTCCCCTGCGCCTCCGAGCCTCACCCTGAAGCCGGTCTTGACCTCGTCGTAGATCAGAGGGACCTTGAGGTCTTTCGTCAGCTTGCGCAGATTTGTCATGAATCGCCTTTCCGCCGGGATCACTCCCTCTTCGAACGGCTCCATGATCACGCAGGCCAGTTCCTTCGAATGCCCGTTCAGAATTCTCTCTGTCGAGTCCCAGTCGTTGAACGGGAGGACCAGGGACTCCCTTAGCATATCGCCGTCGACCTCGGCGCTGTCCCCGATGGGCACAGGGGAGGCCGATGCCCCCGAGGCGCCTGCCGGCGGGGCATAGCTGAACAGGAGACGGTCGACTGCGCCGTGGTAGTGCCCCTCGAACTTCGCGACCTTCTTCCGACCGGTGGACGCCCGGGCCATCCTGACCGCGAGGAGGGTCGCTTCGAGTCCGGAGTTTGTGAACCTGATTAGGCCGCCCGGGTGATAGAGGTCCCTCAGCATGGTCCCGTATTCAACCTCCTCCTCCGTCGGAGTCCCCGTGACCGACGTGCCGAACGATTCCAACACTCTGCCGATGGCCCTCCTCTGGACCTGGTCCCCGTGGCCGAGGACAATGGCCCCGTAGCTCATCAGGTAGTCGACGTATTCGTTCCCGTCCACGTCCCAGATGTGGGACCCTCTGGCCCGCTTCATGAACAAAGGATAGGGCTCGAAGAATTTTATCCCGGCCATGACCCCGCCGGGACTGACCTCCGCCGCCCTGCGGAAGAGCTCCGCAGACTTCTTCGTCTTCTTCTGGAAGCGCGACTTCACCGAAGGCTCGTCGAGTAGGGCCGCCTGCATGTCCCATGACCCGGGCGCCGGCGCTTTAAGGGTGACGCGAGGGGTTTCTACTCGATGAGCTTCTTGAGAAGGAAAGACGCGCAGAGTATCAGGACTATGGTCGTCGAGAGAAGGACAAGGATGTCGACGGCGAGCCCCGAGTAGTCCCCCGTGAGCAGCATGGCCCTTATTGCGTCCACGACGTAGCTGAGCGGGTTGTATGCCGATATGTCCCGGAGGAAGGGGGGCATGAGCGAGACCGGATAGATTGCGTTGCTCGCGAAGAAGAGCGGCATGGTTATCGCCTGCCCTATCCCCATCATCCGGTCCCGGGTCTTCAGGAAGGAAGCGAGGGTCATCGACAGGGCAGCGAAACACATGGCGAACAGGACCACCACAAAAAAGACCCCGGCCACGTCCAGCGGGTCGAATCGGAGGTTGACGCCGATTATAAGCGCCAGGGCGAAGATCATGATCCCCTGGAATATCCCCCTCACCCCCGCAGCCAGGGCCTTCCCGACTACGACGGAGATCCTTGGGGAGGGCGTGGATAGGAGCTTGGTGAGCAGTCCCACATCCCTCTCCCAGACAATTGTTATCCCATAGAAGATCGCCACGAAGAGGACCGACTGCGCTAGGACCCCAGGCGCGATGTACTGGGTGTAGGTGAATCCGCTCGGGATCTGCAGGGCTGATGCCCGTATCGCGCTGAAGACCGTCCCGAAGATCAGGAGCCACAGCGCAGGCTGTATGGCCCTCATCCAGAGTTCGGTCGAGTCGTGGCGAATCTTTCTCGCCTCCATCTCCGCGATGGTGAACGCGCTGGAGACTGAGCGATGGAGGTCGTTCATCTCGCGTGCCTCACTATGCTTCTGCGGGCGGAGCGCGCCTCTTTGTAGCTCCCCTCTTGCTGAAGGGGCGCCCTGGCGTACTTCATGAACACGTCGTCAAGCGTGGGGCGGCTGAGTGACACTGACTCGACCACCGAACCGAAACGCTCGAGGTGGTCGGTCACGCGGGGAATCGCCTTCTCTCCGTCCACCGTCAGGATTTTCAGGACTCCTTCTTCAAAACTGATGACTGATCCAAGCTCCGGAGGGATTGAACCGGGGGCCTTCCCAGTGACCGCGACGGTAAGGACATCCCCGCCTACGGACTTCTTGAGTTCGCGCGGAGCCCCGATGGTGGCGATCCTACCCAGGTTCATTATGGCGAGCCTGTCGCAGAGCTCGTCCGCCTCGGCCATGTCGTGGGTGGTGATTAGAATGGTGGTGCCGAAGTCCCTGTTCAGCCGCCTGACATGCTCGATGACCTGCATCCTCGAGTGAGGGTCGAGCCCGATGCTTGGTTCGTCCAGGAACAACAACTTCGGCCGGTTGACCAGTGCCTGCGCGATTTCAAGGCGCCTCATCATCCCTCCGGAGTAGTGCTTCACCAGGTCGTTAGCCCTGTCGGCCAGCCCGAACAGCTCCAATGCCTCGTGTATTCTCCTGTTGCGCTCGGCCGAGTCCACGAAGAAGAGCTTGGCGAAGATGAGAAGGTTCTCGTAGCCCGTCAGGTCGCCGTCGACCGAGATCGCCTGGGGGACGAACCCGAGCATCTGCCTGACTTCCTGTGGGGACTTCAGCGCGTTGATGCCAAAGACGTGAATGGACCCCGCCGTGGGCTTCGTGAGCGTTGTGACCATCTTGATGGTCGTCGTCTTCCCTGCCCCGTTCGGTCCGAGGAGCCCGAAGACTTCGCCTGCCTTCACCTCGAAGCTGATCGAGTCCACGGCCTTCGGGCCCTTCGAGTATACCTTGGTGAGCCCCCTGACCTGAACGGCGAGCGGTGTCCCGTTCTCGGCGGACTTGCCGAAGGTCTCGGTGGTCGCCGTGCTCATGTCTTCTTCACCGTCTCCGACTGGCGGGGGTCGACGGAAGGTCGCCGCTGGCCGTCAGGGCCTTCCCAAGAAGGTCACGAAGGGTTCTGCGTTCTCCCGCGCCCAGAGACCTGAACAGGTCCGCCATTGCGGAGAGCTGCTCATCCCTCCAGGCGTCGAGTTTCTTGGCGCCCAGCTTCTCCAGGGTCACGGTCACGACCCTCTCGTCGCTTCCTCCCCTCTCTCTCCTCACAAGGCCGGACTTCTCGAGCCTCTTGACCGCAACCGAGGCCGAGCCTGCGGTGCACCCTATCGCCGACGCCAGGTCCTTCACTCTCATTCCTCCGCGCTCCAAAAGGGTCCTGAGTATCCAGTACTGTTCCCTGGTTATGGCGCCCTTTCGGACCGGTGAGGTGGACCTCCATCGCTGCCAGATGACCATCATGAAATCGCCGACCTCCTCGGAAGACACGGCCGGGCTGCTCGGCCCTGATGTTAATTAGTCTATCGATTCATTTGATAATCAATGCTTCTATGGCGCTCCCGAGCCGTGGGACCTAGCAGGGCGTGGGTGGGGTGTGCGGAAACCCGAGGTCGAAGACGTAAAGCGAAACAGTCCCGCATCCACCCGCACTGTCCAGGTCTCCGAAATAGGATGCCTTCAGCATAACTTGGCCGGGCGAGGCTCCCTCGTCGGGCTCGCGGAGCATGTGCAACGGCTGCAGACCGCATCCTTCGTTGGGGAGGGACTTCCCCGGGTCCGCCGTGGCCGTCCTGCAACAGGTGTCTGACCACCTGCTGAAGAGTTCTTCACCTGATTTCTAATTATGACACATCACCCCTTTCTGGCATTGATGAGCGGGCGTTCATATCGAGCGGGCCCGGAAAAGACCCACCCGTCGTCGGCTTCTCACGTTGTCTACGGGCAGAAGAACCACGGTCGCTATTACAGCGTCAGCGCCCTACGGCTTTGGCCTCCTGGCTTAGTGACCGAGGCCTTCTCAGGCCGCCGCCAGCTGAACCGACGAATAACGCAGCTGAGGCAGGAGGGCTTCGGTAGGATATTCGTGGAGAAGAGGCACGCCGAGCGCAGCGAGAAGGAGTAAGTGCTGTTCGCCTGGAGCGGAGGGG
Source organism: archaeon (assembly GCA_021828185.1). The sequence continues at coordinate 328,415 of JAKASI010000002.1, forward strand.
AGGACCACTGAGGGTGGTTCGCTTCGCATGGAGTCTAGTCTGGCAAGATTGGGCTTGGGTAGATCGACTCGCGCCACAGGACGAGGGAATCGGGGGCGCAAGACTTCCGCAGCGAGTCTGCCGAGCATGTCGGCGGCCCTGAACTCACCCTCGACTCTGGCCTCGAACCCTCCGACTCTCGCCTCGAGCCCTCTGGTCTCCTCTATCAGCTCGTTCATTTGAGGAAGGGGCACTGGCTCGAGCCAGCCGGGACCATCGTGGCCATGACGTGAAGAAACGCCTGGTCTGTTACATAACGGCTGCCTGCGGTCAGACCGCCCAGACGCAGATGATCCCTGAAGCGGAACCGGGCCCGTTGGGGTTCAGACCTACAGACCTATTATGGGTTCGAATCTCTTCTTGCAAGCCATAAATACAAGTCTTTGATGTATGACATGTAATGAGCGAAGCGATTTCGGTCAGGCTCCCCGAGGACGTTGCAGAGCGCCTTGAGGAACTCGCGAAGTCTTTGGACCGCCCCAAGACATACATCGTCACGAAGGCCTTGAAGGAGTACCTGGAGGAGTATGAAGACTACCTGATCGCCCTGCACCGGTTGAACGACAAGGATGACCGACTGGTGTCGGAGAAAGAACTGGTCAAGCTTGACCAGTAGGATACTCTACAAGTCATCCGTCAGTGGCGACCTCAAGAAGATTGCCCCGAAAGATGCGGCCCGAATCCTGAACCAGGTCCGGATGGTCCTGGGCGAAGATCCTCAGTCGGGCGAGCGGCTCCATGGAGACTTCGAGGGCCTCCTCAAACTCAGAATCGGTGAGTACAGGGTCGTTTATGCCCTCTCGGGCAGCGACGTCGTGGTCCTAAGAATCAGACACCGGGCAAAGGCGTACGATTGAGTCGGGCGGCCTACTTTCTCTGGTAGGATGTTGTCTGAAAGGCACAACGGGGTCTGGACCCATAATGGGTTCGAACCATTGCGCCACAAGGTTGCCCGCTTACTGTGATTAGACGAGGGTGACTCCAGGGAGCCCTTTGAGGTCCTCATCACTAGTGTATAGCATGGCCGAATTTTGACGGGCAGTGGCGTAGACTAGCGCGTCCGCCATGTGCAGACCGTGTTCGAGACTGTAATCGGCCGCTTCCAAGGACAGCGTCTGGTCTGCGACCACGACCTTGGTTTGGCTGAGGGCCGCAACCGCTTCGAGCGCTTTCTCTTCCCCTTTCATTCCTTTCACTTTCCTGTAGACCTCGTAGAGCACCACCACCGAGGTCACCAGATCCTCGGGCTTCTCGGCGTCAATGAGCCGGTTGTACACCGGGGCCTTCGGGCCGCTTGTGAACCTCTCAATCCAACCGTAGCTGTCCACGCTGATCAAGCCCCATCGGTCTCGTCTCTGAGTTCCTTGGTATCCAGCCCGGGGACCATCCCCTTTGTTTTGCTCAGGGGACGCACGGGCACGTACTGCAAAATTCCATGCTTTGCTATGGCCACCATCTTGTCTCCCGGTTTGATATGCGCCTCTTCCCGCAGCTTCTCGGGGATGACCACTTGATACTTCCGCGAAACCTTCACTGTTTCCATCGTTCGTCTATTCGTTTAACGGACTAGCTATCGATATAAGCTTTTCTTCGCCAAAGTCAACCTGCCTCGAGAGCTTGCCGAAATAATGGGTTCGAATCTCTTCATGTCTTTGCGTTCTAAAATATGCGTATAATGTCTAGTGGAAGGGGATTGATGTCTCTGGAACTTCGGGCGAAGATCCGGCCAGCACAAGCATCATCGCTAGGCGGTTTTCAGAAAAGACGAATGAGCCGAGGCTGAAAACGATGCCGACCGAAAGGGAGTATTCTTGCCCCCGTCGGGGGCTTCAACCATCTACCATTGCGGAGGGCCTAGACGATGGCTTTGTTTGCATTTCATTTCGTAGGTGGATACCACTCTTGCATCTTGCGGCCCGCCCAAACGTAGACCGCAGTGAGTAGCACGAACCCTACAGTCATCGTGTACGAATAGAGGTTCTCCTGGTACCACCCTAGCACGAACTCTATCCCCGATTCTCCCGCCAGGAGCACAGAACCGAGGGCTGCGGCCCCCAGCGCGATGAGCCTCCTGTCTCTCGTGATTACGGCAACCGCAAGCAAGGCAATTGAAAGGATGCCCAGGAGTATGCCGACGAGAACGTGTAGAGTGAGAAGCGCGGGTCCTTCGGTGAAGATCTTGTCGAGAGGGTTGACTCCATTTGTCGGATTGGGGAACGAGGCGAAGAGGTTTGCCCACATTCCAAGCAGAATCTGAAGGAAGAGCAAGATGATTGACGCGTCGATGCTGAACCTCGCCACCCGAAGGCCCCGCTTTCCTGATGACCTCGCGTTCAAGGGACCTTCCTTTCGTCCTCCGCGCCCACCACATGTTCGCAGCCGTCCGCGGTGACGTACTTGCTGCCTTGCGAAGTCGTCGCTCTTCCTGCGACCGTGTCACGTGCAATCCCTCGAGTCAGCGGAACTCCAAAGAAAAATAATACAACTGCGTCCACTCCGGCATTGAAGAAGACGCCGAGATAGAGCGAGAAGAATGCTTCAATGGCGAGCCACAGGAACAGCCCAGCAAGCAAGATTTTCATGAGTTCCTTGTCGTTTCGACGAAAGGCGACGCGACCCACCAGGAACAACGTCGTCCCCCAACCAACTAGAACAGCCCCGTAAAGGGCGCTTTCCCAGGACAACAAGATTCCTTTGTCGATGACCGGTAGGATGTCCAGGCCGAACAGGGCGAAGATTGCCCCCCAGCACACGAGGAGAACCGAAATCCCGCTAAACCAAGCTGATAGGAGTCTTGAGGTCATGGTCTAGATCTCCACTAAGGAACCAGCGAGGCGGTTGTCAGGAGTACGCTGATGAAGGTCAGGACCTGTAAGGTCGCCCTCCTGTCTTGCCACCTCTTGAAGCCCGCAAACAGGGGGCGTATCACATCAGGCTCCTCCGGAGAGTTCCGAAGCTTCAGCATGTTCGGCGCGGCTCGTGATGTGGTGACGCTGTGAGCAATGGTCAGAACCGCCGAGAGCCAAAGAAGCGTCGACGTTGTAGCAGACAACCCTCCAACGAGGTAACCGTCGGGTGCAGCGGCAATGACAATCAGCGCAGCGCCCACTCCAAACACTGGGTATACGACGAAGCCTCTACCCAGGTCCGCCGCTCGGGCGTACCTGTAGAATCCGGAGAGTTGATTCTTCTCCCAAACGGGGAGCTCTATGAGCGAGCGAAACATGCTCGCGCCTGCGAGGAACCCATTGACAGCCGCAGCCGACACCAGCGGGCCCGGCAGTTCCGAATTCATGGCTGCCTTCGCATCCTGATTAGGTGAGTGACATTGACGCACGACGAAACAACCTCCCCCGGGCTGATTCCCATGGCGAACCCCGGGATTGGGGCGCAGCATATCCTTATATTGATGGTGTTACTTTCCGAGTGACAAATTTCATGCCTGCAGACGGCTCGGTGGTCGAAAAGCTAACCATGATTGGCTTCACATCCTATCAGGCAAAGGTGTACTCATCATTGATTTCCTTGGGAGTTGGAAGCGTATCTGAGGTGCATCGCCACTCTGGGGTCCCTAGGACGAAGATCTACGAGACGCTCGATGAGCTGATCCGCAAGGGAGCCGCCGAACTGCAGTCCGGGAGGCCTGCGATCTATCGGGCTGCACATCCGAAGAACCTGGTGAAAAGGCTCTCTGAGGAATACTTCGAGTCTGCCAGAGAAGTCGGTGAGATCCTAGAGAAGAAATATCAGGAAACGCAGGGCGTGGAATCAGATCTTGTGTGGACAGTCAAGGGTAGGCCCGCCATAAGGAGGAAGCTCGCGGAGATCCTGTCTTCAGCGAAGCAGAACGTAGCGATGTTGGAAACCTACCCTCCAGTGTACACGCTTTCGGTGGCGGCCCTCTTGAAGACTCTGAGACAACGAAACGTCGGTGTCACCGCGGTCTCCGTAATCATGGCAAACCAACCCGCCGAAGAATTTTCGGAGAGTGGCCTTATAGACTATCGCATCTTTCAAGGAAAACCGAAAGGAATGGTTGGCAACCTCGACTATGATGTTCTAAGCCCATTGGCGGAAACGCTCTCGTCTCCCTACGGCGTCGCAGTCGTCGACCGCGCGAAGGCATATATCATAATCCCCAATGCCTCTGACGAATCTAGAAGCATCGGGTTCTCGGCGAGAATCCCTGGTGTGCCAACGATTCTAGGGACGACGATTCAACGTTACGTGGCATCAGTGACACGAAAGGTCAGAGTTTGAAATCGAAGTTTCTGTCGTTAGTCACTATGGTGTCGAACGAGTGGCGTACATGCCCAGGTTCTCGGTTCTGACTGCGACAGAGGAGACTCTGGCGCGCCATGGCAGACTGACCCTCAAGCTCGCCGCCCTGCAGTCGCATCATCGCCTACGAAATGAAGGCAGTTCTAACATCGCGTTTGGCTGGCTAGTTAGCGGCAACCGCCCTGAGGACAAGAATCTGACTAGCTCGAATAGACCTCTATTCGCCAATCAGAGTTCATTCTGAGCTATTCCATACCGGGCCCGGTGGGGTCCGGACCCATAATAGGTTCGAATCTCTTCTCGTCTCGTGTTCTACCACATGCGTATGGCGCCAAATCAAACACCCGAGGCGCAACTTGCTCATACACGACAACCGGACCAAGAAGCTGGATTTAGGACGACCTACCGTTACTTCGATTCCCTCGGACGCTGAACGGAATAAGCATCGGAACCTCCTTGGAGTAGCGGTCGTACTGGTCCCCGAACATGGCCCGAAGTTCTCTTTCCTCAAACGGAATCTGCACGAGTCGGAACCAGGCCAGGATGAACAGGAAACCAATCAGAGAAGCCGTGACGCCCGTAATGAGACCCCAGCCTAGGAATATAACCAAGGCCCCCAGGTAGAGCGGGTTTCTGACATACTTCTGCGGTCCCTTGAAGACGAGCGGTTCGGCCCGACCTTCGAGCTTTGAGATTGGGGCCCTGGCAAACATCTTCAGGAAGGTGAAGTAAGTGGAAACGATCATCTCAGCAGGGTGCCTGTATCTGACAAGCCAGAGGACTATTCCGGTGCCTGCCGAGACCAACGCCCATCCAAGTACTTGCACTGTTGGCGGGAAACCCAAGGTCGTAGGGAGCCCGAGAAGGTACGAAGTTACTGATCCCAGTAAGTCAAGCCCCCACACAAGCAAACCGACTACCCCGCCCCACCCCAAGAGCGCTTTCATGAACAGTTTCATGCCGGGGCGTGAAGGTCCGGCAATCCAGGCGAGAAATCGGTCGTTCAAGCGCTGCTCCACCACCAGCTCCTAGTGAGGACTCACCTGAGCACTCTTCTTCCTCGCCGGGACAAGGGCGCAGAACCCGTCCGACCCGATTTCCAGCGGGATGTTGATGAGGTTGTAGTAGTTCTCGACCGCGTTCACCCAGGTAATCTCAGCTATCTCCCAGTCCTCGAAATGCTTCCGTAACTCTTCGAACGTGGCGTCGGAGACGCGCTTGGAACGTGTCGCTTCTTCGACGTAGGCCAGCGCAGACCGCTCTCTGGGAGAAAAGGTCGGGTCTGTGCGGTACTCAGAAAGGGCGTCGAGCTTCTTGGGGTCGATGTTGTCCCGGATGACCATCGACCTGGCTAGGTCCGTGCAGAAACTGCAGCCGTTGACTCGGGCCGCGAGAGCAGCGATCAGGTAGTGCAGTTCCGGCCGTAGTCTGATTTTCTTCGTTTCGAACTTCACGATTTCGTTAGTGAATTTCAGAGATCCTGGCATCCTGGCGGTCAGGACCTTCACCGGAGTCATCACCTTCCCCATTTGCCGCTTCATCCCCCAATACGCAATCCGCATCATGAATCCCTCGGGCTCCTCGATCGGTTCCAGCCTCGGCAGGACTCTCACAACCGAATCCCGGCTTCCGGTCTGCGGGCTATGTAGAACCCTACGAAAGCCGTTGGCGGTATTGCTGTCGTGTTGGCGATCTGCGCGGCCGACAACAGAGAGCTGCCGCTTTCAAACATGTCCAAGCCGAGGGACACCTGCAGAGCGACGAGTGGTACGAGCAACCCGGACCCCGCCAGCAGGGATCTCGAGGAGGGTTTGGAGAACCTCGCAACAACCATGGTCGACACGGTCATGAACAGCACCGGGAAACCGAGGGCCTCGTGCGAAGTCGGGTCGACAAAGTCGTTGGAGACGAGCGTTCCGAGAACTACCTGAGGTACGATCAGGGTTCCAGCAATCTGGAACCACTTCGCGCTGATTATCAAGGCGACCTACTCCCTTCCGAGCTAACTGTGAATTCTAAGTTTACCACTTGCGCATGGGCGAGGTCCATTTCGTATTTAGAGCGATGCCTAGGGAAAATAGGCAAAAAGCAGGACGAGAATAAATATCATCTGGCCTTCGAGCAAGGTTAGGTAGAATAGACACCATGGACGAACTCGACGTGGGAATCCTACGCGCCGTCATCTCCGAGAGCGCCGTGGCTCCTACCAACATTCAGGTCAGGTCGTCCCTTCGGGAGATTGCGAAGAGATTGGGGGCGGATGACATGACGGTCGCCAACCGGTACAAGAAACTGAGGGAGGCAGGGTGTCTGAACGAGTGGCAGCTCGCCGTCAATCCCGCCTATCTGGGCTACAAGATGCTCGATGTGATGCTGGACGTCGAAGCAGAGTATGCCAAGCCGGACATGATAAGGAAGCTTGGACTCATCGACAGCGTCCTGGTCATCATCAATTTCCTGGGAAAAGCCATGAAGGTAACGATTCTGTACAACAGCGAGGAATCCCGCTCAAGGACAATCGAATTGATCTCCAGGATTACGGTTGCTGAGCGCATAACAGTGTCCGGGATGGCACTCCCCAGAAGCGAGACGCAGAAGCTGATGGAGGCAGACCATGCGATACTGGGGGCATTGTCAAAGGACGCTCGAAAGTCCTCCACTGCCGTGGCGAAAGAGCTCGGGTTGTCTGCCAGGACTGTCAGCAACCGCATCGAGAGGCTGAGGAGGGAGAGGACCATCTTCTTGTTTCCCAATCTGAACATGACCAACATAGTCGGGTTCATTCCTGCGGTCCTCACATACACCTACTCCCGTGCCGACTCCAAGTCTTCGGTTGACCGCAGCGTACTTTCACACTTCGACTCGAATCTCCTCTGGAGTGGGCTCTCGGATCCGGAGCGCGGATCCATCGTCCTGAGTGCGCCCACCATCGCCGACGTTCCAAGATGCGTCGAATGGACGAAGTCGCAGCTTGGCGTAGCGACTGCTCGCGTGGACATTCCACTTCAGCTCTTCAGTTTCCCTGAAAAGCTCGGAGAACTGCTGAAAGCCAGACAGATGGAACACATGGCACTGTGAATAGATGAGCCCGCCCTTCGTTAATCGATCATTGTGCTCATGGTGTCAAATGGAGAGGGTTTCAGGCGTACCAGCGCCTTTTCCGATTGGCTAGATCCTGGGCTATTCAGCCAGTCGGAGTTCATTCTGACCTGCTTCATAACGGGCCCGGTGGGATGCAATTAATTAATTAAGCGAATCCTATCGGCCGAAATGGACAGCATTCAGTAATGGACCGGATTCGCCTCGCAATTGCTTGAGACGCATGTCTGTTCAGGTCGTTCCGTTCACTGCAAACATGATCTCAATTGCGACTTGGTTGCTGATGACCCCGCCTGATTGGAAAGGGTTTCCTGGTTCGATGCAACCTGCTGAGAAACTGTAATCCGGCTGGCCATTGCCAGATACCAAAGAGAACTCATGCCCGCAGTTCACAGACTCGGGGAGAAGCCATCCAAAGTTTAGGTTGTAGATCCCGCTCACCCCGCCTCTAGCAGTTATGGTGAAAAGCACCGGCGTTCCTTCGTTCGTGTTCGGAATCCCCCCGATTGCGACAGTCTCGGGGGTCGAGGTGATGGAGAAGTCTGAATTCGCAGAGAAGTTCGAAGAGGTGCCGCCCGGAACGCTTTTCACTCCGGTTATTGAAATGTAATCCAATGGGTCTACTTCCATAGTAGTATTGGTATCGGGGTAGTAGTAGAACTCTGCGCAGATGACCAGCGGGTTGGCTGCATTCGTCCTGAATGTGGCAATCGGCCTGGTGTTTGTCCACACGGAAGCAAGCTCGGGTAGATTCGACTCGTAAGCACCACATGAAACCACTTTGGTCTTCGTCTTAACTGGCGCAATCGACAATGGAAGACTGAGCAAGTAAATGTTGAACGCAACCGATATGATGATAATTGCCATCAGGACGGCGGTTCCGCCCCTAATGGGCCCCACAGATCTCGAGTGTCTGGTTATGCGATTCAAATTTCCAGTGGATGTGATAACTCTAACTACAGTATCATTTGGAAGTTCCTGTATTCTCGTTTGATTGAATTGTGTAAAGGTACATCGACCCGTACGTCTCTCCATAGGCGTTCAGCACGTGCTGGTAAAGATTGGAGGTTTCGCCAGTCTGCGTAGTTGCATTAAGAGCAGACATGAGGTTATAGTTGCTTACAAGATCTATGTAACCGGAGAATAGCGTCGATTGGAGGGGCGTGAAACTTGCGTACTCACTCCCATGCCACCCAACGATTACTCCCTCAACCTGCCAAAAGTAATGTACAGGTCCGTACTCGGACCCTCCTGAATTGTAGTCACAATCCTGCGCCCATTGGACAACGTTATTCCCATAAGCTGTGTTGACTATTGTCCCCTCGTAGTGCGTTGCCGAAGAGTTCAGAAGGGTCGTCTGCTGCACCATTGCATAGTCTGTCACGTTGATACTATTGCTTGTGTCAACCAAGTCGCAGAAATCGACACAATCGGAATGCAGACTCCCGTTATTATAACAAGTCCCGCTGCTGCTAGTGCCCTCCCACTCCCACGCAGACCACTCTGTAAGAATGCCGGTACTGCTGACAATCGCCAGCCCCTGCATCCACCAGGTACAACCAGCCTGGTCCGCTGTGCATCCGTTAAGATATGTGTTCATCTGGTAAGAGAAGTGACCAGACGTGCTGGTAAAATGGAATGGCTCCTGCGTTGTCATCGACATTCTAGCCCAAGAGCTATAATCGAAGGACGTGTTGTCAGTCCAGACTTGGTCGTTTGGGCTTTGACCATTTGTGACTGCAACAACTGCAATAGGATTGAGAACCAACAAGAATAGTGCAAGGAATCCTGCGAGCAGAATGAATGACCTCGTTAAGTATCGCCTCGCATACCTACCGGCCACTCCCAGTTTCCAACGGGTAGACCTCAATCCCGGTCATATTGAATGCCCCGGCTTGCAACGGCACGAAGACAAGAATGTGCCCTGTCGCACTTAGTGGAGCGTTCTCTCCGCAATATGTGTTAGGTCCGTAATTGTACCACTGCATCTCGAGGGCCGGAGGGAAATGAATTACCCTGCCTCCCACTACAGAGCCGTTCTGAGCGGGGCCGCCTTCGAAGACCCCGCCTATCGTTTCTGTCCTGTTTGAAACCAAAGTAGCAAAATCAAAAACATATGGTGCCCCTCTCGTTGCGTTTAGGAACTTCTCGTTTTGCGCTACCAGAGGCACTAAGTTGGCGATGCTGGGCGCCCAAGTACTGGGTACAGGACAACTGAGGACAACTCCGCTACTATTCCCGTTTACCGCTGGCTGAGCGTACATTACCGATGGCGACTGTTCCGTGTGACCGCCTGTGGCGTTCGAATTTGCCAACAGCACGCCTCCGGTTACAGCCACGAGGCTCACCACTAATGCAATGGGTAAGAGGCGGAGCGGCCGTTCCTTGCCAACCTTCATACCCCACAATAAAATCGGTGCCCGCCTATATTAGTTTTGAAACCGGGATATGGACGACATTTCTTCTTCGCGTCTCAATAGCATACCTGCTGGCCAGTAATGCGATTGTTCCGGTTTAATTGGAGCGCGCGCTCAGTAGTATCCCAAACCAAATAAGCAAGTGTTCTTCTTGTTTGGAGGGTATCACATTGCCTTCTCCTCTGTTTTCCAAATCGGAGTCCAATTCCATCCCCCCTCCCTGGCGAGCCTGCACCAGCCGACACCCCCCGAGCGAACAGGGTGAGCGAAGGCCCCGCTTCGATGCGGGGTGAAGGCGAAGGACGAGCGGAGGGGCAGAGAGGGGGGAGCGAAGCGAGCGAAAGCGAGCGGTGCCGGAGGCATCGCGGGGGGTGAATCTGCCCCGGAGCGAAGGCCGAGCCCGAAGGGTGTCGGCTGGTGCAGGCGAGCCATCTATGGCTCGTCGTTCATGAACCCGTACAGCGTCTTGATGGTAACTCTGTCGCTTGCCAGCTTCCTATACGTCTCCTTGACATCGCTATTTGGAACGACGATGATGAACGGCTTGGCTTGTCCGAACCTTGCGGTCCGTTCCTCAAGGTCGTCGGTCCTCCGCTTCAGTCCTGTCTCTGCCTCCACGTATCTGCTGCCCGTCTCGACGTCAGGAAGGGCCTCGCCTGAAGAGGCCACGTGCACGACATCCTTGTTGCACCCTTCGGTTATCCGCTCGACCATCCACCTGTGGAGCGGGCTCTCGTTCTCGTTCGCGCTCCTGCGGAAGTACAGGACGTTGACCCTGCCGTCCTCGGGCATCTCCACCTTGGTGCGCTGGAGCTCGTCGTTGTTGAGCATGTCCTGGAGGGCCTTCGAGACGTGGAGCTTGGCCACGTTCGTTTCCACGCCGTTGTTCTCTGCGAACTCGTCGGCCAGGCTCGTCGGCGACGCCACGCGGTCCTCCCCTGCCAAGGTGGCGCGGATGGCTTCCTCGTATGACGACGTAGCCGACGCCCGTTCGCGCAGCTCCGAGGGAGCGAGGCTGACGGGTTCGGAGTACACGGTCTCCTTCTCCGGCAGCTCGACAGGCTCCGCCGCGAAGACAGGGAATATCCCTTCCTTGCCTGTCCTGAATGTCACGTCGATGAAGTGGTATGGCCCCAGCTCCTTTGCCACCCACGCGTAACCCGGCTCAACCTTGCGTATCACTTCCAGGTCGTTCTCCGACGAAGTGTTGAAGACGAACTGCGTCCCGAAGAGGTTCCTGAGCTTGTCCGGAACATCCGTTAAGTTCTGGGTGGCCGCGTATACTCCCCCGAACTGCCTCACCATGCGCAGCAGGGTGTCGGTCACGCTCTTGACGCCGAACTCCCCGTATACCTGCATCAGCCTGTGCAGCTCGTCTATCACGATGATGAGGCGCACGTTGGTCTTGCCGTATTGAGCGAAAGCTACCGGACCCATCGCAAGGGACTCCCATATCTGCCGAAGGGCTATCTCGGCGTAGAACGTCTTGGCCGACTCGTCGAGGGACGAGAAGTCGAGGACCGTGTCCGCGTTCAGGTCTATCTTGAAGGTGCCTTCCCCGACGGCGAGGCTCTCTATCTGCCCCTCGATCAGGGCGAGCGCCTCCTTCTGGATGTCAGTCGCGTCCTTCTTGGCGTTCTTGTGGTTGCGCCTGAATTCTTCCCAGTTCCTGCTCTTGCTTGCGAGACTCTTGGCCAGGACCGAAACCTCGGAGAGCATTATTCCTCTGACGTTGGCAGGATTCGCGAGCTCGTAGGCCATCAGGAAGGCGTCCGGGTCCTGAAATGGGTCGGGGGTGTGCCTGGAGATGTCAACCACGTTGTAGGGGAGCTGAAGATATGCGTCGTTCGGCTTGAACGAGAACACGACCTTTGGTATCTTCTGGTGGACGAGCAGGAGCTTCATCAACT
>JAKASI010000003.1 GCA_021828185.1 archaeon
GGGTCCCGGACCCATCGGCGGTGGGCAGCTCGGGCTCCTTCACGTAGTACCAGCGCGCGACCTTCATACTAGGCCACAGATTTGAGCCGGGAATTTAACAGTGGAAAGTCAATGGGCCGGAAGGGATGCAATTAATTATTTAAGCGAGTCCTATCTAGAGGGCCGTGAAAAATCCGTTCCTAGGCATCTCAGCCCTGTCGGTGCGGTTTCTGGCCCTGTTGGTCGAGTCTGGCTAGGCGAGAATCATGCATTTCGTGACTTGCCTGCTTGCATCGTGTCGGTGGCTTGCGTTCGTTGATGGTTGAAGATGGAGCACCGACCGGCCTGTTCGTCGTTGACGGACGCCGTGGTGGCCTCAATCTCCGTGATGAACCCGCTGGCGAGCTCGTCCTTGGTGTGGAGCTTGTAGCCGAAGAACGACCTCCCGCGCTTCTTTGTCCACGTGCCGTCCCTGCTCTTCGTGGTCTTCGCCCTGTCGCCCCTCGGCTTCGGCTAAGTGCTCGTCACAGCGATGGCGGGAGGGAGGGCACCGTCTTGCGGCTGCTCTGGTCCCGCCCGTCCCCCTAGGCTGCGGTGACGTTGAACGAAACATGCACGTCGTTGGAGAAGTCCAGATGGAATGTGTAGGTTAGGCCCGATGCCGGAGTGAATGGGATGTTGTTGCTTCCTGTCGTGAGTATTCCGCTGAAGGAAATGGTGACGGACTGACCGGGTGAGATGACTGTGGGGCCCACCGTTGCCGCATGGTTTTCGCCCTTCACTTGCAAAAGGGTCGTGCCGTTGACCGCCATCATGACTTCGTTCGGATGCTCGGGCCCACCTTCGGCACACGAAGTAGTGGTCGTCGTGTGCTTGCCGTCACCCGAGTCCGTTAAGGTGGCGCAAGTGCTTTGAATCATTGAAGTGAAATTGCCTCGTCCCTCCACCGCGAGCAGGTAAAGGGTCACGTTCCCTGTGTTCTTCAGGGTAAAGCTCAGGGTGGTTGCGTTCCCCGACGCGGAAAGCCTGTTCGATACCACTTCGGCGGCCCCGACCGCGCTGGCGAGCTTGTTCTTGTCGTCACTCGTCACTATGGACTCTGACCCTGGCTGTATGCTGCTTTGAGTGACGGTCGCTCCCGACCTGACGACTGCCGTGGCGCTCGGGACCATGAAGAGGTAGGCGGAGGTACCTGAAGCTATCTCAAGCACTCTGGGCGACAGGTCAAGCAAGGCTGCGCCAAGGTTGCGCACCTCGGTCGCGCCGACTATGGGGACGTCAATGATGTTGGTGGGAGTGGTCACACTATATACGGTCCCATTCACTCGTGCCTGGACCGAGGAAATATCGAACTTGACGGTGTCTACGACACTCCCGTTTGGAATATTTACCAGGGCTATCGTCCTCGAAAGGTTCACGAGTTGAACCAAGTCCACAGTCGCCGAAGCGTTTGTTCTGATCCACTGAGAGGGGGACTGGAGATGTAGCTCAAGGTCCGAGTATGTCAGGTTCAGCTGCCGAGTCCCTGGTGGCACGACAAGAGGGTCGGTGAGTTGCACCGCGTAAAGCGCGTATCCACCAATCACCTGTGTTTGGCTCGGCGTTGTCCTTGTTTGCCCAGAAGGACCGGTAGAAGACACCGGTGAAGTTGTTTGCTGCACGGAGGAAGGACTGCCTGGCGCCATGACCACGGAAGTGGCCACGATTATCAGTGTCGCGACGATTACGGCTGCTGTGCCGTGAGTGATTAGGCTCTTGTTGAGGGACACGTATATCAGCCTAGCATGGCGGGCGGGGGAGTTGAACCTACGGTCTTTAAGCCACTTTCAAGAGTGTTGAAAGCGTTCCAGGAATACTTGCTTGTTTCCCTGCTGTAGATAGGGACTGGAATCGCTGATTTCTCTCGTGCCGTCGCTCCTCTGACCACATGCATAAGGGGGTCGGCTCCGTCCCTTCTGAAGAAGATCGGTATCGATTTGGCACGATTGTATCGAAACTCTCTCATACCTGAATCGCTTTCGCTCGTCTGAGATAAACTGCAGTAACTGTCACGCCTATCGCAACCATTAACACGATCAGCAGTCTCCAGTCGATGCTCACATTATTGGGAGAAGAGGAGATGAAAGTGCTGGCGCTCAAAACGCTTGTTGAGATGTTACTCAACGTGTGGCCATCTAAAGGAGCGAAATACCCGATTGAAGATGCCGTCACGTAGTAAATCATCCCGTTGAGGAGGAACATGGAGTGCTGGGAAGCGTCGGGCGGAAGTCCGTATCCAGGAAGGGCGATGACAGCTTTGAGGTTGAAGTTGACATCATAGACGGATATGCTAGCTTGGACGCTGGCGTTGTCACTGGTTTCATAGACGTACAGAAGCCCATTCTTCGAGAATGTGTCGCGCGTACCGAGGGCATGGTTACCCAAGGTCCCCCTATTCTCGAACACGACTTTGTCACCGGAAACTGACATTCGGTAAAGTGTGAAATCCGCACTGTTCATCGAGTAAACGTTGGACCCCACCTCGAAGAAGCCCCTCGGCCTTCCGGGGGGAGGCAAGGCCCCCGTGGCCACGACGGTCAAAGAATCTGACTTGAGCACGCTGACGGCGTTCCTACACTCGGTCCAGAAATAGGTCCCGTCGTAAATCATCTCGTCTTCCGCAACGTTGGGGACTCTGCCGACCACGCTCAGTGTGTCGGGCGTGATCTTCAGGAGTGTGCAGAGGCCATCTCCTGACCACAGGTATCCTTTGAACTCGAAGACGAACCCGTTCGCATCGTGGCCTTGCATGGGTAGCTGAGCCCTGACCTGCATGGTCCGAGGGTCAATGCGGTAGATGTGGTACGGGGCAGTGTTCTTGGCTCCCCGCAGGAACTCCGTCCCGACGTACAATGAGCCGTTGTAGTAGAGGAGGTGCGCAGCTGAGTTGCGGTCAGGAAGCGCGAGGATCGCAACGGCCAGGCCACTCTGGGGGTTCATCTTCTCTATACTGCCGTTTAGGAGCCCGACGTAGAGGTACCCGCCTCCCGCGACTGCGCCCACGAAGAGGTTCTCCCGGGAGGTTGCCAGAAGTGTTACCTGGCCTGCCTGCGAATATGACGATGCGTACGGGATGGCACTCGTCACCGTCAACGCAACAAGAATCGCGCTTACAAGAAGGTTCTTGAAATTTTGCATCGCTTTCAACAAGTCCATTTCAAAAGAACACGGAAGAGATGAACACTTGACCTGCCCCTCCAGTCTAGCCGTCTACTTCTGCAGCATGCGCAGAGCCTGCTTCGTTGTCTGGGCCGCTGCCCAAATGCTGGAGACCAGAGTGCGCGTTGGGACCGCTCTGGATACTGGCACCCGTCGGGGATGCAGTGGTGCTGGTCGGACCGGCAGCATGGGCGATGACTGGTGTCAGGGGCCAGTAGTGCCAGTGCTCCAAGCGTCACCAATCCCAGTGCTGACTTCCTGTTGCTCAGGGTGAGGGTCCTATTGCCGACAAAGACTGCTCTGTGCGTTATCGTCTACCTTCCTTCGACTGATGCAAGCAAGAAGAAAGCTTAAGGCGATTGTGGTACAATTGTCAAAATTCGCGTGCTTCTGGATGGTTCCGAATCGAATGTGGATCTGAATCCGCGTATGGACCCTCTCCCTTGGGCACAAGCCTTCGACGGGTTCAGGCCGCGCGTTCTAGCGTAACTTCCAAAGTGATCGTCAAGACTGCGGACCTATTATTCTCTGACTCTTTCGGCGAGCGCTCTGGGAAGAAAGAATCTGCATTCGCCGGCGAGAACTACCTACAGATCGAATAAGAATAGTAAACTTGGTGCTTCGGCATTTGAGGGATATGGAAAGATCAACGCTGTGAATCTCTTGATGCTGCACGAACGTACACGAGCATTGTAGCGGTCAAAATAGCTATCCCCAGCCCGGGGAATATCAACGACAATGAAACTCCGGAGTGAAGTGAGGTCGAACTCCGAGAGAAGTCGGGTGGTGGCGTGGAGACCGGTGCCGTAAGGGACGTTGCTGGAGCATTAGTTACTACGTCAATTTGGGGCGACTGGGAGTTGGACGATGTCAGAAAAATAGACCCGATAATGAAGTATTGGAATTGAATATCAGTTGCAATGATGTCTGTTCCAAATACTCCAGAGTGAATCACCATTCCCTTCTGATAGCCGTGTTCGTACGCGGCAACAATCCAACTTGGATGGCGAAGGTTGCTAACTTGCCAATATGCGATCACCCTGTCGGTCGAATTGGTGATTATGTTCTCTTCATGCGCCCTGTACGAGACGAAGATATGCTGGCCAAATGAGTTCCGTAACAACACACTCAGAGGGTGACTTGTGTTGGCCACGGCACCGTTAATGTGATAACCCCCCGTGTAGAAAAGGGCATATTCACTCCCTACCCAATTCGAGTTCTCGGCATACCACCTGTGGTATGGTCCCTTCCAGGCTGCGGACCCGTTAAACATCCAGCCATGTCCCTCCACGAGAGCCAGCTTGTTCGCAGTTGGACTATACCTTACTTCAGCAAGGAAGTTACAGGCAGCGAGGAAAATAATCTTCCCACCCCTTGCGACGAAATGCTCTAAGTTCGAATACTCCCTCGCCGTGACGTATTCAGTGAAACCAAGCACAACGACATCGAACCTACGAGCTCCCGTGGAGGAATCAAACAACTTGCCATCATGGACACTTATGTCAGTGAGAATTAGCATGTTGTTACCCGCAATTACTCCAGCTCGTCTTGCCACACTAGATGTGACAAATGAATACAGTCCAAAGCTGTATCCCCAGCCGTCGACTATAGTAGCATTGAGAAGATCCAAGTTCACGTGAACAAGTTTCCCCGCTTGTGTGCTCGCATATTCGCGGTAGAATCGGTAGAATGAAGAATACGCAGTCGTGGTGAAGATTGGCTTTATCACCGCGATTCTGACCTGTCTTGAGGAGGCTGTTTGACTGGAGGGAAGCCCCTGCTTCGTCTTCGGTGCGCCCTGGGGTGCCAATGATGCTGCGAAAAGAGACTCGAAGAAGATCAGACCCACCATAATGATTACCGGTAATCTTGCCGCGTTCCTATTGGGCCGACGGCCAGTGTTGGATTTCGCTTGCCTAATAGTCCGTCTCATCTCCGTCGAAAAAAGGGGAAAATGGATGGCCCCGTTCCGCTGGGCTAGCCATCCACTTCTGCTGCGCTGGCTGATTCGATGTCTGGTCCCGTCTGGTCGCCAAACATCCCGGTTCCCTGGCAGTTGCCGTCTTCCTGCGGCGTGCCAAGGCCCGTACATGCCTGGGATGACGAAGTGCTCGTTGTCGCGCTCGTTGTCGGAGTCTGCGCGTGGACCACGCTTGCGAAGAAGACCAAGGAAAGGACCGCGCCAAGTATTCCTATCGCAAGCACACTCTTTCTTCCGCCAAGCATGCTTGGAGTCGCTAATTGCGTTTTTCTTTTCACCTCCTCATCAGATGGAAGAGGAAGGTATAAGGTGATTGTGATACAGTTGTCAGAATTCAGTTCGGGTCCGGGCGTATCGACATGATATGAACGACTTGGGCTTTGGATAGCTCATTTCGAGACTTGTACCTGCACCCTTAATAGGCCGACACGCTCGAATGTATACGCCTCGGGTGGTGCTGTTTTGATGGTTGGACCGTCGTCAACTTTGGGTCGAATCAGGATGTGAGCATGCCTTGACGAGCGCAAGCTGCAACCCTGATAGAGGCACACCATTCCGCTTGGTCAACTGGTTCCATTTGCAACCCCGAACCAATTCATATACACGAAGCTCGCAGTCCCTCCTCGGAGTGCCGCGAGACCATAGGCCGGCATCGGTGGAGTGATGAGTGTGTGGAAACTGGCTCCGAGGGTGCGAGCGGATCAAGAAGGGAGGAGGTGTTGGATTTCGTCAAGGAGCATCCGGGCACACACCTTAGGGCGATCAAGAGAGAGTTGAACCTTGGAATGGGTACCGTTCAGTATCACCTCTACACACTAGAAAGGGAAAGTAAGGTGGTCTCTCGAAGAAAGGGGTTGTACAAGAGGTTCTACGCTAGCAACGTCTTCGGGGAAAGGCAGCAGGAGATACTTGGCGTTCTCTCTCAAGAGCCGGAGAGGGATATCCTGCTCTACCTTGTTCAAAATCCAAACTCAACCCAGAAGGCTCTCGCTGATTATGCCGGCATGTCACCCGGCACAATCAATTGGCATATGAAGCGGCTGCACCTTGCTGGGCTCGTAGAGGCCACGCATGAAGGGCAGTTTGTGAGGTACGTCGTCGTAGCAGACCGTGCGGAGATACTGAGACTCCTCAAGGTCTACCACCCTGGAATCTGGGAGAGGTTGGCGGACAGGCTCGCTGACGTGCTTGGGGAGATCGGGGCGCCAAGCGAAGGGAATGAGGAGGAGAAGAGTCCATGAGCACAGCATGGTATTTCCTACAGCTGGCGCTGCAGGTCAGGCAATCCGATGTCGGAGACATCCAGGACCTGCTGAGCTTCGGCGCGGGAATTTTCGCCCTAATCCTCTTCTTGCTCTCGTCATATGCTTGGTCAAGGAGAAGGCAGCCTGCGCTATTGATCGTCTCAGCTGCTTTCCTCTTGTTCTTCCTGAAGGAGGTCTTCCAGCTGCTACCGCAGCAGACTAGCGCGTCGAATTTGATTTTAGGTCTAATCGACTTCGCTGTACTCGCGGCGTTCTTTCTTGCAATAGTTGTCAGACCGAGGAGAAAGGACCAGGGGGATGAACCAGCGGGCTAAACACGATATTAATCGGCTAACGGAGAATACACTCTACGTCAGAAGGTCAGAATAGCTAGAATCGAACTCCTTTCAGCACAAAGAGCAAGATAACGAATCATCTGGCCGACGCAAGAACACCCTTGCAGGTGGGTGTATCCTGAAATGAACTCCTTTCCTCAAGAAAAGCGTAATTCGTCCTCCTTTTGTCCCCCCTCTGGCGAGCCCATACCAGCCGACACCCCCCGAGCGAGCGGAGCGAGGGAGGGCCCCGCCTCAAAGCGGGGTGAGGGCGAAGGACGAGCGAGGAGCAAAGAGGGGGGAGGGAGCCCCGAAGGGGCGGAAGGCCGTGAGGAGCGGAGCGACGGACACGGCGAGCGAAGCGAGGGGGTGAATTTGCTCCGAAGCGATGGACGAGCCCGAAGGGTGTCGGCTGGTATGGGCGAGCCTTCATCCGGTCAGAACGGAACCTTGACTACCGCTCCCCCGTCAGGGAGGGAGGCCACATACTCGTACCCCTGCCCGATGTACGACCTGACCTCTTGGATCGGTACGACCTTCTGCCTCGAACCGTTGTTCGCCATCATTCCCGCCAGCTTCTGCCTCACCAGATTTTGAAGTTCCTCGTTGCTCATCTCGTCCAGCTTCATCTTCTCGATGTCCTCCTTCTGGAAGCCCGCGACAAGAAGGAATTGCTCGTTGAAGGTTCGCTTGATCTGCTCCTCGGTTGCCGATTCTGCTTTGGTGGAGAGAAGGGGTTCGCACTTCTTGTAAGCCTCTCTCATCTCCTCTATCATGGTCGGCGGGAGCCTGCCTTTGTTGGTCGAGTACCTGGCCTCTATGTCTCCTTTATGCCCCATCAAGAATTGGAGGTATGGATGAGATACCAAGCCCTTTGACTCAGCGACGATCATCCCTGTGTCGCAATATGCCCTGAGGACGTAGGGCCTCCAAGTGAACCCCGCCTTTACAATCGCCTCCTTGATGTCCCTCGTTACTAGGGTGGTTCTCAAGAACTGGTTCTTCCTCACTCCCCTCGGGTCGAACGCGAGAAGGGGGCTCTGAGGAGTTAGTTTCTCTCCCTGCTTGACCCTCTCCTGAATGTACTCTTGGATGTAGGTGATGGCCTCGTTGCCGACGAAGGTGAAGTATGGATGCCTTGCCTTGCTCAAGGCTCTCCTGATAAGGAGGATTGCAGGAACCTTCTCGAATTCAATGCCACGACTCGATACCTCCACTTCTTTGAAGTCTTCCAGCCTGATGCCGTCTGTCCCGAGATAGTCTCCGAGGCTTTCCGGCCTCAAGCCACTGAGCGCTATTGATGCGACGGATACCCTGCCTCTTGGAGATGCCATCCTGAGAATCTTTGACAGCTCATCCTTGCTTGGAACCCTCTCGTTGGCGATTGTCGGGGTGTCTGAGCTGCCCCTGATGTTCACCTTCAGCTTTACGTCCAGGTTGTTATACGAAGTCCACGAAAGGATGACCTTCTTGAAACGCTCAATGTAGGAGCCCGCCTTCCCCTCCTTCTCCATCTTCCTTACGAAGTCGGTAAAGCCATCTCGGAACTTCTTGTGCAGGGCTTCTGTGAGTATCTTCTTCGGGGTCGTCTTCGCAAGGTCGCAGTATAGACCCAAGGTTCTGAGGTAGACGGTGGCCGTAATGACAGACTTTGCCTCTAGGTTCTCGTACCATCTCCTAACGTCCCCATCTTCGAGAAGGTGCCTGTATTTGGCGCCTGTAGGCATGACCGAGTGTCAGAAGGGCGTGGTAATAAAGGATTCTCTTAATTGTTTCAGTGGGCCGGAAGGGATTCGAACCCTTGGCCTCCCGATTATCAGTCGGGTGCTCTAGCCAAGCTGCTCCTCCACGTAGGGATCTGAGCTACCAGCCCAAGTCGAGGCGCTTCGGTTCAGGGTATAATTCCTTTACAGGCAGGAAGAGCATAAGAAGCAACCCCCTGCTGCCTCACATACGGGCCGGTAGTTCAGCGGTACGAACGTCCGCCTTGCACGCGGAAGGTCGGGGGTTCAATTCCCCCCCGGTCCACCTTTAGTCCAGACGTCCTGCTGCACCCGCACCGCGAAAGGCTTATGAAAAATCCCAAACCCGTAATGACGCAAAAGAGTTGGCCTGCCATTAGAGGACGACCACCGCCGGAGATGCCGAAGCGGAAGAGAGGACGTGTTGACGATTTCGGGTTCGACTCTTACCTTTCCCCCTTTACCTGGAGGTACGGCTCCGCTTCGATGAGGAGCATATTCTCCGAGGTCGAAAAGAGGGCCACCTGGAGGAGGGCGTGGCTAGCTCTGGCAGAGGGAGAGCAGGAGCTCGGCCTGCTCACCAAGGCGGAGTTGGATGGCATCCGCTCGGCTTCAGGGAGAGAACACGTCGACGTCAAGGCGGCTCACGATCTGGAGGCGGCTATACGCCACGACCTGATGGCGGAGCTGAGAGTCTTCGCGGGCCAGGCGAAAGCAGGAGGAGGGAAACTCCACCTCGGAGCCACGTCAGCCGACATCGAAGACAATGCAGACGTCGTGCTTTACCAAAGAGCACTCGACCTGGTGCTCGCGAATCTAGGAAGCTGCCTCGCAGAAGCGAGAGAAAAGATCACCCGGTACAAGGGCATGGTCTGCATGGGGTGGACACACTTGCAGCCAGCGGAGCCCACCACGCTGGGATACAGGTTTGCGAATTATGCTCAGGACTTGGTCCTGGACATCAAGATGCTGGAATCCGTCCGCGCTCTGCTGTCAGGGAAGGGGGTCAAGGGTGCCGTGGGCTCGTCGGCCAGCTTCAAGGAACTTGTTGGGAGCGATTTGAAGGTAGGAGAGCT
The DNA here is from genome assembly GCA_021828185.1 of archaeon. Next base: position 9,556 of record JAKASI010000003.1, read on the forward strand.
CGAGAGCAAAGTAATGGGAAGACTCGGCATCCCTTCCTTTGAAGTTGCGACGCAGACCTACCCGAGGAAGCTGGACTATCTCGTGCTTCTCGCCCTGGCATCGGTCGCACAGAGTTGCCACAAGTTCGGGCTGGACCTGAGGGTGATGCAGTCCCCGGCCTTCGGTGAACTCTCCGAGCCGATAGCGGAACGCCAAGTGGGCTCGAGTGCGATGCCTTTCAAGAGAAACCCGGTGCTGGCGGAGAGGATGTGCTCCCTGGCCAGGCTGGTCGCCGCCTTTCCTGCGGTCGGGTTCTTCAATGCTGCCAACAGCATCCTCGAGAGGACATTGGACGATTCTGCGGCGAGAAGGGTGGTGATGCCCGAGGCGTTCCTCGCCACCGACGAATGCCTGAGGTCGTACAAGGAACTGATGCGCGGGCTTCGGGTCTACCCCTCGATGATCAAGCAGAACCTGGAGAGGTACGGTCCCTTCGCCGGTACCGAGGCGGTGATGATGAAGGCGGTGGAAAGGGGCGCGGACAGGCAGAAGGTTCATGAGGCGATCAGGGTGAAGTCGTTTGCGGCCTGGGAGGAAGTCATGAGAGGCCGGCCCAACCCCATCGAGAGCCTGCTCGCTTCAGACAGGACCATATCGTCAAAGATTACGCCGATGGAGCTGAAGGGCCTCATGAAACCAGGGGCACACGTTGGGGACACGGAATCGAGGTGCGGGCGCTTCGTGAAAGACGAGGTCGACCCGCTGGTCGCGAAGTATTCAAAGGGCCCGAAGTTCAGGAAAGGCCAGTCAAGCGTATATTGACCCTCTCTTCGGACCAAACCATGTCAAAGGGCGATGCGACAGTCGGTCAGGTGATGTCGAAGGACGTGCTGGCAGTCGACCTGAACACGAATTCCAAAGCCTGCGCCAGGGCGATGATGAAGAAGGGAGTTAGCTGCGCGGTCATAACGGAGTCGGGGTCGGCGGTGGGGATTGTGACTGAAAGAGACCTGGTCTCGAAGGTCCTGGCCGAGTCCATCGAACCGAACAAGGTGCTGGTGAGAGACATAATGTCCACCCCTCTGATCACGACCACGCCGGATACGGCCCTTGTGAACGCCGCCGAGGTCATGGCTCAGTACCGCATCAGAAGGCTGGTGGTCGTAGACTCGACCGGCACACTCTCAGGCATAGTGACAGCCGGGGACATTGCCAGGTCGCTGGCCGAGAAGCAACAGTACCGCGACGCCACCCTGAACGCAGTGGCGAGATACTCGGAAAGGGGCGACAGCGGCCCCTACCAGTAGGTCAGTCTACCCGGAGCTTTACTCCGCCCTGGCCCGACGACTTCAACGGTATCGTGACCTCGAGGATTCCGTTGTTGTAGGTCGAGCGTGCCCCCTTCGGGTCGACGATGCCCGGGAGGTCCAGCTCCTTGTGGTACCCGCGGTCCTCGCTGTCGACCGAGATTACCATGGAATTTTCGTTGACTGTGACATTGATGTCTTCCTTTCTGACACCCGGCATCTCGGCAATCACCCTGACCTCTTTGCCCGAGCTCACCATGTCGACGAGAGGTTCGCGCTTGCCCTGAATCGCCTTCCAGGGCCTGCCTTCGCTCCTTCGCACGTTCCCGAACTCTCTCACCACCGGCTTGCCGTCAGGTCCGATGGTTACCGAATACCCATAGACGATGGGACCGATTTCTTTCTTGACCCCCCCGTCGGGGGTCCTGGATTCCCTTACGAGGCTCTTCGGTAGCTCCTTCTCCAGGTCCTTGAACTGCTCTGAGAACGCCCTTTCCATCTCTCTCATCATCTCGTCGATGTCAGGGAACCCCCAGGGACCGAAGGGAGACCCCCGGCGCCTTCGACTCGGCCAGTCGTTATTGTCGTCGTCTTCCATGCCCAATCTATGGAGCATGGACCTCCAGATGGATTTATCCTTTCAGGAGCCGGAGATGGGCGAGATTTTGGATGGATCTTGGAATGACACCGGGAAATCCTTTTACGCCCGCATCTGGTCGCGAGTTCTGAATGACGGCTTCGATGTATGCGAAGATCACGGGGCTCTTCTTCGTTCTCACCGCCCTGCTCATGGTCATCGGATACGTCGTCGGGTGGTACTTCTTCGGAGACCCGATATTGTTCGTCGGCCTTGCGCTCGTCCTGGCGGCTGTGCTCAACTTCGTGTCCTACTACTACAGCGACTCCATCGTCCTACGAATGAGCAAGGCCAAGATAATCCAGGAAGGGGATAACCCCACCCTCTTCAAGGTGGTAAGGAGCGTCGCCCAGAAGGCGAACATCCCGATGCCGAAGGTGGGCATCGTTGACTCCCCTCAGCCCAACGCTTTCGCCACGGGGCGGGGCCCCAGCAAGGCGGTGGTCTGTGCAACATCGAGCATACTCCAGACCCTCACCCCGGACGAGTTGGAAGCCGTGATAGGGCACGAGATGGGGCATGTGGTCCACAGAGACGTCCTGATGTCGAGCATCGCCGCAACCATCGCCGGGGCAATCTCCTACATCGGCCAGATAGCCCTCTTCTCGACGATGTTCGGCGGGGGAGGAAGGAACAGGAATGGCAACTCTGGGATCATGCTGCTCGCCGTGATCCTGGTCCCGATAGGAGCTACCTTCGTGCAGCTAGGAATCAGCAGGGATGACGAATACAACGCCGACGAATACGGAGCGAAGCTCACCAGGAACCCTGCGGGCCTCGCCAGCGCCCTGCAAAAGATCAGCGCCAAGGCTCAGGTCAGGCCGATTGCAAACAGCCAGGCGCAGGCGCCGTCTCCCGCGACCGCGGCGCTCTGGATAGTGAACCCCTTCAGGGGAAACTCCCTGATGGAGATGTTCTCGACCCACCCGTCCATGGCTCACAGGATAGAGCGGCTCAGGAAGATCGGGCGGGAAATGAACGTGTACGTCCCCTAGCCGGAGAGCAGCTTCAGCACTGCCAGAATTGCGCCGATTTCTAGGAGTCCGTCTCTCTCCTGACCCGAGGGAGGAGGCTGGCTAGTTGCCGTGGGGGGAGGGCCCACCTGTGAAAGCGATGGAAACATGGTTCCGGGGAACAGGGAGCCAGAGTAACCCTGGTATTGGGTGGGTGAGTACATGGGAGTGCCGTACATGGCGGGAGTCGCCATAGGTTGCTGCTCCGACGATGGCACAGTAGGCTGAGCCGGCGCGGTAGGAGTGATTCTCCTTGGCGATTGGGAGGGCGTGGGAGGGGACCGCGTTGGGAAGCGGGCAGAGGACAGGAGCGCCGGAATCAGCAACAGCACACCCAGGAACAAGACCAGATAGATGCCGAAGCCTATGCCGATCAGGATGAGGAAGATGGAGAAGTAGGCCAGGTTCTTGTTCAAGCAGCCCGCGAGATATTCTCCGTCGTATTAAGGGTTGAAGGTGGTGGGCCGGGGCGGAGTTGAACCGCCGACCTTCGCCGTGTCAGAGCGACGTCCTAACCATGCTCGAGGATTGAATCCACTTTGGGAGCCAACTTCCCCGCATGTGGCGGACTAGACGACCGGCCCGATATTGATAACCCCTGCCAATTCGTCATTAATACTCTTTGACCAAGTCACACCGGACCCCGCTTTGCCCACTCGCCTCCCTCTTTGACGTACGCGCTCTTCCATTTTGCGACCCCATCTTGGGGCAGAACGGTCCTGAGTATCGAAATAGCATCTGTGAGTTTCTGGGTCTTCCGGCGAGTTGAGAACCCCATCTTTTCGGTATGCTTCTTCGCGTCTACAAGACTGCTTATGATTAGACTGAAGAGAGTGCGCCTCATGTTGAATGTAGTCCCTCTTATCGCCTCATCGACCCAGCGTCGTGCTTGCGGTCAATCCTTGACCTGATGCCAGACTCCGACGCAAGCATGTGTTTCAATCTATTCTGCGGAAGGGAAAGGATTGTGTAAGTGGTTTCAGCTGATTCGCCGATTGACGAGACTCGGCGCCGCCCCTTCTACTGATTAAATAGCCAGCAGGGGGAGCGCGGTACGAGAATGTCGAAGAGCTCGGACCTTCAAGGGTTCTACAAGCTACCCATCGACAAGAGGAGAGAGGCACTGAAACAGTTCGCTTCACTCACAGACGATGAGATGAGAACCCTCGCCGACACCGGCGGCCTGCCGGCAGACTTGGCCGAGCACATGATCGAGAACGTCGTCGGAGGGTACACCTACCCCCTCGGGATTGCGACCAACTTTAGGATAAACGATAGCGACTACCTGATCCCCATGGCACTCGAAGAGCCCTCGGTCGTGGCCGCTGCCAGCAACGCCGCCAAGATGGCCAGGGTGAGGGGAGGATTCAAGGTCACCAACACCGGGCCGGTGATGATCGGCCAGATACAGGTCGTCAGCGTCCCCAGCCCCGAGAGCGCCAGGACGAAGCTGCTTGCCCGGAAAGCGGACCTTCTGAAGAAGGCGAACGAGCAGGACCCGATGCTGGTGTCCCTAGGAGGCGGCGCCAAGGATCTCAACGTGAAGGTCCTGTCCACTCTGAAGGGACCGATGGTGATCGCGGAGCTAATCGTGAACACCGGGGACGCCATGGGCGCCAATGCGGTGAATACGATGGCAGAAGCCGTGGCGCCGATGGTGGAAGAAATCACCGGCGGGCGGGTGTTCCTCAGGATAATCTCGAACCTTGCGGACAGGAGGCTGGTCAGAGCCAGCGCGGTATTCGAAAAGGAAGCCATCGGAGGAGAAGACGTCGTCGACGGAATAGTGTACGCGTACGCCTTCGCGGACGCAGACCCCTACAGGTGCGCCACGCACAACAAGGGGATAATGAATGGGGTCATAGCGGTGGGGATAGCCTGCGGGCAGGACATCAGAGCCCTCGAAGCGGGAGCGCACAGCTATGCCGCGAGAAGCGGAAAGTACAAGCCGCTCACGACCTGGGAGAAGAACCGCGACGGGGACCTGGTGGGGACCCTGGAGATGCCCATGGCCGTGGGATTGGTCGGAGGCGCGGCGAGGACTCACCCGGCAGCCAGGGCCAACATCAAGATTCTCGGGGTCAAGACGGCCATACAGCTGGCAGAAGTCATGGGAGCAGCGGGGCTCGCCCAGAACTTCGCCGCGCTCCGGGCCCTGGCCAGCGAGGGAATACAGAGAGGGCACATGAAACTTCACGCCCGGAATATCGCGATCAACGCGGGAGCCACAGGCGAACTCGCTGAGTTGGTCGCCAAGAGGATGATCGAAGAGCGGAAGATCAGGGCCGACAGGGCGGCAGAGCTGGTCAAGGAGCTCTCGAAGGCGAAGTAGCCGCACCAGTCTGGAATTCCTTAAAGCGCTCGTTTTGGGCCGAATCTGTGTTGCTTGGCCGCCTTGGGCGCACGGTTTCGTTTGTTCCGAGGAGCCGCGCTCTCTTCGTTGCTGCGCTCGCCGCATTCGTCATAGGACTGCTCCAGGCAGTCGACGTCATCGAGCTTCCGTTCGGGACTCTGTTTTCCTGGATCGGTGGGTCGATTCTCTCGTCGACGACGCTGAACAGCTTCATGACGACCTATGGCTACGCGAGCGTGTTCGCCCTGATGGCGCTGGAGAGCGCTTCGCTCCCGGTTCCCAGCGAGGTCGTCCTTCCACTCGCGGGGTACTTCGTCCGCACGGGCGCGCTCAGCTTCTGGCCGGTGATTGCTGTGAGCACTGTCGCGAGCCTTGGAGGCGCTCTCCTGGATTACTACCTGGCCAAGTGGCTTGGGAGGCCGTTCGTGGTGTGCCTCCTGAAGCTTTTCAGGCTGCACAGGGACAGCCTCGACAGGGCAGAAGCCTGGTTCGGCCGCTCTGCTCAGTGGACAGTGTTCGCTGCCAGGTTCGTGCCCGGACTCAGGACGATAATCTCGCTCCCCGCCGGGCTCTTCGAGGTGAAGGTTGGAAGTTTCGCGCTAATGACCGTGGCCGGGTGCTTCGCCTGGTCTGTGGTCCTGGTGTATGCAGGAGTGCTCGCGGGCAACGTGTCTTCGACCACCTTCTCCACGTCCTCCACCGTGATCGATGGACTATCGGCGCTGGTGGCGGTGATGTCGGCAGCCTACATCCTGTATTACGCCTACTCGGGAAGAAGGCCGGGCGCTAGTCCATCATCGGTATCTTGATGCCTTTCGTCTTGGCTGTCCTGATGGCTTCTTCGTAGCCAGCGTCCGCGTGCCTGGCGACCCCGATGCCAGGGTCGTTGGTCAACGCCGTCTCAATCCTTGCCTCTGCCTCGCGGGTGCCGTCGCACAGCACGGCAAGGCCGGCGTGAATGGAGTAGCCTATCCCGACCCCCCCGCCGTGATGAACCGAGACCCAAGAAGCCCCCGAGACCGCGTTGAGGAGGGCGTTCAGGACTGGCCAATCGGCTATCGCGTCGGAGCCGTCCTTCATCCCCTCGGTCTCCCGGTAGGGAGAGGCGACAGACCCCGAGTCAAGGTGATCCCTTCCGATGATCACCGGGGCCGAGATCGTCCCCTTCTTCACCATGTCATTGATGATCTTCCCGAACCTGGCTCTCTCCCCGTAGCCGAGCCAGCAGACCCTAGCCGGGAGGCCCTGGAACTGCACCCTGTCGTGCGCCTTCCTCATCCACCGCACCAGCGATTCATTGCTGGCGAACTCCTTCAGGACCGCTTCGTCTGTGGCGTAGATGTCATTGGGGTCGCCCGAGAGGGCAGCCCAGCGGAAGGGTCCCCGTCCTTCGCAGAACAGCGGTCGGATGTACTCCGGGACGAAGCCTGGGATTCTGAAGGGGTCTTCGACTCCTGCTTCCTTCGCCATCTTCCTGATGTTGTTGCCATACTCGAAGGCAATCGCACCGTTCGATTGGAAGCGGAGCATCGCCCGGACATGCTTGGCGATGGAGGCCATCGATCGGCTGACGTACTTCTTGGGGTCTGACGCTCTGAGGTCGGAGGCTTCCTGGACGGTGAGCCTTTCGGGGATGTAGCCTGCAAGGGGGTCGTGGGCAGCCGTCTGGTCGGTCAAGATGTCGGGCTTGAACCCACGTTTGAGGAGGTCAGGCAGGACCTCCGCGGAGTTCCCAAGAAGGGCCACCGAAAGGGGCGTCCCTCCCTTCGCTGCGTCTTTCACCATCGTCAGCGCCTCGCCGGTGTCTTCGACCATGACGTCACAGTATTTCTTGTCGAGCCTCCGTTGAATTGCCCTCCGGTCGACTTCGACCACAAGGGCGACGCCGTCGTTCATGGTCACCGCCAGCGGCTGGGCGCCCCCCATCTCCCCGAGCCCCGACGTGAGGACCACCTTCCCTCTAAGCGAGCCTCCGAAGTGCTTGGAAGCCACCGCTGCGAGGGTCTCATAGGTCCCCTGGAGAATCCCCTGGGTCCCGATGTACATCCAGCTCCCGGCCGTCATCTGGCCGAACATCGTAAGGCCCCGCTCCTCGAGCTCGCGGAAATAGTCCCAGTCTGCCCACTTCGGGACCAGCATTGCGTTCGAGATGAGTACGCGTGGGGCTGTCGTCGTTGTCTTGAATATCCCGACCGGCTTGCCTGACTGGATCAGAAGGGTCTCGTCGTTCTCAAGCGCCTTCAGTGACTTCACGATGGCGTCGAACGCCTTCCAAGAGCGCGCCGCCCGCCCTGTCCCTCCGTAGACAATGAGGCGCTCCGGATCCTTCGCCACTTCGGGGTCGAGATTGTTCATGAGCATGCGGAGGGCCGCCTCCTGGTGCCAGCTCTTGCAGGAGATTGTCGTCCCTCTCGGCGCACGGATCAGGTGTCTTTGCACAGGGCGCGACGGGGGTCTCTCGATTTAAGAGTTCACGGCTTGGCGACAAGGCTTATCACGAATGGGACGGAGCACAGTGAGGGGATTCGGTGCCAGACCTTGCATTGATCAACGCCGGTGAGCTGGTTACCTGCTGGGGGCCAGGGGAGACCGCGGAGGATAGGCTGGGGGTCATCGAGGGCGGCGCCCTGCTCGTCGACGGCGGGAAGGTGATCTGGGTCGGGACGACGAAGTCGCTGAGGAGGAAGAGTCTCGGGAAGCCCCGGCGGACGCTCGACGCAGAGGGGAGCCTTGTCACGCCAGGCTTCGTCGACCCCCATACCCACGCTGTCTTCGCCGGGACCCGGGAGGACGAACTGGAGCGGAAGACGTCGGGAGAGAGCTACACCTCCATCCTCGCCTCGGGTGGAGGTATCCTCAGGACGATGAGAGAGACGAGCGGTGCGTCTGTCAGCACGATAGCAGGCGAGTCGCGGGGAAGATTGACGCAACTCCTCAGGAACGGGGTGACCACGGCCGAAGTGAAGACGGGCTATGGCCAGGACTTGGAGAGTGAGCTGAAGATGTTGAAGGTCATCAGCCTCCTCAGAAGGTCCACCGACGTCGAACTCGTCCCCACCTTCCTCGGCCTTCACGCAAAGCCACCCCAGTCCGGGACAGCCGCGGAGTACACGGATTATGTGGTAGGGAAGGTGCTCCCTGCAATCGCCACGGCCAAGCCGAAGGCTGCCTTCTGTGACTGCTTCTGCGAGGAGGGGGTCTTCTCTCGAAAGGAGTGCACGAAATACCTTAGGGCGTCCAGGGACCAAGGGTTCATGTTGAAGACGCACGCAGACGAATTCGCCGATTCAGGGGGTGCGTCCATGGCGGCTGAGCTCGGGTGTGTTTCTGCCGACCATCTGGGGAAGAGTAGCCAGTCCGGCATAAGCGAGATGGCACACCGGGGGGTGACCGCAGTCCTGCTTCCTGGGACCTCGCTCTGTTCGAACATCCCGTATGCTGATGCCGCAGGTATTCTCAAGGCAGGGTGCACCGTCGCCCTCGGTACCGACCTCAGCCCGAATTCTTGGATTGAATCCCCCCAGCTGGTGATGAGCTTGGCCTGCAATGGGATGCGAATGACCCCCGCCCAGGCGCTGCTCGGACTCACAAAGAACGCTGCCAGGGCCGTTTCCAGAAGTGATTTGGGAAGCCTTGGGCCCGGGTCGGCAGCAGATTTTGTCGTCCATTCGTTCTCCGGGTACAGGTTCCTTCCCTATCGCATGGGAGGGAGCTACGTGAAGAGAGTGTTCAAACGGGGGAGAGAGGTGTACAGGGGCGCGAGTAGCTAGGGGAGCTTCCCCGCTAAGATCTCCCTCGCGATGGTCTCGATCTCCTCCCCCTGGGCCCGATCTCCCTTGAGGAGCGGAGAGTTCGCCCTTACTGTGCCGCACACTTTCCTGGCGTGCCCGGATACGCCGTTCGTGTCGGAGCCCAGGAGGTTCGAAGAGCAGATGAGCTCAATCGCGACGATGTGGGACACATTGGATGCGACCTGGAGGGCCTTCAACCCGGTGTTCACCCCGTGGCTGGCGTGGTCCTCGATTCCGCCAGACACGCTCGCAGGATAAGAGGATTCGGGGTAGACGTTCCTGGCATTGTCGGCGGCCAGGGCGGTGGCGGTGTACTCGAGGATCATCAGCCCAGACTCCAGTCCTGGCCTCCGTGCCATGTACTTCGAACCCGATGGGGTCTTCGAAAGAACATAGTGAACTCTGGCCAGTGACATCACCCCCAGATACGACAGGGCGAGCGACAGCAGGTCGAGCGCCATGGCGACGGGCTGGGCGTGGAAGTTGCCGCCGTGAAGCACGGCCCCGTCCTCGAAGAGGATGGGGTTGTCCGAAACGGAGTTCATTTCGTTGACCACTATCTTCTCGGCGAAGTCTATGGCGTCCTTCAGCGACCCATGGACCTGGGGCCCGCAGCGAATCGAATAGGGGTCCTGCGGCACCGGCTCGGAGCGTATCCTCCGGCTCCCCTTCAACAGGGAGCGGAGCTCCCTTGCGACCGCTTTCTGCCCGGGGTCGCGCTTCACTCCTGTGAGCCGCTCGTCGAAAGCCTGGGAACAGGCGCCGAGAGCTTCGGCTGTCAGAGCGAGGGCAGAGTTGGCCGTCCTCAGTAGCGCCACCCCCCGGTGCGTGGCGACGCAGCCGAGCGCAGCAGTGAAGGCTGTGCCGTTGATGAGCGAAAGCCCCTCCTTCGCTTGAAGCCTGATCGGCCTCAGGCTAGCTGCGGCAAGGGCCTTCCCCGAGTCGACTGCCTTGCCCCTGAACAAGGCTTTGCCCTCCCCGACCATGGCGAGCGCCATGTGGGCGGACGGGACTAGATCTCCAGAAGCCCCCAGTGATCCGAACTCCGGGACTACGGGGGTTATCCCCTTGTTCAGCATTTCGACAATCAGCTCCGCCACTTCCTTCCGCACGGCACTGTTCCCGTTGAGCAGGTTGTTGAGTCGAATCAGCATCGCCGCCCTGACCACTTCGGTAGGAAGAGGAGCGCCTACGCCGGCGGAGTGGCTCCTGATCAGGTTGAGCTGAAGCTCCTCGAGATCCTCCTGCCGGACTGCCTTGTCAGAAAGTGAACCGAAACCAGTGTTGACCCCGTATACCACTTCCCCTCTCTTCACCTTCTCTTCGAGGAGGGCACGGAACTTCTCCATGCGCTTCAGGCTGGCGGGGGCTGCTTCGACCGGCGCCCGGCCCTCCGCGACTTCTAGGGTGGAGCCGAGGGTGAGAGATTGGCCGTCTGCAACTACGACCATTGGTGGCGCTCCATTTGTCCGCGCATAAAAGGGTCACATACCTTTAACTCGAATCTCCGCGGCTGGACTCTATGTGAGGAAGCCGGCCAGCTATCCGGTACCGAGTTACTCAGACCCGAACGACAAGCGCCTAGTGCAGATCGTGCGCCCAGACGAGGTTTCCCAACCCAAGGCAGTCAACATCCTGGGCGTTCCCTTCGACGGGGCGGTTCTGGGAAGGAAGGGTGCAGCGGGGGGGCCGGGCGCCATCCGCCAGGTCATGGGCGGGTTCTCGAACTACAATGTCGAGCTTGGCGTGGGACTCGAGGACGCCAACGTCTCCGACCTGGGAGATCTCGTCCTTTACGATGACGACGTGGAGAAAGTGCACTCCCTGGTTGAGATGGAGGTTGGAAAGGAGCTCCGTGACGACTCCCTCCTTGTAATCCTTGGGGGAGACAACAGCGTCTCTCTTCCAGCGCTCAGGGCCAACGCGAAGAAGTTCGGCAAGCTGGGACTGGTCGTTGTCGATTCGCACCTCGATCTGAGGGGAGAGCTGAACGGGAAACCGACCAGCGGGTCGTCCTATGGGCTCGCCATAGAAGAGGGCATTTTGGACCCGAGGAACGTCGTCGAAGTCGGCGCGCATGGGTTTCTGAACGCCAGGGTCTATGTTGACAAAGCGAAAAGACTGGGAGTCAGACTGTTCACCGCAGAGGAGTTGAGCCGCCGGGGACCCGGAGCGGTCGCCCGGGAAGCATGCGCACTTGCGTCCAGGGGGACGGACGCCGTCTATCTCAGCTTCGACCTGGACGCAGTGGACTTGGCCCAGGTATCCGGTGTGAGCGCGCCGAGCGCCGGAGGGATGTGGGCCAGGAACGCCTTCGTCCTGATGTATGAAGTGGCGAAGGTGGCGAAGGTGAAGTGCGCCGATTTGGTGGAGCTTGCGCCTGCGCTTGACCCCAGCGGGAAGTCCGAGAGGGTTGCGGCAGGAGCCCTCACTTACCTTATCGCGGGGTTCGTGGCCCGGAACCGCTGATTCCTAGAATCCCAGGCTCGTAGCAAGTCTGGCTGCTGCATGTTCTTATTAGAATGAGTGCGGTGGCCGGGATTTGAATTCTCGAGTCATTTGCATGACTTCCCGAGTTAGTAGCGTGGCAGGCTACTGTCCTGGACCAGGCTAGACGACCACCGCTCGTTTCAAGTCGCGTCTTCGTGGAGGTTAAAAGGTTGCGGCCCCGGTTCTCTAGCCGACCCTGGTCCCGAGGGAGACCTCCCTGTCAGGAGACAGGAGGGAGAGTTCGGTATCGTTGAACGCGGCCAGCAGCATGCACTCTGACATGACCCCGGCCACTGCCTTGGGCTCCAAGTTCACCACGGCCACGACCACCTTCCCTTTGAGCTCCTCCTTGCTGTAGCGATCCTTGATTCCGGCTGCGCACTGCCTTGTCAGTCCATCCCCGAAGTCGACCGTGAGACGATAGATCGGCTTTCGCGCCGCTGGAACGTCGTCGACGGAGATGACCTTCCCGACCTTCATCTCGACCTTGCCGAAGTCAGCCATGGTAATAGACAACTCGAGCTACGGTCGTTGGATTGGAACCAAGGCTTAAAGAATGCTAGCATGCGAGGCGTCGATTAAGGGCTGGTCGTCTAGTCTGGTAGGATACGGCTAAGCGCGTCCAATCCCTTGGCAAAGAAATCCAGACTGGGAGAGGTCGGGGGTTCGAATCCCCCCCAGTCCACTTCTCTTGGAGGAGCTGGTCTGCCGGGCGTTCATGGGTTCCCGAGATGTATGAGCCTGGCAGAAAGCCCTAGACCGAAGAGCGAAGCCCCCGCGAGTACCACGATCGGTCCTGCAGGGAGGGCGAGATAGGCCGAGAGCAAGACCCCAATCATGGCGCTCGCCACGCCGAAGGCTCCGCTCAGAAGGGAGTACTGTGACAGGCTCGAAGAAATGTTGCGGGCGGCAGCAGCAGGGACGATCACCACCGCGCCGACAAGCAGGGTCCCGACCTCCTTAATCCCCACCGCGACCACCGTGGAGACAAGCAGGAGGTAGACCAGGTTTATCGCGTCCACCTTTACTCCGCTTGACACCGCCAACTCCCTTGAAATCATCGTCAACGCGAGTTTCCCGTAGATTGCTCGGAGCGCCAAGACGACGACGACCGAGATCGCAGCAGCAGCCACAGCGTCAGCGAGGGTGACCAAGGAGATGTCACCGAATAGGGCTTCGTACAACTCGACCTGTGGGGTAATCAGTATCCCTACGGCGAGGGCCAGCACAAACAGCACCCCGACAATCGACTCGACAGGGAGCTCTGTTGATTTCTGCAGATACCAGGTCACTACTGCCGTGGCTGCCAGGAGCACAAAGGCGCCGACAAACGGACTGAAACCGAAGAGAATCCCCAGAGCGAGACCCGGCAACGCGACGTGGGACAGGGCGTCCCCGACCAGCGCCATCCGCTTGGATATCATAATCGAGCCGAGGTACCCGGCGGCGAAACCAACAAACCCTCCGACGATCAGTGCGGGGACTACGTCGCCCAATGTTGCACTTCCTGCTCGGCGACCCGCTCTGCCTGTCGCCCGAGTTGCGCGCCATAGATTATTTCGAGGAGTCTTGTATGAGAGACCTTCTTCGATTCCCCGAAGAAGAGCGGCCGCCTGTTCAACGCCAGAACGAAATCCGAATAGTGCATCACGACGTGCATGTTATGGGAAATGAGAAGCGTGGTGATTCCAAGCTCGTCTTTCAGGTGCCCAAGCCGCTGGTAGATCGGTTCCTCGGCGCCGATGTCCACTCCTGACGTCGGCTCGTCGAAAAGGAGCACCTCCGGGCGGTCGACGATGGCCCAGGCAATGAGCACACGCTGCAATTCCCCTCCTGAGAGAGACCCGAGCCTCTGCCCGAGGACTTCGCTCTTCAGACCAACGGAGTCGATGCATTCCCCGTACCCCACTCTGCACTTGAAGGCAAGGAACTCCCTGACCGTGACAGGCAGCTCGGTTGCTATCAGGCTTTGAGGGACGAACCCTATCCTCGCGCTCCCTCCCCAGCTCACTCTCCCCGAGTGAGGGACGAGGTTCATCAGAGCCCTGAAGAGAGTCGTCTTTCCGCCGCCGTTCGGTCCCACGATGGCGAGGGTCGTGCCCCGGGGAACCTCGAAGCTGACCTCTTCAAGCAGGGTCTTGCCTGCGAGCTTCACGCCCAGGTCATGGACCGCTATCGCAGGCGCACTTCCCCCGGTGGTGACGATGCCAGCCCCTTCGGTATTTCGGTTCCCGTATTTGGCGGCCAACTACTGGTTCTTTCCCGGGCTCTTCGTGATCTCTCTGTAGCCCAAGTAGAGGTTGCCGAACCCTATCACCCCCACGGTCAGCAACACCAGGACCGACGCGACCCCGACCGAACTCAAGTTTGGTATGGTGTTTCCCGTGCTTACAGCAAGACTGTCGAGCAGCGGGAAGGCCACGATCAGGCCCCCGATTGCCGAGAACGCCAGTCCTCCCAGGTACAGCGTGCGCGCGGCGGCAGACCTTCCTACGTACTTTATCTGGTCGATGCTCAATTTCTTGACTCGCATTATGTTGGCGAATGCCGTCCCTATGACCACCTGCATGAGCATGGTCCCTAACCCAAAGCAGGTTCCGACCAGCGCGGCAAAGAAGATGTTCGGCATCCGAGGGGCGAGTATGAACACGATGATGCTGGCGTAGGCTCCGAACCCCCAGCCTGCGATGAACCCGTGAATGGTGGCCGTCCTCAGGGGGACGGGCTTGACAGGATCGTCAGGACCGTGCATCGGTATCCTCTCAGCCTTCGTGGTGTGGTGCTCCCTGCCTCCAAACAGCCTATCCAATGGAACGTGGATGTCCGTCCCTTTCAAGAGGTAGTATCCCGCGAGAAGCATGGCCACCCCCACGATGACGTAGACATACCCGTCAAGGTTGTATGTCTGGTAAACAGTGGCCAGGCCAGCGAAGCCCAGGGCTGCAAGTATCGACCTTTGAACGGTGAAGCCGCTCGAGAACATGAAGCCTGCCTTCATGCCTCCCCTGGAGCTGTAGCTCCCGATGGAGTAGCTGAACGTTATGGGCCAAGTGTGCTCGTCGGGGGTCAGTCCGTGGAGCATCCCCAAGACGAGAGCGATCCCGAGCATTGCCGGGATCGCAAGCCCTTGCGAGGGGTTGAGGAGAGAATTCAGATCAAACATGACGCCTGCCCACCGGTATCGGCCGGCCGTGGGGACACTTCTCGGGGTGACTCATCTTGGCGCAGAGCCTTTCGAGATCTGCTTCGTCTATGGTGTCGCCGATGGACGAAGATATCCGGCACGCGACCTCCAGCGGGATGCCATTCCTTGAGAACAGGGTCTCAAGGAGTCTGTGTGCCCTGATTGCTTCATCGTAGCACTCCACCCCCTTCTTTGAAAGGCGGTACCCGCTAGGGCCCTTCTCGACTAGGCCTTCCCCGCTAAGCTTGTCAAGGAACCCGACTGCCGTGGGCGGCCGCACGTTCATCCTGCCGGCGACGTCCTTCACCCTGGCAGCCCAGCCGTCAGATGACAGACTGTGCACCGACTCGATGCAGTCATAGTCCCTCCGGCTCAGACTGAATGTCATTCTGTCTATCCTAATGCAGTTAGGCAGACCCTAATTTAAACCTACCCGCCCGCTCCGCGTGACGGTCCTGCAGCGCTCCGTGTCACTGGAGGACGCTTTCTTCAGGGCTGGAGGGTTTCGGAAGCCGTCCGACGACCCATACCGCAGCGAACAGGAGCACCCCGGACAGGATAAAGGTCGTGTAGTAACCGTCGTACACGGATATGAAGCCCGAAGCGAAAGAGCCGACCATCGAAGCGATGCCGACCACCGCCGAGTACACCCCGAGCGCGGCCCCTGCTGACTTGCTCTGGACGGTCGTGAACATCATCGTGTTCGACGAAGTATAGTAGACGGCGAAGGCCACCCCACCCGCGACCGGGTAGAGCAAGAGCGCAGGGATGGCGAAGAACGGGGAGGCGAGGACGATGGCTGCGATGCCGATCCCCACGTAGGCCCACCCGCGAACCATGAGGCCCTGAATCGAGGTCGTGATCAGACTGCGAGCCCCCACAAAGTTGCCGGCGTAGCGGAATGCCGCGGTCTGCACCGCCATCCCTGCAAGTATGACAGCGAAGACCTCTTGATCTGGCATTGAAAAGAGGTGCATCGCGGGGACGAAGGAGGTGTTGAAGAGCCCGCTCGAGAAATAGAAGAGCAGCGTCGAGATGTAGAAAAGGGGGACGCTTCTCGTTAGGGTCGAGCGGATGCCTCGAAAGGCGCGCCTGAAGTCCCCAAGGGCCGGAATGGTTACGAAGAAGACCGGGTTAGCCAGGAGACGGGCGAAGAAGCTCGGCCTCCTCGCTGCGACGGTCTCCCTTTCGAAAACGAAAGACGGTTCCTGGATCAACGCCAGGGACATCGCCGAAGAGGACATTGCGAGCGCCCCCATCGGGACGAACAGGAGGACGAGCTGGTTGGGAAGGGCGTCGGTCCACACCGTGCTGATGAGGAGGCCGGCAACGTTCCCCACGCTCGAGACCATCGAAAGCCTTGCGAAGGTCCCTGCCCACCTCGACTTGGGCTCCGTCTCCATAATCAGGAGATTGAGCGGGGTTGCAGATGCTAGAGAAACAAAGGAGATCACCCCATATCTGCCAACTGTCCCTGCAGTCGTGCTGTCGAAATAGTAGGAGACCAGGGCGACGGCAATCAGTGCGTAGCTCAACGCTATCAGCCCCCTGCGCTTGCGCAGCCTGTCGATGGTCACCCCCCAGAAGAGGGCGGCCGGGATGCTGATCCCGTTGTAGACTGCAGATGCGAGCCCTCCGTAGATGGTGCCAAGCGCCTGGCCGTTGAGCGCTATCAGGTAGAGCTGCACCATCGTCCCCAGTGGGCCCGTGGCTATCGAGACCGGGAAGACGGAGTAGACCCATGCTGTCCTGCTCTTCCCCTTCTCTCCGGACATTGACCTACCCCTTACTCTGTTGGTTCATCTGCTTTGTCGGGGTTCACCTCCGGCAAAGCTGAATTAGCGCCCCTGGCGGTGCGCGCTGATGGCCCTGTTGGGACGGCGGCTGGCAATTTCAATCCCCGACACTGTCCTCGAGGAGAAGATGTCCCCAAGGGACAAAACCGCGAAGCTCGGGCTGATTGCAAGGGCCTGCGCCATCTACGGCGTAGACGTGATTGAGGTGTTCAGGGACAGACGGGGTGGAGGAGAGGCGGAGGCGATTCGGAGGGTGCTCGAGTATCTTGAAACCCCCCAGTACCTCAGGAGGAGGCTCTTCCCATTCGACGAGACATTGAAGTTCGCCGGCGTGCTCCCACCCCTGCGGATTCCGTCGCACAAGCCTCGCGTTCCCCTCGGCAGGGTCGCCCCTGGAGAGGTAAGGGAGGGAGTGGTCAATCCCGACGGCTCAGTCGATGTCGGGCTGGACGAGGCGCCGAAGCTCTTGGACCGGGCCGAACCGGACAGGAGGGTTACCGTGAGAATCTCTTCGATCAATCCCCTTGCGGCCAGGGTCATCGGGAGAAGCGAGGTTGACGGGTATTGGGGGTACTCGGTCGAGACAAAAGGAGTGGGCGAGGTCCTCGATGACCCCCGGTTCAAGGTGAAGATCGCGACGTCAAGGCTGGGGACCCCCCTGCCGCAGGCTCTCCCCAAGCTTCGGACCCTGCTGGAGGAAGGGAGTGGGGTCAAGCTCCTGTTCGGGTCGCCTTCGCAGGGGCTCTTCGAGATGGTAGGCCGAGACCTTCATCTGAAGGTCGACCTTGTTGTGAATCTCTTCCCAGGGCAGCAGGTCGAGACCGTGAGAACTGAAGAGGCCCTCTTTGCCGGTCTGGGGGCCATAGGCCTCGTTTCAGCCGAAAAGGCTTAAGTGCGAACCGCAAAACGGGCCCCCGGAAAGGTCTAGCGTGAATTGGGACATAGGAAGTATTCTGCGCCACGCAGAGGCAGTCTTGCATACAGTCCGAGAGGACGCGCCAAGAGCCTCATCCCAAGGATACGGACCTGGCCGGACATAGAGGCCGAGAAGCCGACCCTGCTCGGTTTTCCAGGTTACAAGGCCGGGACAGCCCACGTCATCACCGTGGATGACCGGGCGAAGACCCCCAACTTCGGCAAGCCTCTATTCAATCTCTCAAGCGTGCTCACTCTGCCCGATGCGCAGTTGGTGGGGCTCAGGCTGTATGGGCATGAGAATGGCCACGACCTGGCGATAGCTGACGTGAAGGCCGCAGGCCAGACGCCGGCCGACAAGCTCCCCCTGGAGCGGGCGACCCGGGTCGCAGCCCTGGTGTCGTCAGTCCCCAGGGATGTCGGGCTCTCACAGAAGAAGCCGGTGGTCCTCGAGGTCGGAGTGTCCGGCGGGGACCTGAAGGCGCAGGCAGAGTTCGTCCTAGGCCTTCTGGGGAAGAAGGTCAAGTTCACTGACGTGTTCAAGGCCGGGATGTACGTGGACGTCCTCGGAATAACGAAGGGGAAGGGGTTCGAGGGCCCCATCACCAGGTTCGGGGTGAAGAGGAAACAGCACAAGTCAAGGAAGAGCGTGAGGGCTGTCGCGGTCATCGGGCCGTGGCACCCCGCTGCTGTGATGTACACCGTGGCCAGGGCAGGGCAGATGGGGTTCCACCAGAGGACCGAGACCGGCAAGAGGATTCTCGTCGTGGGGAACGCGTCGGCGAGCCCCGTCACTCCCCCTGGAGGGTTCGATCACTTCGGCGATGTGAAGGGAGACTACGCAGTCGTCCGGGGGTCGGTGCCAGGCCCGGCGAGAAGGTTCGTCATGGTCAGGATGAGGGTAAGAGGGATATCGAGGAGCCAGGCTCCGCCACAGGTCATCGAAGTTAGCACCATGACCAGGGGGTCCCAGAGATGAAGGCCGAGGTGATGGGGCTGAATGGGAAGCCGTCAGGCCAGGTGGACGTCCCAGAGGTGTTCTCCACCGAGCTGAGGCCCGACCTGGTGAAACGGGTCTTCTGGCTCGTCGGGTCGCACGGGTTCCAGCCAAAGGGGAGGGACCCAATGGCAGGAGAAAGGACGACAGCGGAGACGCACAGCCCACCGACGGGAACGGGGAAGTCGAGAATCCCCAGGGTGAAGGGAGAGAGGTACTCGCGGGGAGGGCTCGCCGGCGGGGTGGCGAGCGTTGTCAAGGGGAGGCTGCCGCATCCGCCCAGGTCCGAGAAGGTCATCCATCTGGAAGTCAATAGGAAGGAGAGACGACTCGCCACAGACTCCGCCATCGCCTACACGGCCAACCTCGACGCGGTCAAAGCCCGAGGGCACAGGGTGAGCGAACCAAAGCTGCCCTTCGTCGTGGCCGACGATATCGAGACGGTGGAGAAGGCTGCGGAGCTCGTCTCGTTCCTGGAGAAGGTGGACCTCAGGGCCGAGCTGGAGAGGGTGGAAGGGCGGCCGAAGCGGAACACCGGCAAGCGTAGACTAAGGGGGAGGGTCTACAGGAGTCGCGTGGGCCCGCTTATCGTTGTAACCAACGACAGGGGGGTGGGCAGAGCAGCCGGAGGAGTCCCCGGCGTCGAGGTAACGCGGGTTCAGGACGTCAGCGTCCTCGAACTGGCTCCGGGCGGGGTCCCCGGGAGGCTCACGCTCTGGACCGAATCGGCCATGAGCGCCCTCGAGACGAGGGGAAAGGAGGTCGCGGCATAGATGAGGCTCGAGGACGCGCAGAAAATCCTGAAGAGGCCGTACGTCACGGAAAGGACGTTCGACCAGATTGAGAGGGAGAACAAGCTGTGTTTCGTGGTCGACGACAGGGTTTCGAAGACCCAGATTGCCAATGCCGTTCAGGCGCTGTATGAAGTGAAGGTGGACGCCGTCAACACGTCCCGGACCAACAGGGGGAAGAAGGCCTTCGTCAGGCTCACCGAGCCCGGAAAGGCGGCGGAGCTGGCGACCAAGCTGGGGCTGGTGTAGCGATGGGAAAGAGAATTCTTCAGCGGAGGCGCGGTAAGGCCGGGATCCAGTTCAGAGCCCCGAGCAAGGGGAAGGTGGCTCCGGTCAGGTATCCGAAGATGAATGGGGCGGCGACGGTCACCGCAATCCTGGACGAAAGGGGAAGGAGTGCGCCGCTCGCCCAGATCAGGCTCGAAGGCGACAGGTACACCTACCTCCCTGCGACAGCGGGGCTGACGGTCGGCCAGCAGGTTTCCCTGGGGCCGACTGCTCAGGTGGCCGGAGGAAACGTCCTTCCTCTCTCGGGGATCCCCGAAGGGACGAGGATAAGCAACATCGAGCTGAGGCCTGGCGACGGCGGAAGGCTTGTGAGGGCATCGGGGACGTCTGCAGTCCTCTTCTCCAAGGCGGGGGGGAGGGTCATCCTGAAGCTCCCCTCGGGAAAGAACATACTCGTGAGCGATAGGTGCCGGGCGACGGTGGGAGAGGTGGCTGGCGGAGGCCGGAGGGAGAAGCCGTTCCTCACAGCCGGTGCGAGGCATCACGCCATGAGGGCTGCAGGGAGGGTCTACCCGCGGATGAGAGGAATCGCCATGGCGGTGGTTTACCATCCGTTCGGAGGCGGGAGGCACCAGCACCCGGGCAAGTCGACCAGTACGTCGCGCAACGCCCCTCCCGGGAGGAAGGTAGGGTTAATAGCGCCGAGGAAGACTGGAAGAAAGAGATTGGCAAGAGCCAGCGCGGAGGTCTCGAAGTAGATGCCGAAGGAGTTCAGGTACCGGGGGAAGACCCTGGAAGAGCTGAACGCCATGTCCACGGAGGCGCTTCTAGAGTTGCTTCCGTCTAGGGCCAGACGTTCTCTGAACCGGGGGGTATCGGAGGAAAAGCGGAAGCTGCTGGAAGACGCCAGGGCGAAGAAAGAGGGCAAGCTCGAGGGGGAGATCAAGACGCACGCCAGGGACATGATCGTCCTCCCCACGATGGTGGGGCTGACAATCGCGGTCCACAACGGCAGGGAGTTCGTCAACCTGGAAGTCAAGCCCGAGATGATCGGAAGGTATCTCGGCGAGTATGTCATTACGAACAAGAAGGTCGTGCACGGCACTCCCGGAATCGGGGCGAGCCGTTCGAGCCTCTATGTCCCGCTGAAGTAGGCTAGACCACCGTGGTCTGAGACTGGTCCCTGACGAAGTTGAGCAGGTAGAACGGGCTCCCAACCCCTCTCCCTGTGACCCCGCTCGCCTTCCAGCCGGTGAATGAC
Organism: archaeon; assembly: GCA_021828185.1. The sequence goes on from JAKASI010000003.1 coordinate 30,299, forward strand.
TGCGCTCCCGGCCAGGCGCCGGTGGTTGACCCCCCGCTCCTGTTCGCGTAGGCGACCCCGAACTGGATGCCGTCGAAGAAGGTTTTCACGTCTTTCTTGTTCCTGGCGAAGATGCCTGCGGTGAGGCCGTAGTCGGTCGAGTTCGCCTTTGCAACCGCCTCCCTGACCGAGCTTGCTTCGTTCACGACGACGAATGGGATGAAGAGTTCCTCCTTGACCAGGCGGCTGTCCTCGGGGAGGTCGGCGACGACGGTCGGAGAGACGTAGTACCCTTTCGCGCCACCAGCGGGGACTTCCCCCCCGGCGATGATCTTCGCCCCTGACTTCTTGGCCTCGTCTACTGCCTCCCTGAACTTGTTGACCGCCTTCTCGTCGATGACCGGCCCCATGAAAACGTCTTTCTCCCGCGGGTCGCCCACCCTGATCTTCTCGACCCTCGACGTCAGGGTCGACAGGAACTTCTCCTTCGCTCCCTTCTCGACGTAGACCCGCGAAGTGGCGCTGCACTTCTGGCCGCCGTAGCCGAACGCGGCGCGCACAGTTCCTTCTACTGCCTTGCTGATGTCTGCGCTGGCGGCGACGATCGTGGGGTTCTTGCTCCCCATTTCCAGCAGGATCGGCTTCGGGTACGGCTGCTCGGTGTGGAACCGCCTGAACAGGCGCATGCCGACGTCCTTGGAGCCGGTGAACGCTATGCCTGCCACGTCGGGGTTGGAGACAAACTCGTCCTCGAAGTTGGACCCGGGACCGGTGACGAAGTTGACGGCGCCCGCCGGCACCCCGGCGTCTCTGTAGAGCTGATAGAGCATCAGTCCTGTCAGCGGCGCCTGGCTTGTCGGCTTCAGTATCACTGTGTTCCCCGTGATTAGCGCCCCCATCGCCATGCCGTTGGCTAGCATGAAGGGGAAGTTGAACGGGGAGATGACCGGCCAGACGCCATGCGGCTTGCAGACGGTCTGGGCCCGTTCTCCCGGGCCCCCCTTGCCCATCTTCATGGTGTATCCCTTCTCCCTCCGCATTACCCCCGCGTAATATCTCACCGCGTCGATCGCCTCCCAGCATTCAGCCAGGGCTTCGAGCCTGTTCTTCCCGACCTCGTATGTGATCGCCGCGGAGATATCGAACTTCCTCTCGTCGATGAGCCTGGCGTAGCGTTCCATGATACGGACCCGCCGTTGCCATGGAGTCGCGCTCCAAGATTCGAAGCTCTTGCGCGCTGCTTCGATAGCCTGCCGAGCGTGGTCCCTCGTGCCCACAGGGAACCTTGACACCACGATGGCGGTGTCGATGGGGCTCCTGCTTTCGAACTCCCCTGCGTCCGACCTCACCTCTTCGCTTCCGATGTGCATCGGATAGCTCGCCCCCAGCTTCGCCGAAAGTCTCTTCAGCGCCGCTTCGAACCTGGGGTGGAGGCTCTCGTCTGCGGCCATTGTGACATAAGTAATCTTGGCTGGCTTCTTGGGCATGTTCCCCGCCGCCCTCTTTCCACGCTAAAACGTTGTCGCCTAATTCGAGGTCACGAGATGCTGATGCGACAACGACAAGCCTGTCACTGCCCCGTACTCCTTCGCCACCTTCGCTTTGACTTCGGCGAATGGGAGCTCCCGTCCGGCAATCTTCTGCATCGAAGTCATGGCGGCGGGGTCCAAACCGCAAGGGCGAATCAGACCAAAGTAGGAGAGGTCGGTGTTGACGTTCAGCGCGAAGCCGTGGTATGTGACCCAGTCGGTGACGGCGACCCCGATGGAGGCGAGCTTCTTCCCTTTCACCCAGATCCCCGGGTGCCCGTCGAGCCGCTCCCCTTCGATCCCGAAGGCGCGGACGGCTCTGATGATGGCCTCTTCGATGTTGCGGACGTGACGGCGGACGTCGTGGTCCGCTAGTAGGACTATGGGGTATCCCACCAGCTGGCCGGGGCCGTGGTACGTGGCGTCCCCTCCCCGTTCGACCTGGAAGACCGGGATGCTCTGGGGGTTGAAGTTGGCCGGGGTCGTCTTCCTTCCCAGGGTGATTACGTGGTCGTGCTCCACAAGAATCAGGGTGTCTGGGATCTCTCCCCTGGCCCGCTTCGAGGCGAGTTCACGCTGAAGTTCCAGGGCCCCGCCGTATTCCATCCTGCCGAAGTCGAGGAGGTAGCCGTTCATGTCTTCAGCTGGTGTATCGGGCGCCCCGAAGCCGACTCGGCAGCCTCCATGATCGCCTCTGGTAGGGTCGGGTGAGGGTGAATGGTCATCGCGATATCCTCGACCGTCGCCCCCATCTCGATGGCGAGGGCGACTTCGCTGATGAGGTTCGAGGCCTCCGGTCCGACGATCTGGACCCCGAGGACCACCCCGTCTTCCTCGTTGGATACGATTTTGACGAACCCTTCGGGGTCGCCGGTCGAAAGCGCCCGTCCGAGGGCCGCGAATTGGAACCTGCTCCGTTTCACTTTATACCCTGCTTCGGCTGCCTTGGCTTCGGTCAACCCGACGCTGGCCACCTCAGGATCGCAGAAGACCGCATCGGGGATGACCTTCCAGTCGGCGGCGGACGGCAAGCCCGCGATGCATTCGGCTGCGACGATGCCCTCCTTGGCAGCCTTGTGCTCCAGGAGAGGCGGGCCCCTCACGTCCCCTATGGCGTAGACTCCCCGGACGCCGGTCTGCATCTTCTCATTTGTCACCACATACCCCCGCTGATCTGTCTGGACGCCAAGCATGCTCAGGTTCATCTTCTCCGTGCGCGGCCTGCGTCCGACGCTAACAAGCACCTTGTCGACCACGACCGTTACCTTCCCTTCGGGTGTCTCCACCTCGACCTCTGCTTCTGACCCATTCTTGGTGAGCTTGGCGACTTTTGACTTCAGGTAGACCTTCGCCCCCCTCCCTTCGAGCTTCCTGTGCACGACCCGCACCGCCTCAGGGTCGGCACCGGGGAGGAGCTGGTCCATTATCTCCACCACTGTGATGGCGCTCCCGAGCTTCTGGAACATGGACGCGAACTCGAGACCTATTGCCCCCCCTCCCACGATCAGGAGCCGCCTAGGAGCGGCCGTCATGTCGAGCCCTTCCCTGGAACCAATCACCAGGCCTCCGTCGAACTCGAGACCGGGGAGGCTGGAGGACCTCGTCCCTGTCGCGATGACCAGGTTCTTGAAAGAGACCTCCTCCCTCCCATTTTTCGTCGTCACGACTATCCTGTCTTTCGAGACCACCTCCGCCTCGCCGAAGATCACGGTTGCATGGTAGCTGCGGAGGAGGAACTCGATTCCGCCCACCAGCTTGCCTATGACCTCCGACTTCCACTTCTGCATCTGCGCGAAATCGACCCGAACCCCCGATGACTGGACGCCGTACTTCTCAGCCTCCTTCACCTTGTCGACCAGGTTAGCCACCGTGATGAGAGACTTCGAAGGGATACACCCGTAGTTGACGCACTCGCCGCCGAGCCTGTCGGCCTCTATCACCACTGTCTTCAGTCCGAGTTGGGCCGCCCTGATCCCGCAGACGTAGCCGCCGGGGCCTCCGCCGACGATGGCCACATCTGCCTCAATCAAGATTGATCCTGGAGCCTCGCGAAGGCCTTATCGGCTTAAACCTTCCTGACGGTCAGAGGACTTCGGCGAGGAGCTTCTTGGTGTCCTGGATGGTCTCTACGATGCGGCTGGTGAAACGGGCGGCATAGGCCCCGTCAATGACCCTGTGATCGAATGACAGAGACAGGTAAGTGGTGTCACGGATCTCGATCTTGTCGTCCCGGACGACGGGGCGCTTGGCGATCTTGTGAAGGCCGAGGATCGCGACCTCTGGGATGTTTATGATTGGGGTGGCGAAAAGTCCTCCGATGGCCCCGACGTTCGTGATCGTGAAAGTGGACCCATGGACGTCATCCAGGGAAAGCTGGCCCCCCCTGGCCTTCGATGAGAGCTTCTCGATTTCCCCTGCCAGCTCGAAGATGTCCTTCCTGTCCACGTCCTTCACCACCGGGACCACGAGCCCCTGTTCGGTGTCTGTGGCTATTCCTATGTTGTAGTACTTCTTCAGGATGATGCTCCCACCCTGTTCGTCCAGCGCCGCGTTGACGTAGGGGAACTCCTTCAGAGCCGGGACGAGCGCCTTGATGATGAACGGCAGGTAGGTCAGATGGACCCCTCTCTTCTCGGCGCTCCCCTTGAGCGCCTCCCGGAGCAGCACGAGTTCGGTCACGTCCGCCTCGTCGACATGGGTGACCTGGGCGGTGGTCCGGAGCGACTTCGCCATCCTGTCAGATATCGTTCTTCTCAGCCCTCTGAGTGGGACGACCTCCTCCTTCAGGCTCCTGGCCGTAGAGACAGCCGGCGCAGTCTGGACCGTCACCGTGGATTGACCGGACCTCGAAGCAGAACGCCTCACGTCGTCGTCGGTGATCCTTCCTGCCGGCCCTGATCCACTGACTGATGTGATGTTGACTCCGAGTTCCCGGGCGAGTCTGCGGGTCGCGGGGGTTGCGAGCACGCCCTGTGCCGGAGGCGAGACATGAACCTGTGCGGGAGCAGCAGCCATGGCGGGTCTCGGCGCAGGGGAGACAGATGCAGGAGGAGGCGTGCTGCTTCCCCCTTCGTCAATCGTCATGATGGTCTGTCCAACCTTGGCAACGTCCCCCTCTTTGACGAGAATCTTCGTGACCCTGCCGGTCCTGGGCGACGGGATCTGGACGTTCACCTTATCGGTCATGACCTCCACTATTGGCTGGTCTTCTTTGACCTGGTCCCCTTCCTTGGTCATCCACTTGATGACCTCCCCTTCGGTGATCCCTTCTCCAAGATCTGGGAGCTTGAACTCCATTGCTGTTTGGGCGAGCGGACGGGAGGTTAAAAACTCTGGCTGACTCTCAGTAGTTGACAAGCTCCAGGGCTGCCTTCACCACCCTGTCCTTGTTGGGGATGTAGTTGTCCTCGAGGCGGGCGAGAGGGATGGGGATGTCGAACCCGGTCACCCTCTTGATCGGGGCCCTGAGTGAGTCGAGGGCCCTCTCCGCCACCGTGGCTGCGACCTCCGCCCCTATGCCCACGTTGCGGGGCGCTTCATGCACCACCACCAACCTCCCCGTCTTCCGCACAGACGTGAGGACAGTGGCGAAGTCGATGGGGGACACCGTACGCAGGTCTATCACGTCGGCGGAGACCGACCTTTCGCTCTGGAGTGACTCGGCCGCCTGGAGGGTCGGGACCATCATGGCGCCGTAGGAAACAAGCGTTATGTCGGTCCCCTCCCTGGCAACCTTCGCCTTCCCTATGGGGATGCGATAGTCCGTCTCGGGGACTTCCATCTTCGGGGAGTCATAGATCTTCTTCGGCTCCATGAAGACTATGGGGTCAGACTCGTTCAGCGCCGAGGCCAGGAGCCCCTTCGCGTCGTAGGGGGTCGACGGGATGACGACCTTGAGCCCTGGCGTATGCGAGAAGTAGGCTTCAGGAGACTCGGAGTGAAGCTCGGGGGGCCTGATGCCAGCCCCATAGGGGAACCTTATGATCCCCCTGGGGGCGAACCTCCCCCGGCTCCTGTTCCTCATCCTGGCGATGTGGCTGAAGATCTGGTCAAAGGCAGGGAGGGAGAAGTTGTCGAACTGGAATTCCGCCACCGGGACGAGGCCTCCGATGGAGAGCCCGACGAAGATCCCCGCAATGCTGAGTTCGGCCAGGGGGGTGTCGAAGACCCGGTCGGGGCCGAATTCGTCCTGGAGCCCCCGGGTCACCTGAAAGACCCCGCCGTTCTTGCCCACGTCTTCCCCGAAGATCACGACGTTCCTGTCCCGCTGCATCCCTTCTCTGAGCGCCATGTTGACGGCGTTCCTGATGTTCACCCCGGGCTTCCCGCCGGATACCGAGGGCTCGGGGCCAGGTTCCGGCATCTCTGCGGGCACGCCGAAGTTCTCGGCTCTCTCCATGATGAGGTTGGGAGTGAGGGACGAGTAGGTGTATTCGAATATCGAGGTGGGCTCCGGAGGAGGCAGCGCCCTGTACGAGGCGATGGCCTCGTTCATCCTGCTCTGCGCCGCCTCTGCGATGGCCTCCTTCGACCTGTCGTCTAGCAGCCCCCGTGACCTCAGGTACTTCTCGAACCTCGTTATCGGGCTGCGTTTCTCCCACTCTGCGACCTCGTCGGGGGCCTTCAGCTTGTTGGAGACGAGCTCAGCCGTTGTGTGCGGCCCCATCCTGTAGGTGGAGTACTCGATGAGCGTGGGGCCACCTCCTCTCCTGGCCTTGTCCACGGCATACTTCGTCGCCTCGTACGAGGCGATCACGTCGTTGCCATCGACCAGGATCCCCTCGAAGCCGTAGGCCACGGCCTTCTGAGCAATCGTCTTGGACGCGGTCTGGGCTTTCCTCTTCACCGACAGGGCCCACTGGTTGTTCTCGACACCGAACACCACCGGGAGGCTGTAGGCCCCGGCGAAGTTCATGGCCTCATGGAAGTCTGCCTTCGAGGTCCCTCCGTCCCCTGTGACGACGAACGTGACTGACTTTTCCCCCAGGATGTGCTTCGCCATCCCGAGCCCTGCGGCGTGCGGGAGTTGGGTTGCGACCGGGACCGCGAGCGGGAGCATGTTGAGGTCCTCCGGGACCTGCATCCCCCTCTCATCCCCTCCCCAGTAGAGCAGGAGCTTGAAGGCGGGCATCCCGAAGGCGAGCATCCCTGCCGAGTCTCTGTACATCGGGACGTACCAGTCCCCCTTCTCGAGGGCGTTTACCGGCCCGATCTGGGCTGCCTCCTGGCCCTTCCCGGGGGCATAGGTCCCAATCTCCCTCAGGGTAGAGAGGTTGGTCGCCTTCTCGTCGAAGAGCCGTCCGAAGACCAACTGCTCGTAGAATCGTTTCAGGACTTCGGTAGGGAGATTGGGGTCCTTCCCCTTCAGCGTGCCGTCAAGTGTAAGCCTCTGGAAGAGGTAGTCCTCCGTTTTCGTGAGCTTGAAGTCGGCCTCGCTGAAGATCCGGGGGACTGCGTCCGACCCCGCACCCTTCAAGATGTCTGCTTCTGTCAAACGTTGGTTTCGGCTCTGGTGGTCATATAAGATTGGTGCCGGTTTCGGGTGTCTTCCATCGCGGTTCTGATGAAGAACTCCCCGGCGCGGTAGCTACTCCGCACCAGGGGCCCCGACGCAACGTAGAGGAAGCCCAGCCCCTCCCCGATTGTCCTATAGCGTGAGAACTGGTCGGGCTTCACATACTCCATCACCCTCAGATGGCGGGGAGACGGACGGAGGTACTGTCCCACGGTGAGAAAATCAACGTCTGCGCGCCTCAGGTGAGCCATGGCCTGGGCCACCTCTTCCTCAGTCTCGCCTAGTCCCACCATGATTGAGGACTTCGTGAAGACGCGACGGTCGAGTTTCTTCACGTTCCTGAGAACGGAAAGGGACTGCCAATAGTGGGCTCGGGGGTCCCTGACCGCGGGGGTGAGGGCCATGGTGGTCTCGATGTTGTGTGCGATGACGTCGGGCCGCGCGCCCACAACCTGCTTGAGGTCGGCTAGGTCCCCCTGGAAATCAGGTATGAGGACTTCTACAAGCATGCCTGGGTTCCTCTGTTTGACCAGCCTGATCGTTCTCGCGAAGTGTGAAGCCCCGCCGTCGGGAAGGTCGTCCCTGTCGACAGACGTCAGTACCACGTAGGTGAGACCCATCTGTGAGAGCGCGAAGGCGACGTTCTCCGGCTCATAGCTGTCGAGGACCCCATTCGGTTTGCCTGGGGTCACCATGCAGAAGCGGCAGGCGCGGGAACAGGTGTCCCCCATGAGCATCAGAGTGGCGGTCCCCCCTCCCCAGCACTCGCCCACATTCGGGCAGTGGGCCTCTTCACAGACGGTGTGGAGATTGAGCTCCCTGAAGAGCCCCTTCAGGTCGGAGTAGCTCTGGCCCCTTGGCGAGGAAACGGTCAGCCATTCGGGCTTTTCGGCTTGCAAGATCAACTGCCGACTAGTATCTTGAGCCGGTCAAAATCCTTTCCGGAGAAGGTCCCTTCGCATGCCAGGCACCCTTCCACCTGAAACCCTGGCTCGAGGTCGCCGTGGAGGATGCACATCATCTTGTTGAAGCGGATGTAGTCGAGGACCTCGGTCATCGACCGCAGGGCCTCTCTCGTGTCGGGATCCTTGAAGGAGAGCTCTTTGGCAATCTTGTCGGCAGCTTTGGTGACTGTCTTGTCGCTTTCCAGGTTCACCATCACTCCGCGGGTCTTCCTCGTGTAGTTGCTGACCGAGGCCTGGGTGACCCCCAGACATTTTGCCACCTGCTGCTGGGTCATATGGTAGTCCTCCTGAAGCCTCCTCGCGACCATGGCCCTGAGCGCTGGAAGGGCCGATTTGGCCACTATTTCGTAGGGGCTAATCAACTTCGACAATTTCGATAACGTATGTTATACCCAGATATTTAAGGCAATAGCTCGTTTCCCACACCAGTTTCGTGGAACCCCTTCGTTCGGAGGATGCAATACCGCAAACTTATTGGAGGAGATTCGAAGGAAAAGCTCTCCTTCTCAGGATGTCTGTGTTGTCTCCCTGCATAAAGTTGAACCTGCCATGACGGAACAGAACGCGTTCCTGCTCCTTTCCCCTCCCCTGGTCGCCGCGCTCAAGGAGAGAGGGTTCGACGCCCCCACCGACCCGCAGCAGAAGCTGGTCCCCATAGTCCAAGAGGGGAAGAACGCCCTCCTGATGGCCCCCACCGGGACCGGGAAGACCGAGGCGGCGCTCCTCCCCATACTGGACGCCTTGGTCAGGGAGGGGGAATCGCGCGAGAAGGGGACCAAGCTTCTCTACATCACCCCCCTCAGGGCGCTCAACAGGGACATGCTTGACAGGATGCAGTGGTGGTGCAAGCGGTTCGACATCAGGCTCGGGGTGAGGCACGGGGACAGTTCCCAGGCCGAGAGGACGAACCTGAGCTACGCGCCCCCAGACATCCTCATCACAACCCCTGAGACCCTCCAGATCTTGCTGGTCGGAAGGAGGATTAGACAGAGCCTCGCCAAGTTGCGCTGGGTGGTAGTCGACGAGGTCCACGAGCTCTCCGAGGACAAGAGGGGGAGCCAGCTGAGCATGGGCCTCGAGAGGCTGAGGGACGCCGCTGAGAAGGAGTTCCAGATAGTCGGGCTTTCGGCCACGGTGGGCTCCCCCGAACGCGTGGCCCAGTTCCTCGTGGGGAGCGGAAGGAAGTGCGAAGTGGTCAGGGTGCCCGTGGAAAAGAGCCTGTCCCTGAAGGTGGTGGCGCCTAGGCCCACCGGGGACGACAAGGTGCTCGCGGACACCATCTACTCCTACCCCGAGGTCGCCGCACGCCTCAGGACCATCAGGGACCTCGTCGAGAGATACAGGTCGGTCCTCATATTTACCAACACCAGGACCGAGGCAGAGGCCCTCTCGAGCAGGTTCCGGGTCTGGGACCCTGACTTCCCCATAGGGGTCCACCACAGCTCCCTGTCCAAGGCGACCAGGGAAGCGGTTGAGCGGAGCCTGAAGGAAGGGAAGCTGCTGGGGGTGATATGCACCAGCAGCCTTGAGCTGGGGATAGACATAGGGTTCCTCGAGTTTGTGGTGCAGTACAACTCCCCACGCCAGGTCACGAGGCTGATTCAGAGGGTCGGGCGCAGCGGCCACAAGGTTGGGGAGGTCTCCAAGGGGCTGGTGATCACCCAGGACTCGGACGACATCCTCGAGGCGGCGGTCCTCTGCAGGAAGTCGGTGATGGGGGAGCTGGAGCCTCTGGAGCCAGTATTCAATCCGTACGACGTGGCGATACATCAGATCTCCGGGCTGCTGATCGAGCAGAGCAGCTGGAACTTCGACGACATCCTGGCGCTCTTCAGGCGGAGCTACGCCTTCGCCGACCTCGAGGCGGAGAAGCTGAAGAAGACCCTCACCTACATGAGGGAGAGGTACCCAAGGCTTGCGTACTACAGCGAATCGGACGGGAAGGTGTTCAGGGCCAGGGACGTCAAGCCGCTGTTCTCTTATTACTTCGACAATCTCTCGATGATTCCCGATGAGAAGCAGTACCTCGTCATCGAAGGGGACAACTTCGTCGGAACCCTGGACGAGGCGTTTGTGTCCGAGTATGGAGAGGTCGGGGTGAAGTTCGTTGAAGCTGGCCGGTGTTGGAAGGTCGAACAGATCTACGGCAACAAGGTGTACGTGAAAGCAGAGGAGGATCCCACCGGCGCGGTCCCGAACTGGGTCGGCGACGAGATACCTGTCCCCAGGGAGGTGGCGGCAGAGGTCGGGATGATCAGGAGGAGATACGCCGAGGAGCTGGAGAAGGGTACCGACGCCAAGTACTTGGACGAACAGGTGAGGACCTATCCCGTCCCCCGTGACGCGATGCTCGACGCCCTGAAGGAGGTGGCCGAGCAGCACGCGGCGAAGCTCCCGATACCCTCGGAGAGGACCGTCACCATTGAGAAGTGGGACAGATACGTCGTCATCCAGGCGGCGTTCGGGCACAGGATCAACAGGCTCCTCGCCCGGGTCATCGGGTATATGATTTCGGAGAGGATCGGTCAGTCGGTGGCGGTCCATCAGGACCCCTACCGGATCGTGATCGAGGCAGACGTATCTCCCCCTCAGGTGCTTTCGGTGATCGAAGAGCTCCACAAGCTCGACCTGAAGGTGGCGACCGAGAAGGCGGTCGAGAGGAGCGGGATATTCAAGCGCAGGTTGATCCATGCAGCCAAGAAGTGCGGGGCCATCGCGAAGGACGCCGACTATGCGAGCGTGTCCATCGCTGGGATAATCGAGGCGCTGAGGGACACCCCGGTCTACGAGGAGGCCATGAGCATGCTCTTCCACGACGACTTCGACCTGGCCGGAGCCATCGACGTCGTCGAGAAGATGGACGCCGGCGCCGTGGAAGTGAAGCTGGTGGAGTACGACGGGCTCACCCCCATCGCAAGAATCGGGGTGGAGGAGATCAGCAGGAGGGGAGAGATAGTCTCGCCCGAGAGGCTGGGGGCGCTGCTCAAGCAGTCGACGAGGGCGAGGATCAACGACACCTTCCTGGTGGCAGTCTGCACCAATTGCTGGAACTTTCTGGAGCTGCGGAAGGTCGGGGACCTTGAGGGGCTCGAGAAGTGCCCTGTATGCGAGAAGCCTGCTCTGGGCCTCTCCACGGACTCCTATGAGAACATCTTCTCCCTGGCGATGAAGGCGCGGAGCAGGGCGGACCTGAGGGGGTCCAAGCTCAGGCAGGTGGAGGCTCTGAGGAAGACCGCAGAGCTGAGGAAGGAATACGGCCACGTTGCAGACATGCTCCTCGCGGGGAGGGGGGTCAGGCTCGCCGAGGCTACGGCGCTGGGAGCGAAGATGAGGAAGGAGGGGACCGACGTAGTCGAGCTGATAATCGAAGGAGAGAGGGAAGCGCTGCGCCGGCGCTACTTCTTCGCTGCTTCTTGAGCCCTGGAAAGGATCAGGGTCATCAGGGTCTTCCCGTCCACCTCGGCGTGGGTCCTCCACCCGATGTGCAGCATGGCCCGGTCGTCCTGCTCGAGATAGCCCCGCTTCACGTACCTGTCCAGCGAGTAGTCGACCCTCCATTTGGGGAACTTCTCCCTGAGGAACTGCTCGACCTCCCTGCGGGCCAGGCGTCCCTGCTTCGAGTTGATGAAGGCGATCGTGGCAGCCAGGACGGCCAGGTCGTCGATTCGTATCCCCGACGTCTCGGCTTCGCTGATCGTGGGTGGCTCCCTGAAGCGCAGGAGGAACCTGGAGGAGTCGTCCGTCCCGTCGGCCCCCTTGACCTCGAAGACTTCGAGCCCCATCGGAGCCACGTCCTCCGAAAGGACCTCGATTATCTTGCGGTAGTCTCTGCCGAGGTGCCTCTTCATCTCCCACCCCTTAACGCCGGGGTTGCGCCCGCGCTGTAGTATGAGCACCTGAAACGCCCTCCGGACCTTCCTTTCGAGGAGGGCCTTGTCGCCAGGGTCGACTTCCATCAGTCATCGCCTGTTATCGAAATCGCCACCGACTTCGGGAGGCCTTTGACCTTCTCGGCCAGCGCCATGGTCCATATCTTCCCGCTGAGCGGCTCGGTCTTCAGGATAGCCCTCCCCTCGCTGATGAGGAAGGCGAGCAAGTAAGCGCGCCTCACCTTGGACTCGTAGCTATGGTCGCCGATGAACTCCCTGTAGTCCACCCAGTCCCCGTTGGACTTCTGCATTAGCTCCTCGTGCAGCTGCGCGAGGCTGCTCTCAAACTGCTCCTTTGTGAACACGCCGAGTTTCACGAGGTCCGAGTACTCCACGACTCCCGGTGCGACCCCGTAGCTCCCGAACTGGTCCTTGAACCGCTCCGAAATGGGGATGAGTTCGCGCCAATAGACGAACGCTCTCTCCAGCCCCTTGGGGGAAAGCTGGTCCACCTGGGCCACTGGGTGCCAGCTCTTGACGAACGCTTCCGAAAGGGCCTCCTTCGGGAGGAGCTTCAGTTTCAGCTGGATGAGGAGAGGGTCGATGTAGAGGGCGCTGGCCCGCTGCTTGAGGAACTGGTCCTGGAGCTTGATTATCCTGGAGAGCTCTAGTATCGCCTCCGAGTCGACGAGCAGCTCGTCGAGGAGCTTGAGGTCAGGGAGCCGTTGCCTGAGTATGAGCAGCTTCTCCTTGATGTCGACGTCGAACGGGTTGGCGCTGCTCGTTTCGACGTCTCGGCAGAGTTCGATGACCCTCAGGTAGTCGTCCAGTCTTGCCTGGTCCAGGCTACTTCAGCTCCCTTATCTCGGACGATCCATGGACCGCCTGCACCGTGATGACGTGGGCGCTCTTGTCGAAGACTGTGAGTATCGAGGGGGTGATGACGAGGTACTGGGACGCCTCCCGCTGCTTAATCTGCGACAGTATCATCTTGAACATCGCCTCCCTGTTCTTCGGGTCCATGTGGATGTCGAACTCGTCCATGGCCCTGAGTGGAGAGACGATCCTCGCCTGGAGGGACAGTATGAACGCCATCAGGGCCACGGACCTTTCCCCTCCGCTCTGCGTGAACGGGTCGAGGGTGGTCGGGGCGCCTCCGCGGAAGCCTACGTAAAGGTCCAGCCCCGCGTCTTCGATGGTGTCTGCCTGCTCGAACTTGATGAAGCCGCTGGCATCGGCGGCGGAGAGCACGGCCTGGTAAGGTGGGTCGACCGACTCGACCAGGTCCTCCATCGCCTTCTTCCAGACCCCCTTCCTCGACTCGAGTTCCGACAGCATGGACTTCTTGTTCTCCTGGAGCTTGGCGAGCTTGACCTTGAGCTCCTCGATGTTCCCGGAGTAGTCGTTGTAGATCTTCTCCGCGTCGTCGGGGACGTCCTGCATCTTCTGGATGTGGGCGGAGACGAGCTTCAGCTCTTCCGAGACCTCGTACGGCTGCCGGGCTGTCTCGATCCTGGCCCCCGCCTTCTCCAGGTCTGGAGCCAGCTTGTCGAGCTCAGCCTTGTACTCCCTGGCGCTTCTTTCGAGGTCGTGAAGGTCTGACTCGGTCACCCGTATGCGGTAGGACAGGACTTCGGCCTTGACCTTGAAGGACACGTAGCTGTCCATGGTCCGCCGAATCAGGTCCTCGGTCTTGGTTATCTCCGGCTGGAGTGACGACACCTCCCTGTCGAGGTCCCCCTTCCGGCGCTGAGCGTCCTCTTCCGCCGACTCTCCCTTCTTCCGGAGGTAGGTAGCGAGCTCCTTGAGTCTCTTCGCGCTCTTGTCCTCGCCCCTGGAGAGCAGTTCGTCTATGGAGCTGGACAGTCCAGCCAGGTCGTCTTTGATGGAGCGGTAGGCGTTCCACGATGCCTCGTCCTTCGCCTTCTCGGATTCGGCTCTGACAAGGGCGTAGTAGAGCTTGCGGAGCTCGACCTGCTTGTCCAGGAGGGTCTGATGGGTCTGTTCGGCGTCGCTCGCGACTTCGGTCTGCTGGGACTTCAGGTCCTCCAGGGCCCTCGTCTTCGCCATGATCTTCTCTTCGGCACCCTGCAGCGCTTTGCTGAGCCTCGCCTCCGTGCTCCACAGAAGCTCCTTCGAGAGCAGGTCCCGGTGCTCGATCTGCTTCCTCTTCTCCTGATATCTGTCGTAGACCTGCTTCCAGTACTCGAGGGCCTGGTTGGCGTTGTCTATGAGCTGGAGGAGCGAGCTCTCCTCTCCGATGAGCCCGCTGAGCTCCTGCTCGGCGAGCAATATCCTCTGCCTGTACTCGGAGAACCCCACGGCCTCCTCGACCATCCGCAGCCTCTCCTGCGGGGTGACCGCCCCAAGTTCTTCGATCATCCCCTGGTGCATGATGATCAGCAGGTTGTCCGGGTTGATCCCGAACTCTCTCAGGAGCCGCACGACCTCGCTCTTGTCTATCTCCTTGTAGTCGGCTTCGAACCAGTACGAGCCGTCCCGTCGGAGGTATCTGCTGAGCATGAAGGTGTCCGACTTCGAGTAGGGTATCGGGCGCTTCCCCGCCTTCGCCGAGTTGTCGAAGACAAGCGAGACCCGTGCTATGTCCTTCCCTCTGCGGATGAGGTCGGAAAGCTTCCTGGAGCGCTCGGTGTAGGCCTGTCCGAATGCCACCGAGATCGCGAGGAGCACCGAGGACTTGCCCGCCCCGTTTGGCCCCACTATGAGGTTCAGCCCCTCCCTGAGCGGTATCCTCGCATATTCGTAGCTCATGAAGTTCTCAAGGATGATCTCCTTGACTGCCGTAAGATGGGACGGCCTCTCCTGAGAGACCTCTCTGACACTCCCTGACAAGCTTCGTGGCCCCGGGGCCCTTAGGCGCTTTTAGACCTTGCTGACGCGGAGGCCAGTTTTCACTTTCACCGACCCCTCTCTCGCCACTGCTTAAATCGACCGAAGGGCCCGGAAGGCCAGTTGACCGCCGAAGCCGCCTTCGAATCATTGGCCCCTTCAGTGAGAGGAGTCCTGGCTGAGACAGGGATCAGGGACCCTACCCCCCCTCAGGTACAGGCATGGCCACTCGTGGGAAGGGGGGAGGATGTGTTGGTGGTGGCCCCTACGGGGTCGGGGAAGACCGAAGCAGCGCTCCTCCCGCTCCTCAGCCGCCTGGTGACAGAAGGGCGTGGAGAGGGGATTTCCATCCTCTACATCACCCCCATGCGGGCCCTGAACAGGGACATGCTGAAGCGCCTGCAAGTGTGGTGCTTCAGGCTCGGGCTGACGGTCGACATTAGGCACGGAGACACCCCGCAGTCCCAGCGGGCGAGGCAGTCGGCACACCCCCCAGACGTCCTGGTCACGACCCCCGAGACCCTGCAAGCGATACTCCCAGGCAGAAGGATGAGGGAGAACCTCGCTCCCCTGAAAGCCGTCGTAGTTGACGAGCTGCACAACCTGGTCGAGAGCAAGAGGGGGGTGCAGCTCACCATTGGGCTGCAGAGGCTGCGAAAGGTTGCGCCGAACTTCCAACTGGTCGCGCTTTCGGCGACAGTAGGGACCCCCGACGTCGCCGCCAAGTTCCTCTTCGGGGACGGGAAGAGGACCATAGTGAAAGTGGAAGCGCCGAAGGAGTTCACCTATGAGATCGAGTACCCAGTCCCCGACTCTTCGAGCCAATCCGCCGCCAAGGAGACGTACTCGGCCCCCGACCTGGCTGCCAGGCTCGCTAGGATCAGCGGCCTGGTCGACTCCCACGACTCGACCCTCATCTTCGTCAACAGCAGGACGGTCGCCGAAATGCTGGGGGACAAACTCGCCAGGCTGAGGAAGGACATAGGGGTACACCATGGCTCGCTGCCCAGGGAGGAGAGGGAACGGGTAGAGGAGGATTTCAAAAGCGGGAGGGTCAAGGCGCTTGTCTGCACAAGCACCCTCGAGCTCGGAATCGACGTCGGCTCGGTCGACCTGGTGGTCCAGTACATGTCGCCTCGGCAGGTAACGAGCCTCGTGCAGAGGGTGGGGAGAAGCGGCCACCGGCTCGGGAGGGTGTCGAAGGGGGTGCTGGTAACTGTGTCCGCGGACGACATCCTGGAGTCGTCGGCGGGCATAATGTCGGCAGCGCAAGGAAAGATTGAGCCGACCCGGCCCTACACCAACTCGCTCGACGTGCTCGCCCATCAGATTGCGGGGTATCTCATGGACTTCGAGACGATGGAATCAGGCCGGATGCTTCAGGAGGTCAGGAAGGCCGCGCCCTACGAGACCCTCTCCGAGGACGCCTTCAAACGGACCGCCCAGTTCCTGTCGGACCTCAGGAAGATCAGGTTCGACGGGGTGACCCTCTCAAGGACCCGGCTGACGAGGGACTACTACTACGAGAACCTGTCTATGATCCCAGACGAGACGCGGTACCTTGTTGTCGACGTCTCGACGAATCAGGGCATCGGAATCCTGGGGGAAGAGCAGGTGATACTGAGGACGAAGGTGGGCGTACACTTCGTGCTCAAGGGAAAGGTGTGGCAGGTGGAGCAGATCGCCGAAGACAGGAAGATCTATGTGACTCCCGTGGAGGACCCGCTTGCAGCGGTCCCTGGTTGGGATGGGGAGATGCTTCCCATTCCCTTCGAGCTGGCGAAGGCGACGGGGCGGCTCAGAAGGGAGATTTCCGACGCCTTGGACGGGGGGGAGGCTGCAGTGGAACAGGTGGCGAGGCGCATCCCAGGAGATGCCGCGGCCAAGGCGCTCGTCGTCGATGAGATTGCGGAGCACAAGAAGATGGGTGCCCCGGTGCCGTCGGACCGACTCGTCCTGTTCGAAGGGTTCGGGAAGTATCTCGTTGTCCATCTTTGCTTCGGAGAATCGGTCAACAGGACCTTCGCCTATGTCTTCGAAGAGATACTGTCGAGGAGGGGGTTGGTGAGGACCTGGTGGCTAGACGGGTACAGGCTGCTAATGGAGCTGACAACGGACACAGAGGAGCTGGACCTGAAGGCGATCGCCCAAGAGCTACTGGGCCTGGGCCCGGACGACCTCGAGAGGACGTACGCAGTGGCGGCGCAACGGAACTTCCCCTTTCCCACCAGGGTCAAGTTCGTCGCAGAGAGATTCGGGGCTCTCAGACGCGGGAAGCTCATCGCACACCCGAACCTCTGCTCACTGCCGACGAGGTTCGAGAAGACCCCCATCTTCGAAGAAGCGCTCCAAGAGACCGGGAGGGACCTGATAGACATGGAGAGAGGGAAGCAGATATTGGCAGCGGTGGCCGGCGGCGGCATCTCGGTGGAGACATTCCAGTCGGGAGAGAGGCCCACCCCCATCGCCTACAGTCTGCTCTACAGGTATCTCGAGGTCCCGGAGGCGGTCGCCCCCGACTCCCTCGGGAAGTCGTCCTACCAGAGGATGAAGGCGAGCATCTTCGGGACCGAGGTGAGCCTCCTGTGCGTGAAGTGCGGGACAGGCCAGGAACAGGCCACCATCGCGGATCTCCCCGACGAGCCGAAGTGCGAGAGCTGCGGTTCCGGGCTCCTCGTCCCCTGCTACTGGGGGACTGCGAAGCTTTCAGAACTCATCAGGAGGCGCGAGGAGAAGTCCCCTCTTAATGAGGAGGAACGGGCCGAGCTTTCCAGAGCCAGGAGGGGTGCAGATTTGGTGCTGTCCTACGGGAAGAAGGCGGTGGTCGCCCTCACTGTCTATGGCATCGGTCCCCAGACCGCTTCCAAGATCCTCGCCGAAATGCACGATGACGAAGAGGCGTTCTACAGGGACCTCCTTGAGGCGAAGATCAGGTTCGTGACGACTAGGCAGTACTGGGGCAACTGAAAGCCCATAAGCAGGAGGACCCGGGGCGGATCAGGTTGGTACTCGCAGGGAAGGTCTTCCTCGTGAGGGAGAACTATGAGATCGACACCCTTGCGGAGAAGCTGAAGTCATTCAGGATAGAAACCGAGACGAGCGTCGAGGAGAAGGAGTTCAAACTGGTCTCGGAAATCACGGACCTGAGCGTTGGGAAGGGGACCCTGGAGGGGAAGTTCTCCTTTGACTCGGTTTTCGTCGTCCCCCACAGAGGGGAACCTGTCCCGGTCCCGAGAACCTACGAAGCGCCGTTTTCGTTCAACATGCACAAGGACCGCATGTTCCTCACGGTCTACGACAAGAAGAACAGGGCCAACAACATTGCCAACGAGATGAGCAAGGCTGTGTTCATGAGCCTGGGCCAGGTAGTCGAGGCGAGGATCGACCCCGAGACTCTCAGGAAGTTCCATGAGGCGAACTTCGAGGATACGAAAGTGATCTTCTACTCGGATGTGGATCTGCCCAACATCACCAAGCTGTCCCTCTACGGCGCGGAGCTTGGCAACACCAGCCTCTACAGCGACTACCTTACGCACGGGAAGCTCTGGTACATCGTCTTCAAGAGCAAGGCGTACGGTTATGTCTTCGGCCTCACAAGGAACTGCATACTTACGGGGTTCAGCAAGATGGAGCTGTCAGAGTTCAAGAACTTCGTGTACGGCCAGGTGCTCCCGCTGATAGCATAGTTTGTTGAAGATAGTCCCCGGGGATGCGGCACTGGTCTTCATCCAAGAGGGGGAGAGCACGCTGCTGATCTCCGACCTGCACCTGGGGCTCGAAAAGGAGATGGCGAAGAAGGGGTTCCGCCTCCCGGCCTATTCGGTGAGGATGGTCGACAGGATACGAGACATCGCGGACCGGTACCACACTCGAAAGCTCGCCGTTCTGGGGGATGTAAAGCACGCAGTGGGGAAGGTGGAAGACATCGACTGGGGGGTGATCCCCTGGTTCTTCGACACCATGCTGGACCTCTTCGAATCGGTAGAGGTGGTCCCGGGGAACCACGACGGGAGCATCAAGACCGTGCTCCCGCAGCGGGTGGTGCTCCACCAGTCCCAGGGGACGGTGCTGGGGAAAGGGCGGGGGAAGGTAGGGGTCGCCCACGGCCACGCCTGGCCGTCCGAAGAAGCAATCAAGACCAGGAACCTGGTGATCGGCCATTCGCACTTCACCTACGAGATGAGAGACTCTCTGGGGTCCCGGACCAGGGAGGCCGTGTGGGTGACCGCACAATACGACGTCGCAGAGTTGATGGAGGGGGCGGGCTACTCGTCGAAAGAGACTGGGAGGGGGAAGCTGACTGTGATGCCCCCTTTCAACAGGCTCGTCGGCGGTCAGCCCATCAACAGGAGCAAGTCGTTCCAGTTCGGACCCGTGCTCTCGTCCCGGTCCGTGAGCCTTGACGACGCAGACATCTTCCTCACGGACGGGACCAGGGTGACCTAGCCCTCGATGGCGTTCCTTACCAGGCGCTCGAGGGAAGCCTCGCCGACAGCGCCTATCACCGCATCCATCGGCTGCCCGTTCTTGAACACCATGAAGGTCGGAATCGAGAAGACCTGATAGCGGGAGGAGATGTTCATCTCCTCGTCGACGTTGACCTTCCCGAAGAGCATCCTGCCGGAGTATTTCGCAGCCAGCCTCTCCACCACCGGCTCCATGATCCTGCAGGGACCGCACCAGACAGCCCAGAAGTCGACGAACATGGGTCGGTCGGACCTGCTGAGGGCGTCGAAGTTCTCTTCCGTCAGTTTCACCGTCAATTCGGTATCACTTGTCTCCAATCCCGATTCTCCCACAGCGCTTCGCGATGCGTATTTAAAATTGGGGGGCCCTCGAAACAGTCTGACATGCCCGGGGACCTGATGGCGAAGATTCAGGGGAGGCTGGTAGCCGACGAGCCGCAGCAGAAGGGCCTCCGATTCGCCGCCGTTTCGATGATTTTGCGAGACCGAAAGTCACCCAGCGTCCTGCTGATCGAGAGAGCGCGCCGGGCCGGCGACCCCTGGTCGGGCCAGATCGCCTTCCCCGGAGGGAAGATGCAGGATGGAGACGGGTCCGCGAGGGGCACTGCGGCTCGAGAGACCAGGGAGGAGGTGGGCATCGACCTCGACGGAGCGTCGGACTTCCTAGGGTACGGCCAAGTCGCCACTACCCACACAGGGACCATGGACGTAGTCCCGTCGGTCTTCTCGCTGCGCCACCAAGTCGAAATCAGACCCAACGAAGAGGTCGCTTCATTCAGGTGGATAGGACTGGAAGAGCTCCTGGCCCCCGGCGCCAGGTACACCTACCAGTTCGGCTCCGACGGGGGGGTGGTCCAGATGCCGGCCTACGCAGTGGGAGGGTACGTCGTGTGGGGACTGACCTACCGCATACTCAGCGCCATGCTGGGAGACTCGGTAGAGCCGCCCCTCACTCCTCGTCGATGAACTCTCTGATCTCTTTGAGAGCCCGGGGGTTCTTCCGGAGGTACTCAGCCAGGCGTTCGAACCTCTTCACCGTGATTGGATGTACGTGGTGCTCTATGCCTTCGGTATCGATGTAAGCCGTCTCGTCGTCGACCCCCAGCATTGTGATGAGCTCGGAGATTATCTGATGCCGCTTGATGACCGATTTCGCCACCTTCTCACCAGCCTGAGTAAGCCTCATCCCCCTGTACCTCTCGTGCTCGAGGTATCCCTTGCCGGCAAGGTTCCTGACCATGTTGGATACGGTAGGAGGCTTCACGGCGAGCCGCTCGGAGATGTCTGCGGCGCTCACGTAGCCCTTCTCAGCGTTCAGGTTGTAGATGGCCTCGAGGTAGTCCTCGACCCGCGAGATGTCCTTCTTTGATTGCAAGACCGTCGCCATTTCTACTGGCAGGCGGAACGAGCCGGAGGCGATAAAAGGATTCCCCGAACCCTTTGTTAGATGAGGCGAGCATTCTGCGGTCACCAAATCTATGTTTTGTCTCTCTAACCTTAAGTAACGCCTGAGACAAGGATGACGCCAATGCAGGCCCGCTCTGTGCGCGAATTCTTCGCCTACCTAGGCCCTGCGCTGATCGTTAGCATGGCGTACATGGACCCCGGGAACTACGGGACCGCGATTCAGAGTGGGGCGATCTTCTCCAACAGCCTGGTTTGGACCGTGTGGCTGGCCAGTCTCATGGCCATGGAGTTGCAGTATCTCTCCGGGAAGCTCGGTATAGCCACCGGGAAGAGCCTTCCGGAGCTCGTCCGTTCTTCATTGAGGTCGAGGTACTACACCTTCGCCTACTGGCTGGCTGCAGAAGCCGCGGCAGCCGCCACCGACCTTGCAGAGTACCTTGGGACCGTGCTCGCGCTCAATATGCTGTTCGGCATTCCTCTGTCAGTCGCAGGGCTCCTGGGAGCGGCTGACGTCCTCGTCATTCTGGCATTCGCCACGAGGAGGTTCAGGGTAATCGAGTACTTCTTCATGCTCTTCGTCTCCATCATCAGCATAGGCTTCCTGTACGAGATTGCGGTCCTCGGCCCCAACCTCTCCGACGTCGTCATCCACACCTTCACGCCTACCCTGAACCAGAGCAACATCCCGTTCGTGGTGGGAATCGTGGGGGCCACCGTCATGCCTCATGCGCTTTTCGTCCACTCGCACCTAGCGAGGCAGAAGCTTCAGAACGGCACCATAGAGGAGAAGAGGCGAGTCAGGAAGCTTCACCTGTCCGAGTGCGTCTTCACCCTGAGCATCGCCGCACTGGTAAACGCCGCTATCCTTGTAACGGCCTCGAAGGTCCTTTTCGGGAGCTACGGCGCGGTCCCAGCCTGCACGAGCGACATCACCAGCTGCGCCAACAGGCTGACTGTCCAGCACGCGGCCAGCACCATGGGAGCCCTCTACGGAGGCGCGGCAGCGACGGTCTTCGCAATTACCCTGCTCTCGTCGGGGCTCGCATCGTCGACCACAGGCACTCTGGCGGGCCAGGCGATAATGGAGGGCCTTCTCGGGACCAAGGTCAATCCCTACATCAGAAGGCTCGTCACGCGGTTCATCAATGTCATCCCGACGGAAGCCGCAATCCTCGCTGGACTCCAGCCCCTCCTGCTGCTGGTCTACAGCCAGGTGATACTGAGCATCATGATTCCGCTCCCGATGATACCCCTGCTCTACTACACTGCGAAGAGGAAATTCATGGGAGAGTTCGTGAACAGAAAGGCGACGACCGCCATCGCGCTCGCAGTCGGCGGCACGATCGTCGCCCTGAACATCTATCTACTTCTCAGCCTTTAGGTCTTCTTCCATCGCAGCCCGCTGCCGCCCAACTTCTCCCAGCTCGAACGGAAAGACAATCCACTCGGACACGCTCTCCAGATAATAGTCCGGCTCGACCGCGCTCCACGGCTTCTTGAACATGACCGCGGTCTCAAGCGACCTGGGCTTCTGGTCGAGGAGGTACTTCTTCATTAAGGTCATCGTGTCCCCCTGGTCGACAAGGTCGTCGACGAGAAGCACGTCCTTCCCCATAACCCCCTCAGTGAGGGTGGAAAGAATCCGCGGGGGAGACCTTCTCTCGATGTCGTCATAGGACTTCACGTTCACGAAGTCGATCTTGACGTTCAGGTGGTCTGACACCACCATGGCGACCGGGATTCCTCCCCTCGCGATTCCAACAACGAGGTTGTACTTCTTGCCGTTCGCCCTCACTTTCTCAGCTAGCGCTTCCGCGAGGTTGCCGTACTCGGACCAGCTGATGTACCTGAAGTTGGGCATCTGGCCTGGGACTATGATTTGCGTAGATAACTCTTCGAGCGAGACTTGACGGGATGATGTGAAGAGGTGGGCCGGGACGGATTTGAACCATCGACCATGGCGCGATCGCGCGTTTCGCCGTGTAAGGGCGACATCCTAACCGAGCTAGACTACCGGCCCGAGGCCCGCGCGACGTCCATATGTAATAAAGCGTTGGAACCGTCAGAGGCGAATCAGATTTAACGTGCCCATTGAGGTCGGACTGCGAGGAAGGCCTTGGCCGCTAGCCAGACGAAGATCATCTCGATAAAGTCGAGGCAGATCCTGGACTCGCGGGGCAACCCGACGGTGGAGACGGAGGTGCGGACGAAGGCGTCCGTGGGGCTCGCGAGTGTCCCCTCGGGAGCGTCGACCGGGACCCATGAGGCCCTCGAGCTGCGCGATGGCGATGCGAAGAGGTTCCGCGGCAAGGGAGTATCAAAAGCTGTGTCCAACGTCAACCGAGTCATCGGCCCGAAGCTAAGGGGAGCCGACTGCGCAGACCAGCGCGGGATAGACGGAGTCATCGTCCGGCTCGACGGCACGCCGAACAAGAGCAAGCTGGGAGCCAACGCGATTCTCTCCGTCTCCATGGCGTCGGCAAGGGCTGCCGCAAACTCCAAGGGAGTCAGCCTGTTCGCACACCTCAGGCCATCGCGGAGCTACGTCCTCCCGGTCCCCATGATGAACGTGCTCAACGGGGGTGAACATGCGGGAAACGAACTCGCCGTCCAGGAGTTCCTCATCGAACCGGTGGCGGCCGGGTCCTGCTCCGAAGCCATCCGGGTAGGGGCCGAAGTCTACCAAGCTCTGAGGTCGCTCCTCACTTCCAAATACGGGAGGGGCGCCATCAATGTGGGCGACGAAGGCGGATTCGCACCCCCTCTGAAAGAGACGAGGGAGGCTCTTGGCGCGATAGCAGAGGCAGTGAGGCAGGCCGGTTACGG
Source organism: archaeon (assembly GCA_021828185.1). Next base: position 53,705 of record JAKASI010000003.1, read on the forward strand.
TGAAGAGGAGGTCAGACTGGGAATCGACGCCGCCGCCTCCACCTTCTACCTCGAGAGGGAAGGGAGATACAGCATCGACGGAACGAAGATGAGCCCGGACGCCCTGGAGGACTTCTACGCGTCACTGAAGGACGAGTTCGGACTGCTCACAATCGAGGACCCATTCCACGAAGAGGCTTTCGAGTCCTTCGCCTCGATTACTGCACGATTGGGCAGGAATACCTCCATCATAGGGGACGACATCTATGTCACCAATGTCAAGAGAATCAGCGAGGGGGTCAGGATGAATGCGACCAATGCCATTCTGATCAAGCTGAACCAGATCGGCACGGTCTCAGAGACGGAAGAGGCGGTCGACCTCGCCAGGCGCTCGAAGTGGAAGGTCGCGATATCACACCGCTCAGGGGAGACCGAAGACCCGTTCATCGCCCACCTCGCGACCGCCTATGGTTCCGACTTCATCAAGACCGGAGCGCCTGCCCGGGGGGAGAGGGTCGCGAAATACAACGAGCTGCTGAGGATAGAAGAGGTACTCGGCTCGAGGGCGAAGTACGCGGGGAAGAGGCTCTAGGGGTCATGCGAGCGCAGGGGGTGGGACTGTCGCCCACCTGAGGGTGGGATTCGAACCCACGAGTCCCGTGAGAGACACAGGCTTAGCAAGCTTGCGCCCACATGGCTGCGCCTTACCAGGCTCCCCGTCGAGGACTCTAGGCTACCCCTGCGCGAGTGCCGAGCCGATTTACGACCGTTAAAAACGTGAGCGGCGGTGGTTCCTCCGGAGTTCACCATCACTCTCCGCCCCCATCTCGCTGGGCAGGAAATCCCCCACGTAGACGAGGCAGCGTGGCCACGTCGCCATAGGGCTGCTCCCTCCCGGACCTCGCCCGGTTCGGCAATTAAGAGTCAGGCCCTCTCCTTCGAGAGGGCTGCCCTTCATGGCCGCCCACCTCGGCGTGAGTTCGTCTTCCCTGTTCTGCGCGGGTGACGAGGAAGATGGCTTTACCCGGAAGTTGCTGGCCTCTCCGTGAAGCCTGTCTGAGTATTCTGGGAGAAGGCTAACCTCCCCGCCCTACCCACCGCCATCCGTCCGCGCCCTAGGCTCTGCTTTTAACGTGTTCCTCTACGTCCGCCTTCATTCTGCAGACGTTGCAGAGCCCGTTCGAGGAGGGTTTCCCGCAACTGCTGCATGGAGTCATCTCCCTGTCGGTTGAGTGAGCGTAGTGGGAGATCACGTCGAGGCTGGACCTGAGCAGGACGTTCTTCATCCCCGGATGGCCAGCCTCCATGGCGTTCAGGTAGTCGCGGACCTCGCTCCTGAGGCCCTCGTGCATATATGGGCAGCTCACGCTCTGGAAGGGGATCCCTTCCTGGTAGGCGAAGAGGGCCACCTCTTCCTCGTAGAGCTCCATGAACGGCTTCACCCTCCTGACAGGAAAAGACTCGTCAGCGTAGGAAGGGTCGAGCCATCCGAGCCGGGCGACGTCGCCGTGCATCAGGTTCATGAGGAAGGTCTGGACGTAGTCGTCAAGGTTGTGCGCGGTGGCGACCACCGACGCCTTGACCCTGACCGCTGCCTCGTCTATTGCGCGCCGTCTGAAGACTCCACAGAAGCTGCACGAAGCCACGTCCCTCTCCTCCTTCCAGTCCAGAGCCTCGTCAAGAGAGAAGCCGAACATCTCCTTGTAGGAGACGGTCGTGTGCTCGACGCCCAAATCGTGCGCAAGCCTCTGCGCGTGCTCCAGCGCCTCGTCCCTGTACCCTGCGACCCCTTCGTCGACCGAGACCGCTACAATGCGGTTCCTCTGAGGCGGGCAGAGTACCGAAAGCACTTTCAGCAGGGAGAGGCTGTCCTTCCCCCCCGAGACCGCGACAGCAATCCGCTCTCCTGGCGAGAACATGCGGTACTTTGAGACCGTCTTCCTCGTCTTCTCCACTATAGACTCTCTGAAGCATCCTAGGCAGAGGGATTCCCCCGAGTAACGCCTGGTGAAGACTGCCCTGCCTCCGCACCGGGCACAGGCCTGCATTGCTAGGCCTGGGCGGCCTTTCGCTTTAAAGTATCAAGGCTTAAAGAGAGAACGCGGTCGGCGAGGCCAAAATGGAAGAGCCGGTCAGAAGGTTCGAGCTCCATTTCGGGGTCATCCTCATGGTCAGGACCAAGCGGTTTCTTTCGGTGATGGACCGGATGGGGAGGAACCCCCTCTCGAAGCCCATCGGGTGGGGGCTGCTCTACCTCATGCCAGTCGCGGCTGCGACAGCACTGCTGCTCTTCATCAACGTCTTCTGGGCGCTGGCATCGTCCAGGGGCGCACAGGTGGCGTCGGGGATAGTCAGCCTGGGGCCGCTCGCCAACCTTGGAATCCCCGGCCTCAATCCGTACATCCCCATCCTCTACGGGTGGATCGCCCTCGTAGTGGGGATGGTGGTTCACGAAGGCGCCCACGGCGTCGTTGCCAGGAGCCTGGGTCTCCCTGTGAAGAATTCAGGCCTCATCCTGTTCCTCTTCGTGATTCCCATCGGAGCGTTCGTTGACATCGACGAGACCGTGCTCAAGCAGGCGAAGAAGTCTCATTCGGCGCGCGTGCTCGCAGCCGGCGCAGGGACGAACCTCGTTCTCGCGATACTCTGCCTGCTCCTGCTAACGAGCATCGTGGGTAGCATGAAGCCGGCCGCGGACGGGATCCCTGTCTCGCAGGTCAACCTGCCTTCGCCCGCTGCCAAAGCAGGCGTCCTTCCAGGCGACTTCATTCTCTCCATCGATGGCATCCCCTACAGTGATGGGAGTCAGATTCTCAGTGCCTCATGGTATAGGCCTGGGAGTGTCGTCAACATCACCATCTGGAGGCAAGGCGAGACAAAGGTCCTGCCTATGACCGTGGGCGCCAGGCCTAACACGACGCTGACCTGCGCGAGCCCAATTGCTCCTGGTGCGGCTGGGACGTGCACGGCAGTAATCTCAGGGTTCCTGGGGACGGTTTCGGGAGACAATGTCACCTTTGGGAGCAGCGGACCGGGGAGCTTCTCCTCCGCTTCGTGCACGATCGTTGGAGACTCGTGCAGCGTCGACTATACGCCATCGGCGCCCCAAGGCTCGCTACAGAACGTCACGGCCATCTATCAGGGAGACACCTACAACCTGTACAGTTCCGCGACCTTTCAGGTCAGGGTGGGGGGAACCTCTGGCGTTGCGGGGCCCACGTCCCAAACGGCAGCAGTCTCAAAGGCCAGTGTTCCTGACCCCGCGCACCCCCTGGGGTACATAGGGACCGAGAGCCTGAGCAACTCCGTCTTGACCGGGATGGCCTCGGCCTATGCATCGGTGCTGCGGAATCCGGTGCAATACATGTGCATCCCCACGCTCCCCCAGTGCCAGTCCGTCGTTCCTTTCGCAGGGGCCACGGGAATATTCTACACCTCGGCTCTGGGGGCTGCTACGATCCCTCTGGCAAACGTGTTCTACTGGATGTTCTTCCTGAACTTCAATCTTGCCATCTTCAACGCCCTGCCGATCTACCCCTTGGACGGGGGCCAGGCTTTCAGGGTCGGGGTGGAGGCCCTGGGGAAGGGGCGCTTCACGGAGGAGGGGGTGTCCAAGATTACGCTTGCGGTGACGGCGGGAGTGCTGCTCTTCCTGCTCGGGATAATCCTAGGGCCGTACCTCTACGTCCTCGTGGGTTGAAGTTCAGCCAGCTTCTCGAGACCTCCCCGGCGGAAGCTTTCCTGCGGTCATCTGGCATAGGGCGGGTTAAATATGAACCGCGCATGCAAAGTGGATGTCAGGCGTCCAGAGTCTTCCTAGTTGGGAGATCACAGTCCAGGAGTTCGCTCAGCAGTTCACATCCGCAATGAGTTATCTGCTCTACACGATAGATTCGACCGTGGCTGATTTGGCGAGAATCGTATACATCACACTCCTGGTGGTCGGAGTGCTGCTCTACTACACCCATGCGGCCCAGCGCCTCGGCAAAGACCTGATCAAGGGGGGAGTCGCCTTGGCAATAATCTCGGAGTTCCTCTACCCTTTGCTCATCAGACCCTGAGGGCATAGCGGAGCAGGGCGATGATGCCTCCGAACGAGGACACCTGCTTACCCAGTTCCGTCGAGGCGTCGGCCAGGTAGACGGATCCGCCCCTCTCTTCCACCGTATTCAGGACGCTGACTACGGTGTCTTCATCCAGCCCTGCTGAAAAGACGTCGTCTGAAACGATGGAGGCCTCCACAGCCCCCGCAGCCGCTGCCGCGCCGACCCTGGGGAGGGTGTAGGTCACCTTCTGGTCGCCGCTGGAGACCCTCCTGACGAACTCTGACACTGCGTTCTGCATCACTATAATGATCGAATCTCTGGCTTGCTCCTGAAACGACTGCGTCTTGATGATGGCGCGCACGCCGTCCGCCCCGGTCAAATCCAGCCCTTCAATCGTGGCAGCACCACCGGCCTTGACACGCTCCCTGATCTGGTTCAAGATCGCGTTCTTGAAGTTGCCAGGACCGGCGACCACTATCCTGTCCCCCTCGCGGGAGACTTGGGCGACCGTGTCGGCGACCTTTGCGATGTACGGGCGCGGGCTCTGCTCCTCTCCCTGCTTGCCTCCGAGCCCTGATTCGATGGACGCCACCACCGCGAGATGAGAGCCGCTGAGAGTCCCGATCCCAGCCTCCCGCCTGTCTGCGGCGACGAGCACGAACCGCACCTGGGTTCCGCTCGAAGGCCTCAGGAGCCTGGTGTCCAGCGGCGACCACGTCCTCTTCCTGAGGGTCAGGGAGTGGCCGGGAGACAAGGTCACGGAATGCGCGCCCACCTTTGTCACGCTTTCATCGCTCGCCTCGATTATCGTCCCCCTGACCCTGATCCTCTCGATGCTGCTGTCAAGGTGTACTTCGTCGACGGAGAGCGAAACCGTCACCTTCACTCGCTCGCCCTTGTCGGGCCTGGCGTATTCCTCTTCGCGCTTGACGACTCTAGAGCTGCGGGTGACCAGGATGTCCCCCTTCGCCATGAGACGGCGGAGGGTCCACAGGTCTTCGGCAGACTCGATGGTCAGGGAGCAGCGGCCGTGCTTCGGATTGAGCTCGTTTACTATCAACGGCCCTGGCTACTCGAGGCCGAGGTCGCGGAAGGTGCCTATCCTTACGTCGTCGGGGACCTGATTCAGCTCGCCCGTCCTGTGCCCGATGATGCCTTTGACCCCCACCTTGGCCGCGGATTCGACCAGCCTCTGCGTGACAATGCCGTCGAAGATGAGATATTGGGCGCCGCTGGTCCCTTCCATCTTCTGCACCAGCTCGCTGATAGGGAATCTTCCGATCTCCTGCAGGCCCTGATCAAGGAGTATCGCCTCGAGGGTGCCGTTCAGGTTCGGGTACAGCTCGCGTGTCTTTACCACCACAGGTTCGTCCGGCTCTTCCGCCTTCGGCTGTGGGGCCTCGGCCTGGCGTTGCCTTCGGGGCTGCGCTGCCGGCTCAACCTTCTCCGCCTTGAGCATGTTGATTACGTCAATGGGAGTCAGATCCTCGACCTCCTTCCCCTGGGGAGCGTGTATTACCTTCTCGACGCGCATCACCTGGGCGAGCTCCTTCTCTATCAGGTCTCCTCCTCTGTCGCCGTCGAGAACCGCGATGAGCCGCTTCTTCTTTCCAAGCTCTATTATCGAGTCAGGAATGCTGGTCCCCTCGAGGGCGACAACGTTCTCAATCCCTGCCCTCAAGAACAGCACGACGTCAGCCCTCCCCTCAACCAGGTAGACGAGTTCTGACGAGTGGACCCCCGGCCCTGCCGGGAGGTTCTCAAGGCCATAGTTGACCACCTTGGCCCTCTTGGTGGACTCTGTTACGTCCTTGAGGAGGTTCTCCCCCTCGCTGGACGTCTTCGAGCTCCAGTCCCTGACTATGAGTTTCGCCCTATCGACTATCTGCTTCCTCTTTACCGCCCGCACGTCCTCGATGTTCCCCACGGTGAAGTGGGCGCTGCAAGGTCCGACCTTGTCGACACTTTCCACGGCCGCAGCAATAAGCGCCGCGGTGCCGATGTCGGTCGACATCGGTATGATAACTTCACCTCTGGTCTTGTCGTTCTTCGACTCGAGGTTTATCTCAATCCTGCCTACCTTCCAGCTCTTCTGAAGCTCGTTCAGGTTCATTTCAGGACCGAAGAGACCCTCGGTCTGCCCGAAGATCGCCCCGATTACGTCGGCCCTTTCAACGACCCCGTCTACTTCAAACCTCAGCTTGACTAGATACTTTACTATACCTGAACCTGACAATTCCATTCTCTCCGTTCATTTCTGTTTCACTCGTGCTTAACGGTGTTAATCGTTAACTGAATTCCACCGATTTTGTCGGGGATATAAACTTCGTGTTTTCCACCGCTTCAATCCTCTGATTTCGCGAACCTCGAGAGGTTCTCGACGTGCAGAAAGACCCCCCGCGACGCCGCCTTCAGCCTCCTCCGCTCTTCGAGGGAGGTCCTTATGCCGTCGTGGTTCAGCCTTTTGACGAACTTCGCCGCGAGTGAAGCGCCTTCCCTGTCAAGGTCGGTCAGCACCATCACCTTCTTCAGTCGGGGGACGCCCGCGCCGCCTTTCCGAGCCACCGCCGGGACCGTTATCAGACTCCCGTCGTAACCGAGCAGACGCATCGCCCTCTCGTCCCTGGGCCCCTCGATGAGAAGCGCCCACCCTTCCTCCGACCGCTGGTTGAGGTCCCTCACGAAGCCGGCAAGGAACTCCCGGAACCCCTCGTAGACCTTCTTGTGCCCGACTGTCATGTCGACGCCTCTCTTGGAATGTTGCCCGTCTCTGACGAGCCCGGATCATGTCCCTGCTTTCAGCGGGGAGCATCACCGAGCCTCTTCAACGGGCAAACGGCTTCCGTCTGTCGCGCGACTGGGTAAACCATCCGCTCATCAAAGCGTTTCCGCCTTCGCAGGTGGCCGTTTGCCGCGCTTTTGAAAGCCGTCGATGTCCGTTTAATGACTTGGGGCTTATAAGCGTGAATCAGCCATTCGGGATTGTCTCAGGATACTGCTCTTGAAATCACCGGGTCGGCCGGACTTGACCGCGTCGCTTCTGGCGGGGGCAGAGAGGCCTTTCGAACTTCGTCGTTGCCCAACGTCTGACCACTTCGTTCGGCGTCTGGTTCTCCACAGATCCGGCACGTCGTGTCGTCAAGGAAGGTCTGGCCGCGACTAGCCTCCCTTCGTCCCCGAGATACTCAATCCTGAGCCCGAAGCGCCGCCTGGGTTCCGGTGGTTCGCCATAGTACCCCCGAGCCTTAAGACGGCCTCTTCCATGCTCATCGCCACGTTTCCGGTCTGCTTACGGATCTTCTCCAGCATGAGCCTTTGCAGCACCTCGCATCCGGGGTCCAGTATTTCCTTCGTGGCACTCTATGCAACTTTGGCTGTCTTAGACTCTTCGGCTTTCACCTTCTCTCCCGAAGAGGCTGGCACACAACTTTTCGGGGACAACCCCATCTTCCTTGCGATTCGCCCCTACGAGACGCATTCCCTATTCACATGCCGGGGATGCCCTCAGTGCATAGACCAAGGAGATAGCTCCTCGTAGGTTTGACTCCTCTTCAGCATCGAGTAGGCGAAGGGGGTCAACTTCCTTGCCACCTCGGTGGTCGCTTTCTTCTCTCCTCTCTCCCGTTTCAGCCTCATGTTCCTCCTCAGAAATCTGTCCCCTGTCTTGGTTATGTGCCCCATCAAGCTCACATCACCTGACTGATGCATGGAAGGGGCCAACCCCAGGTACGCGGCCAGATGTTTCGAGTCCTGGAAGCGGTTGATGTCACCAGTCGAAGACGAAAGGAAGGGCGCCGTGTGCGGACCGACGCCTGGGAGGGTGTCGAGCAGCTTCGCATTTTGGTCCATGGGGACCGCGTTCGCTATCTGCGAGTCGAGCCTCTCGATGATCGAGCCGACCAGCTCCAGCTCGTCAAGCCTGAAGTCTACCTCCTGCAGCCTGAGCTCCCGGAGCCTCTTCCTCCCCTCGTAGCTGAAGGTGTCCTTGGCTTCCATCCCTCTCCTCTTCAGGAGCCACCTGATGGTGGTCTTCGGCTGCGCCCTCCGCAGTCCGTACTTCACCCTGTCAGCGACGACGAAATTTCTTCTCCCTGGTCTCTTCGTCTGTCATGTAGGATGTGGGGAGGAAGTTGGTCCTTAGAAGCTCCCCAGCACCCTTGCATCAGCCCTGTCGTGCTTCAGCCTGCTCCTGGCAATGAGTCTCACGTTGTTCGGGTCAGCGACGGAGAACCTGCAGGATAGCAGCCTGGAGAGCCTGTCGTAGGTTGGGTTGACGAACCTCACCGATTCCATTGCTATCTGCTTTTCTCCGGGGAGAGCTGTCACGAAGGACTCCAGGTTGCCGGTCGGAATCCTCTTCTCCATCAGGAGGGAACCATCTTGGCCAAAGACCGCCAGCTGGGACTCCCTTTCGTGTAGATCCACCCCTACGAACAGGGTGGAGTCTTGGTTTTGCGTCATACCCTTGGATGCGAATCGCTTCCTCTTCAACGGTCATAGGGTTCACCTGGGTTGTAGGCAAGGTCTTCTCTGTGCAGCCCGTAGCGCCCGCTCAGGACTGCGTCGGCCACGTTCGCCCCGCTCCCCCCCACGACATTGAGCGCCTCGTCGAGGACTCCGACCAGCACCGCGACATAGGGCGGGTGTCGAGTGGGGGAAGGGAGGACTTCCTGTTTCTTCGTCGCATCAGCGGCAGGAATCTTTCCGGCTAACGTTCTTCCAGAAGCCGCGAGTCTTTCAGGCGGCGGCTCAGGCTTAAGCACGTCCATTCTCGGTTTGATTCCTCAACACAATCGTCTTGCCTTTAGGACGGGAGTGGAAGCTACGCTCACTCAGCTTATGCCTCATATGCGCCTGGAGCTCCAAGCTGTTTCTCCGCGTCATCAGGATACAGATGAATTACCATAGCGTTGGTTAGAAGTAATTCGACTTCGGCGTAGACACCAACAACTGTACCTGCCCTCGCCCTCGCTCGCAGCTAATGTCTAAACTCTTCACTATCACCTGCTGGAAATGAGAAAAGTCAACTGCTCATAGCAACGAGGTTTAGGAGGCTGCGCTAATTCTGTTGTTAGATAGGCTAACGTTGCCCCACACCGCCCTAACGCATTAGCATTTAGCAAAATGATAGGTTGTTGAATAACTACCGCTCAACGCACGCAGTTGGTAGATCAGGACCCGGTGAACGTGTGGATTTGAGCAGCCGGTGACAAGCTGCGGCCCTCAAACTGCTAACAACGACGGTAGAGTCGAGTTATTCAACAATGCTGCAAAATGAGGAATCCTTATACGATTATCATTGATTTTCTAGTTTGATGTCTGCGGAAAAGAAGCGAATTGGACTTCTTGTGGGGTTGGTTTTAGCGGTACGTCTCATAGGCCCTGCTGTTTACGCCTACACAACGTCACAGACAGGAGGCCATGACAAGGGAACGGTCGACGCTTTGGCCGCAACTCCCCTATCTCCGAGCGGATCGTATCCGGATCAGGCCACGTCTTGTCAAACTAGTTCTGACGGCGGAGCCTATGGTTGGGTTACGGCTTGGGGAGCCAATGGCATTGCGTATCAGGAGGAATACTACACAAAGGTGATAACCTCGCATGGGTCAGGAAGTTATGCTCAAGCCGCGTCGTATTGGGATCTTCAATGGGCGTTTGGACCAAAAGAGTATCTGAACACAGGGCAAACATATAGCACGAATCTGATAACGCAGGACAACACCAAGAGTGAGATACTCGTGTGGGATGGAACCAACCCAATGACGAACCCAACTAATTACTTGGTTCCCATGGTTTACAACATGTCGCCATGTCCTGCTTGCTCAGGACCGCAAATCCCATCCCCGTAGAGGCCCACTGGGAGGCTCATGCGAGACTGAGAAGTATGAACGCAAGGGCGCCCATGTCCAGCTTAGACGTTCCAGAGGCGAAGGCAGGCAAGAAATGGCTCGCCCTAGGAGTTATAGCGGGCGTCCTCGTCATTTCCTTGGTTGGGGTTCTGTTGTTGCGTGGGAGTGGACCCGGCCAAGTCACTACGTCGAGCGGGTATACCGTCTATCCCCAGGGTAACGTGACCGTTGTCCAACCCAACACGGCACGTGGAATCGAGTTCCTGATTTCCACCAATGGGACAATCAGCGGGAGTTTCAAGGCGACTGGAAATGTCACTGTCTACATCCTGTCCGAGGAAGAATGGAACTATTTCCCAATGTATCATAATGGAGTGGCATCCTGTCCTCTGGCCTGTCCCCCGTATTTCATCCTCAAGGACGCTAACAGTGGAACGATTTCCGCTCAACTTTCGCCGGGACGGTATTGGCTGGCCTTCGACAACAACAGCCCCACGCAGCAGGCCAGCATCACTATAACTGAAAGCGTCGTGGCCACGGGGGGTGGCTATGTGTGCCAGACCTCGAATTGTTGACTCTGCTGCAGTGCTGGCCTGACCAATTCAATTCTAAGAGCGAGAGGCAACGTGTCCGTGTTGGACTTCGGAACACGAGGCAATCGGCTATCCAAGACTGTATGACCACCAGCTCAAGGCCTTTGGGTAACCGCCAGGCTCCAAGACCCATGCCGCTGCGCCGGCATTCTGGTGAGTTGCTCAGATGCCTTCAGCCCGACCAGACCTGTTTTCCTTCGACAGAAGATAGGCTGCCACAAGGACAACGCCACCAGCTATCGTGACGTAGGGTCCGAAAGAAATCCCCACGGGTAGGCTCACCGTCTCCCCGACGAATCCGGGCCACTCCGACAGGCTGGCAACGATGGCAGGAGCGGTTGATGAGACTCCTGCAATCGAGAGAACGCCGGCAGAGATGGACAGGAGCCCCGAAGGGAACGTCAACCACCACTTGAAGAAGGCGGCCAGACCCAGCAGTAACCCCAGAACGACCGCTATTATCGCAGTAACTAGTTCCCAGCTGCCGGCGATGATGGGTGGCAGAGCGGAATCGACGTAAGCGTCGAAATCGAGGGTAGAGGCGAGGGAAGAGTGTGTAGGCCCGGTCCGCGACCCCACCATTCCGAAGAGGCAGAGCATGGTGAACTGGGCGAAGGACCCGCTGAAAGGGTCATTTCTGATGGTCAGCCAATAGGCACCCAGCGATATGAACAGCATGATGAGTCCAACGAACAACGCGAATCTTGCCGAGGCCAACAAGGATAGATGGGGGGAGGAATGGTACAAACCCGTTCTGCGGCTTGTTCGACCCCCACCGGCGGGTGGGATTCGAACACCTACGTCCGGAGTATGCCTACCCCAGTGAACCCTATGACCATTGAAGAGGCGGCGATTCGCATCCAAGGGTATGTTGCGAAGTCAAGACTTCGCCCTCACCTTGATGCCCAAGAGCACGATTTCGATTAGTTCTTTGAGTCGTCCCCCTATTTCATGTTCCTGAAGATGAGGTAGTCAATCGGTGAGCCGGTGAGCCGAGCTTCCACAGGGTTGTACTTCGCCAGGAACCCCGGCAGCAGCGGTGCCATCTGCTCCGCAATCTTCCCGCTCGGCCTCCGCCCCCTTCCTGTCATTCAGCGCCCTCGCGGCGAAGGCGTCCGAATCCCCCGGGTCTTGGCCATCATGCACCCGTAGACCCTGCGGGTGGCCTCGGTCCGGCGCGAGTCGATGAAGTCCCTGAACACGCGGCTGTCCCTCTAACATGAAATATGGACGACCGCCATATAACGGCCAATCTCAGCAGATAGACGCGCTTTAGAACGAAAGCCGTCTGCAGGTTAGAGGGGCCGGAACTATTTTAGGAGTTCGAACATCCTGCTGAGGTCTATCTCGAACCCCGAGACGGGGACCGCCAGGCCGAACGCCTCGATCGTTTCCGGCCTCATTTCGCCGACGTGCCCTAGCTCTTTGCCGTCCATCTGCGCCTTCGCACACCGGCCGGGGACGAACGCCCAGTGCTGACTCTGCTGCGCCATGACCTCCTTTCCTGCGAGGGTCCTGCAGGCGGCCTCCAGGTACATCTTCGCTTCGGTGTAGGAGGACTGTGAGTGTGCGACCACGCACCCCAGATGCCACGCTTCAGAGACCCCTGCCTTGCCTCTGGAGTAGATCCTCCCGATCTCGAAGACCCTCTGCGGGTAGTCGGACCTGACGTTCCCTGAAAGGGACGCCATCAGAGTTGGAAGAAGCGAATCCCTCAGGACGGAGTGCTCCAGGCTCTTGGGGTTCTGGACCCTGATCGAACCAGAGGAGGACCGCTGGAATCTGGAGTAGAGCGAGGCCTCGTCGGTGAGCTCGAAGGTCATCATCTCGATCATCCCGGCGCCGGCCATCACGGTCGACGCCGTATCCAGGAAGTCTTCAAACCCGTTGAAGGAGCCGGGACTCCCGCTGGGCGGATAGGTCGGACTAATTCGGTCGAAGCCGTATCCGAGGGCCACTTCCTCGGCGATGTCCACCGGGTGCATGAGGTCCATGCGGTACCTCGGAGCGAGCACCTTCCTCCTCCTGACGCCAAGTCGGCTTCGCGCGAGCGACGCGTGGATGTCTCTGTTCGACAGGTCGAGTCCAAGCACCGACCTGACAAGGCCGACATCCAGGGGGACCTCGGTCGGAGTGAGGTCCGGGGTCACTCTCGCCCTGGCGCCCCTTATCTCGACGGTGCCTATCCTGCCGCCGGCTTCCGCCAAGGTCGTGGCGACCACAGCCAGCACGTCGTCCCCCGCCTGCCTGACGGTGCTTGTCACGTCGACGAGGATGTTCCTCGTCTTCGGAGTGACCCTGGTGGCTGCACCGTTGATGACTGGGGGGAAAGAAAGGACGGTTCCCTTCGAATCGGTTATCACCGGGAAGTGCCTGCTTCCTCCGAGCGCTGCGCCGTACGCCTTCCCCTCGTAGGTCTCTGAAAGGACTGAGCCTATGGTCATCGGAGACCGTCCTCCAAGGGGGAGGAACCTGAAGGCACGCCCGACCGCCCTGTAGGACAGAGGGGGTGCGACCGCGTCTAGGTCGTGCAAGCCGATGGCGACGACCTTGCGCTTTCTACCGAGCCCGTTGTGTAGGTCTTCCTGAAGCGAGATGATCTGCCGCACGTCTTCGTCGTCAAGCCGGAGGCCTGTGGCCACGACGCAGGCAATGTGTGGGCGTACGGTAGCCAACCTCTTGTCCACGGTCACCGAGACCCCTGAAGGTTGGACCGGGAACCGTGGCAGGCCAACCTCCCTTCCAAGGATGCCTTTCAGGGCCCGGGCGACCCCGAAGTCTGTCCCGAAGTCAGGCCTATTGGGGCTGTATTCGACCCGGATGGAGTCCCCGTCGACGCTCTCTATGTCGAGGCCTACGTAGGGGATGCGCTCGATAATCTTCTTTCTGTCGGCCCCCACCATCTTGGAGAACCTTTGGAGGTCGATTCTAACTACGGGCAAGCTCTCTCCTTGTCCTGAGCCAAGATAGGTCGTCTCCGTACAGGGCCCTGATGTCGTCCAGGCCGAAGCGCAACAGCATCAGCCGCTCGATCCCGGGCCCCCATGCAAGCACCGGGACATTGACCCCGAGAGGAACCGTAACCTCCGGCCTGAAGACCCCTGAACCCCCGAGCTCGACCCACCCTTTCACTGCCTTCGAGTACCCCACCACCTCAAGCGAAGGCTCGGTATAGGGGAAGTATGTTGGCCAGAGCCTGACGTCCGACATGCCGAGCTTCTTGTAGAACTCTGTAAGGAAGCCCATCAGGTGCCTCACGTTCAGTCCCCTCCCGACGATGATCCCGTCCATCTGGTAGAACTCGGCCAGGTGCTTGTAATCGAGGTTTTCGTTCCTGTAAACCTTGGAGACCGCGAACACGCGCCTTTCCCTTTCTCCTTCATCGGAGAGCGACCTTACGGAGAGGACTGTGTTGTGGGTCCTCAGGACGAGCCTGCGAGCCTCTTCCACGTTCCAGCTGTACCCCCACCCTCTGCTGCCTGTCTTCCACCCATTCTCGTGCGTCGAGGCCACGTTGGCCACGACCCCGGCCCGTTTCATCTTCGCTTCAGAGAGGCCCTCGAGGTAGAAGGTGTCCTGCATGTCCCTTCCAGGGTGGTCCTGCGGAATGAAGAGGGCGTCGAAGTTCCAGAATGCGGGCTGCACGCTGTTTCCCTCCAGTTCTGTGAAACCCATGGAGATGTACGCCTCTCTGACCTCCCTGATGAAATCGCGGACGGGATGGCGCCTCCCCGGGTAGAACTGTGGGGCCTTGGCTTCCACGTCAATGGGACGCAGGGTCCTTCCCCTCCACCCCCCGGAAGCCAGGACCTCAGGGGTGAGCCGTTGAATCTGGTCACCCCGTTCGGAGACCGTGGCCGACACCTTCCCTGCTTCGGTGATCCCGATCGTCGTGCTGCGGCTCTCGATTCGCCGGAGGACCCCTCTCCTCAGCAGGTCGGGAAGGAGGGAAGCCTGATCATCGGGGAGAGTCTCTTCCCCCTTGCCGGTCGAGATAGCCTCGAGGAGAGATCCGAGCACCTCTGGGCCGGCGGGATTCGCGACCCGGACCGAAGGGGTCGGCTCCCCTTCCACCCTTACCCAGCCGGCGCTCCTGGCCCTCCCGAGGGCGGCAGAGAACTCTTCGGCCGAGAAGCCAGTCTTCAGCCTGTCCAGGGCCAGCGGCGCTGCGGACGCCGCGACCCTCTGGAACAAATCGAGCTCAGGCGGCCGGCGGGCGACCTCAACCCTGCTTTGCACCGTCTCGCTTATGGCCACCAGCCCCTTCGAGCTCAGCCACTGGAGGGCACGTCTCACCTGGTCTTCGTTCAGGGCGGTCGCTTCCACCAAGGCGTCGAAGGGGGTCGGCCCTCTCTGGGCCAGGGCCGCGAGAATCTTCTGCTCGAGGGGGTGAAGCGAAGTCGACATCCTTTTCACTCGCTCCCTGTCGAAGAGAGGTACTTCCTGCTCCTGACCAGGAGCTCCTTGGCGTCCCCCATCATGGACTCGCGCTTCCTGTGGTGTTCGATGAGGAAGCTCTTCACGAGCCCTATGGCCTCGTCCTTGCACTCCCCGCAGAGCCGGACTCCCTTGGCGCACTCGGAGTGGACCCGGTCGACGTGCTCGTCGTCGTGGGCAAAGTGGAACCGGTAGAGGTCGAAAATAGGGCAGATGTCGGGTCTTCCACCGAGCCTCCGCTGCTCCTCGACGGTGTCTCTGCCTCCCGTGAAGGCGACACGCACCCTGCGGGCAGCTTCGGTGGGACCGTCGTCGAGGGTGAACCCGGACTCGGGGACCCTCTTGGACATCTTCTGGCCCCCGGTAAGGGAGAGCTCGAGACGGTGATAGATCGCCGATGGCGGGACGAAGGCGAAGTCAGAGTGATAGCGCGCGGCGAGGTCTCTGCTCAGCCGGATGTGAGGGTCCTGGTCGGCGCCCACAGGGACGAGAACGGGCTTGGGTCCTCCGAACTCCGGGAGCTGCGGCATGAGGATGTCCCCCGCCTGAATCAGGGCCGACATGTAGAGGCCGATCTGCCGTTCACCGTAGATCGCCTTCAGCATGTTGTTCGTCACCCCTCTGGAGAAGATCGTCGACATCTTCATCACCCGCATCTCTTCGCTCTGCCTGTAGACGACCGCCCGGTCGGGGTCCAGCCCGAGGGCGAGTATGTCGGCCACATTCCTCACGGCCACCTTCGAGCTCTCCTCGTAGGAGAGGCCGTTGTCGGCATAGGCCTCCACGTCGGCCACCGCGTAGTAGACGGTGGCCTTCTTCGACAGTGATTGAAAGTAGATCATGTCATCGGCGGTCATCTTATTCCCCAGGTGGAAGACCCCGTCAGGCTTGATCCCGCTCATGACTGCAAAGGGCTTGTGACTGTCGACGGCGTCCAAGACCTTCGCCAAGTCTCTCTGCCCGAAGTCGATGCCTCGGCTTATGTGGGGGCTGGGGTTCTTGAAGCGCGGAACCAGCGGAGCAATCGGTTCAATCCCAAACTCCGACTGCAGGCGGGAGTAGTCCTTGATGGAGCTCGTCCCCCACGGGTCCAGTGTGTCCTTCTCCACATTACTTTCGCCTGAAGGAGTTCCGATTTAACCACTCCTCAAGTTCTGCCGTCTCATAGCCGGCTTCGGGGCCTGATTACCCTGCCTTCAGTGTCAATCTCCCCGTTCCTTATCCTCGTCGAGGAGATCGGCTCGCGGTCGTCGGCGAGGACGTAGTCGACAGTGACAACATCGAGCGGCGCGAACCCCTTTGCTGCCCTGGCGGCGTTGGCGATGGGTACCCTCTTCGCCGTCTCTCGGCTGACCACTATGGCCTGGACGTCGGGGGACGTGATGCCGGGCCCGAAGTAGTCGTCGAGTTTGGCGATCAGGTACCTCCTCCCCGGGAACTTGGCGCGGACCAGGGCTTCGAGGGCCCGGACCCGCTCGTCATACTTCTGGTCCGGCTTCTTCCCTTCTTTGAGGGCGAAGGCGTCGGACGTCACCCCGATCACGACCCGGTCCCCCACCTCGAAGCTCCTAGTCAGCATGGCGAGGTGCCCTCTGTGGATGTGATCGTAGGTCCCTCCGGTGGCAACGGTCGCGTATTTCAGGTCAGGCCGCCTCTGCTGCAAATCAGTTGAAATACCACTGACGATGCCGCCGGCCTCAGAACGGGATAAAGGGTTTGTGAAGTGACATTGATTCCAGACCAATACAGGGCTTCGGGAAAGATAACGAGCGAGGTGAAGGCGCTAGTCCCATCCGAGGTGAGATCCGGGGTCCCGTTCCTCGAGGTGTGCGACTTCGTCAAGAGAGAAGTCGAGTCGAGGGGCGGGAAGCTCGCCTTTCCCACTGGCATCGGGGTGAACCAGGTGACCGCCCACTACGCGCCCCAGGACGGCGACCTGTCAGTCTTCAAGGAAGACGACCTGGTGAAGGTCGACTTCGGGGTCCATGTCGACGGCTATGTCACCGATACTTCGGTGAGCGTCGCCCTCAACCCCGAGTACAACCTGCTCTTGGAGGCGACCCAGAGGGCGCTGGAAGCTGCCATAGAAGTCGCCAGGAGGGAGACCAGGACCGGAGAGATCGGGAGGGTCATCCACCGCGAGGCTGCGAGGTTCGGCTTCAAGACCATTGAGAATCTCACAGGGCATACTGTGGACCGGTATGTCGTCCACGCGGGCAAGAGCATCCCCAACTTGTACATGGCGCACACCCAGGACCTGAGGAGGGGAGACGTCTTCGCCATCGAGCCGTTCCTCACGCTCAGCTCCGGCGCCGGCTACGTCGTGGACGCCCCGAGCAAGACAATCTTCTCGCTGGTGGCAAGGAAGAGGACCGGGACCGCCGAGCTGGACGCATTCGCGGACAGAGTCTGGGACGAGAGGAAGACCCTTCCATTCACCCCGCGCTGGTACGCGTCCGAGTACGGCAGGGGGAAGCTCGGCCCCATCATCGACAAGCTGGTGGCCAAGAAAATCCTGAGGGCGTATCCGACCCTGGTGGAAGCCTCAGGGAGCCCGGTGGCTCAGTTCGAGCATACCATGGCGCTGGACGACGGCGGACTGGTGCTACTTACCTGAAGGCTTCGAGCCCTCGGCGTAGACCAGGCTGACACGGGTCTGGTTCGAGCACTTCGTACACTTCGCCCCTTCCTTGGTGACGTAGTCTCCGACCGCGAAGGCCCTCTTGGTCTTCTGACCGCAGGCGGGGCACTCTTCGATGGTGTATACTAGGAGCTTCGTCTTCTTGTCTGGCCCGGGGACCGAACTCATCATTGCGCGACACCGAGGGTGTTGCCGATACCAGCTACCACGACGTCGTCCCCCTCCTTCGTCTTCTCCTCTATGACCCGGTTCAGCACCTGGGCGACCTTGTCTGCGGCTTCGGCGATCTCCTTCCGCATGACCGTGATTGCCTCGAGGATGCTCTGTTTGACAAGGATGGCATAGAGGGGCGCCTTCACTTTTGTGGCCACCTCTTCGATCTGGAACTTCTCGACCCCGATCCCGCCTATGGCCGCGCCCACGCCTTCGGCAATCTCTCCGGTCTTCTCTCCCTCGAGCTTGAGGGCCGCATCGATCATCACGATGGCGCTCGGCTTGACCCCCATGTCATCAATTATCTTCTTCATTGCGACCCCCGGCTGCCCGACATAGGCCATGGGTCCGTCGGCCTTCAGCACGTACAGCTTCCTGCCCTTGTATTCAGTTATGGCCAAGACTGTGTCCTTCGCCACGACGCGCTTCTCCTGCCCGACCATGAACCGCGAGACAACAATCGGCCCGATGCCGTCCCCGACAGGCTGTCCCACCTTGAAGGAGTCGACGGCGTTGAGCAGGGCGTCCGCCTCCTGGATAATCTGCGGCATCAGCATCTGGAGCTGGATCAGGACGAAGTAGGAATTGGTCTTCTTGCCAAGGAGGTAGAAGTGCCTGACTATCTTGTGGATGGCGTTCAGCGACGTCGCCACCTCAAGGAGGTTCTCTGAAATCGACACCGTCACCGGGCTGTTCTGCCCCAGGAGCGCGCCGACCTCGGCCCTCACCCTGTCGTTGTTGGTGGTGACTATGTGGTCGATCTTGCCGATGATCCCTGCCGGGTCGGTGTCCACTGGCATTATCGTGACGTAGTCCAGGAACTGGTCGACACGCTGGGTCGGGTCGTTGGGCGCCTTGCCGACGTTGACCAGGTAGTCGATGGCTTCCTTCCTTGCCTTGTCCTTCATCCCCTTCAGCTTGGTGAGCCCCCTGTTGATGTCGTTCAGGGCCAGGTAGGACTGAATCCTCGTCTGATAGAAGAAGGTGATGAGGATGAAGCCGATCCAGAAGACAGTGATGAGAGTCGAACTGGAGTCCGCCAGAGTCTGGAGCACGTTGGCCGTCAGTACAAACATGAAGGTCCAAGAATCGCCGCCGCGCGCTCGGACTTAAATGTTCTGTAACAAATGAGACGGCAAACGCGGATTTTGAAGGTGCCAGCATCAGGGCTTCGCGAGGGCTCTCGCACCTCACTACCACCCTGACGACGCGCGGTTTGACTTCTTCCCCTCTCGCGAGTCTGGGATCGGAACGAGTCCAGGTCGGACCCGCGCGCTATGGCCGGCTGGGGGCGGGGGAAGTCGTTCGGTAGATTAACGTTTTGCTGCTCCGCCAAGCGTTTTTTAGCGGACTCGGGGGACGAACGGCATGCAAAGGAAGCTCCTCGACATCCTCGCCTGCCCCATAGACAAGCACTACCCGCTTGAAATGCTGGAATTCAACGTGAAAGGGGACGTGGTCCTGGACGGGGTCCTGTCCTGCTCCCAGTGCGGGAGGTACTACCCGATCGTCGATGAAATCCCCGTGATGCTCCCGGACAACCTCCGAAACAAGAAGGAAGATCTGGAGTTCCTCGAGAGATGGAAATCGAAGCTCCCGGACAGAGTGGTCCACGGAGGCAAGCCGTGGAGCCTCTAGCCGGCGAACCCCGGAAGAAACTCTAAAGCCCCCAGCGGTTCGCCCCGTAGGTTGTGGGGGGTATAGCCCAGGACCTTAACCAAGGTGGGCAGCTAGGCAGGGCGACAGGCTCCAGTGGTCAAACATAGAAGTTTGATGACACAGCAGCGTGGATGATTAGGCATTGGAGCTGCAGAAACCTGTAGACCGTCGGTTCAAATCCGACTACCCCCACACGCCCAAGCCAAAGGGCGAAGCGGCGTTCTAATTGTTACAATTATATACAGTCAGGACGTCCTAGGGAAGGTTTGGCGAGCAGATCTAGCGCTATTTTCTCTGCTGCAGTCCTTGTCACCCTGATTCTGGGCGCAGGGGGGGCTTCGGCGCAGACGGCCTACGCCCTGAAAGTGCAGACTGACCAGCAGTCGTATTTCGGAACCCAGCCCATCCTGATCTCAGGGAGCGTCACACCGGCGCCTGGCGCCTCAACGGGCGTTGTGTTTACCATAGTGAACCCCAGCGGAACGAAGCTAGGATACTGGAATGCAGACGTGAACGGGACGACAGGGGACTTCAGCTACTCCATTGTTGCCGGCGGGAGTTCCGCCTGGGTCGCGGGGACTTACACGGTGAACGCCACATGGGGAGCCTACCCTCCGCAGGTCTACGCCCATTCAACCTTCAGCTGGTCTCCCACAGCGACCACGACCACAACTACCACCACGACCACAGAAACGCCGACTACAACCACCACCACAACGCCATCAACGACCACTACCACAGCCGCCCCTTCTACGACGACCACTCCCAGCAGCAGCGGCGGGGGAATCCCGGAGTTCCCATTTCAGGCCGTTTCGGTGGGCATCCTCGTGGCCGTCGTAGTTGCAGGCTACCTCCTCGCGAAGAGGTCTTCACTGGCTGGGCGTCGTCTGCCGTCGCCTCGATGAGACCTGCTGGTAGTTGAAAGCTAGACTTCGGTTTCTCGCGTGGCTGGGCGCAGGCACAGCGCTATCCGCGGTCACCGCTCCCAACTTCATCCCCCTGTTCAGTCAGCTGCTGGGGGACCAGTTCGGGGACGTCTTCCCGGTCTTCCCGTTCGCTGCCCTGGTTGTTCTCATTACCGCACTCCGGTGGAAGGAACTGGCCGAAGTCCTCGACTCGGAGGATGGGGCGAAGTCCGAATGGAGAACTCGGGCGTCTGGGGTCTCGACTCTCCTGGCCCTCCTGGTCCTTGAGCCGTTGACCGGTCAGACGGTCACGACCGCGGGGGTCGCTCTTGTCCTTACGTTCTACGCGGCTGCACTCGCCATCAATCCTCTGACGAAGCGGCTCCTCCTCCCCTACGCCGCTGTGTTCGCAGCCGGAGTGGGGTCTCCTTCGGTGCTCCAGTGGGCCTTCGGAGAGCCCCTGGCGGTAGTCTCATCCTGGCTCTCGGCCAAGCTCGTTGCCATTGTTGGGCTCCCTGTGGCCTGGGCAGGGACGCAGTTTCAGTTCGTATCCAGGTCCGGGGACGTCATCAGCAGCTTTGTCGCCCCCGGCTGCTCCAGCATAATCTCGGTGACGACGTTCCTGGGGCTGCTGGCGCTGATGCACCTTGACATGAGGAAGGAACTGCGGTCCACCGCCCTGGTCGCAATCGCGGGGACCTGCATCCTCACGGTCTTGAACTCCGTCAGGATACTGGTGCTGATGTGGGTTGGATACGAGCAGGGAGCCGCAGCGTTCTGGGGAGTCCACAACTGGGTGGGGTACGTCCTCTTCCTCGCGTTCTACCTAGCGGTCCTCCCGGTCTACTCTAGGATGGGCGGGGGCGGAAGCGGCCCCTATTCCGTGAACACGGGGGTCCCGTACACTCCGTCATAGCCTGGGACCACTCTCACTTTCCCCTCCCGATTGGAGACTATGGCGGCAGCGACCTTGGGGGAGACAGCTTCGGCAAGCGCGCCCTCGGGAGCGTCCAGGAGTACGGTGAACTCGCTCCCGAACCGCGCTATCAGCCTTTCCTGGAGGTCGATGACCGACTTCGCGTATAGCCGGTTGATCCCCATCGAGTGCGAGATGACCTCGTACAGAGGGAGGAGCCTCTTGAACGGGATGGCGCCTTCGGGGACGTAGCCTTCCGGTCGGTCAGCCAGGTCGTCGACGCGCTGTAGGACCCCCACCGTCAGCTTCTCTCCGCACTTCGGGCAGACGTTCTTCAGACGCTTCGCATCGCCTGGGATGAGGGAGACGCCGCACTTCTTATGCCCGGTGAAGTGGTACTTCCCATATGCAGGGTCGACTTCCACTGTGAACAGGAACCTCTTGGGGTCCTTCCTTCTTATCGCGTCGAAAAGCGTCCGGTATGTCAGCTCCGGCAGGTCGAAGACGTTAGCCTCCCTTCCGAGCCGCCAAGGATTGGGCGAGTGGGCGTCCGAGTTCGAGATCAGTGCCACCCTGTCCAGCGACGATAGTCGCCAGTTCATGGGAGGGTCCGAGCTCAACCCCGTCTCAATGGCGAAGATGTCCTTCGCTCGGTCCCCGTAGCATTCTTCGAGGGAGTCGAACCCCGACCTACTCCCGAAGACCCCGAACCAGGGCGTCCAGGCGTGGGCTGCGGTCACGACCACGTCTCGAGAGACCGACAAGAGGGCGTCCGCCAACTCTGCCGAATCGATTCCTGTGAGGGTGGGCCTTCCATCCGAGCCTAGGTTGCCATGCGACGCCAGGACGTCATTGATCTGCGACACCGTATCGAAATCTGGGGCAAACACGAGGTGGTGGATCTTCCTCGTCCGCCCGTCCTGCTGGTAGACGGTGCTGACCTCGCAGGAAAGCAGCCAGCGGATTCCTCGGTAGCTGTAGATGCCCTGGCCATCTTCGGCGCCCAGTCTTGCTCTGATCTCCGCCAGCCACTTCGGGTGGGTGAAGTCCCCGGTCCCGAGGAGCCCTATCCCCTTCGCCTTCGCGCCGGCGGCCAGATGCTCCAGATCTGTGTCCTTGCTGGTGGCCATTGCGTACTTTGAATGAATGTGAAGGTCTGCGACGGTCTGCATCCGCTCTGGAAGGCATCTTCTGGTTAATTAACGGAGGGCAGGCGAGGCCGGCACTTGTCGCAGCCCTTTCCGGTGTCTTCTGGCGACACCGACCGCTCCGTCCCCACGAAAGTGAAGCTCCTAATCTACAGCCAGGTCCTCAACAACTTCGCCTTCGGGTACTTCCTCATCTACCTGACCGCCTATCTGGTCGAATCGGGCGTCTTCGACGCCTACCAGGTGGGGGTCATTCTTGGTCTCGAGACGGTCATCGTGATTGTCGCAGGCATTCCGATCGGGATCCTCTCGGACAGGAAAGGGAGGAAGAAGTTCCTGATTTTCGGCAATGCCCTGATCCCTGCCGTCCTCCTGATCGTCAGCTCCACCTACGACTTCGACTGGTTCCTGTTGGCCGCGGTGCTCCTGGGGCTGGCCGAGTCTTCGTCACTCGGATCCTGGAACGCGATAATCGCGGACCAGACTCACCTTGGGAACAGGGATTCCGCATTCTCGCGCTCCTTCGTGGTCAGTAATCTGTTCCTCTCCGGAGGCTTCGCCATCCCGCTGGCCCTCCCCTCGCTGCAGGAAGCCTTCGGATTGACCGCGGCGCAAATTCACTCCGGGCTCTTCTTCTGGTTCGGGATTTTCAGCATACCGGTCCCCCTGGTCATCTGGATGCTGCTGAGGGGGTACCACGAGAGGTCACGGGCGCTGCAGGAACCGGAGCGCCCCGGTGAACTGAAGCTCCTCCTCAAGTTCTCCGCCTTGAATGGGATCATCGGGCTGGGCGCGGGGCTGATCATCCCGCTCCTGGGCTCTTGGTTCTACTACAAGTTCGCTGTCCCCGACACGTTCAGCGGGCCCTTCATCGCGCTGTCGAACATCACCATTGCCTTCGCGGCGGTTGCCAGCCCCAGGCTGTCGAAGAAGTACGGCCTCTTCAACTCCATCCTCCTGACTGCCGGGAGCTCGACGCTGTTCATGTTCGGGATGGCGTTCGTCCCCACAGTGGCGATAGCGGGAGCGGTCTACCTGGTCCGCGCGGCGCTGATGAACATGGCCTCCCCTCTGTTGGACTCTTACCTCATGGGAATCGTGCACTCCGGGAGGCGAGGGTTGGGGAGCGCAATCTCGGCCATTGTGTGGAGGCTCCCCAACAGCGTGACTACAGTGGTCGGAGGATTTCTCCTCTACACGGGGTATGTGGCGGGGAACCACTTCCTGTACGACCTGCCCTGGATCCTGGCCGCAGGGCTTTACGTTGTCGGGATCGGGCTCCTGTATTACAGCTTCAGGAATGTGAAGCCCAGGGGGTAGAACGCGTGGCAAGGCTCGGGAGGGATTTTTTCGCGAGGTATTCACCGAGGGTCGCGAAGGAATTGATTGGGTGCAGCCTGGTCAGGGTCGTCGGCGGGACGAGGCTCTCCGGGGTCGTCGTGGAGACGGAGGCCTACAGAGGGAGCGGGGACCCGGCCAGCCATGCACACAGGGGGAAGACCGGGAGGAACGAGGTGATGTTCGGCCCGGCCGGGTTCGCCTACGTGTATTTCACCATGGGAGCTCACTTCTGCCTCAACGTGACCACGGAGAGGACGGGCATCGCGGCCGCGGTGCTGATACGCGCGGTCCAGCCCATGGAAGGCATGGAGGAGATGGGAAAGAACAGGGGGGTGGCGGAACAGACGAAGGTAGCGTCCGGCCCGGGGAACCTGACGAAGGCGTTCGGAGTGGACAGGCGGTTGAACGGCGAGGACATGGTGACCTCTGAGCGGCTTTTCTTCGAAGCGGGACAGAAGGTCAGGAATATCGGGGCCAGCTCAAGGGTTGGAGTCAGCGCGGGGAAATCCTTCAGATGGCGGTTCTATGTCAAGGGGAACCCTTTCGTCTCGAAGGGGAGGCCCTCATCTTGACCGGCAACCCATAACTATCTCAGGATTCGAGCATGGATTCGTGGGGTCGTCGGCTAGTCTGGTCTAGGCTTCAAGCCTTGGGTGACCTTGCAGTGAACTTCTGCGGGTCCGAGCCCGCTTGAGATCCCCGGTTCAAATCCGGGCGACCCCATCTCAGTTTGAGTTCAGAATCAGTAGCCGTTTTATGCTCTCTGCGCATCTTCCTTCTGGATAACCAATGCCAGCCCTGACGCGCTCGAAGTACAGGGGGCTGCTCGAGGACCCCGACTTCCGCCGGTGGTACGAGAACGTCTCGAGGGGGAGCCTTGCCACCGCCCAGGAGTGGTTCAGGAGGATGGGGCTTGTGCGAGACAGGTTCGGCGTGGCCCCGGGGGAGATAGCGAAGATGAGCCAGGGGAGGGCCTCCGACTTCCTCCTAGACGTGGTCGGGGCCCTCGACAAGGAGGGGAGGAGCGGGACCTACATCGCCAGCCAGGCCGGGACAGGCAGTCCACAGCAGGTGGGGCGGCTCTGCATGAGAGTCCTCGACAGGGCGAAGAGGGTGCTGGACCTCATCTACGAGGCTCCGGCGCAGCCCTGACCGGGGTTGCCATTGCGGATAATTTCCCTTTCAGCCCCTCTTCTTTTTTTGAACGAATCTCAGACTGCCGTAACCTTGCCAGCGCTTCAAGGCGCGCATCCTTTGTCAGCGAAGTGTGCCGCTTGCTCACACGTTAAAAGCGCCGCAAGTTCGAAGTCTTGGTTCTCAGATGCGGGATCGCCATAAAGCCATTACCCGTTGGTTGAAGTTTCTGGTTGTCGAACTAGCGATAGTTGGGGCGGCTTTAGGAGCGATTTGGCTCTCCTCATCCGGATCCAGTCTCTCTAACTCATCGTCAACGCAGGGAGGAGTTGAGATGTGCACGCCATTCACCGGCAAGATGAATGCCGCCAATGAGCTGACGGCTGAAAGAGGTCCTCTGGGAGCATACTACAACACCCAGTTCTGGCTAGGTCTAACGGGGAACTTCACGAGACTTGCGATCAACGTTACAGCGATAGCTCAGAATGACACATACGGGTTCGGGCCGGCCTACTTGCTCAACGGACTTGGCAACACTGGTTACTGGTACCAGGTGGGCATATCTTGGGACTGGGTTGATCATAACTCGACTTCTCACAATACAGGCTTCCACTTCATCTGGGAGGTTTTCGACGCGGCGACGAACAAATCGATTTTGCCTTATGGTGGAGGTTCTGGAGGCGGCAACTTCAGTGGGGTTGTGAATTCCGGAGATACCATCTCGCTGACGCTGGGGTTTGGCCGGGATTTCGTCAATGGGAGCGCGTTTGATGTGAGTTCCAGCGCCAGGGAAAGCGTCCCGTTACCTCTTTTCAACTCGACATCGTTCGTCGGCTCTCGTAACAGTGCAACTAGATATCCAACCTCGTTCCTGACCGAGTGGTATCACCTCCTCCCCTATTACTGCAGCCCACTTCAGGTTAGGTTCTCCAACGACCTCAACGAATCTGTAGTGTCCTGGGCCAAGATAGACGAGTGGAACTTCACTGGAATTCCGCAAAGCTAGTGGTTCAACGCCTCTGATCCCAAGCAACAGTTGTTTGGCCTTGGAACGTACCCCGGCGTTTGGGGGGAGTCATTCGCTTACGTCGAAACGAACGGAACAAGAATTTATGCAAACTATAGGACGTTCGTTACGCCCTAGGCTCCTCTCCCTCCCTACCCACCTCTTTTTTTGAACGATTTTCACCCTCCCTTGATGGTGGACATCCATGCGGCTTAGGACAAGCGCCCAGTTCCAGAACGCAGCCGACGCCCTGGCCGCCGAACACCATCTGGACGTCGGTTCCATCAAAGTCGTCCCCTCTTGGTTCAACCCGGTCCCGATGGTGGTCCACAGGAGTTCGAGGATGACGGAGATAGGCGACGTGCTGCTCGCTCTAGTTCTCATCCTCATTGCCAGGTCTTTCCCGCTCGGCGCAACCTCGGATCTCGCCGTCGCGCTTGTCTGCTCTTTTCTGCTCTCGTGGTTCGGCTTCAGAGTGTACTACGACTTCAGGTTCGGCCAGTCAGAGCGGATGATCCTCATCCCGCCCACGGCCAGCGACCACGTTCTCTTGCACGAACTGCTCCACGTCCACCTGGGGCACATCAAGAAGATGTCTGTCGCGCACCGGCTTCTGGCGATGTCCCCGCTGGGACCGTTCGAGTACGGGGTCAGGGTGGCGCGCGAGGATTACGGAGGGGAGGGGGTCGTGGATGAACTTCACGAGCGGACGAGGAAGAACCTTCACGGCTTCCTGGTTTCCCCGGGGCTGGTCACCTTCGGTGCCACCTCCTTCATCCTCTTCGTCCTCCTGATTGCCTTCGCGTTTGGGTGACCTTCATGATAACCAGATGATAACCCCTCCAGTCAAGAAGGCTGATTATCCCTCCGCGAGGGAGGTACCCCGCCTTGGAGACCGACTGGGCGTCCCTGCACAAGATCCTGAGCGACACGACCAGGAGGAGCATCCTGGGGCTCCTGGCGGAGAAGGAGTCCCTCACCTACACCGACATGATGACCCTGCTCCAGATAACTAACACGGGGAGGCTCAACTACCACCTGAAGGCGCTGGGGACCCTGATATCGAAGGACGAAGAGGGGAGGTACCGCCTGACGGAGCAGGGGAGGCAGGCAGCCGACCTGCTCAGGACCTTCCCCGAGAGGGTCCCACCTGAAAGGAAGCTCACAGGGGTAAAGGTCACAGCAGCAGTGGTGCTGATCTTGATCGGCGTCCTCCTCATCGCGAGCTTTTCGTTTGCGGTCATAGGTTTGGCGGGGACCGCCTACGTCAGCACGACGGAAAGCGGCGGGGTCGGGCCCCAGGCTCTGCCGCAGAACACCACTGTCAGCCTCATCGGCTGGCCCACGACAGTCCCGAGCTTCAGCATGGCGTGGAGCGCCCTCGGCCCGGTCCACATCTACGTCCTGAACCAGACCCAGAACGATGCGCTCCAATTCAGCCATTCGGAGGGGGGTCAGCTCGTGTACAACTTCACGGGCCCGCCGGCGGCGTGGTCCGAGCAGTACTACAAGCAGTCGGGGAACGTGACGGTCAGCCTCCCGCCCGGGCAGTACCATTTCTACGCGTGGTCGCAGTCGGCGAATTACCTCGACTCCCTCAGCCTGAGCCAGAAGAGCCAGCCGCAGGCGGTGCCCGTAGGGGGGTTCTCGCCCTTCTTCTTCCTCTTCCTCTACGGTGCCGTCTTCATCACCGTAGGTGTGCTCCTGATAGTGCTTGCAGCCTCGATACTCACCCATCGCTTCTGGCGCTGACCGGTCAGGCCCCTGTAGCGCGAGTGGTTCAGACCTTCCCTCTCCGCCCCTCTTCTTTTTTTGAACGTTTTCTGGTTCCGTTGGTGCTTAAGTGCGCCTGCGGCCGTCTGAGGCGTTGAGACTCCTCTGGGGCCTCCTCCTCCTGCTGGCGCTGGCGGCGTCCCCCCTCCTCGCGTTGGTCCTGCTCGCCCTGATCCCTATCGTCGTGATTCGTCCCCTTCATCGCAGGGAGTACGGCCGTCCTTCGATGACACTTCGGGGGGAGGTCGTCAGGAGTTACTCTGAGAAGGTCATCGCGGACTGGCTCTTCCGGAGGGGGATCAGATACGTGTACGAGTATCCGGCCTTCGACCGGAGAGGGTCGGTTATCAGCAGGCCGGACTTCTACCTGCCTGATTACGGCGTGCATGTCGAGTACTGGGGGCTTGCGGGCACCGAGAGGAAGTATGACAAGACGATGATGTGGAAAGCATCACAGTACCGAAGGAATGGGGTGAGGGTCGTCTCTCTGTATCCGGATGAGCTGACCGATCTTGACGCAGCATTCAGGTCCAAACTTGGGTTAACCGCTCCCGGCATCTAACCCCCGCTGCCCCCAGGGGCGGACAGCGAAGCGGGAGCGGTTTGACTTTTCAGGCTCTGTTAGCTTGGCG
This sequence comes from archaeon, assembly GCA_021828185.1. The sequence goes on from JAKASI010000003.1 coordinate 81,977, forward strand.
GTTGTTCGTGCGGGTTCTTCTTCCTCTTAACTTGCGGTTGACGGCGCGGAATCAGGTGGTGCTAAGAGTCGGCCATATCCAGATAGCGCAGGCTACGGAGCGAACGGGACATAATGGGGTGCGAAAAGCCAAGAGAAGATGAGGTAAGAGACAGCGGCTACTATGATTATCACGATGATAGCCTTCGCTGTCAGCAACTTCTGCTTGCGATGCGCGACTTCGGCCTCTCTCAATTCTGGAACCTCGTGGGTGGTACTACGGATTGGTCGATGCCCACGCGTTGCCGAGGCTTTCCATGATTAGAGCAAGTTCACCGAAGCTGTTGTAGGTAATAGAGTTCGAGAATACGGGCTCTTCCCCTTTTGCTTTCCTTGTAAGTTGAATGTGGCCTCTCCTTGCGAACTTCGAAAGACAACCTATGTTGAACTGGGGGAACGCCCTCCAATCTTCGGTTTCCTCTCGGTATGTCTTCACAATATCCCTGCATCGGGACTTCATATCCCTAAACTTGACCTTCCTCTTTGCCATAGACGCGAGGGTTGGCCGCCTTCTTAATCAAGCTAAATACTCAGTAGGCAGTCGAGAGCAGCGAGCACGTGCATAGCATGGGAATGAGTGCCGTCGCAGGTCCATTGCAGTCCCGACTAGTGATGGTATTCATTGATGGGGCTGTGCTTCGCCGAAAACTGAGGGAGTGGTTTGGGCATGACCGGATTGACCTACTTAACTTCACATGGTACGAGCTAGTGCGGATTGTCGATTTCAACGTAGTCCACGGAGAGCTGGTGCGCGCCTACTTCTACGATGCAATCCTGCCTCCTAACGATCCCGACTCTGCTGCGCAGGAGAAATACTACGCGCGCCTGCGACGTTTCGAATTTTGCGAAGTCCGCCTCGGCCGAGTCATTCGCGGCGACGGGGGGCAACTCCGTCAGAAGGGCGTCGACGCGCTGATGGCAATCGACATGGTTTCGAAGGCCTTCCAGGGCCAGTACGACATTGCGGTGATGGTCGCAAACGACGACGATTTCGTTGACATCGCGAAGAGCATTCGTGATACCGGGAAGCGGCTATGTGGTGCGTACTTCGAACCCAACGTGTCGCAACGCCTGCTGGACCAGTTTGACCGCAGGAAGGCGTTGACCAAGGAGACCCTCGCAAAGTACATGATGAAAGAGGAAGATTGGGGGAAGGGAGTAGGCTCTGCACCTTGACGCAGCAAAAGGCGCCGGAGTCAAAGGGTCAGCCTGTGACCGGCAAGTGCAAGAACTGCGGGGAGGAGGCCGAGTTGAGCGACGACGGTCTCTGCGACGACTGCTACAGAGACGAGTGGGACGACTGGGGGGACGAAGGGCCCGGCGGCGACGAGCCATGGAGCGGCGACGAATATGAGCCAACTGACGATTACGGCGGACCTGAGGACAAGGGCTAGATCTGCTTACAACTTCTGCGACCGCTTCCTCTCGACCCTCTGCCCCAGCTAGGCCTCGTAGACGTCCGCCTCCACTCTGCCCTTCTGCCCCCTGGTCGCAGGGGGAAGGGGGTGGCCCTGTTGCACAGCATCAAAAGCTCAAAGGGCAAGGCTTCTCCGAGTGTTGCTCTTTTAAGACGCTTCAGGGGAACCGGAATCCGAACTAATTGTACCAGAAGAACTCGCTCCCGTACGTTCTAATCGCGGCATTCCTTTGCATAATCTATGCAACCATCGATGTAGTGCTGGATTGGGTCTCGGGTCCTGGGTTGATTCTGCCTTTGGCCGCGTTCGAATTTCTGACTCCTGCGCCTATGTTTGTGGTTTGGATTAGGTCAACGAAGATCAAGGTAATGGACTCCCTGGATCTCTAACGGAGCGAGCCAGGCGTCGACCCAAGCGCGGCAGATGGCTTCCCAGATGTTCGAGTCCCAGAAGTCGCAGCTGGAGATGTCGCTCCGTGAGGCCTGCGAGCCGAGGCTAGGGGAGGGGCTGGATTCGAAGGCGCTGGGGGTTACTCAGGCACAGGTGTAGGGCGTGTACGGGATGGGCCCGTTCGTGGCAGACAAGGCCGAGACGCTGTACGAGAAGGTGGATTCGCCGCCGGTAGCAGCCGATCTGACTGTAATGAGCAGATTCGCGGAGTCGATGATGGCCGACGCGGGTGAAATATGGAACGCCAGCCCGATGTCCTGACCCTGGGAAACCGCCTGCTGCCCGATCGCACATGGGCCGCTGTTGGCGGAGTCCATGGTTGAAGATGAGAGCTGGTAGCTCACCGGAAAGTAAATCGACGAGAGCCACTCGACGCCGAAGAAGAGTTCCGTTCCGTTGAACGACTCGGACAAGACTTCGGCGTAACCCCCGAACTGGTTCGAAGAAGACGCGGCTTGGGTCGCAGAATAGTTCGAAGGCGTTCCCGGCGGTTCTGCGCTGACGACCTTGGCACCCTCGATGAAGAGCCAATAGCCGCCGTTGAGGTTCAGTTCTTCTCCCTCGAACGTCCCTTCGACGGTCAGCGTCCAGTCGGGCCCAAAGCTCCCCGCTGTCACGCCTGCGTCGGAGGAGAAGTATGCGGAAAGGAACCCGTACCCGTTTGGGTCTTGAAGGGCAACGACGTACTCCTGAGCTCGGGAATCCCAAGCGACCCCGGTCCAGATTCCTGCCTGTTCGGTCACCCCCGTGGTCTCGATCAGCTTTCCCTTGTAGAGGGCGTCCTCAGAAGGACAATAAGGGGGGATCTGGCCGCTGCACCGGGCGTCCTGTGGATTGTCGTACGCGTTCACAAGCGTCTGAATTGGAACTACCATGGGCTCTCGTGGCTGCCTGCTCGAAAATGACAGCGCCGCTCCCACGGCTCCAAGAAGGAGTGCGGCAACGACCACGACCAGGATTGCCTTCGCCCTTTGGTAGACCAACTCGGGTCGGTCCTCCCGCCGTAGCTCGGGTCTCTTCATTTAACCAAAATGGACTCCGAATCTATAGTGTAAAGGCTCAAACGCTTTAGAATTGGTTTGGTGACCAGGAGTGCGGGACCGATCGGAATGGGTTCGCATCAGGGGCTTGCCGGCCAGCTTTCGGCGCTGTTTGTATTGTTGATCATAGTGATGGGCGGGGTGGTCGTCTTCCCGTTTCATCCCACCAATCCCGCTGGTGGCCGGCTCGGAGGCGCTAAGGTTACGGCCTTGCAGTTTGGGAACGCGACGACCTCGTCCTCCTTCACGCTCTACAACACCACCACTTCTTCGAGCACCACGCCGATTTCCACTACAAGCAGCAACACCACCACCATTCGTTCCACGCACACGAACTCGACGAGTTTCTCAACAACTACGAGTTTCCTCAACTCTACGACCACCACCAGTTCTACGAACTCCACCCTGGTTCAGAACGTCAGCGCGAAGTGGGACCCGTCCACGGACTTCTACAGTTTCCTGAACTATGGACTGTTCAACGATGGCGGAGATTGTTACGGGTTCTCGAGCACCGCAATCTTGTACTTCAGACACTACCAGCTTGGCGACCAGACTTATCCATACTATCCGGAGAGCACGGCTTCGGTCTCAGCGCTGCCCGGCCAGACCGGGTACTACACCGATTGCTTCCTCGGGTCGTGCTTCAAGTTTACGACCAGCGACACTCTGTCACAGTCAACATTTCCGCTCTACGTGCATGAAGCCTACGGGGGGTACCAACTCCCGTCAGATTGGTCTAACCCAACGAACGAGCAGGCTCAGGTCCTCCTTCTGGAGCAGGGCATCAGCAGTGGGGTTCCAGTTTTGCTTGCTCTTGGACCTGCTGATGGCCATGCAGTAATCGCGTGGAGCTACGAACGATTCTCGAACGGCAACCTAGTCATTGGCATTTCGGACCCCAACTACGGAAATGTTCCCCGAGACGCCTACCTTACGAACGGTCAGTTCTCATACGTCGGAACGGCTTCGTGGTCGACCTTCACCGTGGTTTCACCGGAGATGCTCCAGTGGGCCTGGCTGGCCCCAATCCAACTGAGCCAGACGGTGACGTCCACGAACCCGTACTACAACTTCGTCTTTTCAAGCGTCCCGATCACGATTGTTAGCGGCTCGGGCTCCGCCAACTTCACTTCCGCGGGAGACTCGCTCACATTCAGGTCGTCGATAGCCGGGGTCGTCGGATTCGAGGAAGGAGGCATTCAGGCCTACGCAATCCCGGAGGGAATGCCATACACCATACTGGACCCCGGGACGATTTCCTCGATGCTGGAGATCATAATTCCCCAGAACGCCACGTCCGTTGCGGGCTATCGACTGACGAGCGCGTCATCAGCACCTCTAAGCCTCTCGGTGGTGCCAACTATAGGTAAACTGAACGTGACGACGTCGAACTCAATCAACATCTCGGTGGCGCTCTTCTCGGCGACCGAGACGAGTCACTCCATCGTGAATGCTACGTCGATACCTGTTTCGTCGTCCCAGACTGCAGTGGTTTCGGTCCCCGACTGGAATGGGTTGAACACTCCATCCTCGGCGCCGAGTCTCCAAGTGTTCTCGCCTGGAAGCAGCCAGCCCGTCACTAGCTATACGCTCACCAACGGGCAGCAGGGCCTGACAAACGCGGGGGGTCTCTCGACGTTCTTGCTTCCTCTCATGGGCATCATTGTAGTTGTGGCCGCTAGCGCTGGATTAGTGGCGTACGCGAGGCGCAGAAGACAGGGGCAGAGAATAGTCACAGGACAGCCTACCTGAAGTGGGGCACTTATGAACAGAAGCTGGAGAGGGAAGTTCCTGGATGATATCATCGGGAATTTCATCGAAGAATACGCGAAGCATTCCCATTTGGATCCCACATATGGGGGAGCATACTACTGGAACGAGAGGGAGATTCAGTGGGCTCTCATGTCACACTTGCGTGATAGAATGGTGTCATATAGTTTCGGGTCTCGCTGGTGGGTTCATGCAGAAGGCTCGATCGTCCGCCCTTGGTTCGCTAGACGAAAAGAATGGCCCGCGCCCCGACGGGCCGATATCGTCCTGATTGATCATTCTGCGTCTCGAAGGTGGTACAAGAATTTTCACGATGGAAAAGAAACATACTATCCCGATTATGAAGCAATGATCGAGCTCAAACTCTTCTGGTCAGGTCAGGGTTCTGCTTACATCAAACCTTTCGTTGAAGCAGACGTTCGAAAGCTCAGAAGTTGCCTCACAGACGGCAAGACCAACGAAGCCTATCAAATCGTCCTTGATGGCCTGGACAGAAAGGGAATCCCGTACCTGAAAGGATCGTATCTTGAGCGATTAAAGAGAGGAACCAAGCTCCAAGTCTTTCATTGGCCTGACTCCGAAGAGCCCATTCAAGACGCCAAACAGGCCCCGTATCGGGTCTACTAGTTCGAAGCTAGAGAAGGGCGTAGTCAGGGCTCAGGCCATCGAGGATGGCTCACTCCATCACAGATGGCTCACTCCAAGACTTGAAGTAGGTGGCCGTAGTGGTGACATGACGATGAGGTTACAATGGGAGAAGTTCAAGGACTATTCGGCCGTCAGGGATGACGAAATGACAAGTTCTCCTGGGGTCTACGCATTGTGCAACAGGAGGGGTGTCCCCCTTTACATAGGACAATCGGTTGGAAAAGATGGCCTCAGGGGGAGATACAACGCGGGTGGATTGATTGATGCAGCCCTGAAGGGAAGTGGAAAGTGCATATTCTTCGCCATAGTTGACCTCGAAAGATGTCAGGAAGTCGAGGCCAAGCTAATCTGGGAAAACAGGGCGACCGTGATAAACAAGATTAGACTCCGATTCCCATTAGTTGGGGGGAAGGACTTCCGCATCATCCACGGGGGCGAGGCCCCACGGTTCGCGAGGCCTTCGTTGGGACCTTGAAGACTCATTCTGGCTGTCCCAAGTTAGTCTAATAATTCGTTGTTGAAGTGGTATTTCCCGACGGAGGCGCCATGAACCCTATGAGAGAGCCTCTAGCGCTTCCAGAAAGTACTCCGGGAATAGCCCCCTGTGCCTTCCTACGAACCATGGGAAGTTAGAGTCGAGCACATAGGTGACCGCGTGGTCGGTGTCGCTCCTTATGCTGCGCCCGTAGGTCTGGACCAGCCTCAGGGCCGTCTGCCAGTCGTACCAGCCCTGGTCCCTCTCCATTTTGACCCTCGTCCTCCTCTCTGATAAATCAGGATACGGTACCTTCACCAAAATCTGGAACCTGGACAATTCGTCCTTCAGGTCCACCCCCTGGTAGAGGCTCGGAGAGATAAGGACCGACTCGTCCCTGGAGCCGTGGGCCTGCAGAAGGGCCGACCGTGATGAGACGTTCTCCGTGCTCGACAGCCTTGCCCTGTTGTACTCCGAGACGTGGTCCATGATGTACCTCGCCTGCTGGTACGACGTGGTGTGAACCACCCCCTTCTCCCCGGCGTGGCGCAGCATCACCTCGTCGACGGCCCGGGCTATGGTCCCGAGGGACGCGTCCATGGTGGTCCTGCTCAGCTGGGCCACGCTGAGGGCGTGGATGGGCCTGTTCTCCACGGGGAAGGAAGACTCCTTCACCCTGACGAACGCCGCCTCCTCCTCGGGGATGCCGAGGGTCCTGCAGAAGACCTCCTTGGAGAAGACGGTGGCGGACATGAGCAGGACGGTCTCCCCGACGTCGAAGAGCAGCGAGGTGTAGGCGCCCACCTCCAGGGGCTGGAAGACGACCTCCTCTACCCCCGCCTCAGACTTCCTCACGGAGTTGACGACCCAGTTGGCCGGATCCGCCTCGAGCTCCTCGGAGAAGGCCTTCAGCGACCCGAGGACCCGCTTGCACGAGGCGACGGGGTCCTGCATCTCCCCGTCTGTGAGGTACGTGTTGACGAAAAGCCCCAGCGCCTCCCTGGCCTTCTTCAGCGGTCCCTCCCAGGCCGCCGCGTCCTCGACGCCCATGTCGGGGATCGTCACGGGCCCGTCGTCCTCCTCCACCCTGTAGCTCTCCAGCGTCGACCTCCTGAGGGAGAAGGAGCCGGCGCCCACCATCTGCTTCTCAAGGTCGTGGGCTTCGTCGCAGACGAGGAGCCTCCTCCTCCGGACGTCCTCGGTGTACCTGATCTCGTTGAGGAGGAAGGGGTAGTTAGCAACCATGACCGGGGCCCTGAACGCGTCCCACTTCTGTCCGTAGTAGGGGCACAGCTTACCGTCCTTGAGGCGTTCGCACTTCGCGTCCCTTCGGCAGGCGTGCAGGTTGTGCTCGTCGTACTCCTCGAAGCTCAGGTAGTGGGGGCACTCGGAGAGCTTCCAGTCGGCCTCGCACCTCCCCTTGCTGCAGGGAGGGTTCTTCCCATCGGAAGTGGGGACCAGGCAGGTGAAGTTCGACTTGCCCGTGACCACGGGAAAGCGGAAGTCGGCGGAGTACTGGTCCTGGAGCTGCTTCGTGGACGTAAGGAGGTAGGCGGAGCCCAGATGCCGGCACAGCGCGGCTGCGATGGCCGACTTTCCGAACCCGACTGGCGCCTCGAGGATGACGAACCTCTTCGGCTGCGAGATGGCCTCCTCGACCTGCTCGAGGACCTCCTTCTGGGAGGGCCTCGGGGTCGTGAAAGGGAAGCTGTCGAGCAGCGTCCTCTTCCTTGGCGCCTCCCCCTGCGACAGGCTGGCGCCGCACTTGGCGCAGAACCTGCCCGGGGTGCCGGGGACACGCTTGATTCTGGCGCCGCACTTGGGACAGAAGTTCATGGAGGAATTTGGTCTTAGACGGCTCGGCTGGTTGTATAAACCCGAGTCAAGGCTATCGCGTTTCTATAACAATCCGAGGGAGGGACGTAACCGAAAGTGAACGAGGTGAATGACTACTCTACAGCCGCCGGGGTGGTCGTGGGCTTCGTCTTGGTCTGGGCGGTGCTCCGCTCTAGGATGATGTCGCAGGTCGTGGTCCATTCGCAGAGGATGTTCGAGCAGCAACGGTCTCAACTGGAAGCGTCATTCAGGGAGGTCTATGAGTCGAAGCTGGGGGAGTGGAAGGCGACGGAACTCGCGAGGCGGGTGGAGAAAGAACGGGCGGACGCTGTGGACACTCCAGGGCGGTCCTGAAGGGGAAGATTGCAGAGCAGATAGCGCCATTGCTCCCGGGGTTCCTCGCGAAATACAACCCTGCAGATGCACGATTCATTGGCTCACCTATTGACTACCTCATATTCAGGAACATGAGCAAGGGCGATGATTCTGACGACCAGATTGATATCGTGCTCCTGGACGTCAAGACGGGAAAGGCGGGGCTGAACGGGGTGCAGAAGAAGATCGAAGCGGCCATCGCGGCAAAGAGGGTCAATTTCGACGTGCTGAGAATCGGCGAAAAGACATTATCAGACGCAAGTCATGAAGAGCCGAGCGCTCAGCAACTCAAACTCAGCGTGCTTCCTGTCAAGGATATTCCAGATTCAGATTCGACAAGGTAGGACCCGCAGGCGAGTTAAGGAGGAGGGCGGGAAGGATTACGGCCATCATGTGGTGACCCTGTGGGGGGAGGTCGTCGGGAGCAACTCCGAGAGGGTCGTCGCCGACTACTTCAGCCGCAGCGGCATCAGGTACGTCTACGAGCAGCCCGCCGTGAGCCGGTGGGGGTTCAGGAGGATAAGCAGGCCCGACTTCAACCTCCCGGACTACGGGGTCTACGTAGAGTACTGGGGTCTAGCGAATTTGCCAGATGGCCCAGCCAGATTGAGATACGAGAAGAGCAGGCGATGGAAGATGGAACAGTACAGCAGCAACGGAATCAAGATCGTCTCACTATATCCATGCGAGCTTGCAAACCTCGACACATTCTTTAGGTTCAAGCTGGACCAGTTGGTCGGCAACATACCGAGTTTTCGACTTGCGGCATGACTTCAAGAGGGGTAGTGTGGTGGAATGAATTCAGCTGTGATCCTTGGCCTGAAGACATAACCCACGAATTCCTGAGGTTCCGCGATGTTCCACGGACCCGCCATGAGCAAGAATTCGAAGTCGAACTTCCCTCGCGACTCCACCTCCCTCTCCAACAGAGCCTTCATATTCATGAACTCGGTCCCGAATGCCGAATCTCTGAAGTAGGTTATCAACACCCTTAGGGGTGCGGTTGTGTTGTCTAACAGCTTCTCGACTTCCCGCCCAATGGAACTCTCGCCCAGGGACTTCCCGTGCATGTCGCCTATGTTCTCATGCTCGATTGCAACTCTGTCCTGTTTGCCTCTACACCACCTCACATCAATTCTGACCGGGCTCCCAAAGTCAGTAATCACCTCGTAACCCTCTTCTCTGCCCCATCTCGATAAGACATGCTCGAAGTACCTGGTCCACTGCTTGTCCGAGTCGCCTCCTTCGTAGCCTTTGAACTGGCCGCCTTCATCGGTAGAGGTCCTATCGATGAAATTTCGATACCACTTCGCGGCGTCAGTGTTCAGAACATCGGAAACAAGCGGTCGCGTAGGTTGACCTGGAACCAACTTCATCCGGTACTCTCCCCGGCCGATTACCTCAATGGAAACTGTGTCGCCGATTCGAGCCCCATTCTGCTTGTACCAATCGGTCAAGCCCAGGAGCCTACGATGACGTGCCTGGAAGTTGATCTTCTTCGCTTCATCTGACGAGTCAAAGAATACTCGAATTGGAGTTGTTGTGGTGACTTTGGGGAATGAGTCGATGTGTTTCGCCGGAATATTCAAGAATCCGAATTCGAGCGGCGCCTTGGTCACCTTGCATTCGAGGGCCCTCTCCAAATTGCTGCGCCAATCAATGTTTCATTAGTAATACTTAGCCCTATTGGGTGGCGAACTCCTTCGAATCCAGTAGCTCCTTCAGTTTGTCTGTGGTATGAACCACACCTATCCCAGAATTCTCTGAATAGACTGCCCTGACCTCACCTGTCTGGCCACTGATTGCCACATCTTCGTACGGTCTATAACCGACCACTATCCCCGCGAACCTCAATGGTCTCTTGTAAAGAAACACCGGGCTACCACTGCTACCTGGGAAGACTTGGCCGTCGATAAGGAAGCCTTTGTCTTCGGTGTAGGCGACCATTCCCCGCCTGAGAACGATTGGGATGGGTGTATAGTATGGAAGTGAGCCGAAGATTACGTCATCTCCCAGATTAACCTCGCCTGAATTCATTGCGAATCTGAATGGCAGAAAGAAGCCGGTCTGCAACTTGAGAGACCTTCTAATAGGCAGGACAGCAAGGTCAATCTCAGGGTCTGGATGCGGAATCCACTGGCCACCCAATTCGGCTAGAGTTTCGCTCGGTCGCACTACCTTAGACCCGAGGCTGACCCCCAACTCTTCATCATCTTCGACCACATGCTTCGCAGTTACAACATATCTAGTTCCGTTGTATGACAAAAGAAATCCAAGGGCCGCAGCGCCTATCTTCTCTTTCCCATCCTTGTCCTTGGTCCCCTTTACGAACGGGACCATCATAAGAAGCGTAATTCGTAACGAAATAGTCACTTACACACCAACTTCCGCATACCGGTTCGTAAGGAGATCTCTCCTCCACTCCCGCTGGCAAACGGAGCAAAGATAATACTTGAACTGGCCTTTCTTTACGGTTCGACCATAGAACTTTCGCTTGAAGTAATATCCTTCGGATATCCTAGGATATCTCGAAACTACGAGCTTCCCTCCATCCCCACTTGGGCAATTGAGTCGTGGCATTCATTGTGGGATAGCAGACCTTGACTTATTTATCAGAGTGCTGACTAGGATTTCATCAGCTGGAAGCCGGACTCGATGTAGGAGTTTCCGTATTCCTCCAGACGCAAGTCGGTTTTCGGGTTTGATTCGGAGTACTCTAGCCTTAAGTCATGCAGAAGACTACCGTGCGTGAGTCAGACCTCCAATGCAGGCATCGACCGAATACAAGACTAGGAGAGACAAGATCGATGTCCTCCTGCGTCAAGCGGGCTGGGATGTCGACAATCAGACAAAGGTCTACACAGAAGTAGACACGAAGCAATCGGATTTCAAGAAGAGGATCTACAAGACCGTCAAGGATACTTTGAGAGACCCTGACATCGACGAAAAGGCATATGCAGACTATCTTCTGCTGGACGCTCACGGATCCCCATTAGCAGTCATAGAAGCAAAGAAGACCTCAAAGGATCCAATTCTCGGCCAGAAACAAGCAGAGGGCTATGCGGACGATATGAGACGACAGACAGGGAAAGACGTCTTCATTTTTCTGACCAATGGGTACGAAATCTGGTTCTGGAACAGGCCCTATGAAAATCCTCGCATGGTGAAGGGGTTCCACGGTATCGAGGCCCTGATGAGATTGAAGTACCAGAACGAGTTCAAGGAGAATTTCTCCGAAGCCCCGATCCAGAAAGAGATCATCGACAGGCCATACCAGATTGAGTCGGTCAAACGGGTCCTCGAGGGAATAGAGAAAGGTAAGCGAAAGTTCCTAATCGTTCAGGCGACCGGCACGGGCAAGACCAGGGTTGCAATGGCCCTGATTGACGTGCTGCTGAGAACAAACCGTGCCCAGAAGATTCTATTCCTTGCAGACAGGAAGGCCCTGCGGGACCAGGCATTCTCTGACGGATTCAAGGCCTACTTCCCGAACGAACTGAAGTCGAAGGTGTTCTCGGGGACCTTGAACAAGAATGCGAGACTCTACGCCTCCACGATCCAGACGTTCATGGACTGCTACCAGCAGTTCTCGATAGGTGACTTCGACTTGATCATCTCCGACGAGTGCCACAGGTCCATCTACAACAAGTGGAAGGACGTGTTCACATACTTCGACGCAGTCGAGGTCGGCCTTACAGCGACGCCCGCAGAGATCATAGAAAGGGACACGTTTCGTTTCTTTGACTGTTACAACAAGATTCCCACCTTCCTATACAGCTACGACGACGCTGTGAAGGAGAAGTGGCTGGTCCCGTACAAGGTCTACATCACTCAAACTCACTTCCAGATAGTCGGGATCAAGCCTGGAGACGTCCCTACCGAAGCTAGGAAGGAGCTTCTGGAAAAGGGAGTCGAGCCTGACGACGTCGACTTCGAAGGAACTGACATCGAGAAGAAGGTCGTGGTCATAGGGACCAATGAGGCTATCGTGAAGGAGTTCATGGAGAACTGCATCATGGACTCCACCGGGACACTGCCGGCCAAGTCCATCTTCTTCGCGATAACCAAGGAGCATGCCAAGCGGCTGTGGGAGGCCTTCGAGAAGCTGTATCCGGAATACAAAGGTAAGCTCGCGCGGATAATCGTCTCTGAAGACCAGAGAGCACAGGAGATTCTGACCGACTTCAAGAAGGAGAACTGGCCGAGGGTCGCCATATCTGTAGACATGCTCGACACTGGCGTGGACATGCCCGAGGTCTGCAACCTAGTCTTCGCGAAGCCGGTATTTTCGAAAATCAGGTTCTGGCAGATGCTCGGGAGAGGGACCAGAATCGACGCCACCTGCAAGCACAAGGAGTGGCTCCCGAACGGGAGGAAGGACGAGTTTCTCGTTTTCGACTGCTGGAACGTCTTCGACTGGTTCGACATGCACCCAGAGGGAAGGGAGGCAAAGCCTGCGGAGGCGGTTCCTGCAAAGGTATTCCTGCTCCGACTGCAGGAGCTGAGCTACTTCCAGAAGAAGAAGGACGAGAGAGCGAATGGAGTCAGGGCCAGAATCTTGGAAGACATGAAGTTACTCCCGGTAGATTCCATAACTGTCAAAGAGCACCTGAGGGACGTGGAGCTCGCGAAGTCAACGAAGCTGTGGGATAGGGTCGGAGTCGACCCGATTGAGTTCCTGAAGGCCAAGATCACGCCCCTTATGAGGTACCAGCAGAACGTTGAACCCAACGAAGCTTCATTTGTTCAGAAGTGCGAGCAGCTCAGCGTGGCGGCCCTCACTGGAAACGAACCCGAAATCGATAGGCTGAAGGAATCAATTGGTGAGACTCTGAATTACCTGCCGCTTACGATCAAAGAGGTGAAGAAGAAGGAAGAACTATTGGACAAGGTCCTCGCCAAGTCATTCTGGAGTAATGTCTCTTATGAGGATGCCCAGATGCTGATGAGGGAATTCTCCCCCCTCATGAAGTACAAGAGGACCGAACCCCGACCAAAGATAGTCCTCGACATAGACGACATCATCCAAAAGAGGGAGATAATCGAGTACGGCCCCATAACGTCGCCGAGGTCAGAATATGTCGAAGACTACAGACAGAAGGTAGAGAAGAAGATCAAGCAGTTGGCCGAGGAGCATCCGACGATTCAGAAGATCAAGCGAGACGAGGCGCTCACCGAGCAGGACCTCAAGAACCTGGAGAAGACGCTCAATAGTCCTGAGCTATTCATAACTGAAGAGAATTTGCAGAGGGTCTACAGGCAGAGCGAGGGATCGCTCACCGAGTTTATCAAGAAAATTCTTGGTCTTTATGAGTTCCCGAACCCGCATGAGAGGATTCAAGAGGCTTTCAAAACCTTCATGATTGAGAAGAATTACCTCAACGCCGACCAGGTCAATTTCCTCAGGACTATCCAAGGCTACTTCGCGAAGAAGCATCACGTAGAATACTCAGACTTGTTCGAACCGCCTTTCACAAACTTCGGCCCGAAGGCTCCAATCCCACTAATGAAGAAGGAGGACGTGGACGAAGTGTTGAGCTTATGCAACGTCTTGGAGGCACAGATATTCAAGCATGCTGAATCCTGAACTAAAGTCGAAGATCAACAAGCTCTGGGACGCGTTCTGGGCAGGGGGCCTAAGCAACCCACTTACCGCGATAGAGCAGATTTCGTATCTCATCTTCATGAAGCGACTAGACGATCTCGATACTCATCACGTGGACGCTGCGAAAGCAAGGAACCAAACGTACAGGTCTCTTTTCGAAGGTCGGGAGAACTGTCGGTGGTCGAAATGGAAGCACATGAATGCGGAAGCGATGTTCAAGCACATGAACGAGGTCGTTTTCCCATTCATCAAGAACCTGCACAACGGTGAGGAAGTACTCTATTCGAGATACATGAAAGATGCCACTTTCATGATTCCAAAGCCGTCCCTGCTCCAGGAGGCAGTCGTTCTAATTGACGAGATAGAGATTGGCGAAAGACCAGATATCCAAGGCGACATCTACGAGCATCTTCTTGGAGAGCTGAAGACCGCAGGGAAGAACGGGCAATTCAGGACACCAAGGCACATAATCAGGATGATGGTCGAACTCATCGACCCTGACATCGGCGACAAGATTTGTGATCCTGCTTGTGGAACTGGAGGGTTTCTAGTGGGCGCATACCAGCACATCCTGAAGAAGTACACCAGCCCAGAAATGGTCAAGATTGACGATGACGGGACGCCCCACGGACTGATTGGCGACAAGATAGTCAAGAAAGAGCATTGGAACATTCTATGGACCGAGACCTTCTACGGCTTCGACTTCGAAGTAACAATGATTCGCATCGCCCTGATGAACATGATTCTGCACGGAATCACCGAGCCGAACATCGAACAGAGGGACACCCTGTCCAAGGGGTTTGAGCAGACACCAGTCTACGATATTGTCTTCGCGAATCCACCCTTCGCTGGATACGTAGACAAGAGCGATATCAACGATAACTTCAGGATTGACACGACCAAGACAGAGCTCCTCTTCCTGGAACTCTTCTACAACTTACTCACGACGGGAGGCAGGGCTGCGGTAATCGTTCCAAACGGCGTGCTTTTTGGTTCTTCAAACGCTCACATCAAAGCGAGGAGACTCCTGCTTGAGAATTGTGACCTCCAGGGTGTAATATCAATGCCTTCAGGAGTCTTCCAACCATATTCGGGGGTTGGAACTGCGGTGCTGGTCTTCATCAAAGGTGGCCAAACCGAAAAGGTTTGGTTTTACGAGATGAAGGCTGACGGTTACAGTTTAGACCAGAAGCGCGATTTCATCGATGGTAAGGGAGACATCCCAGCCTTAATTGAGAAGTTTGAGAGAAGGGCTCAGTCAGATCACAGCGTTCTTGTCCCTATTGAGACAATCAAGAAGAACGATTACAATCTATCAATCTCCAGATACAAACAGGGTGAGCGTGAGAAAATTGAATCCGAAGAGCCGAATGTCCTAATCGAAAAGATAACGCAACTGGAAGAAGAGATTGCGAAGGAACTTGAGGAACTGAAATCGATGATATGAATGTCAAATGAGTGGATTAGTGAACCGCTAGCCGAAATCGCTGAGGTTTTGATGGGCCAATCGCCTCCTTCGTCTACATACAATGAGGAAGGAAAGGGGTTGCCATTCTTTCAAGGCAAGGCAGAATTCGGCGAAATCTATCCTGTTGCTGCAAAGTATTGCTCTAGGCCCCTAAGAGTTGCTGCATTGAACGATATACTGTTGAGTGTGAGGGCCCCAGTTGGTCCGGTAAACCTCAGTCCTTCACAATGCTGTATCGGGAGGGGGCTCTCCGCAATCCGCGGGAAACAGCCCAAGGTGGACCAGATGTATCTCTTCTATTACCTGCGTTCCATTGAAACGAGGCTGTCTGAACGGGGACAGGGAAGCACTTTCGGGGCCATCGGCCGAAAAGACCTCGAAAGAATTGAGGTCCCCCATCCAATTAGCCTTGATGTCCAGCATCGAATAGCTTCAGTCCTTCACAAAGCCCATGGCATTGCTCAGAAGCGCGAAGAAACCAACCAACTCACGAAAAAGACCATGGGGTCAGTTTTTCTGAAGATGTTTGGAGACCCCGATGTCAATCCGATTGGGTGGAAAATCAATGAGTTAGGGGAATTAACAACTTGTTTGGATCATCGACGAGTCCCAATAAAGGAATCAGAACGAGAAATCGGTGACACGCCATATTATGGTGCAAATGGTAGGGTAGGATGGATAAAGGGTTTCATTTTTGACGAGCCCCTTCTCTTGTTAGCAGAAGATGGCGGGAACTGGAGTAAATTTCAGAAATCAGCCTACCGAATCAGAGGAAAAAGTTGGGTCAATAATCACGCCCATGTTCTCAAGGAAAATGGCAGAGCCTGCCTTGAATTCTTGGAAAGTTGCCTCGACCTTAGCGATTTGACCAGGTATATCTCGGGTACAACAAGGGGCAAACTAACAAGGGGGATGATGGACAAGATCAAGATTCCTACCCCCCCAATTGATTTGCAAGAACGATTTGTGCGAATAGCAAAGAAACTCGAAGCGCTTCAACAGCTGCAGAAGGAGGACACGCAAGAAATCGACGAACTCTTTCACTCCCTGATGCACAAAGCTTTCTCAGGAAAGCTGGTGGAGTGAGAATGTCGGTGCTAAGGTGATTGTGCCTGCATGAACGGTTCGTTGGGTGTTGCGTCCTTTGTTCATGGATAGGAGGCCAGTGTCGCTCCCCGATGAATGCGGCATATCAGACTGCTCACCATTCGAGGGAGATTCACCCAGAAGATGAAGGATTCGTGGGTTATGTCAGGAGGGTCAAGGTCAGGAGGCTCAAGCCATCGAGTATTCCGACGAGGAAAGGCATGGCTCGACCCATTGCACCAGGAAGAACTCCGAGGATGGCCTACCAAATCAGATTCCTCGAAGGTGGCGATTCTAGGCGAACCACTTAAACTAGCAATTCGCGTGGTCAGACGTTGGGCGAAGGGGAGGTTCCAAAAGCCTCTCTGCCCCATCAAAAGTAAAAGGGACAGATTCGGCCGACCTCACAATCCGAGTTAAGCTTTCTTCGAGCCGGCTCTATTAACTCGGGCCGTCAAGACGGAGTTCACGCCTTATGACCTGAATTCTGAACGCACCGTCCACGTGGAAAGAAGAGCATGATTGTAAAGGAAGTTATCATCCCGGCCAAGATTGCCAATCCGCTATTTCCCAGACTGGCCACCAGAACGAATACGACGCCGAGGACCTGGCGGTTGATCAAATCGATGGGTAGGACATCTACGATTTCAAGCTCCAACTCTACCGCCGTGCGCCTGCCGATTAGAGCTTCCAAAGCATCGGCGTACGTCGACCCGTCAGGAGCAAATCGCTTCAGCGCTCTTGCGCTTCGCCGCCTTACCCGGATGGTCGTGAATCCGGCCTGTTCCGCCATTGAAACGTAGTACCACGGCTCTTTTTATAGGCATGTTGCTACATGTGTAGCAAGTGTCGCGGAAAGGAACGAGGATGGAACAAGCCGTTGAAGCCGCGCTGTCAGAGAAGCCTCTCCGCATGGTGGAAATCGCCAGGAAGCTGGGCGTTTCGAGGGCGGAAGTGATGCGGGGCCTTGGTGCCTTGCGTTCCAAGAATCGCGTCGCCGTGGAATTGATTGACGGCAAACCGCATTATGGCCTTAGAACGCTGGAGAATTCTCTCCAGGAGCTGGAGAAGAACAGGAGGATAATCCAGGGCGAATGGAGTGTCGTCCGAGTTCCTGACGAACTCTACGGTCTGGTTGTGGACCGATTCAAGAGGGGATGGGATACTTCGCATCTTGAGGCAGCCCTCGGCGGAAAGAGATACCAAGACATGACCCGTGCAGAGAAGATAGGCTACCATCTGGGATCTGCGTCCAACGAATTTCAGGTGATGGTCACAGAGTTGGTGGAGTCGAGGGTTCTCAACCAACTCACTGAAAGAGACAGGGCGCTCTTCAGGGGATACGTCGAGTGGATCAAGGGAAGGCGATACGGGGGTTTTGAGGGCCGGGAGGGGCAAGCCGCCGAGAAGATAGCGGACCGCGTAGCTGCTCTTACCCAGATTGAGATAGAGAGACTGGGGGCGAAGGATACCATGCTTCAGGTCCTTGGCGACCTTGTGGAGAATGTCCGGTTCGACGAGGCGTTACGAAGCGTCTTCCGAAGAGAAAATGGAATGACTGACGACCGGCTCAATGCCTTCGCTAAGGAGTTCCTGAAGATCTTCAATGACGACCGATATTACCTCATTTATCCGAACGGTCAGAGCAGGTTCCTAGGCCTGATCGACGGATTAGGAGTTGATTGGTCCAAGGTCGATCTCAGAATCAACTTACCTGATATGTTCATACATGTGGCCAACCTGATTCTGCTTGAGATTGACAGGAGAAAGGTCGACTTGGTGCCCTACCTGAAACCGCAACTGAAGAAAGCGTTGGAAATTCGTGAGATGTATGCTTCATATCGCGCCTCGAGAGAAAAGCAGGCTTGGGGAGCAGCTTGACGGGTGGTCAGCCGTCGAGCGAAGGGGAGGCTACAAAAGCTTCTCTGCCCCCGCCAGAAATGACGCGGTCAAATCCGGCCGACCCCGCGAATTCAGTTCTAGCCCTATGGTCGAGATTTTGCTTCATGCGGTTGCGACCCAGACAAATTTCACTAGAACGAAGGTAGCGAGGGGAGGATTTGAACGCACGGTCGGGTTCTGGCCCGATCTCCGCTCTGCGGGTCTCTCGGCTTGCGCCTATGAGCCCGCCGGGATGATCCTTACCCCCACAAGGGGTCTGGCTTCCCCACCTCGCTGCAGAAGTGGCTCTAATGGTTCGCCCTTAAATCTTCCCAGTGTTCACGCAGGAGTGGGGTAGGGCATGCACGCCGCCCTGTAGTATCTGCAGCAGGTGCACTTGGAGCAGCTCTCGTAATCCTTGTGCTTGCAGGCCTTGCAGATGCAGGACGCCATCATTTCGCCGCCTTCTTCCTAGATTCTTTAATCTTGTCTAGGATGAGCTTCTCCGGGTCCTCCCCGAGCTCATCCGCCAGGCCCCTCTTCAGCGCCAGGAGCCTCCCGACGTCGTGAGACTTCGCCGTGAATCTGCGGACCTCCTCCCCGAAGGGTCTGATGTTGTCTGCATCGACCATCTTGTCGGCGAAGCAGACGATCCTCTCCTCGAGGGTGCGCGGTACATAGTCGAAGTCCGGCAGGCCCAGCGTCTTCGCCTCTTCCGGTGAGATCCCCGCTCCTACGTGCCTCCTGACGATTTCGATGACCTTGTAGTCGACCCCCTCCTTCTCGAGCATCTCGGCTCCTTCGACTCCGTGCCTCACGGTCTGGATCCTGGTCCTGCCGATGTCATGGAGCAACGCGGCTGCAATGACGGAGCTCTCGTCCACAGCGTGCCCCCGTCGCTGGAACTCGTCTGTCACAATCTTAGCGGCCATCGCGACCGCCTGGCAGTGGTTGACTATGCGATGGTTGCTCCCGCACTTCGAGTGGATTGCCATGGCCCCCTCGACCGAGGGGATCACTTGGCCAGTTCCTCTTCGAGCTGATTGATTTTCCAGCGGAGGGCGTCCTTCAGCTCCGCGTTGTCCAGCCTGTTGAGTGGCTTCCCGCAGGTCGGGCACTTGAAGAAGTTCTCCATGGAGTCCTCGAACGTCCGCGTGAGGCAGGTGGGGGTCCCACAGTGGTAGAACTCGTGCATGTCCTCGTAATCCAGCCTCTGTTTCAGCCTGTTCAGCACCTTCCTCCTCTGGGTCTGGATGAATCCGTCCGTCTGGTCCCGCTGGGCCTTCCACCTGTAGACGAACCAGCCCCGCTTCGGGTCTCTCACCCTGACGCCGGTGATAAGACTCCGCCCGAACAGGTCGTAGAGGGCCTTCCTCACAGTCTTGATCTTCAGCCCCGTGGCTGAGGCGATTTCCTCGTCGGTGGCGTTCTCATTGTTGAGCAGCGCCCTGGCCACGCGGACATAGTCAGGTCCGCCGATCAGGCCGGCGACCTTCACGAACGTGTCCTCGTATTCTATCTTCAATTTTCTACAACTCGCTTGCCCCGGGGGGAAGGAAGGATTCTAAGCCTGCTTTTTTGAAACGCCCTCTTAAGCTCTTCTCCGCCCTGGATCTCGTGGAGGGCTATCGCAAGGGCCGCGACTTCGGAATGAGGCTGGGACGTCACGGCGACGTTGAAGTCAGCCTCGTGGTACACCTTGCCGGGGACCTTCGGCCCTCCCACGACGATCAGAACGTCGTCGAGCGTACGGAGCTCGGGGATGACGTCCTGGATGGGGATGCCGTACATGGTCAGGTGCACGATGCTCCGCCCTTCCTTCTTTGCGTCTCTGATCACCTTCCTCCAGGGCTCGCCCAGGACCGCCGCGAAGTCCCCGCCCCAGGTCCGGTTCACCTCCTCAAGAGTCCCTGTGACGTCCTTCTCCGCATCCTCCAGGTAGATTTTCTCGGCTCCGAAAGCCCTGGAGACCAGGCAGAGGTGGGTAAGAGTCCTGTCGTCGCGGACATACCTCTGGCCAATCCGGAGGACCCTGATGCTCTTGACCACTCCACCGCGCTCTCAGCGGGTGGCTACATGAATCATTCTCAGCCCTCCGAAGGAGGCTCGAAGGCGGGTCTCATCCGGAGCTTCAGGACCCTGGGCACGGGCACGGCCGCCCCGCTTCTGCCGTCCGCGGTCCGGTCCGCGGCCCGCTGCAACCCTGCCCGGTCCCTGCACCTTTATCGACCCAGGCGCCCTGGCGCCCCGCGTTGAGCCAGGTGCCAGACCTCCGCCGAATCTCCATAATGGTGGACTATCTTTTCGGCAGGGGCGTCAGCAGGGCTCTTCCGAAGGAGGGGTTCCGCCTGTTCTTCTCCAGACGGTCCGGCCGGGTCAAGCTGATTCAACACGAGGGGAAGATCTTCGCCACCGTGAAGCCGAACGGCGCTTTCGCCCTCTCAGTCTATGGGGCCCAGATGCTGGCGAAGAACGCTAGATTCAGCCGGAACTGCGTCCAGGTCTCCGACGGCGTCGTCGATTTCGTGAAGGGCGGGAAGTCCGTCTTCTGCAAGTTCGTGGAGAAGGCGGGGGAGAACATTCATCCGAAGAGCGAGGTCGCCATCACCGACGGCAGGGGGAGGGTCATCGGGGTGGGGACGGCGGTGCTAAGTGGGAGTGCGATGTCACAGTTTAAGAGCGGGGTAGCGGTGAAGGTCAGAGCAGGCCTCGAACGATGAAGATGGACAACAGGAACGCCCGCAGGATGATGGACCGGCTCGGGATCAACATGAAGGAGATTCCCAACGTGGAAGAGGTAGTCATCAAGACCCCCGACAGGGAGATGCACATCACCAACGCCTCGGTCTCGGAGGTCAACGCCCAGGGGCAGAGGGTGTTTCAGGTGATGGGGGAGGTGGAGGAGGTGGAGGTGGAGAGGAAGGCCTTCAGCGAAGAAGACATCCTTCTGGTCCAGCAGCAGACAGGCGCGACGAAAGAGCGGGCGGTCGCTGCCCTCGAAGAGACAGACGGCGAGGTCGCCAGGGCGATACTGAAGCTCACTTCGTAACAAATCCCTGTAACGTCTTCGGAGCGAGAGTCACAGCAGCCGTTCTGGCATCTAGGTTCATCTAGAACCGGTGCGTGATTCTTCCAGATGGTCGCAGTCGCTGCTGGTGAGCTGAGAAGGGGGATTTCTGTCGCCGCAGTCGCCGCGGTCGTCTGCGTAGTCGCGGTCGCCGGCGGGGTCGCGTACCTCTACTACCCATCGTTGAGCCCAGGCGGTGAAACGACCACAGCCGCAACGACTTCTCGGTACCAAGGGAACCCCACCACGTGCACGAAGACCCTCTCGCGGTCGACGGCTCCACTTCCCAGCAAGATGTCTGCGGGGCAGGGGGGATGGGACCCCTTCGCCGTCGCCAACGTCACGCTCAACTACTACATGGACTCCGCATACATCCGCATGGCATGGAACTACACCTACGACATCGTCCAGACAGGCTCGAACCCCGTCCTCGTATCGAACTACATCCAGACGCTCGGCCCGCTGAGCGTGTACGGCAACTGGACCACAGGATACACCCTGAACTTCACGCGGACGATGTCTTTCAACGTCACTGTCCAGTTCACCCAGCCGTCAACGTATCAGGTCGTCGGCTTCCGCTCCACCAACAGCACAATCCCTGCGAACGAGTTCCAGCGCCTGCAGTTCAACGTTACCCAGCAGAGGGCGACATCCATCACCCTCGCCGACGGCAGTGTCCGTGCATGCCTGAACCAACCCCCCTACCACTCGGCGTTCTATTACGTCGACTCCGCCTATGTCTTCCCGTCAGGCAACAAGACCTTCGGTGGTGACTATTTCGTATCAATCTACCAGACCGACGGGCCCGGGGTACTGAACGCGTTCGTCAACATGCAGAAGGGGGCTGTCGCAGCGACATACTCAGGATCATGGGGGTCTACAGAATGCTATTCGAACGGGGGCTGCTTCACCAGCCCGTGGACGTGACCATCGGCTGAATCCGGTTTCCAAGGGCTGAACGTTTAACTAGGGAAATCCGAAGCAGACAAAAAGCAGCTTTCCATGAGCTCCGCGATAGAACAGACGGTCAAGGCCCTCGTCGAATTCGAGGCGCAGCTTGTCAGCGCGAAGGCGGAGTTGGTCGAAGCGGGGAAGAGGGCGACGAAAGAGGCGGTCGACTGGGCAGAGGCAGCGAAGGCCTCGGCAATCTCGAAGGCCAAGGGAATCGCGGCGCAAAACGTCGCGAAAGCGAGAGAGCAGGCTGAATCCGAGGCCGAGAGCATCAGGAAGAAGGGGGACGCAGATCTGAAGGCGTTCGAGAACTCCATAGCAAAGAACAGGGACAGGGCGACCGAGCTGGTCTCTGCCAAGCTCCTGGGGGAGTCGCCATGAAAGTGGTCGCGGTAGGGGGAAAAGCCTTCGTCACAGGTTTCGTCCTTTCGGGGGTCAGCGGGGAGTACGTCTCTTCTGCGGCGTCAGCCCTGGAGAAGATCCAGTCGCTCTCCAAGGACTCGACGGTGGGGCTCATCATGGTGAGCGACGAGGTGTCCAAGCCGATATCGGACCAGCTGACTGCCCTCAGGTCAAAGAAGGCCATCCCGCTGATATACGAAGTGCCAGGTCCAGGGAGCAAGAAGGAGAAGGTCGAGTACAGGGCGATGCTCAGGGCGATCCTAGGAGTATGACTTGAGCAAAGCGGCGTCTGACACCCTCGAAAAGGTCTCCGGGGAGTTCGAGGCGGAGGTTCTGGCCGGCCTGGAAAATGGAAGGAAGGAGACCCTCGCCAAGGTCGAATCGGTCAGGAAGGACGCAGCCGAATCGGTCGTCAAGATAGTCGAGTCGAGCCTGAAGCAGGCGGAATCTGTCAAGAGACAGATCGTGGGGGCTGCCGAGCTCGAGGCCAGGAACACGATGCTCAGGTCCCTGGAGAAGGCGGTCAACGAAGCGATTGAACGGGCCACGAAGGAGATCTCGGCTTCAGGCGGGGACGGATACGAGCAGGCCCTGGAGAGACTGATACAGGAAGGGCTCGATGCAATCGGTCCCAACGCCCGCGTGAAGTGCGCCTCCAAGGACAGGAAGGCGGTCGCGTCGGCGGTCAGGAAGCTGTCCAAGGCGAATATCACGATGGAGGACGAACCGGTCGAGACCATCGGCGGGGTCGTCATGACCACCTCCGACGGCTCCGTCAGGTTCGACAACACCTTCGAGGCCAGGCTCGACCGGATGAGGCCAACTCTCAGGAAGGAGGTAGCGGCCCTCCTGACAGGGGCATGAAGTCTTCGACACACCTCGAAACATTATAAGCCGACAATTTTCGCCGGTCGACAGGTTCTGTTTTGCCGGTCAAAGGGAGGATCGAATGGATCTCAGGGCCCGCCGTCAAGGCCTCTGGCATGGCTGCCGCGAAGATGTACGAGGTGACCCAGGTCGGCGAGGAGAAGCTCGTCGGCGAAGTGATCAAGCTGACAGGGGACATCGCCTTTGTCCAGGTGTACGAGTCGACCAGCGGCCTCCGGCCTGGTGAACCGGTCCTGGGGACCGGTCAGCCGCTCTCGACGACCCTCGGCCCTGGGATGATCGGCACAATCTACGACGGGCTGCAGAGGCCCCTCGACGTCATAGCCAGCAAGGCCGGCCCCTTCATCACCAGGGGAGTCACCGCCAATTCAATCCCCCTCGACAAGCAGTGGGAGTTTGTCCCCGCAGTCAAGAAAGGGGACGACATCGAAGGCGGGACCATCCTAGGGTCGGTCCAGGAGACCCCCCTGATCGACCACAAGATCCTCGCTCCCCCTGTTACGCCGAAGTCCAGGGTGAAGGATGTCGTCAAGGGAGGAAAGTACAAGGTCGACGAGGTCGTCGTCGCAGCCGAGGACAAATCAGGGAAGAGGCAGGAGCTCATGCTCTACCACAGGTGGCCGGTCCGCACTCCCAGACCGATAAGGGAGAGGCTGGATCCTGAGATCCCCCTGCTCACCGGCCAGCGGGTGCTGGACTCCTTCTTCCCAATGTCGAAGGGAGGCACCGGCGCCATCCCGGGCGCCTTCGGGACAGGAAAGACCGTCACCCTTCACAGCGTGGCGAAATGGGCGGACGCCAAGGTCGTGTTCCACATCGGGTGCGGCGAGAGAGGAAACGAGATGACCGAAGTCCTCGTCGAGTTCCCCGAACTCATCGACCCGGAGAGCGGGCGCCCACTGATGGAGAGGACCATCCTCATCGCCAACGTCAGCAACATGCCCGTGGCCGCCAGAGAGGCCAGCATCTACACCGGCGTGACCATGGCAGAGTACTACAGAGACATGGGGTACGACACCGTGCTCGTCGCAGACTCCACCAGCAGGTGGGCAGAAGCGTTGAGGGAAATCTCCGGCAGGCTCGAAGAGATGCCGGCGGAAGAGGGGTACCCGTCGTATCTCGCATCCAGGCTGGCCGAATTCTACGAAAGGGCAGGAAGGGCCGACATCCTCGGGACCCCCCAGAGAACGGGTTCCATCACCCTGATCGGCGCCGTCTCCCCGGCGGGCGGGGACTTCACCGAGCCGGTCACGTCCCAGACCATACGCTTCGTCAAGAACTTCTGGGCGCTGGACGCCCGGCTTGCCTATTCGCGCCACTATCCCTCGATAAACTGGATGAGTTCCTATTCGGGTTACATCGAATCGGTCAGCAAGTGGTGGGCCGAGCGGATTGACAAGGACTGGCTCCAGGTCAGGGCCGACGCCTACGGCATCCTGCAGCGTGAGGACGCCCTCAAGGAAATAGTGCGCCTGCTCGGGCCCGAGGCCCTCCCAGACGAAGAGAAGCTGATACTCGACGTCGCCAGGATGATCCAGATAGGATTCCTGCAGCAGAACGCCTACGACGACGTCGACGCCTACTGCAGCCCCCAGAAGCAGTTCACAATGATGAAGATGTTCGTCCAATACCACCAGGAGGCGCTGAAGGCGCTCCGGAACGGAGTCCCGCTCTCCAAGATAAGGGGGATGCAGGTCATCGCCCCCATGCTCAGAGCGAAGTTCGCCATCAAGAGCGACGAGCTGGGGAAGCTGGAGGCCCTGTCCAAGCAGATGTTCGACGAGTTCAACTCCGTCTCTGGCGTGCAAGAGGTGTCGGCAGCATGAGCAAGTCGTCGTCGGGGCTGGAATACAGCAAGGTCGCCGAGATCAGAGGCCCTCTCCTCGTCGTCGACGGCGTCGACAGGGCAGCCTTTGACGAACTGGTGGAGATAGAGGACGACTCGGGGGCCAGGAGGCTTGCAAGGGTCCTGGAGACCGGGTTCGGCAAGGCAGTCGTCCAGGTCTTCGAAGGGACGTCTGGGCTCTCGGTCAGCGGGACAAGGGCCCGGTTCCTGGGGAAGACGATGGAGCTCCCAGTCTCCGACCAGCTGCTTGGAAGGGTTTTCGACGGCCTGGGACGCCCTCAGGACGGCCTTCCGGAACCGGTGGCGAAGGCGTTTCTCGACGTGAACGGCGCTCCGATCAATCCCGAAAGGAGGGAGTATCCGACCGATCTCATACAGACCGGGGTCTCGGTGATCGACGGCATGCTCACCTTGGTGAGGGGTCAAAAACTCCCCATCTTCTCTGGCGCAGGGATGCCTCACAACATGCTGGCGGCGCAGATCGCCAGGCAGGCGACCGTGGTCGGGGAGGGGGAAGAGTTCGCGGTGGTGTTCGCCGCGGTGGGGGTGTCTCACAGCGATGCGTCCTTCTTCCAGAGGACCCTGGCCGAGTCGGGGGCCATCAGGAGGAGCATCCTCTACCTGAACCTGGCCGACGACCCGGCCATCGAGAGGATCATCACTCCCAGGGTCGCTCTCACGGCAGCCGAGTACCTTGCCTTCGAGCTCGGCATGCACGTACTGGTGATCATAACCGACATCACCAACTATGCAGAAGCCCTGAGAGAGATATCAGCAGCCAGGGAGGAAGTCCCGGGCAGGAAGGGGTTCCCAGGCTACCTCTACACGGACCTTGCCACCAACTACGAGCGCGCTGGCAGGATTAAGGGGAAGAAGGGGAGCATCACCCAGATGCCCATCCTCTCCATGCCGAGCGACGACGTCACGCATCCGATCCCGGACCTCACGGGGTATATCACCGAGGGGCAGATCTTCCTTGGACGGGAGCTGTTCAGAAAGGGGATCTATCCGCCGGTGTACGTCCTGTCGAGCCTGAGCAGGCTCATGGGCCCCGCTCTGGGGTATGTTATCAAGCAGGGGAAGGCGCGCCCCGACCAGCATCAGGTGGGGAACCAACTCTACAACGCCTACGCCAGGGCGGTCGAGCTCCGGGCCCTCGCTGAGATCATAGGCAAGTCCGGCCTCACAAGCTCAGACCTGAGGTACCTCCAGTTCGGAGACGAATTTGAGCAGAAGTTCCTCAACCAGGGGTACGACGAGAACAGGACCTTCGAAGACACGCACCGCATAGCCTGGGAGGTCCTCTCTGTCCTCCCTGAGAGCGAGCTCACCAACATCAAGGAAGAGTTCATCAAACAGCACTACATCAAAGGGAAGTCGACCGGATAGGAAATGTCCGTAGCATCGGGCGGCAACGTACTCCCAACCAAGATCGAGCTGATCGGCACCCGGAGGAGGCTCCAGACAGCCGCGCGGGTGAAGAAGGTGCTGGACGACAAACGGGACGTCCTGCTGAAGCGGCTCGACGAGATGATCGAGCAGGCGACGGTGGCCAGGGACGAGATATCCCAGCCGCTCTCGGACGCCTATCTCGCGCTCTACGACGCGTATCTGAAGCTCGGGCCCCTCCGCCTGGAGGGGATCGCTGCCAACACCCCCCCGATGGTGGAGGCGGACGTCAGCGTCCGGCGAATCGTCGACGTCGACATCCCTTCGGTCAGACTCTCAGAGAAGGAGGTGGGGATGACCTATGGGTTCGCCGACAGCAACGTGGCGGTCGACAGGGCTTCCCGCCAGATAAGGAAGGTCCTCCCTTCCATCTTCAGGGCAGCCGAGTACGAGAACGCCATCTTCAGGCTCGCCAAGGAGCTCGAGAAGACCCAGAGGCTCCTCAACGCCCTGGAGTACATGATCATCCCACGCTACGAGACCTCCATCCGCTACATTCAAGCGACCCTCGAGGAGAGGGAAAGGGAGGAGTTCTCCAGGTTGAAGCACGTCAAGAAGATCCTTGAGAGGAAGGCGGCCCAATGAGCGAGGACCTGGTCGACGAACCGTTCAGGCAGGCGGCCCATAAGGTGGAGCAGGCATTCGACCAGGCCGCAGAAGAACTGAAGGCGAAAGTGCAGAAGGCCAAGGCCGAAGCGCTGAAGAAGGTCAGCGGCTGACTTCAGTCCGCGCCACTACCATCTTTATCACACGGAATATCACGAACATTCCCGCTACAAAGCCTACGGTGGAGAAGGCTATGGCGAAGATGCTCCTGGAGTACCCTAGGGCGTCGGCCACATAATAGCCCAGGTAGACTCCGCCCAGGATCAATGGGGTCAGTACCACTGCCGTGGTCAGTATGACAACGAGCAGACCTTTCTGGCCCTTCTTCAAACGAGCAGGGGGTCCGCCAAGGCGGTAAAATCATTGCGGGGCCGGGGGGGCCCGACCCTCCTGGCCTACTCGCACTTGGAGTACCCGCACGCGCTGCAGTGGTAGCAACCGTTCTCAAACACGAGGGTGTTCTCGTGGCAGTCTGGGCAGGTACCGCCGATCTTCTTCTCGCTGTCCTGATGAGGGAACCCCGCCTCCTTCACCACATGGTTCAGGGTCAGCAGTTCCAGGGCTTTGGCTATGGCGTCGGGGATCGACTGGAGTTGGGTCCCCTCGTCCCAGGACACATACTTCCCCTTGATCCCCTTCAGGGTGCCGATCACGTTCTTGATGTCCCCGCCATGCTGAAGGTACAGGCTGATGAGCCTCCCCAGGGCCGCCGCGTCCGCGTTCTCATCCGCGCCCGACTTGCCCAGTGTCACGAAGACCTCCTTGATCTGCCCCTCCACCAGATTGGCCGTGAGGTAGATGCTCCCCTGCGGGAGTTTCAGCTTGAGGGTCCTCCCCTCCATAACCTTGGGCCTCTCGAACGAGGCGGGTGCCCTGGGTGCCTCTACCTTCTTCGCTGCCTTCTCGGTCTCGAGGATCCCCTCCCTGCTCCCTTCCCTGTAGACTGTGATGCCTTTGCACCCCAGCTTCCAGGCGAGCATGTAGATCCTCTCGACCTCCTCCGAAGTTATGTCCTCCGGGAGGTTGACCGTGCTCGAGATGGCGGTGTCGATGTGCTTCTGGATGATCGCCTGCATCTTCACCCTCATCTCAGGCTGGATCTGGTGCGCGGTGACGAAGTAGTTCGGGAGCTGCTTCTCGTCTCCCGCCCCTGTCGCCGCCATGTACTCCTTCACGAGAGGGTGGAAGACCTTGAACTCCCCTTCGCTCAGGGACTTGCTCCTCCTCGTGTAGACGAGCGCGAAGACTGGCTCGACCCCGCTGCTTGTGCCTGCCAGTATCGACCCCGAGCCGACAGGCGGGATCGTCGTCACTGCGGCGTTCCTGATCCCCTGCGCCCTGATCTTCTCCTTCACCTTCCCGTCGAGCCTCGAGATGAAGGGCTGCGCCAGGTGCTTGTCCGCGTCGAAGGCTGGGAACGACCCCTTCTCCTTTGCCAGCTCCGTAGAGTAGTCGTAGAAGACGTTCTTGATCCTCTCGAAGAGGTGGTCGACGAACTCGATGGTCGAGTCGTCGTCGTACTTCAGCCCGAGCTTGATTAGCATGTCCCCGAGCCCGGTGATCCCTACCCCGATCCTCCTGCTGTGGAGAGACGCCTGCTTCTGCTGCGGGAGCGGGTGCCTCTCGGCGTTGTAGTCGAGGACGTTGTCGAGGAACCTCACCCCGTACTGGGCCGCCCTGGTGAGCGAGTCCCAGTCGATGTTGGCGCGGTCGGTGAAGGAGTCCTTGACGAAGGCGCTGAGGTTGACCGAGCCTAGGCAGCAGCACCCGTAGCTCTCCAAGGTCTGCTCGCTGCAGGGGTTGACCCCCTGCACCTCCATGCCGTTATACTCGGTGGTGGAGTCCCGCTTGATCGTGTCCCAGAAGAGGACCCCAGGTTCCGCCGACAGCCAGGCCCCCTTCACCAGAGACTTCCAGACGTCCCTCGCCCTGACGGTCCGGTTGACCTCGACCTTCTCATTCTTGAAGTGGAGGAGGAAGTCTCCGTCGGTCTCGACCGCTCTCATGAAGTCGTCCGAGATCTTCACGGAGATGTTGGCATAGTTCACCCGCCTCAGGTCTCTCTTGACCGTGATGAAGTCCATCACGTCCGGGTGGTCCACCCTGATGGTGATCATGAGAGCGCCCCTCCTCCCTGCCTGCCCGATGGTGCCGGTGGTGGTCGAAAGGAGCTCCATGAAAGAGACCGCGCCGGAGCTGTAGATCGCCGAGTTGTTCACCGGCGCCCCCCTGGGCCTCAGGACGGAGATGTCGGTCCCGACCCCCCCGCCGAAGCTGTATGTCCTGGCAGCTTCCTTGCACCAGTCGAATATCGCTTCAATCGAGTCTTCTCTTATCTTGAAGAAGTAGCAGTTGAGGAGGGTAGACTTCCTCGTCTGCCCGGCCCCGAAGAGGATCCTCCCGCCGGGGACAAACCTGTAGTTCTCAAGCAGCCAGTAGAACCTCGAGGCCCACTCCTTCCGCCTTTCATCATCCTTCTCGGGCGAGGCCAGCTCCCTCGCCACCCTGCGCCACATGTCCTCCGGGCGCTTCTCAACCTGCCTCCCGTCGGCATCCCTCAGCGCGTACTTCTCATAGAAAACCCTGGCGCGCAGTTCATCCCCTCCGAATGCCGCCATCGTCTCTGCCGGAAGCTTGACTTCCTTGCCCTTGTCTCCTACGTCCGGAGAATCGCGTGGCTGTTCAACTATTGACGTCATAACTGTAGCCTTGACCCCATCGCCCTAGCTATATATTTCAGCGCCGGCCGAATTTCAGTCAACCTTCACGATGCAACCATGTTCAACGGGGCGCCGCATGAGACGTCGCGCAGTGAACTGTTCTTGACCAAAAGTAAAGCCGATTCGCGGACGCTAGGCTGCCGTCGAATATTGCGTCATCGCGACTGACTTGCACCTTGGGCACCTCTGCGAGTTAAGCGGGAGCTTCGCGCCGCAGTTCCTGCAGACAGAGGTCGTCCTGTCCACCTTGAAGTACGGGAGCTTCGGAGTGGCGTTGAGTATCATGTTGTAGACCCCTCTCACATCTTCGGCCGAGCCGTCCAGGGTAACTGAAAGGCCCCCACGCAGCCCCCCCGAGAGCTTCGCGATGTAGTTCATCTTCTCCGCATTCTCGAGGTCCGCCAGGACCAGCCGGGGTGCCTGCGTGTAGGCCCCCTTCATCAGCTGCTGGAGGGTGGCCTTTCCGTACTTCTCAGAGTCCAAGGTCGCCATCCTCAGGGCTCCGTCCAGGTCGACCATGGCCACTCCGAGCCGGTCAATCTTGGTGGATTTGTCATCGGCCACCTGGGTAGCGGTCCCCACTATCTTTTCCGCCAGTTCAAAGCGGGAGGTGGTGGTGGGGTCCCGGATGAGGCTTGCCAGCGTCTCATCGAGGCCAACCAGGTTCATGATGAGGGGCATCGTCTCCGAGGTCACGGCGTCCGACCCCGACGCCAGTGACGGGAGGAGCCCTCGCTTCAGAGTCCTCTCGATCAGCCTCCTCCTGGTCGAAAGGGCGTCAGAAGCCACCCCTATGAGAAGAGCCAGCTTCGCCCTGAAGTAGGTCTCGTCCTGGTTCGAGTCGTAGGCAAGCCTCGGAAGGTTGAGGCTGAGGCCATGAAGGACGCTTATGTTGTCAGCCTGGTCCTCCTGGGATAGGATGTTGGTGTCGAGGCCGAGGAAGCTCCTCCTTTGGTCAGGCGAGAAGAACGCGATCCTGCCGCCGTTGAAGATTATCGATGCGGCATCCTTCAGGGTCTTGGTCTCGTCCACCCTGTTGGGCTTTGCGAGGAGGAGCCTCACGTCCGGCCTCGGCGTCTCTTCTACGTAACTCCTGTATGCTCCGAGGGAGGCATCGAGTATCTTGTCCATGACCTCTCTCC
The DNA here is from genome assembly GCA_021828185.1 of archaeon. Next base: position 113,138 of record JAKASI010000003.1, read on the forward strand.
CGACGTCGTCGTGCCTGTAGGGGTTCAGGTCGATGCTGATGGCTGGCCCCGCGGCGCCAGCGACCGGGGAACCCACTGTCTCGAAGAACCTCAGCAGGAGCGACTCCAGTTCCCTCTTCCCCCTGGACTTGCAGTAGGGGCCGAGGAACTGCAGGAAGTTCCTGAGCGTTACCTCATCCGAGGCCTCACGGGAAAGCATCGACGCCATGCTGAGGACTATGTTCAGCGCCCTCTCGGCGTTCTCAGGGCTGGGGATCATCGAAGTGTTGGGGATCTTGCCCCTGGGGTTGAGCCCAGCTCTCCTCATGGAGAGCAGGTCTACGAAGACCGCGTCCGGAGTCAAGCCCCAGGACCCCGCGTTGGTGATATGGATGTCCCCCGAAAGATGGGCGTCGGCCACGTCCCTCGGCAGCTGCTCCAAGAGCAGGTACTCGGAGAACACCTGCTTCCCGGTCTGATGGATGAGGGACTCCACGTTCCCGCCGTCGTCCCCAGCCTTGCCGAGGAGCTGGGTGACGTCGTAGATGGGCATCCCCAGCCTCGTCAACTTGTGCCGGTATTCTTCCATGCTGTGCTCGACCAGAAGAGCGTTCACGATCTCGCGTATGAGCGGAGCGGTGAGATACTGGGTCTGGAACTTGTACAGCCTCGACTCCGTCTCGCTGGTGATCTTCTGGGCAAGTTCCACCGGCATCCCGGCCTCCTTCACGAGGGACTGGAGGATCTTGTTGGCGTTGAACTCCTCCATGGTCTGATGGGACGTCCTCACGTACAGCTTGCCGCTCTCGACCAGCGACTGCTCCTCGATCTGGCGGGTCAGGTTCAGTACCAGCCGCCCGAGGTTGGTGACCGTGTACTTCCTCTCCTGCCTGTTCAGCTGGATCAGGAGCTGCTTCACCAGCTTCCTGAGGTGGTAGGCAAACTTGCCAGACTCCTTCTTCGATTTGAACCCGGCCAGGGTCTTCAGGGCGCTGTAGGTCAGTGGCCCCTTGATGTTCAGGATGCGGAGAATCTCCAGCCTCTGCGGAGATGCAATTACACTGTAGATTGTCTTTACTCTCCGCGGAGCAGCCTGCAACCCGCCGGAGACGTCGCTGTCAAAGATACTTAACGCTATGCGAATCCGAATTCAGCAAGGAGAATGGGATGGGGTCGCCCGGATTTGAACTCGTTTGGGTTCACAATGAATTGGCATAACGCTCCATTTACGCGACTTCTGGGCATCAAAGAGCGGGGTCGGCCGGATACAACCCAGCGGGAACTGGCGGGGTCAATGATGGGGCGGAGGGTCCTGTGTGCACTAGGGTCCGCCTTGTTCTGGGAAGCATCTTCAACTTACCCGGTTAGTAATGTGCTGGCGGGTATAAATCCACCACTCAATTGTGTGCTTCCGAAGTTTGCCTGAAGGACGCAGCTCAATTGATGGTTTGAAGGGCATCCCCCACTGGATGTCCTCGGTGTCGCTGCCTATCGGCTCCGCTGAGAAGCCTCCCCTCGCTACCCTTGTTTTAGTGAAATTCGTCTGAATCCCAATCCTCAAGCGGAATCTGAACGGGAAGACCATTCTGTTTCACGGTCCCTACCCCCCAAGTGGTCCATCGGATGGTTTGGCACTAGGTTCTTGGGCTCTGTCTCGGGGCGGAGAGCCAAACCGCGAGTAGGATAGCACCCATGGGTGCGCTTTGCTTCGGGGATGAGTCGCTGTCGCAACGTTACGGAATCCCTCCCCCCGCATTCAAGGTCACGGTAGAAACCCACTGTTCCCAGAGTTCCGTCCGCTCCCTACGATGACTTGCGTAAAGAGCGGACAAACCCTAGCTAAGAGATTATGTCGATGACGCCGAAGGACAGGTCCCCTACGTATACCTCGCCGCTCGAGGCTGCAAACGCGATGCTGTAAGTCGGAATGTTCGTCGCTATCGTTCCGACTAGGGTGAAACTATTGCTAAAGACGAGGACTTCCTCGGGCTCCAAACCGATGGTCACGTAGAGAAGCCCGTCCTTGGAGTCGTAGGCGACCCCCACCATCATCGAGGGAGGGATGCCAGACGCGGTCTTGGGAAGATTGATCGTCTGGACCACCGCGTTGCTCTGAGCGTCGATCACTGAGATATTACCCTCGCACGCGACAAATATCTCCTGGTTCGGTCCGCCTGGCGAATTGACGGCGAAGGTGCTCCACTCAGACGGGTCCCCAATGGGAATCACTTTGAGGATTGTGTCCGTCCCAGGCTGGATGACCGTGACGTTCCCCAGGACGTTCCCGTAGGCTGACGTGTCACTCGTGATGTACAGAAGCTGGTTTGCTGAATCGTACATCATGTTGCCGAATACCATGTAATGAGGCAACACCAAGGTGCCCGCAGCTGTCTGAGTGGATGGGTCGATGGTCACCAGGTAGTCATTGCCCTGGAAGTCGCAGCAGTAGCCCGTGTACAAGACGTTGGCGTTGGAATCATAGGCGATGCCACTGGCCGTGCATTCGGAAAAGTAGTAGCTGCCGCACCCCTTGCCTGGGGGGGTAAAGTTTGGAAGCGCGGTGTTGGTGTTGGCATCGATGACCGTGATGTTGGCCGCGGCCGTAGACGGGGCGGTGCCATAGATGTATCCGTTGCTGGAGTCAAAGGTCATCTGGGTGGGAGCGGCTCCGTCGGCCAACTGGATATCGGCGACGACCCTGTTCGTGGTCGTGCTGACGACGAGGACGATGTCAGGGTCGAGGGGGTTCGCGGAGGAGTTCAACCCTGAGACGTATAGGTTCTCGTTGCTCGGATCGTATATCGTGTCCAGGATTGCAATGGTGGAATAGTTGCCCGTGAAGGTCGCGTCGGAGATCTCAGGGGCTCCTGCCTTCAGGGTGTTGTTGTATAGGATCAGTGACGAAACGACGCTCCCATATGGGCCATTAGACTGCGAGTTCGTGGAGCTCGAAACGGTCGAGCTGTAGGCCGTGGACGAGGAGGAGGACGAAGTAGACCCAATCGATGACTGGGCCCCTGTGCTGCTCGTTCCTGCCGTCGTCGTCGCCGAGCTCGGAGTGCCAGTGCCATGATTGGCAAACAGCATGAAGTATGTGAGAGCGCCCGCTCCTGCGACGAGGATTACCAGAATCAGGGCAATCACGGCCGCAGCCAAGCCGACGCGCGACATTTAGTGCTGCCATCCTCCTGACCGGGTGAAGCATGCTGAATCTGGTCTTCCATAGACGGTTGCTCGCTCGCGGCACCGTGAGGTTGGCGGGAGCTCATTCCAATCTGGCGCGTTCACGAGCACATGCCTCATTCTATCCCGCCTCTTGGATCCTACCCCTAGGTGAGGTCCTTCTCCGCACCAGGACAAAGATTCCTGCGACCAAAGCCACGACCAAAGCCACCGCCAAAGCACCCGCCAGGATATAGGTCAGGGGGACTCCCCCTGAAGGCGAAGTCGTGCCGGTTCGCGAAATAGTCGTGGTGTTAACCGACGTGGGGGCGAAGGCGACGGATACTTGCGCATTGCTCCCGTCTATGGTAACTTTCCCGGCTGCAGGCGAAGCAGCGTAGCCCGACCCTGGTTCGACGGAGTACGGATAGGTCCCATTGCCCGGGGTGCTGAAGACGACCCGGTTCGACGTCGACGACACTGTCGACCCGTTGAAATCCACCGCCCAGGACCCTCCTGAAGAGAGCCCCGACTCTGCGAACGTTACGGTGTAGCCGGCGGCCGGCAGTATGCCCTCGGCGGCACCGCCTGGAACACCGAGCGCCTGCACCTCTACAGTGAAAGGCGTGAGTTTCTCCGAGAAGTAAGAAACGTTCGATGAAAACAGGGTAGAGTTCACCGCATGCATTTGATAGACCGTGTTGTTGAGAGTTAATGTCGCTGCCGAGGCCGTCACTTTGGTCCCGTTACTGAGGTAAGGCGTCATCAATACTGTGTAGTTCCCGCCGACACCCTCTGTGGTGATCCTAGGCTCTAAAAAGATAGGCTGAATCAGCGTTCCGTTTTGTGAATAGTCGATTGCAATCGTCGTCAGAGTGCCCGTTTCGATCTCGCCGGAAAGGGCAGGGTGCACATAGGTGGGGGCGGTTGGGTAGACATCAACGGTGTACGGAACAGTGGCGTTGTTCGTACCCACGGTCCCCAGGACCAGGGTAAGGTTCTGTTTACCAAGGAAATACGTATAGTAGAAATCTTCGCCGCCTACGATGAAACCCGCACTGCTATTATAGACCATGGTGCCCGTCGTCGGATCGTATCCAAGGACCAGCGTCCCGTTGGCAGCGTAGTAAGAAGGAGCCTCAGAGACGCCGTTTGGGTCCGCGGCGAGGAGAGAGCCCACGGCGGCAACGGCGGTCGTAACGTCCCTAATGACTGTGAGCGTGTTGCAGGTGCCTTGTATCTTTGATTCGTCTGGGTTCAGGGAAGTGCAGAGAACCAGGTTTACGACGTTGAGGCCGAAATTGAAGAAGTCGGCGAGAGTCTTGATGACCTCGCCTACCGCCTGGACATCCCAGGCCAAGACCATGCTCCAGAGTTTGATGATGTCCAGCATCAGGGACACCGAGGCGGTTAAGACGGCTACTATCGCATTGAATAGCTGGGTGTCCTTCAAGATTAGGACGAAGTCCAGCAGAGTGGCCGCTGCGAGCTGCCCCGATGCGCCGATGTCCGAGATTGCGCCCAGGGTGATGTCACCGGTGAGGTCGGTGAGATACTTCAGCAGCGCAGACCAGAAGCCAACCGAACCTGTCCCGGTGTTGGAAACAGAGGTTATCCCCTCCCAACTCAAACTGCAGTTAGTTGGACTCGGCTTGATTAGACAGAGGAGCGCGGGACCAAGGATCCCGGCGATTCCTGAAAGCAGCTTGGCTCCATAGGTGGCGTAGTCAAGCCCAGAATTCACCTGTCCCACCGGGATACTATCGATATCAACGAGATTGACGCTACCCTCCCCCGGTACTCCGGGGAGCCCCATCACGAGGCTGAGAACACTGATGGGAAGGTGGACTAGCGTGACTGAGGCCGATAGGTAACCTGAAGGCGCACCTATCCCGAGGTCGTTGATTACGCTCTTGTTGTACTCCTGAGCTGAAACGCCGCTCGCTGGGTTGATGGTGTAAATAATCACGCTCTCCGTTTGAGAATTGGCGAAGAGGAGAGGCGCAGCGGCCGGGGCGAGAGCGCCACCGCTCACCGCCGTGACGACGCCAGCCATTGCCTGCGGAGAGATCGAGACCGTGTTAATGTTGAAGTTGGGGTCATTGGCCCACAAAGGCTCGGGCTGTGGAACGACGAGCAGGCTCACGAGGCAGTCCGAGACTTCCGCCGAATTTGCCGTGCACTCCCCCGGTGTGACGGTGTAGGCGCCGTTCCGGCCCCCCAAAGCGACGTTGCCAGTGGCTGTCGCGCAAGGGGTCCCCCAGAGCTTGACGCATTGGGCATCATCGGCGAGCAATCCTACCGGGAGGGAATCGTTGAGTTGATAGGTCGAGTACGGCAAGTAAAGGGTGTTCTCCACCCCATCCTTTAGGTAGAGAGTGTCCTTATCGAGTGTGGCCCAGATGTTGAATCCGCGGCAAATTGACTGTGCGAAGCTGGGAAGTAAGCTGCAGTCGAGGGAGAAGCTAAACGATACAGGAGTGGTCGGGAACACCAGGTAACTTATCCCCCTCCCGGTCCCGCCGCTAGAAGTCATGGAAGTCCAGGTCATACCCACCGTGGCGGTGCCGTTGTAGAAGCCGATGCCGTCGACGGTGCCCGACCCCATGGTGACGTTGACGAGGCCGGCCCCGACAGGCCTCTGCATCCCATATCCGTTTATCACTGTCGCGTAGTCGGTGCCGTTGAAGATGACGAACGCGTCTTCAGCCCCTGGCGTGGCGTCCCACGACAGGTACTTCTGCCAGGCATCCAAGTTCGGTGATGCTGTCATGGGCTCGGTGGTCGCAATGCCCACGGGGTTTCCAGCCACAGCCACCGACGGGCAGGATTGGCTGCAACTGTTCAGGTCCGGGGGCTGTATGCTGTTCCCCCCGCCTGATTGGTCTGACGGGACCACAGTTACGCTGTCGGACATCGAGTTGGCCACGAGAAGGTTGCTGGCTTCGTCGGTGACAAGGCCCATCGGCCCAGCGCCGACTGTTATGGACCCTTGCGATATCAGTCCGCCGAACAGGTAATTGAAGTAGTCCACAGAGGAACTGTCGTAATCAGAAACGTAAACTGCATCGCCGTAGGCCTCGACCGCCACCCCCGTGGGGTGGAAACTGAGAGGTTGGAAGCTGACCGTAGCCGTTACCTCGTTGGCGAGCTGGGCGGCACTGGAGTACTTCAGGGCGATTACAGCGATGTCCTCCGAGAGGAAGTCGGTGACGTACGCGACATCCTGGGTGCTGCTGAGCTTCTGGACGGCGATCCCCAGCGGGGCGCTCCCGACCGCCACCGATTTCAGCAGCACCCCGGTTGAGGCGTCTACGATCGAGACGTTGTTCGCACCTTCGTTCACCACGAGGACCAGGTTCAGCGGGCCGATGGTAGCGTTTGCGAGGGACACGGGGTTGGGGTCGCATGTGCACGATGGGAGGTCGGCGGCGGATCCGAGGGACTGGCTGGTCGCCGCATCGAAGACGAACAGGCCATTCACCGCGGGGTTGACGGCGAACAAGTCCCCGTAGGCGGTTATCACACCTTGGCCCACATTGAGCAGCATCGAAGAAAGCTTGACCGTGACGTCGTTCCCGCTAATCGAGACCACGCCGTCAGAAGGTTTGACGAAATACCCCGGAAGGCTGAGGGCGAAGGCGTAATTGCCGTCCGGGACGTAGAAAGCGGCAGTCCCGCTTGCGCGCTTTGCGGTACCGCACAGTGTCGAGAAACTCGGAGACCCCATGACACAGTTGGATGGATTCAAGGTGTCAAGGGAGGGGATTTCGTTGGCGCAATTCTTAGTGCCGCCGGGGACCAGCGTGTCAAGGCACTGGTTGATGGTGGCGGAGAGGCTCGCTCCATTCTGGGGGGGGTGTGCAAGCGCGAAGGAGAGCTTGAAAATCTGAGCGAAGACAACAGGGACGCCGTAACCCGTTTGGGGCAGCGCTACTGACCCTCCAAGGTAGACTTCCTGGCCCATGGTTGGATTGCCTGAGGTGGGGAGGTAGAACTGGGGTGAGTAAGCCTGGGGGAGGTAGTCGGGCGTCCCGTGGTAGAGTAGTTCGGGGACGGTATAGGAATAGGTATATCCTTCAGGCAGGACGAACGAGATCGGCGACGGGCTGTACGCAACCTGTGTGAACGACCTGGGCCGCGCGCCGCTGGTGCCTTGGCCCGAAAACGTCACAGTCACGTTCCATTTGATAGATGGACCCTCGAACCCAGGTTGGATACCCGTCTCTGTGAAGACCAGGTCCCGGGGGAGTCTCCCTGCAACGGTCGGGACACCTACGATGTATCCGCTCTCCATGGCGAAGTACATGACACCGTTCCACGAATCGTACACAGCCGAATCGGGGCCGCATTCGGTCCCGAGGAGAACCGGGACGGCGCAGACCGAGATCTCCTCGGCAGACCCGGTCAATGGATTGTAAACCACGATGCTGTTCCCACCAAACTGGGGCCTCGCCAGGCCGTAGATCTCATTGTTCCCCGGGTTGAAGAAAAGCTCATCCCCAAGGCCGCCTGTCAGATAGGTGGCGTTCCCCAGAGAGACACTGGACGTGTATTGGTCGGAAGTGCCGTTGATCACGAAGAGGGTGAGGGGGCTGGCGTTTGACTCCTCGGCGTAGAGCAGGTGGTTCGAGGAGTCGTACGCTGTGTTGTACGCCAGCTGGTTCGGGATGGTGATGTTACCCATCGGTTCCTCGGTGGCGGGGTCGATTACCGTGATGTTGTAGTAATTCGTGTTCGCGTACGATACGAAGAGTCTGTTGGAGTAGGAGTCGTACACCACGTCCGACGGGGCGCTTGGGAGGGTGATGTTGGCGACCAAGGCGTTGGTGGAAGTGTCCACGGCAAGGAGGGTCCCCGTGACGACATCGGTGATGTATAGATATCCGTTCGACGGGTCGAGGGCCATCCTCGGGCTATAGCCGCCCCCGTTCCCGCCCCCGTTCCCGATCCAGATCTTCCCGACATAGCTCAGACTCGATGCGTTGATGATGAGCGTCGAGTTCACGTATTCGCCGGTCACGTACAGGAGGTTGTTCGACGGGTCGAAGACCATCGCGGTGGAATAAGGGAGGTACGCGTTGATCTGGGGGGAGGTGATGTTCGCCACAACTTTACCGGACAGGTCATCAATCGCGCTGACGGTGGTGTTGCAGCAAGAGGGGAAGTCGGAAGAAACAGCGAAAACATAGCCGTTGTTGGGGTCGTACGCCATGGCCTGCTCGTCGCTCGCGTAGGCGTTCATGCACCCGAACGCCTGGTTAACGGTGGGGTTGTCCACGTAGGTCCGGAACTGCGCTGCCTGACCTGCGTACAGGGTATCGTTGCAGAGGCTCTGGCTCGGGTCCGAGCCATAGGAGAGAGCGGAGGGGATCGAAAGCGGGGGACTTGGGCTAGCGGTAGGCTCGGACTTCGAGCGGGAGTACCTGCTCCCCACCCCTCGCGATGTGGGGGTGCCCAAGTAAGTCGTGGACACCATCGGCTCCAGCCCAAGCTCCGGGATGAGCCCGCGCATTCGATATGCGAGGACGATGCTCCCGACCCTGACCGACTCGAACCCCGGCCTGAACAGAGGCGTAACCGACGCGCTCGCAGTCGCCCCTTTCAACTCAATCTGAATAGCTGGAGAAAAGGCAGATGAAATCAGGAGGAATGCTATTGGGAGGCTGATGGCTCGGACCCGGCCCGTCTCCCTCCTCGCCAGGTGATTCTTCGACCCTGAGTGGAAGCAGGACGAGACCTCTTTCCGACCTAGGTAGAAGGCGATTGTCAAGTTGGCCGCGAAAGCCGGGGCCGCGGAGTACACCCCACTTACGACCAGCAGACCATACACCGACGCGTTGGCGAAAGAGGCGAACAGAAAGACGGCCCACGACCAGCGCATCTCCTTCCACAAACCGACGGCCGTCGCCATCGTGACGAGAAAGACGAATGGAAGGAAGCCGCCCATGGAGAAGAAGAGCACGCCCGGCCCAACGATGCCGACGATTTCGAAGAGGGAGGTTGCCCCATTCCAACCCAGACTCCCAAGAAGAGCGAGGGAGCCTGAGAAGGACAGAAGGAAGGCACACAGCGTCAGAGCCTGCGGTCTCCCCAAAAGGAGTGGGCCGCTGGACAGATTCGTACCTCGTGTGCGGCTATCTTCTACCACGAGCGAATGCCCCCTGACACTCGACTATCCAGCCCCAGACTGGCTGAAACGGTTGTGAAGAAGGAAAGGACACAGCAAGGGGGGGCCTTCGGGGACCGAAGTTCCTCATTACGCCTATACCCTCGCCGCAATCCTGCTACTGGGGTTGTGGCTCGAAGACTTCAATCCTACGACGCGGGACAGGTAGGTTCGCCATCGAACGAAGCGCAGGTGAGCTGGTAGTCTTCGATGCCTGACCCGGACGCTGAAGTGGCCTCGAGGTGAAACTCCGCAAGTACCGTGATTTGATGCCCCTCGGGGGTCCCGTACTTCACAAGATAGCTTGTCGAAACGCCTCCCACGTTGGTGGTACCACTGTACGTCACGACCTGGAACTGAACATGTCCTATGGTTACAGTGACGCCCCCTCCTTGGGCCTGAAGAGAATTGTAGATTGATGCCCCGTCGGTGATGCCCGCGAAGAAAGACAAGAAGGCGCCACCAAATGCCTCCGCGGAGGCCCCAGTGTAGTTCTGCCCCTGCGTTGCCAGCGAGGTTACCGTGCCGCTCGAATTGATCACCAGGACCGTGGGGGGCTGCTCAGTTGGGGGGCTCCCTGACGACATTGTTACGTTGACCTCGTACTCTTTCGCACCATTTACGCTCGGCGTGCCTATTACCACGAATGTCGAGTTCAGATACTGAGAGCCGCTGGAGTCGTTGTTGTAGTACTCCACGGAAAAGGAGGAGAAGTTGCCGATGAGATCGTAGAAGTTCAGGGCCAAGTTGGTTGGTGTTCCGGAGTTCGAACTCGACTGGGTGGTCTGCGAAGTGGTTGGCGTCGCGCTTCGAGAGGTGGTTTGCTGGGAAGTCTGTGAGGGCGTCTGAGTGGAGGTCGTTGATGGCGAAGAAGCCGAACCGGCGGAAAGGAAATAGAAGCCGGCGGCGGCGCCCGCAACCGCAATGATGACAACAAGGCTGATAACGACAGCACTTAGACCACTTCTGCTCCGCTCGCGCCGTAGCATTTCGTCCTATGCCCTCGCCGCTCGCCCAGGAAGGTAATTTCGATTCGGGCGAGCTTTCACCGGCCGAAAGCCATTTGTTATTTGGACAAGACCCCGGACCAAGCCCTTATAGATTAGGGGGCCGTGAATTTAAAACCGCATGAAGCCGCCGTCTCCATTTAGGACAGATTTATAGCATAATTGTCCATTTTGAGAAGCGGCAGTCTCCAATTTGGTTAGCCTCGACATCAGGATAGTGAGGGAGCTATCGCAGGGGAAGAACGTGGGTCTGGTCTGGGGGGACACAGACCCGCCTAGGGGGAGACAGGCCGCAACCTGGGGGTCTCGAAGGAGACCGTCGGCGATAGGATATCCAAGATGAAGTCGGCCGGTTTCCTCATGCCCTTCCTCATCCTGGTCAACCCGGCCCTGCTGGGGGTGACCATGGGCGCCCTGATCGTTGACATCCCCCCGTCAGCCCCGAAGGGAAGGCTGCTGCAGGAGCTCTCTCTCGTGGACGGGATGCTCCTCATCGTGTCGCTTGTCGGCACGACCCTTGGCATGGTCTTCTGGTACGAGGACGAGGGTTCCCGCCGGAAGAAGGTCGAGTTGGTTTCGCGGGTCTGCTCCGCAACTGCTGCTGAATTTGCCTCCATCCCCTACCCGCCTTGCACGGTGGCGCTATCGAAGCTCGACTGGGAGATCGTCGAGGCCTTGCAACTAGGCGTCGGCAGATTCGGCTGCGAAGTCTCGGAGAAGCTCGGGATATCGGCAAAGACGCTGCAGACGAGGGTCGAGCGGATGATAGAAGGGCGGGCCGTCCCGAGGGTCATCTCCTTTGACGCCAGGCGGTTGCGGGGGGCGCCTGGGCTAACCTGATTGTCCACTCCACGTCGGGGGAAGGTGGAGCCGAGGCCGACAGAAACCTGACCAGAACCCTCGACGAGCACCTCTTCTTCTCTGGCCTCTGGAGTACTTACAGCGTCTACAGCCTGATTCTTCCGGGCATCGCCGAAGCGACGAAGGTCTTGGAGGAGACGAGGGCCATTAAGGGGGTCGGTGCCGTTCGGATCGAGCTCGCGGAGGACAGGATCGAGTTGTATGGTTCGTTTGGCTGTCAGGTTCGGAAGGGGCCGAGTAGTTTCCGGGAGGCGGGGACGAAGATGGTCACCCCGACTGGCAGGTGAGGCATCGGGTTGGATACGCTCGATATCCGCATCCTGAGGGAACTGGCCCAGCCTCAGCAGATTTTTCCATCCCGTCCCGGCGTGGACCTTTCCTACCGCCTGATGGCGAAGAAGCTGGGGGTTTCTTCCGGGACCGTGAGGGAAAGGCTCCGGAAGATGAAGTCGTCCGGTTTTGTGATGGAATCGAAGGTCCTCCCCCACCCAGGGTTGCTCGGCCTCCAGATGGGGGTCTACGCGATGGAGACCTCCCCTTCTCTCGAAAAGAGCGAGGTGACCGCGAAGCTCAGGCTCGTTGACGGGGTGGTCGTAGTCCAGAACCACCATGGGGCCTACGTCGGGCTAGTCTTCGTCTACGAAGACAAGAAGGGGCTTGAGAGGAAGCTGGAGCTCTTGAGAAGAATAGGGGGAGCAGCCAGTGGAATCTGCGGCAGCATGACGTTTCCGCCCTGCAACGTCCGCCTCAAGCCGGTGGACTGGGAGGTGATTTCCCGCCTGGTCAGGGGGGTCCCCGGAGCGCCGGCTCAGGTGGCCGGCGAAGTTGGCATATCAGTCAGGACCCTCAGAAGGAGATTGGTGAAAATGGTTCGTGCGGGAGTGGTCTTCACACAGCCGAATGTCAACTTCGGTGCCCTGCAGAACGCCGTCCCCGCCGACGCCACCGTGACGTACACCAGACAAGAGCTCAGGGCCGATGCGTGGAAGGGGATAATGCGGATGCTGGATGACTACCTGTTCTACTCGGGGGTCTGGGGAGAGATGGATGTTTACAGCATGATTCTCCCCAACCCCTATTTCGCAACGAGGCTTGCAGGAATGATCAGGCAGGTCGCAGGGGTGAAGACTGCGAGGGTCGACCTCGTCGACGAGCACCTGGACCAGATGGAAGTCTTTGCAGGCTACGTGGACAGGCATCTGGAGCGAGTCAGAACCTCCGTTCAATGAGCACAGAGCAAGGACCTTGAGAGGACAGAGGCCCTGGTGAAGGCAGGGGAATACGCAACGAAGAGCGAGTTCATCAGGTTCGCCGTAAAGCAGTTGCTCTACAGCGAAGGCAGAATGGGGAAGCTGGAAGCAGCCTCCTCGAAGCTCCAGAAGGGGACGAAGAGACGGAAACAGGTCGAGAGGGAGATCGAGGAAGTGAAGGCGGGAACCGGGAAGTCGCTCTCACACTAGATCCTCCCTTTCATATAGATTCAAGATCGGTCCGGCGTTAAGAACTCGTGAACCTTCGGACGCCCGCATGGCAAGCGCGCGCTAGCCGGGCCCCTCTGGTGCCCAATACTCGAAGATGCGCATTTCATATTTAACCTCCTCTCGCTGCTCTCGATGCTCGTTGGATTCAGCGGACGCTTCACGCGGCCGCGTCAGGTGCTTTCCGTGCGCACAGTCCCGGCCTGCCCGAGCTCCCCCCCAAGACGGGAGCGTACCCCACAGAGGCGTCTTCGTGGCCCCCAAAGATCTGCAGGCGCTCTGAGATCAGGCACGGCACGATGGCGTAGGCGGTGCCGGCTATCAGGTCAACGAGGTAGTGCTGGCCCAGGTACAGGGTCGAGAGGAGGATCCCCCCAGTCAGGAGGATCGCGGTCCATCCGATGCGATCGTCTACCTTCAGAAGGAAATACGCGCAGATGATCATGTAGGCGGCATGGAGGCTGGGAAAGGCGGCGAACTCGTTGGGCTCGAAGAGCGGCGCGATTGGAGTGAGGAACGCTGGGATGGAGCCGAGCCCCGAGGCTCTGACCAGGTTGCTGGCAGCCCCGCTGATCCACGGAGGGGCGGTGGGGATGAGAAGAAAAGTCACCAGCGCGGCGTAGGAGGTCAGAAGCATCGCGGTTACGAACTTCCCGAACGTGTGGCGGTTCCTGTACCAGATGAAGAAGGACGTCACGAAGACCACAGGCATGAGCAGCTGATAGAGGATGGCCATGAAATTGGTCATCGATGAGGAGAAGAGGGCGGACTGAATCCGGCCGGTCAGGTTGAACCCCCAGAGGTACTTGTCGAGGTCGAGGAGGGAAAAGACCCTCTTCGCGTTTGTGACCGTGTCTATGACCTCCGCCAGCGCTTCGTACGACATCGCTATCATGACGAGGGTGAGCCACGCCCTCCACCTCCTCCAACGGTGCCCCGCGGCCCCGACGATCGGGGTCAGAATGAGGAACACGATGCTCGTGGCGGAGGTGAACAGGTCGTCTGACAGGACCAGGGCGATGCAGAACACAACAGAGAACCCGAGGGGTAGTGCCAAGTATGACTGCCTGACCAGTCTGGCCTTGAAGGCAGGCCAGTCTCCTCGCATGACCCATGGATACCCTAGACCGGAAATAACTTTGACGCTTCCCGCATTCCGATGACGGCCGTTCGCTACCTATTTACGCCCCTCAACCGTGGCGCCACCGTTTGACCGGGGATTCGACCAGGTCTGTCCACGAGGCCGAGCCTCTTGACCCCCAGACGGGCTCCGTGACGACCCCCATCTACGAGACTTCGACGTTCGGATTCAAGAAGGCAGGGGATGTTCCCATCGCGGTCGGAGGCTTCGGGGAGAAGGGGTACACCTACTCCAGATGGGAGAACCCGACTGTGGTCAATCTAGAAAGGAAGCTCGCCGCGTTCGAGCACGGGGCGGAGGGAGCTGCCTTTTCGTCAGGGATGGCTGCGATCTCGACCTCCGTCTTCGCCTTCCTGAAGAAGGGGGCCCATGTGCTCGGCATCCGCGACCTCTACGGAGGGACCTACGCGTTGCTGCACGACATCCTCCCAGAGATCGGGTTCGATACCGACCTTGTCGACACCTCGGATTTCGGAGCCCTCGAACGGGGGGTGAAGAAGAACACCGGAATCGTCTACGTCGAGAGCCCCACCAACCCCACGCTGAAGGTGGTCGACATCGCGAGGGCGGCGAGGGTCGCCCGCAAGAACGGCGCGGTCCTGATGGTCGACAACACTTTCGCGTCCCCCGTCAACCAGAATCCGCTCGACCTCGGAGCGGACATCGTCCTCCACAGCGTGACGAAGTACATCAACGGCCACGCTGACCTAATCGCAGGGGCGGCCGTGGCCAGCAAGGCGGCGACACGCAAGATTAAGATGATGAGGAGGGACTTCGGCGGGACGCTGGACCCCTTCCCGGCCTGGCTGATCCTCCGCGGGATGAAGACCATGGCGATCAGGGTGAGGCAGCAGAACTCCTCGGCCATGGCGCTCGCGGAATTCCTCTCGACCCACAGGAAGGTGAAGGCGGTGCACTATCCTGGGCTCAAGACCCACCCGCAGCACGCCCTGGCGAAGAAGCAGATGAAGGGGTTCGGCGGGATGCTCAGCTTCGAAATCAGGGGAACGACCGGGGATGCCATGAGGTTCACGGAGTCGTGCAGGGTGGCGACCCTCGCCGCCAGCCTCGGAGGGGTTGAGACCCTGGTGTCGCAGCCTTACAACATGACCCACGCCCAGATGTCGGCGAAGGAGAGGGCTGTGACGGGGATCCCTGAGACGCTCGTCAGGGTCTCGGTCGGGGTCGAGGACGTGGAAGACCTGGTCGCCGACTTCAAGCAAGCACTAGCGGCCGTGTAGCCCCGGCCTCGAGCCATCCGGTGACCTGGGTGGGCTTCCCAGTGTCCTCCAGGCCGTACCTGATCAGAGGCTTGGTGAGGTGCCTGTTGGCTCTCGGGGAGGAGATATAGGTCCCCTTCGGAAGCCCCCTCTGTCCTTTCTGGTGGGCCAGCAGCTGGAGCTTCTCCAGGTTCAGGATGGGCTGGTGCAGCGAGGTCCCGCGTCGGACTCCCCCGAACGCTCTGACCGTGTCTCCGCGCCTGAGGAGTTTGGCCGCCCTTCTGAGGTCCCCCGTAGGTTCGTAGGCGGCCGTCAGGCGCACCCTCCCCCCTGCCCGCAACGTGACATACACATGGCCCCCCGGACCGGTGTCGACCCCTTCGACAGTCCCGTCCGTCCACCCGGAGGAGAACGCCTTCCAGCGCAGCTTCCCCCGGAGGTGCGCGTCGGTGTGCTGATTGGAGAGGTAGACCATGTGGCCCTCGAGAGGCTCATGATAGCTGAGCATGCCGAACGCCCTGATCACCATCTGAGGCGAGTCGCCCCTCACGCCTGCGAACACCGGGTCCGGACCGTGGGGAGCCACGAGGACCTTCCGTTTCTGATAGTCATAGTTGTTGAAGGTATGAGGGAAGGTCTTCGCGTCCATCTCCGTGACGGTGCCGCTTCCGACCGCGCGCGTCGTCCCCCAGAACTCTCTCCGCCTGTAGGCGATCAGTTCGTATGTGTGGTCGAAGCCCGGGGTGAAACCGATGCTGCTCGCCGCCCCCACTATCCCCATCCCATTGCCGAGTTCGAACGACCGTGCGCCCACGCTCTTGAGGAAGCGGCGCACGCTGTGGGGGTTCACGACCCCAGCCAGGGCCCTCTGGTAGAGCGGCTCGAACCTCAGGGCCTTGGAGACCCCCTCGAGAGCCACCATCCCGGAGTTCGCGCCTCCTGCGACGTCCGAGAGCTCCTCGACCTTCTTGCGGACCCCCTCGAAGGCCGCGTCCGGATCGGGAGCTTCGATCTCGAGGCACACGGCGGCGTTCCCGCGCGTCTTGAACGGGATGTTCGGGTTTAGCCTGACCAGCCTCGGATAGGGAAGGACCTTGATTTCAGGCTGGAGATCGGCCGCAATCCGGTAGGCCAGGTAGGTGGTGCACCACCCCCGGGACGAGTCGGTGTCGTCGATGCCCACGAGCATCCGCATGGGTGCCGCCCAGCCGTCCGCGTTATTTTAGGGTAGGAGAGGGTTAGGCTTCGACGACGATCATGGTGAGGGTGCTCCTCACCTTGTCGAGGCGGCGTATGTGCCAGGTGATGGTCTCCTTGACCTTCTCCATGGTGTCGGCTTCGACGCGGGCGACGATGTCATAGACTCCGTACACCACGTAGACCTCCTTGACGTTGGGAATCTCCCTGAGCCTCTTCAGGAGGTCCTCTTCAGCCCCGAGGTCAGCGTTCACGAGCACAAAGGCTTGGGGGATTTCAGTTCACTTCCACTCCCTCTTGTATCTGGGCATGCTGTAATAACCCTTGCTCCTTATGGAACTGTCAAGATAGCGGCTCACCGTCAGAGTGGTCAACCTTCGGCCGATACAGAGCCACATTGACGCTCGAGGGTTTCCGGATGATGCGAATCAAACATTTCGACCAAGGCACTCGGATCTGTGATTTAACAAGAGAGTATCCTCAATGTGCTCGTGAGACCATCCGCCGTGTCCTCGGGAGGGGCCGCGGATATGTCGGCGTCAAGGGCATCGGCCGCGTCGACACCACCGACACCACCATAAGGGACCCGAAACCGGCCCGGAATTGAGACAGGATGCTAGGAGTTTTCGCCCTCGAGATGAGGCAGGACGACCCCACGAAGTGCACCGCCCGGAAGATGGTGAACATGGACCTGGCGAAGGGAGTCAGCAGGAAGTTCCACGCCTCGGACAAGGTGATAGTCCTCAACCCCTGGGCCCACCGGATGCTCTCCCCTCCGGACAGGGTGGCGAAGTCGGTCCTCGTGGTCGACGCGTCGTGGAACCTGGCCCAGGAGGTGTTCTTCAGGAGGCTCGGGGGGAAGCACCGGAGGCTACCGGCCCTGCTGGCTGCGAACCCGACCAACTACGCGAGGCCCGGGGTCCTCAGCTCGCTGGAGGCCGTGGCTGCGACGATGTACATCCTGGGGGAGGTGGAAGAGGCCCGGCGCTATCTGAGCATCTACAAGTGGGGCCCGACCTTCCTGACCCTGAACCAGGAGCCGCTCGAGGCGTACCGCAGGTCGAAGACGGAGGGGAAGGTCTTGCAGGCCGAGCGGGAGTACTTCCCGCAGCTCTTCTTGGAGTCTCGGGTTCAGTAAATCGTCAGGCAGCCGGGGTACTTCGTGGGGTCCTCCCTCCGGCCCCTGACTGCCTCGGCCCTGGTCTTGGCCTTCAGACGGCGCGTAGCATGGCGGCAGTAGCCGCAACCGTTGGGGGAGAGGCTCTCGACCGCGTGCTCCACCATCAGGTGGTGGACGGTCTTGGTGGAGCATGACAGGAGCTTGGCGATGCTGGAGAAGGTCCGGGTGGGGACCCGGGCCGACATCCCCTTGTGCAGGGTGACCACGAGATAGTGCTCGTCGGCGTGGCTCTCCGCCGCGGGTGCAACCAGGTCCTTCAGGGTCTGACCCGACAGGAGCGACAGGGCCACCCGGTCTATGACCTCCTGGGTCATCATTATCTTGATGGCCATGGGGTTGGCCTTGAGCAAGGCCTCCGAGTTCACCGTTGTTGCCGTAATTGCAAAGGTGGTGAATGAATCCGGTGGATGCCTGCATCCTAGGTAGAGGCAAAACGGTTAAACGGGGCGGGTGCGGATTCGTTCCGACGCGAGCCGGTGGACGGGCCACGGGGATCTCCTGGGGAAGTTCCTCCCTCGCAGCAGGACGCACGGCGCCAGGAGGCGCGACCAGAGATGGTCGGCTCCAGAACAGAAACGAGACCCGGCCCACCAGGGGCGATGATGGGGAGACCTTGAGGTCGGTGGGACGCGGGATGAAACGGCTGACCCGTGCGGAGCAAGGCCAAACGTGGCCGATGAAACGCCTGCAGGAGGCCAGGGTAGGCCGCTGAGCGGAATCCCGTCTAGAACAGAAGGAGGACTACGGCCGGCACACGTCGAGCGCGATCCCGGTGGGAGGAGGAAACTCCTCGCATCGGGGCTTTTGATCGTTCTCCCTGCCCGCTCATAGGTTAATGTGGGGGTCCTGTTCGGAGACCTTGGATGTTCGTCTGCAAGAACGACCTGGAGTGTCCGGAGAACAAGGACTTTGACGAGCACTACCACTCGTTCGAGAAGTGCAGCGTCTGCGGGAAGATGACCACCTGCGCCGAATGCCTCTGCGGGGCCAGCCGGATTTGAACCGTCAGTCTTGGCGAGGCTGGACCATTCGGAAGCTTACTACTCGATCTAGGGCAGGAGACAAGGTTGACCGGCACCTATCAGGGTGGCGTTGACATTGCCGGTGCCGGCCACGCAATGGAAAGCAAGGAGCGATTGCGAGACTATCACATACGTCTCGTGGTGACAGGGTTGAAGGCGACGGATTGGGGCCAACCTGGAAGCGAATGCATGTTCAACAGTCGTCCGGATAGCCCGTCGTAGACGAGTACGTGGTCACAGTTGTAGGGAGCCAGGATGACCTGATCCTGTTCTGGGTCCACAGCCATGCCGGCGAAGGCGCTGCAGGTGTCAGAATTGGACTTCAAGGTCGCAGCCCCATAGGGACTCGGTGCCACGAGTTGGCCGCCACCTGCTGCGTAAAGGAAACCTGTCTTCCGGTCTATCGCTGCCGTCGCGGAACTCAGGCCCGTCACTTTCATCAGCGTGGCGCTTGTCCCATTCACAACGGATAGGAGAGAACTGCAGACCAGTCCCCGTGGTATGCATCCCACGCCGTAAATGAGGTTAATCTGTGGGTCGACCAGTACTTCGCTGATTTCATGGCCCGCGGAGATGTTGGCCACGGCCTTTCCGCAAGCGGGAGTGCTTTCCGAGGCAGGAGAACGGTCTAGGGCTCTCCTCGTCCCTGTGCCAAGGCCGGCCGTCTTGTTCGATCATGGCGAAGCACCTCCTCCCGGGGACCCGACTCACTGCCGCATTTCTGATATCGTCGATGCCCCGTTCCTCTTTTCTACCCTGAAGATGTGGTCCGCCATGGACTCCAGCTCACGCTCGTGGGAGACGAGGATGACCTGTCGGGAGTCAAGCTCGTCCAGGAGCCCCCTCATCTTGAAGACCTGCTCCTTGCTGAAACCATCGGTCGGCTCGTCCAGTATGACCAATTCGGGCCCCGAGGAGACCGTCTCCTTCACCACCGAGTTGAGCGCGAACCTGTAGGCGAGAGCCATGCTCGTCCGTTCGCCCCCGCTCAGGGCCTCGAAGGCCTGCTCGAACCCTTCTCTTTCGAAGACAGGGGAGAAGTCCTCCTTCACCCTGACGACCATGTCAGGGTCGTCGACCAATGAACTGAAGAAGCGCTGGAAGTGGTCGTTGAACCTGGCCGCGGCCTGGGAGAGGGTCTGCCTCTCAATCAACTCCACAGTCGGCCTGAAGTACTCGGCGAGCCAGTTCTGGTAGGTGGCCAGGCGGCGCGACTCCTGCAACGAAGCTTCCTTCTTCTTCACCTCGGCCTCAAGGCGTTCCAGCTCCCTGGAGGAGTCAGCAAGCTCTGTCTTCGCCCGGGTCAGCTCCAGAGCCGCGGCCTTTTCGTCACCCCTCGCGCTGTTCAGCTTGGACTCGAGCTCGGCTACCTCTCTGGACAGTGCGCTCGTCTCCTTCATCTTGGTCGTAACCTCCTGTAGCTCAGAGAGCGCCTTGGACAGCCTCATGTTATCCTGCTGCAGCTTCTTCCGGCCTGAGGAGAGCTCCTTCTCCAGTTTCGACCTTTCCTTTGAAGCCCTCTGGAATTCCTTCTCTTCCTCTTCGTAGGCCTTGACCGACTCCAGTTGTCCAGTCAATCTGTCGACTTCCCCTTCCGAAGAGGAAATCTGTTCCTTCAGCTTCGCCAGCTCGCGTTCAGAGTGCTCGGTCTTGACATGAAAGTCCCCAGAGATCCTCTGACCGCAGAGAGGGCACACCCCCTTCCCGACCAGTTCGCGGGTCTTCTCGATGTCCTCTTCAAGGACTCGCCGAGAGTCTCTGAGATGTGTGAGGGTCTCCCTGGCCTGGTTCAGCGTCGTCTCTGCCTCCTTCGAGCCCGCTCCGGGGCGGGTGCTGGCCTCGAACTTCTTCAATATCGGCTCGATCTCGTGGGCCAGCTGCGACTCGAGCCCTCTGACTTTCGCTTCGCCGTCCGCCATTTCCTCCTTGAGGTCGGCGATATCTTCCTCCAACCTGGGGATCCTTGCCTGGGCCCTCCCCAGGTCATCGCGGTCGCGGAGAGACTCCCTCCACTTGGCATCGAGGGTTCGGACCAGCGCCGCCGCCGCTTCTTCCCTCTGCTTGAGCCGGGGGATGTCGGCTTCAAGGCGAGCAATGGCCCTTGATGCCTCCTCCGCCTCGTCCTTCTTCTCCTCCAGGTCTTCAGCCACCTTCCTGCGGCCGAACGCAGCCTCCCTCACCTTCTTCTCGACGGTCTCAGAGTTCTCTGCGGCGACCTGGTAGCTCTGGGCTCCAAGGACCCGACGGATGACTTGGAGGCGTTCCTCGGAGTTCTGGATGAGAATCTCCTTCATCTGTTCCTGAGGCGTGAAAACCGCATAGCGGTATACCAGGCTCTCTGCCTTGGGATGAGTGGGCTCGTTGAACCCAAGGATTGAGACGACCCTCTCCTTGAGGTCGCTGGGCGAGAGTCGTTCCCACTCCCCGTCTGTCGATATGCGGCATTCGTCCTGGACGACGTCCTTGCCCCTGACTTTCAGGCTCCGCTCGATGGTGTACTCGGTCCCGTCCGCCTCGAAGGTGACGGACACTCTTCCGTCTTTTCTTCCTTCATTGAGCAGGTATGACCCCTTGAGGTCGCTGAGGCCGAAGAGCGCGAACTCCAAGGCATAGAGAAGAGACGACTTGCCGGACCCGATGTCTCCTTCGATGAGGACAACCCCTTCGGGGAAGTCCAAGGTCGTCTCCCCTTCTCCGCTGTAGCTCCTGATGTTCCTCAGAGCGAGCCTGCGGACCAGCATCACCCGTCCTCCTCCAGGCCGAGGACAGCGAAGCCTGCCCTGTAGGTCCGCTCTTCGAAAGCGCCCTTGGTCTCGTTCTCCCTCTTCCCCTCCTTCAGCGTTCTGAGGAGGTCGACGGCCAAGGAGACACCCTTCTCACCTCTCAACTTCGGCTCCTCCGACTTTACCCGCGAGATCTCCTTCTCGAAGAGCTGCCGTTCGGTGATGTGGACCGGAATCGGAGGCCCCGCCTGCTTCACCTGCTCCTTCGAGGTCAGGCGGCTGTTGTTGGAGAGGACGACCAAGGGCGCAGAGGCCGTCAGCCGCTTCCTCACCGCAGCGAAGTCGATGTCGGAGGTCTTCCCCTCCGAAAGCTCCCCATCTACCGTAAGGAGAATCACCTTTCCTTCCGCGTCTGTCCCGGACGCCAGGTCGGCCAGCTCCTTCGCAGCCTGGGAAGACGACTTCCCGTGGGCGGAGTAGTAGATCTCAACGACATCGCATACTCTCATCGGGACGAACTCGACCTTGGAGACGCTCTCGTCGAAGTCGACGATGTAGAACCCCCTTTCCTCGCCCTTCGCGAGCTGCAGGAGTTCCGAGTAGTCGGTGGCAAAGAGAGGACCTGGAAAGGCGACGTTCGCGTGCTCTGGCAGGGACTTCAACTGGTGGCTGTGTATGTGTCCTCCTGCGTAGTAGTCGAAGCCCGCCGGAAGGGAGGAAAGCGACATGGCCTCCATCTTCTCCAGGGTCGGGGGCTTGAGTTCCTCTATGGCTCCATGGAAGACGAATATCTTGAACCCCGGCTCCGCTTCGAGCTTCGCCTTGTCCAGGAGCGCATAGGCGTCCCGGTCGATGGAGAGCTTCTTCCCTGATATGCCGCAGATCTTCGCTCCTGAGGGGTCCTGGACGAAGGAGAGGGTGACCCTGCCTTCGGAGCTCGACATCTTCTCCGCCTTCGTGAACATCCCTGCCCCGTCCAGGACGTCCACTATGGACGAGTAGTTCGGGCTGAAGTCGTGGGAACCGTAGATGGCGAAGAGTCTGATGCCGGAGTCGATCGCCTGTTTCATCTTCTCGGCCGCCCGCCTGACCGACGAAAGGTCCGGGATGTTCGAGTCGAATATATCCCCCGCCAGGATGATGAACGACACCTTCTCGGAGATGCAGCGGTCGATGGCCTTCTCGAAGGCTTCAAGGACTAGGGCACGGAGCTCGGGCTGGCGGAAGGCTCCGATGTGGATGTCCGACATGTGGGCGAACTTCGGCATCTGGGGCGAGCAGCAGGTCGTGGTATATTTGGCGTCGGCTGGACTTTGGGGGAGGACTACCACGGGATTTAAGTGCGGACGAGGGGCTCGGCCCCGTCGAGTTGCCCAGGCGCATAACGTGGCTTTCCAACGTCATGGCAGCTTCGGCGACCGGCCTGGAGGAGGACGTAGCCAGGTCCATCGAGGTCGTCGAAAGCCCTCCCGCCTGGATGTGCCTCACGTGCCGGGGCGCCAAGCTGTTGTGCGGCAAGCCCAGGTGCCCCATCATAGTGAAGGCCCAGTCGATGGCGAAGCAGGGGCCCTCCCTGGCGACGAATGAAATCCTTGGTTCATCCCCGCCCGGAGTCTTTGTGGGGAGGCTGGGGTACCCGAAGGTCTCGATCGGGCCGATGGTCCCTCCCCAGTTCGGGGACACCGCAGTCCTCGACACCCCCGAAGAGTGGCTGGGGAGGCCCATCGACCAGATAGTGGATTACCGCTACTCTCTCGTCCGCGGGAACTCGAGGGCAAGCGTTGAGGACGCCAGGGAGCCAGGGAGGCTGCTCAGCTCCCTCCAGGAGCTGGCGATGGCAGCGAAGCCTGTGGACACCGAGCTGAAGCTCACCAAGGCCCCGAGAAGAATCCTGACCCTGAGCGAGGACACCCAGCCCTACGGCCCGTCAGGTCCGCTCGACAGGTTCAGAATCGACAATCCGTCGGTGGACAGGAGGGTTCAGACCGCCCACTATGACAGAGACCTCGAGGCCGCAGGAGCCGTCTCCGAGCTGTTCCGGAAGGGCGTGTTGGTCACCCGGATACAGAAGGCGTTCTCCCTCGGGATGTTCGGAGTCGGCCCCAGGAGGAGGATAGTCCCCACCCGCTGGAGCATCACCGCGGTCGACAGCTCCATCAGCCTCGACCTCATCGATAGGATAAAGCACAGGCCGACGATCGACGAATACAGGGTCTACAGCTTCGGGGTCTACGACAACCAGTACGTGGCAGTCCTCCTCCCGGAACCGTGGAGGTTCGAATGGATAGAAGCCTGGTTCCCCAACACGACCTGGAACCAGTTCACTACGGAGCCGTACATGATCGGGGACTACGAGGAATACTTCGGGAGGACCAAGTACGCCCGCGTCGGCGGATGCTATTACTCGACGAGGCTGGCGGTGGGGGAAGCACTGGAGAGAGAGCGGAGACAGGCGGCCGCGATAGTCCTTCGCGAGACATACCCTGGGTTCATCATGCCCCTGGGAGTGTGGAACGTGCGGGAGAGCATCAGGGAACTCTTCAGGCGCCCCCATGAAAGGCACGAGACATTCAGGGGCGCGATGGACTCGGCGCTCTCTAGGATGAGGATCTCGAAGAGCAGATGGATGAGGGAGAGCGTCCTAATCTCGAGGGAGCTCACCCAGACCAAGATCAGCGCATACTGAAGCGGTTGAATCTTAAAGCAGGCGCAAAGAGCGGGAGGAGAGGATGACCAAGAAGCTATTCTGGGACGATATGTATGTCAGGGAGTTCGACGCCGAAGTGGAGCTCGTCGAAGGCAACAGGGTGGTCTTGGACCAGACCGCGTTCAACCCCAGGGGGGGAGGCCTGGTCTCGGACACGGGCAGAATCAACGGCATGCGGGTCATCGAAGCGACGAAAGAAGGGGACAGCGTGTATCACATGCTCGAGACCCCGGCCGAACTGAGGGTTGGGGACAGGGTCCATGGGGTCCTCGACTGGGAGAGGAGGTACAGGATAATGAAGATGCACACGTCGGCCCACATCCTCAGCTCCGTTGTCAACAGGGAGACAGGGGCGCTGATCACAGGCAACCAGATCAGCCCAGACGAGTCGCGAGTGGACTTCAACCTGGAGGATTTCAGCAAAGACCGTATATCAGACTACGTCGGCAAGACGAATGACGCCGTTGCCAGGGGATTGGAGGTGAAGACCTTCTTCATGAAGAGAGAGGAGGCCCTGGCAAAGCCCGGGTTCGTGAAGCTCGCCAACGCCATGCCCCCTTCACTGGAAGTCCTCAGGATAGTCCAGATAGGAGATGTCGACACCCAGGCAGATGGCGGAGTGCACGTCAAGAACACTCGGGAGATAGGGAAGGTCGTCGCCCTGAAGACCGAGAACAAGGGAAAGAACAACAGAAGGCTCTACTTCACAGTGGAGCAGCGAGAGGCAGGAGCCGCTGAGCGCTTACCTTCTTCGTGAGACCCACATCGGCATCCGCTTTGCCGTACAGTTGCCACAGTAGGTCTTCATCGCCCTGCTTGTTTCGTCGAAGATAGTGGTTGAGTGAGACATGCACACCATCGCCCCGCACTCCGCGCACGAAGCGACCGCGTGACCCTTGCATACCGAGCATCTTGCCATTCGTTCACCCCCAATTTTCTCGCGTCTAACTGGCAACGCCCAAGACTGCGTCGAGCTGACAGGAGTTCGGGGCCTCGGGCGGCTGCGGCTAGGACGCGGTTTCTGCTGAGGCCCGGCCGTTAATAAAGAGGAGGTTCATATTGGGAGCTTGACTTCTCCGGGAAAGACCGGAATCCCTTTGAGCTCGAGGGATTTCCCGAACTCCCGGGCCCTGTCCACGGGCACGAAGGTACTCATGGCCTTGGAGTTCCCCTCTCCGTCACAGATGACCAGCGCGGCGGTGCCGCCCTTCCCCGGAACGACCTTGTGGAGCATCTCCTCTCCCACGGGGGTCCAGTCGGCGACTCCCAGCTTCAGGAATAGCATCGGGTAGCAAGGTCCTGCGACGTCCTGGAGCGTAGAGACGGCGAGGTTCACCCTCTTCCTCCCTTCCTGTATCGCTTCGAAGTAGTCCAGTCTCCTAACCTCCCAGATACAGCAGCGCGAAGACCCCGGCCAGGGCCAGCGCCACCCCTGCCATCTGGTTCGGCTCCAGCCTCTCTTTCAGGAAGAAGAGCCCGTAGGACGCCGCCACGGCCCCTCCCATCCCTCCTATGGCAGCCACTATGGGGAGGGCGCCGCTGGCCGAGAGGATCCCATAGGTGAACGTCAGGAACCCGGCGGCTTCCAAGAAGCCCATAACGAAGATATTCCTCGAGAAGGCCATGCGAGACGGCCTCACGTCCTGCTTCAGCATGGGGGCAAGCACAAAGCCGGCCGAAGTGGCGACGACCCTGAGTATGATCACAGGTATGGCCAGGCTGACCAGGGGAGCGGCATAACCTATCAGCACGTAGACCCCCCCAAAGATGGCGGATGAGCCCAGGGCCGAGCCAACCCCGGAAGTGAAGTTGGCCGACCCCCGCCCGGCGACGAGGGATCTGAGCTCTGAGAACCGAGTGGAGAGGAGGACGACCCCGACGATGACCCCGCCTATGGCAAGGACTTCGCCGGATGAGATCACAGTGCCGAGGACCACGACGGAGAGGGCCGCGGTGATGGCCGGGTAGGTGTACGCTATCGGGGCGACGACCGAAACGACTCCCCGGTGGAAGGCGCGATAGAGGAGGATGAAAGCGGCCAGGTTCAGCAACCCTGCGAGGACGAGGGCCATGACCGGCGCTGCAGCCAAGACAGGGACTGGGTCGACAAGCGGGACCAGGGCTAGCACGATCACGAGGGTTACCACGTGCGAATAGAGGACCGTCCTGTAGTACCCCAGCTTCTCGGATTGGCTTCTGGAGAGATAGTCGGCGGTCCCCCAGCAAAATGCGGCGACCAGACCTGCTGCAATTGGGACGTAGACCAACGGGGGTGGCCAGCCCTCGATGGTTCGGATTTAAGAGGCGTCCTGAAGGGCGTGACCACGCCTTGAAGGTTGACGCCGAGGTCGCAGTGAATTCTCCCTCAGAGGCCGCCGCGCTGGCCCGGAGGGCCGAAGCCTTCGGGTTCGACTGCTTCTGGTGCAACGAGACCAAGCACGACCCGTTCATACAGCTCGCCCTGGCGGCTGGCAGCACAAAGCGGATAGCCCTGGGGACCTCGATTGCGCTGGCGTTCACCAGGAGCCCTACTACTCTGGCATACACGGCGTGGGACCTCCAGAGCCTTTCGCGTGGGAGGATGATCCTGGGGCTGGGGAGCCAGGTGAAAGGTCACATCGAGAGGAGGTTCGGGATGAAGTGGGAGCCTCCAGCCCCCAAGATGAAGGAGGAGATTCTGGCCCTCAGGTCGGTCTGGGGGAGCTGGCAGGACGGAGGGAGACTCGACTTCCAGGGGCGGTTCATCAAACTGGACCTGATGACCCCCTTCTTCAGCCCGGGCCCGATAGGGAATCCGCAGATACCGGTCTATGTCGCCGCCGTGAACCCGGGGATGTGCAGGGTGGCAGGAGCCGTTGCCGATGGAATCCACATCCACCCCCTTCATACCGTGAGATACCTGAGGGAAGTGGTCATCCCTTCGGCCGACCAGGGCCGGACGAAATCGGGGAGGAAGAGAGATTCGTTTACGTTCGCGGCGTCCGTGTTTGCTGCCCCAGGGGAGACCGAATCGGAAAGGAAGAAGATCAGGGAGACGATGAGGGCCCAGGTGGCGTTCTACGCCTCGACCCGGAGCTACAGGAGAGTCATGGACCTGCACGGATGGGGGGACGTGTGCGACCGCCTCCACGCCCTTTCGTCAAAGGGAGAATGGCAGAAGATGGCGTCAGAGGTTCCAGACCAGATGCTGGAAGCGTTCGTCGTGGAAGGGAGCTGGAAAGAGATGGGAAGCGCCCTAAGTGAGAGGTACGGCGGGCTGGTGGATAGGGTCAGGCTCTACATCCCCTTCGATGGGAGACCTGAGTGGAGGAGCTTCGTCCGGAGCTTCAGAGCCTGACAGCAGCTAGGGGACACCCCTCGCTTCACCCTTCAGCGACCGTTCGGCCGAAGCGCAGACCTGCCGGGGGACAATCTTTTTGTAGCGGAAACGTGCGTTTTCCTCGGATTCCATGTCTACCGAGCAAGTTGACCTTAGGGAAGTGCAGAAGCAGATATCGAAGGTCGTCGACCCGGAGATAGGGATGCCGATAGCGGAGATGAACCTCATTGACAAACTCGATGTCAAGGACGGCCAGGTAGACATAGAGTACCACGCCACCACGCCGTACTGCCCACCGGTCTTCGCGCTGAAAATCTCCCAAGACCTGAGAGACGGCATTGCCCAGGTGAAGGGAGTGAAGTCGGTCAAGATTCTCGTTACTGGGCACTATTTCGCCGACGCCATCAACAGGCAGGTCAACAAGCCGTCGGCGGAGTCACCCCCGTCAACCGAGCAGGCTCAGAACCAGTAGCTAGAGGAGAGTGAGGGCCGCCGACAGGGCCCCAAGCTTCGCCGTGGTTTCGTCTTTCGCGCCGCACACCACGACGGCGTCGCCGTCCTTCGGGCCGAGTCGCTCTTTCAGGGTTGTCCAGACCTTGCTCGGGAACTCCTTCTCTGAATCTGAGGAGCCTCCTGGGACGGTGAACTTGCCGTCTTTGACCACGAAGGTCGTTGCGCCCAGCGCGTTGAGCCTGATGACCGAATCACGCTGTTCCAGGCCGCTTTGCACCGCCGGCCCTCCGCCCCTTGCTACTATGCCAACCTGGCACGCCCCGATCGCGAGTTTCGAGCCCTCCAGCAGGGCGAAGGGGGAGAGCCGGGAGCGGAGAGATTCGTAGACCCGCTTCCCTGCGTCGGTCAGATAGCACCCGGAGGCGTTGGACTTCGCGTATCCGCCTTCACGGAGCTTCTTGAGCACCGTCCGCACAGGCCCTTCCTTCAATCCGCAGCGCGCCGCCAGAGCCTGCCTCCCGACGGTCCCGCTCTCGCCGATAGTCATGAACGCCAGCACCAGATGCGGCTTCCCGAAGGACGGGGAAGGCCCCCGTACCGGCCGCTCCGCAATCTCAAGCAGCCGGGATAGAGACTGCATCACTTCAGCCGCGGATGCCGCACATATAATTCGTTCCGCCCGAAAGCGAACTGATTCCCCTCACCCCGGGAATATGTCTGCAAAGTAGAAGCCGTCCCTGAGTACCACTTCACCTTTCCTCACTTCGATATCCTTCTCGAAGATGGGACCTCCGTAGACGAGGGTGTGGAACTCGCCGTTCTCGCCGCATGGGTCCACAGTCGCAGGGAGGTCGGACAGCAGCGACTCGTCGAACTCCCTCCCACAGAAGGCGGGGTCGAGGGCCCTGGGGTCGACCGTGCAGAGAATGGCGCTGAATCCCTCTTTGATGAAGTATGACGCCAGCTCTCTGGTGTCTCTTTTCCAGTTCGGGAAGACTGCTTTCATCTTCATCGCCGACAGCCTGTCTTCTCTATACTTCCTGATGTCCTCAAGGAAGAGGTCTCCGAAGATGACGGTGCGAACCCTCTTGCGATAGTGGTGAGACAGAGCCTTCGAGAGCTGAGACTCGTACTCGACGTTGGCCGCGCCCTTGCTTATCCACACTTCCTCAACTGGCACCCCGATCCGTGACGCCTGTATGTCCAGCAGAGCCTTCCGGACGCCGTGCATGCTGATCCTGTTGAAGTCTTTCGTCAGGGTGGTGAGGAGGGAGACCACCTCGAAATCCTTGGACTTCTGCACCTCATAGAGAGCAAGAGCGCTGTCCTTTCCTCCGCTCCAAGAAAGGAGGGCCCTGGGTGAGGGCATGTCCCCACCGCAGCTCCCGCTCGGGCTTTAAGCCGTGCTCGGGTAATCCCAGGAGGTCAGCCGATGGCGAATAGAGACTGAGGTCCCCTAAAACGGACGCCTCTCGGACCAGCCAACCTGATGTGTCTGCGCCTGTTCATGGGTGCTGTGACGGCCCGGGCGACAGTTGAACAGTGGAATCAAGGATTGCTGACCAAAGGCTCAACATGGTTGACGGTGCCAGGACTCCTTAAGTGCGTGAGGGACCCCGGTTGGCAGGAATGGATGCAGAGTCCCAGATGAAGGCTTTTGTCGTAGCCCTCATCTTGGATTCGAAGACCGAGGAGGCGATTGGGGTCCTCTCGCGCTGGTACAGGGTCTCCGTGCCACGCCTTGGTGTCGGCGTGTTCGAAGGGAGGTCGAAGGGGGTGGCTGCAGTCTATTCCCAGGGAAGGAAGGAGATACTCGCCGCCAGGCGCGAGTTCCTCTACGACCCCTTTGTGATGATCCACGAGTTCTACCATCACCTGCGGTCGACCAGCGGGAGACACAGAGGGACCGAGAAGCAGGCCGACAAGTTCGCCCTGGATTTCATCGCGGCCTACAGACAGGCGGCAACCCCCAGTCAGTAGCGGCAGGTCAGGCTGCCGACCAGATGTCGTCGTCGTTGCTGAGCTGGACGAACCCGCACCGTTCGCAGCGGGTCCCTCTTATGGTGACTTTCGACTCGCGTCCGACCTGACGTTCGTACTCGAGCATCTGGCCGGCATGACAGCGCTCGCAGATCAACCCCCTGCGCGAGCCAGGTCGAGGGTATTAAGATAGGTCGTCAGGCAAAGGTTTAGTTGCCTTGAGCCGTCGAGAGGCTGATGGGACATTGAAGCGACTGCCCTTCAGCACCCCTCCCGCAGGCCCCGAGCGGTGCATCTTCTGCCAGATCGTCTCGAGGAGGTCCCCTTCGAGCGTCGTCTACGAGGACGACAAGTACATCGGCTTTCTGGACATCCACCCCTTCTCCAAGGGGCACACCCTGATCTGCCCGAAGGAGCACGGAGAGACCATCTGGGACATGAAAGAGGGAGACATCGCCCAGCTCTTCCAGGTCGCCTCCAAAGTCTCCAAGGCGGTGGTCGCCGCGGTGGCGGCCGATGGCTTCCGCTTTGTGCAGAACAACGGCGAGGCAGCGAACCAGGTGGTCGCCCACGTGCACGTCCACGTGATTCCTGTCAAGATGGAGGACAAGGGAAGGTTCACTGACAGGAAGCATTTCACTCCCGATGAGATGGACGCCACGGCCGAGGCCATCAGGGCCCAGCTCGAGCAGGCCCAGTCCACACGCTAGGGGACGAAGACGGAAATCGAGGTTATGGCAGAGCTGGTATCCGAGCCGGTGATCAGGTAGACCGTGTACACCCCCGGGCCGTAGGTCTTCACGAACTGCCGGAGAGAGAAGGCGATGTCGACCCCCGAAGGAGAGAACTTCCAGTTGTCTGCGCACACCGTGATCCCCGTGGTGAACTGGGCGCACCTTCCGAGGAAAGCAGGGGGGAGCACTCCCCCGATCAGGGTCCCTGGCGTGTATTCGTGGGGACCGCTGTCGAGCTGTCCGGTGGTCTCCGGAGCGGGGGTACTGTCGAATCCGATGTAGATTGAGCCGGGAGCGGCCACCGACTGGATCAGGGTGCCGGTCATCGTGACATAGTAGGGGTTCGCCGCCGAAGCCGCCGTCGCCGTGAAGTTGAGGTTGACGTAGTCGCTCTCGAACTCTTCGTCGAAGTAGAGGGTGGTTCCGCTGTAGGCGACCCCGATGGACACGATGTTGTGGAGTGGGTTCAGGATGTTGTACCTGTGCCCGTTGCTGCAGCACGAGCTGTCGTTGTAGACCATGGAGCTTTCGAGCTGCCTGATGGCTTCCTCGGCTGCCGAGGTGGAGGCGAAGTGGTTGGCTGAGTAGGAGATGAAGGCCACGTTCTCGAAGTCGGCGCCACGCCCTCCCAGGAGCGAGTACCGCATGTACGGCTTGTACCCTTGGGTGTCGAAGTGGCTGAAGTGGCTGAAGTAGCCATAGTAGAGCATCGAGTCCGCGTGTTGCTGTGCGGCCTGATTGTATCCCAGGCTGACCGGCCCGGTCCCGTTGGCCGCCCGGTCCGCGTTGATCCGCTGCAGGGCGTACGAAGCGAGGGTGCAGTAGTCAGGCGGATAGGCGATGTCGGCCGAGCCGTTCTTGATGTCAGGGGGAGCGATGCTCTTCACGGAGACGACGCTCGAACACTGCGCCGAAGCGGCCGCGGTACTCACCTGGCTGGTGGCGATCACCCCCGGCCCCGTCGCGGCCTGCTCGGAGAGGATGGAGTACCCCTGCTTCAGTGCCGAAGAAAGGTAGGGCGCGGCGACCAGGAATGCGGCCATCAGCAGGAGAGCCGCCATGATTAGCCCCGCGGCTCTGCGACCGCGACCGGCGGCGGGCTGGGCCGCAGGACCGACGTTGGGGGGGACTGAACGCCTGCCTCCGCTGACTCTCAAACTGGCGGCAGTCCCACCGGCTCGATATTAAGCAGATTGGAATTAAAACGCGTTCAACGGCGTTGAAAGAAGAACCGGGGCATGGTTGTGGATGCCCACAACCATGACCTGTCGCTGTGGAAGGAGAAGGCTACGCCGTTAGGCCGTCGCTTTCCTCTGTTGTGAGGACGCCCGCAGGGATTTCCGGGAAGCTCTCGTTCATCCGCTGTTCTGCCACGACCGCCGCCTCCTCGAGGACCTTCTGGGCATCTTCGTTGGCTGCGTCGAAGTTCAGCGAGAACCCTCCCGTGGTGCTCGCGTCGATGAGCACGCTGCTGAGCAGGGTCGAGATTTCGCTGATCTCCTTGTCTGCCTCCGGGAGCGCCATCTTGAGGCTCTCCTTCATCCCCTTGATCACGGACACAGCTGGGGCGAGCGTGCTTGCTATCTCGCCGATGTCTGTGATGGTGCCGAGCCTCAGGGAGATCTGCTCCATGGCGAGCTGGGCCTGGGTGACCATCTTGCCCATCTTCCTGATCTCTGCGAGCTCGTTGGCGTAGACCGTAGCGTGCTGCGTGTCGTGCTTTGCGAGGGACGAGACGACGCTCTTGAATATGGTGGAATCGCGCTGCTTGATCCTGTTGACCGTGCCGTCGAGCTGTGTAATGAGGAGCCTAATCTGACGGTTCGCCTCTTCTATCTGGGACTTCAATGGAATTGGTGTCCGGACTGAATCTCTGAGCTTGTCTGCGAAGCCAGGGCCCTGGTCCTTCTTCTGCCATTTGGATACGAAGCTCATTGCCAGGACGTGACGGGCTCCGATTTCCAATATACCGGAGGCTCTAATCCGGGTGCCAGTTTGAAGAATAATATTTGACAGCTGGTTCCGCGGGCGCGGGGTCGGCTTGAGAACCCAGGGGGACGTCGTCTTTCTTACTGCCCAGGAGATGGCAGAGCTCGACAGGAGTGCGATCGAGGAATTCGGAATCGACGAGCTCGTCCTCATGGAGAACGCGGGCCTCGCCGTGGCAAACGCGGCAAGGCGGTTGCTGGGCGGGGACACGGCTGGAAAGAAGATCGGGGTCCTGGTGGGAAAGGGGAACAACGGAGGGGACGGTCTCGTCGCGGCCAGGCATCTGCAGAACTGGGGCGCGCAGGTCAGCCTGGTCTTGGCCGGGGATAGGGCCGACCTCAAGGCTCTTCCGGCCAAGCACCTGGAGATAGTCGAGAAGATGGGCGCTCTTCCTGTGGGTCCCGAGTCGGGGCTGAGGGGGGCGCATCTCCTTGTCGACGCACTGCTCGGCTACAACCTCAAAGGGGATCCGAAGGAGCCGCTCGCGGGGTTGATCCGCCGGGCGAACGCTTCGAAGACGAAGATCCTGGCCGTCGACATCCCGTCCGGGCTCGACGCGACGACAGGCGACCCGGGGGAGCCTTGCATCGCCGCCGACACCACCGTGACCCTGGGCCTCCCAAAGGTGGGGTTCCTTAGCCCTGGGGCGAGGAAGTATGTGGGCAGGCTCTACCTGGCGGACATCTCGTTCCCCAACCTGCTTTACGCCAGGTACGCCCAGAAAGCAGGCCTTTTCGGCCGGGACACCCTGGTGGCAATCTGGTAGACTAGCCCGAAGGGCTGACCGCGCCGGTTCGTCAAGCTTTTGAACCAATCCACCGCCAGCGGTCATCCATGAAGAGCCAGGCCGACGAAATGAGATGCCCCAAATGCGGCCGCCTCGACCTGAAGGAGACGGGCCAGGGGGTCACCTGCCGGGTCTGCGGCTACACGCTCTCCCCCGGCGAGAACGACCGATTCAGGCTTTACAAATTGCTGAAGGAAGAGGCGAAGGCCGGCAAGAAGCGGTAGGCGAGCCACCGGGACCAGAACAGTTTAACCGCCTGCCTCGGGCGCACGCGCCGATGTCCGTCAAGGTCAGGGTGAGCCCAGTCTCCCGTACCGCAGCGATCCTGATCATCGCCATTGGCGTCTTCGTTCTCGCCGCGGGGCTGGTGACCGGGGCGATCGCCAGCGACATTGCCGGAGGCACCTTCGTGGTGCTGGGGGTGCTCCTCTTGTACATCCTGTACAGGTTCACGAAGAAGCTCGGGCGGGAGATAGGCGAGATGGAGCAGGGTCAGATTGCAGGCGCCTGAACGGGCCGGAACCTCTGACTGAGGTTCCGTTCCCATATCCTTACGGCGAGGAAACCTCCTATGGTACCGCTTACGGCACCGACGGCCAATACCGGCAGATACACCTCCACGACCGGCGCCGTCGTGCCGAAACCCAAGGCGATGAATGCGAAGGTTGCTACCATCCCCGTGATGATCGTACTCAAGCTCAAGGAGGCTATCAGTCTCTTCGGACGAACCTTGCCTTCAGAGGTCACCCTGAACATGCTGCTGAACGCGTCCACGAGGACCCCATACAACAGGGCCACGCCCAACGCGAATGGGCCAAACGAGAGCTGCAACGGAGTCTCAATCAACCCATTGATGAGACCTGTATAGGTCGCGCCACCGGGCCCAAGAAGTATGAAACTGAGCGAAAGGAGTATGGCTTCGAAGACGATCAGAGAGTCGGCGATTTCGAACGGAAGAGCGCCGTATACGATGCCGATTACCACGCCGAAAAGAGTAGCCGTAATCAGTTTCTTGGAATCGACCAAGTCAGTAGGCTGGAGGAGTTCCACAAGTGTATTTAACGGTAGTTATAGTGTATCGGAGAATCCAGGAAAAACATATCGCGTCCCAGGCAAAGCTGGCGCCCGTGGGCCGGGTATTCAGCGAGGTCCTTGGGTACGAAGTGTTGGTCCCCGACTCTCCCCAGAGGATAGTCAGCTTCAGCCCGGCAGCCACCGAGACCCTGTTCCTTCTTGGGCTGGGGGAGAAGGTTGCAGCGGTCAGTGCGTTCTGCGCGAGACCTGAAGCGGCTAGAGCGAAGCGCCGAATCGGGAGCTACAACTCGGTGCGGGACGACGCCTTGGCTGAACTGCGCCCGGACCTGGTCCTCACAGTCACAGGGTATCAGCGGGAGTTCGCCCTCAGACTTTCGAAGAAGTACCCTGTCTATCCGCTCGAACTCCCTGTGTCCGTGGCAGGGATCGTCGACTTCGTGAACAAGGTGGGGCTGGTGACTGGCGCCGCTGAACCGGCCAGAGAGCTCGCTGGAAGCTTGCTTCGAAGGGTAGGAGGACTGGGCAGGACCTCCGACCTTAGGAGCTACGTGGAGATTGATCTCGGAGGACCGGTAAGTTTCGGGTCCTTCAGCTACATCACTGACGCCTTCAGGCTGCTTGGGAGCCCGCAGATCTATGAAAAGGAGAGGAGCGAGTGGCTCAAGCCCGACCTGGACTGGGTAGCTGCCCAGGGCCCGGACGTGATCGTGTACGAGCCGAAGATGTACTCCAGCTTCAGTGCTGGAGATGTCGTGTCGCTGCTCGCCTCCAGGGGGTGGGAGGGACTCAGGGCCGTAGGACTGGGGAACGTGTTCGTCACGCCTGGACCTCTTGACTTCCTGGCTCATCATGGCCCATCGTTTATCACGGAAGCGCTCCCATGGCTGGAGGGAAGGCTGAAGTCAGCGAAGGAGAGAATTGGCACTTAGTCAAGAGGTCCGGCACGGAGGGTCATTCCCCAGACGGAGCAGATGGGACGTCATAGTGGTGGGGTGCGGGGTGATGGGGGCTGCATCCAGCTACAACCTCGCCAGGAGAGGGCTCAGGGTCCTGAACATCGAGAGGTTCGGCGTCAATCACACCTTCGGCTCGTCTCACGGCAGGACAAGAATCATCCGACTTGCGTACTATGAAGACCCGCGCTACGTCCCTCTTCTGCGGCGGGCCTACGACTCCTGGAGAGAGCTCGAGTCGAAGTCAGGAAAGAGACTCCTCCGAGTGACCGGCGGGCTGATGATAGGAAAGCCGAACGGCGAGCTCGTGAAGGGGGTGCTGAAGAGCGCCAAGGCCCATGGTATCGCACACGAGCGTCTGACGGCCTCCGAAGCCGAAAAGCGGTTCGGCGCCTTCACTCTCGGAGAGGAATACGATGCCGTCTATGAAGAAACGGCCGGGGTGCTCTCCGCCGAGGAGTGCGTCAGGGCGTTCGTCGGGCTGGGGAGCGAGGCAGGGTGCGAGTACCGTTTCGCAGAGCAGGTCCAGAAATGGAAGAGCACGGCGGAAGGGGTCGAAGTGGAAACCCCGGCAGGGACTCAGACGGCCGCACAGCTAGTCTTCTGTGCCGGCCCATGGAATGGAGGGCTGCTCCCAGGGCTCATCCCCCTGCAGGTAGAGAGGCAGGTCCCGCTGTGGTTCTCGTCGGGCGGGAAGGACCGCTTTTCGCCTTCGAAGATGCCGGTCTTCATCATGGAAGAGGACGCGAACCAGTTCTACTATGGCCTCCCCGACGTGGGGCACGGAGTGAAGGTGGCGCGGACTCATGGCGGTGAGTCAAGCGACCCGGATAAGGTCAGGCGGGAAGTCTCCGAAGAAGACATCGCTCCGGTGAGGGGCTTCGTCTCTCGCAGGCTGAGGGATCTGGAGGGGACACCCATCGCCTCGACCACCTGCCTCTACACCAACACCCCGGACCTGAACTTCGCCGTGGGGCTGCACCCTGCTGACCGGAAGGTCGTGGTCGTGAGCGCGTGCTCCGGTCACGGGTTCAAGTTCGCAAGCGTCCTCGGCGAGGTGGCTGCCGACTTCGCGACCCGTGGAACCACGTCGTACGACCTTGGGTTCCTCGACCCCGCCAGGTTCAAGCCAAAAGCTTGAAGCGGTAGTCCCGCCTGGCTCCAGCCTCAGATAGGAGCCCGTTCGCGGTGTCCCTCGCGACCATCTTCCTCGACCTTGATTGGGGTTCGCCGTAGCCGCCTCCCCCGGCGGTCATGACTTCGACGACATCCCCCGTCGCCAGGGCGAGGGTCGACTTCGTTGGGACCTCGGTCGCCTTCCCGCTCTTCAGGACGACAACCCTGGTCGGAGCACCCGGCCCGCCTCCGCCGAGCCCCCACGGCCTGTGCCGCCTTCTGTCGGCCAGGACTGTGAAGGTCGTCCTGTCTGAAAGAGCCTCGAACGCCCTGACGAGCCCCGAACCACCACGATGCGTTCCCGCCCCGGAGCTGTCGGGCCTGAATTCGTAGCGGACGACCCTCAGCGGGAAGCTCCGCTCTATGGCTTCGATGGGGGTGTTCATGGTGTTGGTCATGTTTGCCTGTATGCCGTCTATCCCGTCTCTGCTCCTGCTCCCTCCCAGGCCCACCCCGATGGTCTCATAGAACGCCCAGGCGCCCCCGCCCGCCTCCCCGCCGATCATCACATTGTTCATTGAGCCGCCGGCGGCCGCAGGGACCATCCCCCTGACCGCCCGTGAGACGGCCCGGAAGATGACGTCCGCGTTCCGCTGGCTGGTCTCGACGTTCCCTCCCCCCACCGGGTGAGGGCGGGTCGGATTCAGAATGGTGCCGGAAGGGGCATCAATCTTCAGGGAGGCGAAGGCGCCGTGGTTGGCCTGTATGTCGTCCCCGAGGAGGCACCGGAAGACGAAGTGGACCCCAGAAATCGTCACGCCCAAGACGGCGTTGAGGGGATAGTCGACCTCCCTGGAGGTCCCTGCGTAGCTCACGTCGACCCCGGAGGCCGAGACGGTCACCCTCGCTTTCAGGGTCAGGTCCTCCCCCTCACGGCCTTCGAGGAAGTCAGAAGCCTCGTAGGAGCCTCGGCGGAACTTCGAGAGCCTTGCCTTTGTCAGAGCCTCTGAGTGCCTGAAGGACCGGACCGAGGAGAGCTCGAAGGCGTCTATCCCATACTTGTCGATGACGTCCCTGACCCGCCTGACCCCCGTGACGTTGGCTGCGACCTGGGCCTTCAGATCCCCCTTCCGCTCGGTGGGAGTCCTTGAGGCTGAAGCGAGGGCATTCACGACCGCCTCGTCAAAGGTGCCTCCCTTCCACAGGACTGATGGCTCCAAGACGAACCCCTCGTCCTCGAGGGTCCTCGCATTCATCGAGATGCTCCCCGGGGTGGCCCCTCCGACATCGGCGTGGTGCGCCTTGTTGGCTGCGAAGGCGACCAGGGAGCCCCGGTGGTAGATGGGGGCCACGAGCGTTACGTCGTTAAGGTGCGTCCCCGTCAGGTAGGGGTCGTTGGAGACCACCATGGTGCCTTCCTCCAGAGCGAGGCCTTCCCTGGCGCAGTAGTCGATGATGTTCTTCATCCCCCACGGAAGGGAGCCGAGATGGACTGGGATGTGCTCTGCCTGGGCGAGGAGCCTCCCTTCTCCGTCGAAGACCGCGGCCGAATGGTCCATCCTCTCTTTGATGTTCGGGGAATAGGCGGAGTTGCGGAGGGCGATCCCCATCTCCTCGCTGGCGTAGAGGAGGGAGCTGCCGATGATCTGCAGGGTCACGTCGCCGCGTTTCATCTGGTAACCCTCGTCCCGTAGCCCTCGGCAGTCCAGGTCCACCCGGAGTTCACCACGAGAGTCGAGTCATACTCCTCGATTATGCTGGGGCCGCGTCCAGACTCGCCGGGCGCGAGGGCCTCGCGGGTGACCACCCTGGCCGTGACCATCTTGCCGCCGATCCAGGCTTTTCTCTCTGTGGGGCGCTTGGGTCGTGCGCCCCGGCCGGACCGGAGGGGGGCGATAGACGGCCTCCTGACCGAGGCCCGGACCCTGATGTTGACCACCTCCATGCTGTCAGGGAGAGAGTAACCGTAGAGCTCCGCATGCCGAGCGTCGAACTGCCTTCGGATGGACTCGTCGCCGACGAACGGAAGAAGTAGTTCGTGGGACTGGCCGAGGTACCGGCACTCTACGAATCGGGTGGCCTCGGAGTGTCTGAATCCTTCCCTCCGCAGCTGCCTGGCGGCTGCGTTCTCGAGCTCCCTGAACCTCCCTTTAAGGCGAGGTTCCGTCTCCAGAACCGGCTCTGTGAAGGTCCTGGTGAGCTCTCCCGCCAGCAGGCCGTAGGCCGAGAAGAGGCCGGCGTGGACCGGGACGACGATTTCGCTGACTCCCATCCCTTCGGCGAGGTCGCAGGCCTGCAGCGGGCCGCCTCCTCCGAAGGCGAACATCGTGAAGTCCTCAGGACGGTGCCCCCTTTCGACCGTCACCATCGATATGGCCTTCGACATGTCGAAGTTCACGAGCCTGATGATGCCGGAGGCGACTTCCTGTGGACGAAGGTCAAGCCTCCTTGAGAGTTTTCGCAACGAACGCAGTGCGAGGCCGCGATGAATCTTCATCGCACCCCCCAGGAGAAAACGAGGGTTGAGCCTGCCGAGGGCAACGTTGGCGTCGGTCACTGTGGGCTCGGTCCCGCCGAACCCGTAACAGGCGGGGCCAGGACTGGAACCCGCGCTGCGGGGGCCGACCTTGAGCTCGCCAGCTTCGTCGGCCCAGGCGACTGTTCCGCCCCCCGCACTGACCTCGGCGAGGTCGATGAACTCCCCCCTTACCGGGTAGCCGCTCCCTCTGATGGATCTCCCGCTGTGGGTGCTGCCGGCAGCTTCGAACTCGTTGGTGATTTCAGGCTCGCCGTCGATGACCGTCCCCGCCTTGGCGGTGGTCCCACCCATGTCGAAGGTCAGGACCCTCGGCATTGACAGCCTGCGCGCGAGGAGCTTGGACGCGACCACCCCGGCGGCCGGCCCCGATTCGATGGCGACGACTGGATGGGACGACGCGAAGGCAATCGTGCTCGCCCCGCCGTCGGAGTTCATGACGTAGACAGGGGCGAGGATCCGGGAGCGGCGGAGGGAAGCCGAGAGAGACGACAGATACCCCGACATGAGCGGCGAAAGCGCCGCGTTGACCACCGTGGTCGATGTCCGCTCGTATTCCCTGTACTCCCGGTCGACCTCGCTGGAAAGACTGATGTGCCCCCTGAACCGTTTCCTCAGGAGGGCCCTTCTCACTCCATCCTCGTGGATGGGGTTGAGGTAGGAGTTGAGGAAACAGACGGCGACTGACTCGTACTCCCCATCGGAGACCTTCTCAGCCAAGGAGGCCGCGTCTCTCGGGTCGAGCGGAGCGACCAACGAACCGTCCGCGCCCACCCTGCACCTGACCGTTAGCCTGTCGCGCCGTTCCACCAGGGGAGCGGGCCTCCTGGTGTCGAGCGAGTAGACTTCGGGCCTCCTCTGCCTTCCTATCTCCAGTATGTCCCTGAAACCTTCGTTGGTGATGAGCGCCGTCCGGGCAAGCCCTGAATGAGTGATCAGAGCGTTGGTGGCGAGGGTGGTCGCGTGGGAGATGAGCCTCGCGCGCCTTGCTCCCTTCCCCATTCTTCGCAGTCCCCGCAAGACGGCGCTGGCGGGGGCGGCCGTAGTCGGGAGCTTCAGAACGGTCAGCCCGTCCGGGCCGCCGACTATGATGTCGGTGAAAGTCCCCCCCACGTCCACCCCGATGACAGAGTCGCTCAGTTTCGCTGGCATCGCCAGAGGCCCTGGGCCCGTTCCTTTGTGTTTATACCAACTTGCCTGTCTGGAGTGCAGGCTTGTTCAGAGAGTATGGGGGGATCCCCCGGCAGGCGAAGCTGCTGATCTACCTCAGTTTCATCCCGAACATGGTCATCGGGTTCATCTATTCCGACCTCTCCTACTTCCTCCCGAAGATCCAGGGGATTGCCCCGACCTTGACGGGGTGGGTCATCGGGACCATGGGGCTGACCCTCGTGGCGGAGAGCATCCCCCTCGGGATAGTGGCTGACCGGTACGGGAGGAGGAACATGCTCCTCGTCGGCAACGTCTGCGCCAGCCTGAGTCTGATCGGGTTCGCCCTGACGTCGAACTTTGCCCTCCTCATCCTGGTCGCCGTGGTCGAAGGGACCGGGGAAGCTTCGTTCGCGGTGTCGGTTTCTGCTCTCATCGCCGACCACGCCGGGGACCAGAAACGGACGCTCGCGTTTTCCCTCCTGTCGTTCCTTGGCTGGATAGCCTCCGGGATTGGAGGGTTCGTGATAGCGACAGTGGCGAGCCTCCAGAGTCTCGGGGTGAGCGCAGGAGAGGCGCACGTCATCCTGTACATCGCCATGGGGCTCATCAGTCTTGCAGTCACACCATTCCTCCTGTTGGTGAAGGAAGGGACGAGCTTCAACAGGCTGAAGGGGATACTGCCGAGGAAGTCCGGACGGATAATTCGGCAGTACCTGGTGTACAGCATGCTGATCGCGGTCGGGGCGGGGCTGTTCGTCCCATCCATGGGCTACTGGTTCTCGGCGGCCTACGGCGTGAGCGACGTCATCAGCGTCCCTGTCCTGGGGGTGACGTCGCTCATCACGGCCTTCGTGGTGTTCATGTCCCCCAGGCTCGCCAAAAGGTTCGGACTGGTCAGGGCGACCGTGATGACCGAAGCCAGCTCGACGGTCTTCATGGTCCTGATCCCCTCCTCCCCCACCTTCGGCGTGGCTGCGTCCATCTACGTGGTGAGGGTTCTCCTCATGAACCTCTCCAACCCCCTGACCCAGTCGCTCATCATGGGGTTGGTCTCCCCTGACGAACGCGGGATGGCGTCGGGGATAACCGCGGCCCTGTGGCGCCTCCCCAACTCGCTCTCGACCACCGCGGGGCTCGCCCTCTTCGCTGCAGGGTACCTTGCCCTACCGTTCTACATAGCGACGGTGCTCTACGTCGTGGGGATAGCCATCTTCTGGTTCGTGTTCAAGGACGCGAGGCTCCCAGAGGAGGCCCAGGGGCTCCCTCAGGCCCCGACCCAGTCGTCCAGCCTCAAGGGACCAGAGGTCGAGCGCTGAATGTCGGCGACCCGGACACCTATCAGCCGGACAGGTTTCCCCTTCGTTTCGAACTCGTCTAGGAGCCTGTCCACCGCCTCCCTTAGGGGCCCCTCGTCGTCGGTGTGGCTGACCAGGGTCTTCTCTCTGGTATGGGTCTCGAACCCCCGGAACCTGATCTTGACTCCCGCCACCCTGTAGGAGTAGCCTCCCGACTTCACCCTCCTCATCAGCTCGGACGCCCCATCGGCCGCTTCCTCCCTGACCCGCCGGAAGTCCTTGACGTCGTCCGTGAACGTCCTTTCGACGCTAAGCGACTTCGGCATCTCCTGCTGCCTCACCTCGACGTTCTCCTCCCCGTGGATGACCCCCCAGAGCCAGACCCCGTTCTTCCCGAACCAGGTGACGAGCTGCTTGCCGTCGAGCTCCTGCAGCTGGCCTATGGTGGATATCCCCTTCTCGCTCAGGAAGTCCCCCGTCTTCCTGCCGATTCCCGGGACGACGCCGACAGGGAGGGGGGCCAGGAAGTCAGCGACTTTGTCGAACGGGACGACCGTCAGGCCGTCCGGCTTGTTGTGGTCGGATGCGATCTTGGCTGACGACTTGTTGGGCGCGACCCCGATCGAGCAGGTAAGGCCGCGCCTCTCCAGGACCGCCTTCTTGATCTCCTTCGCGAGCCGGGTGGCCGATCCCTCGTCCCGCGCCCTGCTGGTGACATCAAGGTACGCCTCGTCTATGCTCCCCTGCTCGAACCTGTCGGCGAAGCCACGGAGGGTAGCCATCACCTCCTCGGAGACCCGCTCGTAGAGCCCCCAGTTCGGGGGGATGTACGTCGCCTGGGGACAGAGCCGGTAGGCCTGCGAGATGGGCATCCCCGATCTGAGGCCGAACTTCCTCGCCTCGTAGGAGCAGGTGATGACGACCCCCCTCCCCTTGCCGCCCTCGGGGTCTGCCCCCACCACCACGGGGAGCCCCCTGAGCTCCGGACGCTCCCTCCTCTCAGCAGAGACATAGAAGGCGTCGAGGTCCACGTGGAGAATCGTCTTGCGCTCTGACTGCATCATCCAGGAACTACCCGAAGAGGGTCTGCTGCCGAGGACCTTGGGCTTTCCAGTCGAGCTCCATGAGGCCCAGGAGACGCCTGAACTCGTTGGCCGATTCAGGGCTGAAACCTGCGAAATGGTTGTTGAAGAAGACATACCCTGATTCGAACTTGCCTGCGTTCCCCTTCACCGCCCCGGCCCACCTCTTCATGTCCGCGGACCTGTCCTTCTGGACCCCGGTGAACTCTGTGATCTCCCTGTCCCCGACCATCCTGAGGTAGACAAAGTCGGCCGTGACCTCGGGAGGAGACTCGACGTATTGGTTGAGGGTCCAAATCATCGCGATGTTGTTCTTCCTCAGGAGGGAGTAGACCTCGGGGGTGAACCAGGACTTGTGGCGGAACTCGACGGCGTGCTTGAATTCGGGGCTCAGCTGCGAGATGAACTCCTTCATGGCTCCTTCATGCGTGCTGAGCTTCACCGAAGGCGGGAGCTGTATCGCAATGGGACCGAGCTTGTCCTTCAGCTTGCTCAGGACGCTGTAGAAGTAGACCAGGGTGGATTCGGAGTCCTTGAGCTTGTTCTCATGGGTGATCTTCTTCGGGAGTTTGGGGGAGAACAGGAAGCCATCCGGGGTGTTGCTTCTCCACTGGTTCACCATGAACTGGTTGGGGATTCTGTAGAAGCTAGAGTCGATTTCGACGCAGTTGAACACCTTGGAGTAGTAAGGGAGGTAATCCTTGGCGGCGAGCCCTTTCGGGTAGAATACCCCCTCCCAGTCCTTGTACGACCAGCCGCTGCACCCTATCCGGAGCTTCTCGAGATCCATGCCAGATGAGACCGTTTCTAGACTTGGCAATGGTTCGCCATATTTATTTAGATGGAGTGGGGGTCGATTTTTCGTACGCCGTTGTCTCAGGGGAACCCGGATATCAGGCAGCAGGTGGACGCCAACAGGGGCATCGCGAAGAAGCTCGAACTCCTCATCCCCGGGCTGAGAGGATACAGGAGCAAGGAGGACCTCAGGGTATCCGACGAGCTGCTGAGGAACCAGGTAGCCGACAGGCTGGACCACGTGA
Organism: archaeon; assembly: GCA_021828185.1. The sequence goes on from JAKASI010000003.1 coordinate 156,455, forward strand.
GAGACAACCTGCAGCAGCTTCGGAAACAGGTGGCCGCAGGGAACGACTTCACCAACCTCACCAGCGTGGGTTCGCTGATGTCGCAGGTCCAGGCCCTGAGCGGAGAGGTGCGGCACGCCGGCCAGGGATACGCCGGGTGGGTGGCGCCGATTCAGATAAACGAGGACAGGCTGAACAAGCTCTACAGCTACGATTACTCTTTTGTGAGCGCCGTCTTTCAGCTCGACCAGGCGACTTCCCCGGGGACCCTCACCTACGACGGGGGCGCCCCGAATTCCATACAGACCGCGCTGAACGGGTTTGTCCGGTCTGTGGCCGACATCAGGCAGAAGTGGTCGCTGAGGATGGAAACGATAGAGGGCATAGCCCTCGGGGAGTGATTGCGATGGTCTTCGGAAAGAAGAGCGGCGGAGAGATTCCCGCGACAGGGGGGAGCGTGTTCGGGTCCACGACCTTCGCCTGGCCCGACGACCAGAAGGTCAACAGCGCCCTGTGGAAGGCTCCAAGGCAGATCAGGCTGAACGACAACGTTGTGGTCCGCGAGGACGAAATCGCGGTGTTCTACAGAGACGGGAAGGCGCTGACATACTTCGACCAGCCGAACAGGTACGCCCTGACGGATTTCAACGCCCCGGTGGTCGGCAAGCTGCTGAAGTTCTTCACCGGGGTCACTCAGTGGGCCGAGGTATACTACATCCCCAAGAGGTATTTGGACGGGAAGTTCGGGAGCACCCAGCCTTATCAGTTCACAGACCCCACGTTCGGGATAATCAACCTCAGGGTGTTCGGGGAGTACAGGTGGAAGATATCGTCCCCCGAGCTGTTCATCAACCAGTTTGTCGGAACGTTCAGCGTAGAGACCACCGGAGACGTCGAGGACAGGATGAAGGAGCAGATCGTCATCCTGGTCTACAACGCGCTCGGGAAGATGAAGCAGCAGGGACTGAAGGTCACGGATCTTGCTGCCAACCTGACCACCGTAGAGCAGGAGGTCCTTGCGACGGGCCCGGACCACCTGGGGCAGTACGGCGTCGAGATCAACAAGATTTCCGGCCTGACCATCAGCCTCCCTGACGAGGTGCAGAAGGCCATCGACACGAGGTCGGAGATGCAGGTTCTCGGGGTCAATTACATGCAGTACCAGACGGGCAAGGCCATCGACGATGCCGCGAAGAACCCCAGCGGAGGGGCAGGGGTCTTCGCCGGTCTGGGGGCGGGAATCGGCGTCGGCGGAGCGATAGGGGGCCAGATGGCCCAGGGGATGGGCCAGGCGATGAATCAAAGGAGCTGCCCGAACTGCGGATCGCTCATCCCTGCTACTGTGAAGTTCTGTCCAAACTGCGGTGCCTCGCTTCCAGCGCAAGGTGGCCCGCCCGCACCGGCCGGAGCCAGCAAGTTCTGCCCCAACTGCGGGACCGCCGTGGCCGCCGGGGTTAAATTCTGCAACAACTGCGGGGCCAAGCTGTAGGTGACGTTGATGTTCTGCCCAAAGTGCGGCGCGCAGCTCCCTGAAGACGCCGGCTTCTGTTACAAGTGCGGGACGAGGGTGGGCGGAGGGGCGCCCCAGCAGCAGGCCAAGCAGAGCCAAGATGTGCTGGCCCCGACAGGAGCGAAGTCGCTGAAGTGCCCGAGCTGCGGGGCTCCGATCTCTCCGAAGTTCGGGGAGATGTTCATCACCTGTGAATACTGCGGGAGCAGCGTCTCGCTCGGGAACCAGGGGTGGAAGAGCATCGATAAGCACACGATGCTCCCGGTGAAGCTGTCGCAGCAGGACGACGTCATGAAGGAGATTCACGGCCTCATGGACAGGGGGCTCCTCCACAGGCACCTCCAGGAGTCGTCCACCATGGAGGAGGTGAGCCTGGCGATGGTCCCCTACTGGCTCGTCCCGGTATCGGCGAGGACTTCGGTTACTGCCGTGGATGCAGGAGCAGAAGTTGGGCAGATAGCGACCACTGCTGCGCTGGCGGGGATACTCGGCGGAGCCATGGGCGGAAACAGCAGAGGCTTCGGAGGAGGGGGGCTGCTCGGAGGGATGATGCTCGGGACCATGATGGGCGGGGGAGGGTTCGGCGGAGGCCAGGGGACCATGAGGGCGTACCAGATGGACAGCGACTACAACTTCCCCATAGTCGGACTCAAGGCCCTGACCGACTACCAGCCGAAGAACTATCAGTTCAACCTCGAGGATAGGGTGCTCTTCGACGAGACGAAGGTGAAGGGGATCAAAGTCCTCAACGGGGACGTAGGTGATGAAGTGGCCAAGACCCAGGCCAAGACGCTCGTGGACCAGCTGCAGTCAGACAAGGCGCATGCCGCCCACCACATGATACAGCAGCTGTCTACGCAGTCGGACGTGGGCGAGGCGGAGCTTCTCCACGCCCCGGTATGGTTCGCCAGATACACCCACAAGAACGGGAAGATAGTACTGGTGCTCGACGCGAACTCCGGCGGAGTCATCAACAGCATCGGCCTGTAGGGCGCTCAACCCAGAAATACCAACCCCTCCGACGTGAGGCCATGGCGATGAGCAAGCAAGGGGTCCCCGTGGTCGTACCGACGGACGTCTGGCAGAACCTCATGGAGGTAAGGGCACAGCTCGACTCCGAGTGCCCCGGAGCCCCCACCCCCATCGAGGAGCTCCTCCGCGAGGTGGTCGGGCACTACAGACGGTGCGACAGGACCGTGGACGAGGCTACCGAATTCTGCAAGCGGGCCCAGGCGTGGAAGAGGCTTCGCTGATATCGGGAACCGCGAAGACGACGACCGGTGAGCGCTAGCGCTGCTGCAGCGGACGAAACTCAAAGCCGCACTTCACGCAGACCCTCATCCCCGGGGTCTCGGAGATGACCTGCCTTGTCCCGCACCTGGGACACTCGACGGTGACGCTGGGGTGCTTCATGGAGCTCGCATGCTGCGACCGGACCTTGTCTATGGCGTCGCTGTAGGCATCGCGCCTGTACCCTGGTGCCATGCCGGGGGCGCGATACACCCCGACTGAAAAGGATGACCTACTTGACTTCTTCCAGCGTGAAGGTGAACCTGGCTCCGGCGAACTCGCCTGTGCTTACCCTCTCCCAGGCGACGTTGTAGGTCTTCGTGACGTTGGCTCCGATTATGCTGATGCGCTTCGGGACATCGGCGAAGAGCTTCTCAACCTTCGCGGGGTCTTTGGTGAATATCAGGCTCCGGCGTCGCTTCATGAGGTACTTGACGGCCACGTTCTGGTGGGCGTGCCCCTCGACGGGGACCTTCTCTGTCCCCGTGTCGATTGTGAACGCTCGCTTTGCCATTCTTGTATCAACGGGATGCCCCATTCGAGGTAAATAGCTTCGGTGTCAACGCGAATACACCAGTCGCTCGAAGCTTTGAGAGGGAATAGGCGCGCCCCAGGACCGGGAAGAGGCGGCCGACCGAGGGGTTCCGGAACTACGGGGCAACAAGAAGGGCGGGTTCGGGGAGCGCCCCCCGCCTTACCAGCGAGAAGAGCCTTCTGAACGGGCCATAGTTCGAAGTGTCCACGACCTCAAGGTCCAAGCCAAGCCTGGACGACACCGTTCGGCCCTCCTTGATGGCCTTCGCATGCGCCTCGTCGAGCCTGGAGCCGAACAGGGCGACCCTGTTTGTGCTGTAACCCAGCAAGACACCGGAAGGGGCGTACATGGGATTCGTCACCATTGCGATCCCAACGACGACCCGGCGCGTCTTCACGACGACTCTGACCTTGCCGTTGGGGCTCATCGTTCCTTTCCCACCTCGACGACGTAGAAGTCTGCCCCCCAGGGAGCAGCCACTATCTTGAGAAGCGCCCTGCCATCTCTGATCTTGTCTGCAACCTCCCTGCCGCTCCCCGCCACTTCAATCGGGACCCCCTCGGCCAATAAGATAGGCCCGGGGACCCTCGGACTCGGTTCCAGTTCAGTTGTTCTTTTCATAACGACCGTCACAGGGTTAGATGGTTAGGTATTTAACTCTTAACTAGGAAAGTGGGATTTGGTAGTTAGGTTAATATAATACGGAAGAGACCGCGAAAGTGATGGCGAGACCTGCGACCGTCCCCGGCATAGAGCTAGGCCTGGACTTCTCCAATACCGTCGACTGGAGGAACGGGGACAAGAGAGAGGACAACCTCAAGACGTACGAGTCCCTCGTTGGATGGAGCGCGAAGGAGGGGATCATCTCCCTAGACGAAGCCCCGTCAATCTTGAGGAAGGCGAAGGAGGAACACATGGAAGACGTCTCTCTCAAAAGAGCGATTCAGCTGAGGGAGACGATCTACAGGATCTTTTCCTCGGTGGCCCACGGCAGGCATCCCGACGACAGGGACCTCACCACCCTGAACAAGTTCCTGTCTGACTATCCGGTGAGTTCTAGCATCGTCAGAACGGGGCAAGAATACAGTTGGGTGATGGCGCCGGGAGGTGGCGCGGAGGCGAGGATGCTCTGGCCGATTGCAAAATCGGCGGCGGATCTTCTCACCTCGGACCAGCTCACAAGGATAACCGAGTGCGCCAACGAAGAAGATGGGTGCGGGTGGGTATTCCTGGACAAGACCAGGAGCGGTACCAAGAAGTGGTGCAGCTCGACGGGGTGCGGCAACCGGGCCAAGGTCAGAGCCTGGTACGACAGGCACGAAAGAGCCTAGCCAGGAGTCTTTCAGAGTCTCTTGATGTTCGTGACAAGGAGCCTGAACTGGAGGGTCTTCCCCGCCATGGGATGGTTTCCAGCCCTCCCGTAGGCCTTCTCTGGCGGGAGTGTTATCTCCTTCGTCTCAGTTACCTTCATGCCGATGAGCGCCTCTTCGAAGCCGTTGATCACCTGGTGCCTCCCCAGGACGACCTGAAGGGGTTTGTAGTCGCGCGCAGGGCTGAAAATGCCGGCCTTCTCCGCCTCTGCCTTCATGCTGGTGTCGAACACCTTCCCCCCGGGGAACTTGCCTACATAGTGGACAGACACGGTATCGCCGTTTTGTGCGGTGACTTCGCTCAAGACGTGGAGCCTCGGATAATCTATTAGTTAAGGAAAGCCGCCTCTCGCTGTCTTCGTCTGCTCATCAGAGTCAGACGCGGCCTTTCTTCCACGCTCCGTTCCGGCGTCGAGTCGCAAGCAAGGGCGGAAACGCATTCGTGCTTCGGTCCGCCATCGGGGCTTGAACACTTCGCCGTCCGGGTCCGGTGCTAAGCATGGAGCTCCACACCTCGCTCGGACGAAGAAGGGTTCTCCTCCCTCCTTCGTGCCTCCGCACTCCTGCGCCCCCACTGCGCCTGCGCTTCTCCGCCTTCCCGAAGCGCGGTCGTCGGACCGCACCGGGCTCTGGCGAGCACAAGACTCCGCTTCTGACTCGGGAGCAGCCCTTAATATTCTCAGACTCGCGCGGTACCTCGCGCGCTTCCGAGGTCGACTTGGCCTGCGCCCTGGCCATTGGCGGAGCCAACAGCGAGAGAGCTGACAGAGCAATGGTTCGCGAACCTGTTATCCTAGCTTGACTCTTGTTGCTGACAAACGACAGATTTTTTGTAGACCACCGTATCATGACGCGAGAGAAAGAGGTCTGTTCGCGACCGGAGTCCTTGACTTGCGCTGAGGCGCGTCTGCAAACCGCGACCCCGGGGTGCACTGTCCCCAAGCCCAAGGGTCATATCAGGAGCCGGAACCGACGTCCACGTGGAGTCTCAGGTTCACAGGTCGATGAAGGCCATCGTCAGGAGCGAGCTCATTCGGGAGGACTACTCCGTGATCGAAGAGCCCCTCTTTCCTCCAGGAGACAGAGTGTCATGGTCGGCCTACAGGCCCGACCTTCTTGGCTACCGGTCTGGTGGGGGCATCGAAGAGTTGGTCCTGGTCGAGTGTGAGACCCGCCCCAACATGCGCCGGCTGCTGTCAAAGCAGTACAGGACGGTGTCGTTCCAGACCTATCTCTTCAGGCGGGGCTCATTGCGCAAGATACTGGCGGTTCCGCAGGGGAAGCTGGGTTCGGTCGACATGAAGATCAGAGACGAATGGGAGGTGTGGGTCGTGGGGTCGAGCTCGCCGTTGGAAAGGTTCGCGCGGGTAGGATGACCTACCTCTTGCCCTCTTCGACGTAGACCGCGTCGTACCTGTCCTTTTTGGGGATGATGCACAGGAACTCGGCTGTTTCTCCTCCTGTGTTGTCGTACCAGTGAAGGGTCCCCTGCGGGATGAATATCGAGTCTCCCGCCTTCACCACGTGGACCTTGGAACCTATCCCGACCTTATATCTCCCTCTCAAGACGTACTGCTCGTGCTCCACGTCCGGGTGGAAGTGCTTCGGTATGCTCCCTCCGGGCCCTATCGTGAACTTCCGCATCTCGAAATTGGGTGCCCCGTCATGCCTGTCCAGAAGCCACCGGATCTGGGTCTTGACGGCCCTCTCCACCCTCTGGGGTTTTACGCTGCCTGACTTCTTCACCGGCATGGCTGACGGTCGTGCGCCCGCCCCGCTTTAAGATGACTGCCCGCCTAGCCGTGCGCCCTGCCGAAGAAGCCGGAAAGCGCTTCGAGGCCCTCTTTTACCGTTGCCTCTGCGGCCGTGAAGCAGAGCCTGAAGGAGCGCGGGGACCCGAAGAAGTCGCCGGGCGAGACGAGCACCCCCGTTGACTCGAGTATCTTCCGAGCCATGGGGACAGAGGCCGGCCCCTTCTCGTAGTGGACGAGGCAAAATGGGGCGACCCCCAGCTCCGCCGAGACTCCTCTCGTCTCGCCCAGGAACCTGCGGACGAGTCTAGAGTTGTTCGCACATACCCGGCGGGCCCGTTCGACGAAGTCCGTCCGCCTCTTGAGGACCTGGGCCGCGATCCAGAGAGAATACTCAGAGTCGTGGCCGCTAACCGCCCACTTGGCGTAACGCAACTGGCGCGCTTTCTTGGCGTCGGCCAGAATCCACCCGACCCTGAGGCGCCCAAGGCCGAAGAATTTCGTCATGGTGCCTGACGTGACGACTCCGCCGGACCCGTCGAAGCAGGTCCCGGGACTTCCCGAGAAGTTGAATTCCTTGTAGGTTTCGTTGATGTAGACGGCCTTCCCTCCCCGCTTCGAAGATCTGACGAGGTCGCCGGCGGCCCCTGCGTCGAGGCCGATCCCGGTCGGGTTGTTCGGGTCCGTCAGGCCCAGCATCGCCCCGGCTAGCCTGGGGTGCCCCGACAATCGCTGGACCTTCACCCCCAGGGAGCGAGGCACGGTGAACATGGCAGGATAGTTGGGGAGGGGGACCAAGAGCCTCCCGCCGGCCCCGAAGACCGAGTACACCATGAATATCGCTTCGGTCCCCCCTGCGGTCACCACCACGTTCCCGGGCTCCACGCGGTAGAGCCTGGCAATTTCTTCAGCACAAACCCTCTCGTGCAGGTCCTTTTCGGACCCGAAGTGCTCGAAGGAGGTGTCGATGCCCATTTCCTTGAGTGGAGGCTCCGTCAGCCCGCTCGAAGTGAGGTTGAACTTCGCTGCCGGTCCGAGGCTCAGGATCCAGTCGAACAGTTCATCCCGGATGGGGAGCAACGTATGATCAGCGAAAGCGGGCAGTCTAGTTAAGGTAGATGGCGGGGCCAGGAGGGCAGAGTCAGTACCCGCTCTTCAGGAGCCCTGCGTAGTCGAAGACCATCACCCCGTCGCTGTTGTCGAGCGCGTACCTGAACTGCTGCTGATAGTCGGCCTTGCTGGATGTCGCGAAGACGCCTACTGAAGCGATGATGCCGTGCCTGACGTACTGTTGCAGCGACGGGCCGTAGGTCTCGAGGACCAGCAGGTCGGGCTTCAGCGGGGGTTCCATGTCCGTCGTTGTCACCGCGGTCTGGCAGTGGCAGGAACCGAGGTCGGCCAGCAGGCTCTCCTGGGCCCCCAGGCCCAGAGCGGACATGTCCAGGCTGATGCCGTCCTCCCCGACCCCCAGGACTGTGCTTGGGAACGCCTGGGTCGCGTTGGTGAAATAGAGGGCGAAGAAGATCTCGAGGCCCCGGAAGTGCGTCTGGTTTACGAAGTAGCCCAGTTGGCTCCTGCTGAAGAGAAGCACACCTCCACGGTAGACCTGAAAGAAGACCGTGTTGAACCCCTGGGAAGAGGCGAAGCCGAGCATCGCACTGAAGTTCGACTCGTCGACGAGGCCGTTCCCCTGGTTCACATAGAGGATTATCGGCTTCGGCCTGGCACCCTGGGTGGACAGGAGGTACCCTCCGACAACCACCACGACCACCGCAGCTACAGCCAGGCAGGCGGCGGCCCGCCGCTTGCTGCGTCTGCTCCTCCTTGACACCAGCCGCGTTGCGGTCCCATCGAATTTAAGGTGGCCGCGGGGGCGGACGTGCCGCAGCCGCCAACCCATCAGCCAAATATCCCCCTCCGGCTCCCATAGGCGGGGATTCGCTCGATCTTCAAAGACAGGGCTGAAGCAGGGAAGAGGCTTGCCGAAGCGCTGAAGGGCTTCCGCGGGAAGGGTGTGGTGGTCCTCGGCATTCCCCGAGGCGGGGTCGTCGTCGCGAATGAGGTCGCAGAAGCCCTCGGAGCCCAGCTGGACATAGTGGTCACCAGGAAGATCGAGGCGCCTGGTGAACCCGAGTTCGCCCTGGGGGCGGTGACGCAGGAAGGAGACGTGATCATGGACAGGCAGGCAGCCGAGTCTCTTGGTGCCAGCAGGGAGTACCTTGATGACCAGATCAGGAAGAAGAAGGAAGAGGTCAACGACAGGATGCAGAGGCTCAGGGCCGACGCGCCGTATCCTTCCTTGGAAGGGAAGGTTGTCCTGATCGTCGACGACGGGATTGCCACCGGGAGTTCGGTCAGCGCTGCGGTCCTGTCGGTCAGGAAGAGGAAGCCCAAGGAGATTGTGGTCGCGGTCCCCGTTGCGCCGAAGGACGCCATAGAGACACTCACTGAAGATGGGACGAAGGTGGTCTGCCTGGGAACCCCAGGGCCGTTCCTTGCGATCGGTGAGTTCTATCGAGACTTCGGTCAGGTGGAGGACATGGAAGTCAAGAGGATCCTCGACCGGAGCTCTGCCAGGCGCCGATAGCCGCAGTGTTCAAGGCTTAAACCCGACTTTGGGAGCGGCTTACCGATGCCAGAGCCCCTCAGCGGCAGGGTGGCTTTGGCCCGGGCCCTTTTCCGCATCGGAGCACTCAGGTTCGGGAGGTTCACCGTCGCCGGCGGCGAGAGCAGCTCGTACTACCTTGACCTCGGGGTGGTGCCCAGCGATGCCGAAGCCTACCAGCTGGCCTTGGCCGCCTGCCTCGCCGCCGTGAAGCAGATCGGCGTGGGCGCCTTTGACGTCGTCGCTGGCGTAGCCACCGCTGGGGTGACCGTTTCGTCTCCGGTGGCCTACGTCCTCAAGAAACCCATGGTCTACGCGCGCAGAGAGGAGGAGAGGCACGGCGCCTGGAAGCTCGAAGGGGCGGTCCGGCCGGGGTGGCGGGCGCTGGTGATCGACGGCCTGGTCACGACAGGGGAGAGCATGGTCTCGGCGGTCGAAGCGCTGAGGAGGTCGGGGTGCACGGTGGAGGATGCCCTCGTGCTCGTGGACAGGCTGGAGGGCGGAAAGGAGAGCCTGGCGCGCTCTGGGGTGAAGCTCAGCGCGTTTGTCGATGTGAAGGAGCTGGTGGAGACCTTGTTCCAGGAGAAGAAAGTGACCAAGACGGACTACCAAGCCGCGCTCAGGCAGCTTGAGGGTGGCAGGGCTCGCGCATAGTTGCAACCGCTGCGGAAGAGAAGTCTGCAGCCGAACGGTCCTGCCCTTCCAACCTCTCTGGCACGTGTGGGTGCTGGGTGGCCGGGGCACTGAAAGCGCTTGCGGGGGCGGTCACCGGGTCGGTTGGCCCCGTTCGCCCGCATAGTAGTCCCAAATCTTCCTCTGGGCTTCCTTGACGTAGTTCATCTCCGAAGCGGAAAGCTTCGGGTCGTTGGCCCTGGAAAAGGGCCTCCGCAGGGAGGGAGGAAGGCCGTCGTCGCAGAAGAACCCTCCGCCCGGGAACCCCGTGTCCTTCCGGACGATGATGGCGGCAAACCCGGGCGCCCCGTTGGCATACTCCACCCTGTCCACATCGACGATGGCGTCGAACAGAGGGCGCCCTCTCGAGATACCCAGGAGCTTCACCAATTCCCCGTAGGTCAGGGTTCCCCGTGCCTTTGCGGCTCTGATGAGCTGCTCCCTCAGAGTCTCGATTCCGGGCGCCGATGGCAACTGACTCGGGCCTCGCTTGATGACCGGTCCGGCGGTGCAGTATCTTCCTATCAGGTCATCGATTCGCCGAGAGAGTTCGTCTCTGATCCCCCGCAGCTCCTCCATGGATTTGCCTGTCGCACCCGGCAGGGGCCAGTCTTCTCCCTTCCTCTCAGCCCCGATGGGGCACCGGTCAAGGCAGCCGAAGGTGACCACCCTGGAGGCCCTCGCGACCTGGTCCGGGGTCACAAGTCTCGGCGTCCGAGGGGTGAAGGTGACGCCGACCTCCTTCAGGAGCCCCTTGACATTCGGGTTCACTTCCCGGCCGGGGCTCACCCCGGCGCTCTCCGCGCGCCACCCCGGAGGCGCCTTCGAGTTGAAGAGCTCCTCAGAAAGGACGCTTCTGAACGTGTTCTCCACGCAGACGAAGAAGACTGTTTGCGTGGGCGCGTCCTGCGCCTCCCACGATTTAATGGCTGCGCGGGAGTCTAGGACTCCAGACTCTTCGCTACCCTGAATTGGTCCCCGACGATCGCCCTCATGTTGAGCAGGCCGAGGGGCCTTCCGTGGTCCGTGACGAAGACCGTCCTGATTCTGTGCTTCGCCATCAGCTGAACCCCTTCGGCGAGCGGCGCGTCAGCCTCGATGGATATCATCGGGGTCGTCATTATCTTCCTCACAGGGATGGTCGAAGATACCAGGTCGTCGGCAGCGACGCGGTAGAGGACGTCCCGCTCTGTGAGAATCCCCTTCGGCTCCCCGTTGATCAGGATGAGGATGTTGCCGGTCCCCTTCTCCCGCATCATCTGGGCGGCCATCAGGACTGACTCGTTCGCGTCAATCATGAGCGGGTCGGTCTTCACGAAGTTTCTCACCGTCGGGGCTTTGGACTCAGAGGCCTCGATCCAGAACGTCAGGGAATAGTGGCAGTTGGGGCACTCCTCTGGCGTGTTCTCCCCTTCGAAGATGTTGCCACACCTATAGCATTCCCACCTGGTCAACTCACTTCAATAGGCGTCTGTGGTATATTAAGAAGGCGGGGCCGTTCCCGTCGGCCTGGGAGGGGGAGGGGCCGGTGCGCCCTCGGCGGGCCTCAGTGCTATCAGCTTCCTGGCCTTCTGCTGGCACTGTGCCGCCGTGTCTGTGTAGTACTTCCAGGCGGTGTAGTTCTCCTCGACCTTTGAGAGGAGCAGGAGGATGTCGGCAGCCTGAAGGTAGCGGGAGATGGCAGTCTCCGGGTCTCCCGACTTCTCGTCGTTGGCCGCGTCGGCCATGAGCTGGCCCGCGTACCACCGGAGCTTCTGGGCGCGGGTCATGGGAGCCTTTGCGGCTGGCTGCATGTCCCTCACTGGGCCGGGGATGGCAATAGGGTAGATGGGTCGAGATTGGTTGACGGTTGTGAGAAGAGGACCGAAGCGCAGTCAGCCGAAATGTACGGCCGTGCCTACCGCTATCCCGTTGGCCGCTGCGAAACCTGCCTTGGCTTCGATGACGTAGTTTGCCGGGGCATCCGGCCTGTAGACGGTGCAGATGCTGCTGTCGAAGCAGGGCTGAGCCGAGGTGACGAGGTAGACCACGGTCCCATTGTCCCCGTTGGCCATTATCCAAATCATGTCGAGGCTCGCGTTGGTCTGGTACATCCAGAAGGGCTGGGCAACCGGTTGAGGGAAGGCGAACAGCTCCGTCGTCGTGTTGGTGATTCTGGTGTTCATCAGCCCCTCCTGTCTCTCCTGCGGGGTCGTCGCGATGTAGGTGAACGTGTACGTCCGCCCGTTGACCGTGAATGACGCGGGGACAGGGGAGGTGACCGTACCGGGGACGGCGCTCAGCGCGTAGAGCGTATACCCCACCAAAAGAGCCACGAACGCCACCACGACGACGGCTACAGCCCTCCCCGAGAGCAGCAATGGGGGAGCCTTCGCAGTGGTGATATTTCTGCCGTTTTAGCAGGGAGGCATATATCTCCCCACGGCTTCCTAGAACCATGGACCGTGCAGATGTGTCAAGCCTGTTCGCTCCTCTGGTCCCGGTGGGGACCGTCGAGGCGGTCAGGCAGGAATACCAGGTATTCAGGACCGCCGGAGGAGACTTTTTGGTCTTCAGCCCCAGCAACAGGGGGTCGCTGTCGTTTCACATGACGCACGTCCCGGCCGTGAAGGTCCAGGCGCTTTCCAAGGTGGTCGGCAGAGAAGAGGTCACATCGGGGTCGCTGCTGAAGGACGGAAGGCTTGAGGACGCATTCGGCTCAGAAGACAAGGTCGCGATGAGGTTCGACCTTCTGATAGCGCTCTACGTCCTCGTGGCTCAGGGGAGCGTGGAGATGAAGAAAGAGGGGAGGAACCTGGTCTTCCGGAGACGGAAGGTTGACGCCTAGGCCGTCACGGGGCGCGAGTCGCCCAATGACAACGGAACGGGATTTCCCCACGCGCTTGTTTTTTAAAGAAGCGTGGAGAGAAGTGGGTTGAACGATTTGCGGAGCACAGACGTTCGCGGCGCTGAGGACGAGGAGGGTTCCGCGGTAGCCCCGAGGGACGCCGAGGTGGTGCGGATGATAGAAGAGGAAGAGCTCTCCGTGTTCACCTTCGACGGGCTCAGGAGGATCACGGGCACGCACCCGGAGACACTCTCGAGATCCCTAGAGCGTCTCGAAGAGGACGGGTGGGTGGTGAGATCCCCTGAGGGCTACAGCGTAACGGAGAAGGCGAAAGGGTCATTCGTGTTGAAGCCGGCCCTCAACGCCGCCAGGAGGGTCCCCATCCTCCACACATTCCTTCCCTACGAAGCTAGCGCGGGCATAATCATGACCGCACTGAAGGGAAGATGGTTCGACAGCATGAGGTGGGTGGGGATGTCCGATAGCGAAGAAGGGCTGGTCATGAAATGGATCACCGACGACGGTTCGGCCCTGATAGGAGCGAGATTCTCTGCAGGACAGCTAGACGTGGACGCGAAGGTCGCCAAGGAAGCAGACCTGCCAAAGGCAGTCCGCGCAGCCCATCAGCTGATGGGGAGGATTTCGAAACTGTATGTCAGCCCAAGGCCCGGGGCGAAGCTGGCAGCGACACGGATAGGGTACTTCGCCCCGTATGCCATGTGAGCGGTCACTCTCGAACCCGCTCAACAAGTAGCCCCCATTCCATGGCGCAGTCAGGTGATTTCGACAAGATGACAGGAACAGAAGGGATGCAGCTCTTGCAGTCGTTTTCAGTCGCTGTAACTGAGCTGGCTGACCGCGTTTCACCCTCGGTGGTGAACGTGAACGCAGGAAGGAGAGGAGGGACGGGGCTGGTCTGGTCCGAAGACGGCTTGGTCGTGACCGCGAGCCACGTCGTCGGGCACGCTCCGGCGCCGGCTGTAACTCTGCAGGACGGGAGGGAGATGAAGGCTAGAGTATTGGGGAGAGACCCCTATGCAGACATAGCCCTGCTCAAAATCGATGCGTCCGGGCTAGCCCCCGTTGAGCTGGGGAGTGCCGAAGGCATCAAGGTCGGACAGTTTGTCCTGGCCCTGGCCAACGCCTTCGGGCGCAGGGTGTCGGCGACGTCTGGGATAATCACAAGCCTCCGGAGGAGCATGAGGGGCTTCTGGGGGATTATGATCGAAGACGCCGTGGTCTCGGACGCCAAGTTGAACCCTGGGTACTCAGGCGGTCCTCTGGTGGACGCGGCCGGGAAGCTGCTCGGCATGAACGTCGCCTACTTCGCAGGAAGGGGGGTGGCGGTGTCGGTCGACTCCCTGAAAGAGATGGTCGGGAGAATCTCCAGGGACGGCGGCGCAAAGAAGGGGTTCCTCGGCGTCGTGGTCGAGCCCATCGAGCTCCCCGAGGACGTCGCGAAGTCGGAGGAGGCTGGCCAGGACGAGGGGCTCCTCGTGCGGTCCGTCGAAGCCGGCTCTCCTGCCAAGGCAGCAGGGGTCGCCGTCGGGGACGTCATCCTGAAACTGGGAGACTACCGGGCGAGCGACGAATACGCACTCCATAGGGCTCTGTCGCAGGGGGTGGTCGGTAAGCAGCTCCGGCTGCTCGTCCTTAGGACCGAGAAGGTCACGGAGCTCATGGTGACGCCCGCGGAGGCCGAGCAGTAGATGCTCGGTCGACCTCAGGCCTCCTTCCCTCGAGAGCCCTCCTTCCCTCAGCCCGGAGGCCCCAGGGAACCGCTCCCACCGATCAGGCCCCCGCCCTAGCCCTTTTCTTCCTTGGGCGGGGGGGTTGGCGGCGAAGCCATTGAGCGAAGTCAGGGGGAAGACCCTCCACGGCGAGATTTCCATCGACCAGATCGCCCAGATCCAGCCTGGGATGTCGGCTCTGATGAAAGAGGTGGGTGACCGGTTCACCAAGACCTACTATGCGGCGAAGGGAGGGAACTGGAAGATGGCCGCCCACCAGCTCAATCAGCTGAGGGGTGCGTTCAGGACCGCGAAGGTCACCCGCCCCAAGTATGCGGACGACCTGGAAGCCTATGACAAAGAGTACCTTCAGCCAATCTTCAAGGCGATTCATGACCAGGACTGGAGGGGGTTCGAGACGGCGTTCGAGAAGGGAGAGGAAGGCTCCGACGCCTATCACGACAAGCGCGGGTACCCTTACATCAGATACGTCCTCCCGCGGGACCCTCCTTCTGACCTGTACCTGGGCCCGCCGGAGAAGTTCAGAAGGAAATAGCCAGCCCTACAGCCTGTCGACCAGCTTCATCATTTCCGAGTAGTGGTGCTCGATGATGGCAGCTCCCTGGGCGCCCATCATGCTCTCGGCGTTCGCCCTGCACTGTGAGATGGCGGTCAGGATCCCCTCCTTGGTTGGGGACACGTAGCTCACTCCGCACTGCGAGAAGACCCCCTCGACGAACCCCTTCACCTGCTCCCTGAGCTGCTCATCAGTCACCGGCTGGTGCATCAGCTCCGCGAACTCGCTGTTTGCGCTCTCGAAGCACTTCAGCAGCTCATCTCTGACGAAGGCAGGAGTTATCCTCCCGTCAGGCACTTCAGGCGCAGTGTAGGCGGACTTCATAACGTATGTGATAATAACATATGTTATATAAACCCCCCTGACGGTGGAATCCCAGAATGCAGAGCGCTTCGGTCGATACCGGGCTCCTTGCCAGATTCGACGCGGAGGTACTCGCCAAGGTCCCCCACGTCGAGGAAGGAAGAGTGGTCCAGCCCACCCCCCTGGTCGACGTCACCGACGAGCTGATCGAGTGCGGGAAGGCGGAGTACGGGCTCGGCATCTCAAAAACAGGGGTCCGAGTCTTCGCGAAGTTCGATTCCAAGGTCGAGGGAGGGTCGGTCAAGGTGAGGCCGGCGGTAGCCATCGTCAGGGATGCGATAGCCACGGGGAGGCTCGTCAAGGGTCAGACTGTGTTCGAAGCGACTTCGGGGAACTTCGGCCTCGCGTTGGCCGGAATCGGGAGGTTGGGGCTCGACGTCGTCGCCCTAGTATCGAGGAGACTGCAGCAGGGAGTCATCGACCAGCTGCAGAGAGACGGCGTCAAGCTCGTGAACCTCGACGTCGACGTCTGCCCGGCACCCGGACTGAAGGGAGCGGCGGACGCCCT
This sequence comes from archaeon, assembly GCA_021828185.1. The sequence goes on from JAKASI010000003.1 coordinate 172,172, forward strand.
GACGGCCAAGAGCGTTGCCGCGAGCGTAGGGCAGCAGCTGAAGCAGTTGGGGTTCGACGCCGTGCCCTTCGACGGGGTGAGGGAAGAGGCAGAAGGACTGCTGGCTAGACAGGACGCCATTGGGCTGGCGAAGCTGCTTGCACGAGCCTACGGAGGGTTCTGCCCGGAGCAGTACGACAACGACCGCAACGTGGAGGTGCACAGGACCGTCACCGGACCCGAGTTAGAAGAGCAGCTTAGGCAGGCGGGTTCTTCCCTCAGGGAGGCGGACTTCGTCTGCACCTTCGGGACGGGGGGGACGGCTCTCGGAGTCGGGAACTACATCTATTCGAAGCACGGCAGGAAGGGGGTCAGGGTCGTCTTCCCTCTCGCGGGGCAGGACGTCGCGGGGATCAGGACGAAGGAGAAGGCGATGGGACTGAAGTTCTACGAGCCTGAGGCATACGTCGGAGAGCACGAAGTCGACTTCGAAGAGGCCAGCAGGGTCTTCGAGTTCTTCAACAGGAAGGGGTACGACATCGGCGAAAGCGGGGCGCTCGCTTTGTACGCCTGCATGGAGCTCGTCAACTATGGAGCAGGGAAGAACTTCGTCGTCATGGTCGCCGACGGAGCGTCGAAGTACATCTCGGAGGTCAAGGCGGTAGCCCGGAAAGGAAAGAGGGACCAGGTAAGGCTCGAAGAGGCCGCCTCCGTGATAGGGGAGTACGGCAGCGTCGTGTGGGCCCACAATATGTTCGTCCCCAGGGAAGAGGGGGTCAGGGTCATCGCCTCTTCTCTCGGCTGCCCGGAGGATGCAATAAGGGTGGCCGACGTCAGGGACGTGCAGGCTGTGCTCAACGGCGGAGAGCCATCTGAGGAGTTCGAGCGCCTCCTTCCCGCCGACGACAGGCCCATGCTCATCGTCTGCCTGGGGGGGAACACCTCGTTGATGCTGGCGAAGGTTCTGGAGAGGAAAGGGGTAGCCGCGGAAAGCCTGGTGGGGGGGATAACCGGACTCCCGGCCTCGAGGGGGAAGCAGCCCTTCGACCTCGTCCAGATGGCTCGGCCCTAGCTCACACCGGAGTGCCGCAGTTTCCGCAGTACTTCTCTCCCGAGATCATGCTGAAGCCGCACTTCCTGCAGTAGCCCGTGGCGGGAGTGGGGGGAGCCGCCTGCTGAGGATATGGGGGTACCCCTGCCTGAGGAGCGGCGAAGGGCGACTGGTACCTGACCAGGTTCTCGCGTATCAGGCCATACGCCCTCTCCGCCTCCGAGTTCGGCAGATCACTCAATGCTAGCGGCTCTCCGCCGAACCTGAGCGTGCACTTCACCACCGAACGGAGGATCCCCTTGTCCATTATCACGTTTGAGACGTCCCTGTAGTTGAAGTCTGTGTAGTCCCTCTTCAGCCCGAGGGCATGCGGGTGCCTGAGGATGATCCTCTTGTTCGTGATGACAACGGAATCTATGTTAATCTTGGGGTGATAGATCTTCTGCCTGATGTAGAGCTGGACCTGCTCGCTGGGCCCCATGATGCTCTTCAGGTCGTCAGGGAAAGACTGCATGGTGTCAACTCGGCGCGGACGTCTCCAACCCTGTGACAGTGGGCCTGAGATTCCCCGACGTGCTGATGGCGGTCATGTCCGCTGATATGTCGAGGACGACAGCGGTGGTCTTGCCGGACGCGACCGTGAAGTGGAATGGGACTTTGATTTCGCCGCTGGGGACTGTGAGGGTCTCGTTGGTCCCGCTGACTGTCGCAACCGCGTTGGTGACTGAGAACCTAATCATGGTGTAGTTCCCTGCTGGGACGCTGTTCTTGCCAAGCATTCTGGTCACGTTGGTGAGCTCCAGGAGGTCGAACGTGGTCGAGTTCACTCTGTAAGAAGTACTAGAGTTACCGGACCCCTGGAGGGTCAGGTCTGTTATCGTTAGGTAGATGTGCGTGACGCTCCCAGTAGAGGGCGCGTCCGTGACCCCTACCACGAGGTATCCGCTAGGGGACATTAGGAACAGTGCCGCGACGACCCCTAAAGCAACTACGACGACCACAACTGCCGCTGCCATCGCAACCGACGCCTTCAAGGCGCAGCCTCATACGGATTGGACGTTATATTATACAACGATTTTGAACGGGTCTTCGCGAGCCCCCTGCTCGCGCTAGCCGGGCGAGAAAAGAAGAGAATGCCTGGGTGGGGCTACATCGGTCCGCGGTATTCCATGTATGTCGCCCGGAAGAGCATCAGCCCCACTGCGTCGAGCAATGCGCTCCCTCCCGAGAAGCTGCCGCCGAACAGGTAGCCGATGACGATGAGGTCGCCGAGGATGGCCAGGCCCGAGAGGATCATTATCCACTGGTCGGCCATCTTCTTGTTGGTCCTTCGGAACATCCAGAGGAGGAGGTAGATTACGGCCAGGATCACCGCTCCGGCGGAGTAGAAGGTTCCCGGGCCGTAGCCGTTCGCGAGTTCGAAGATACCTACGTATAGGAAGAGGATTACGTTGGCAACGAGCCAGAATGTGATGTCGTTGTATGGGGGCATCATCTTCTCCATGGAAGCCATCGCCCCCTGCACCACCCGGATGGGGAAAGGCTTGTGTTCAGAAGCGGTCATGTTTGCGGCGTCTGCTTCCGTGATTTGTTATTTAAGCCAGAGAAGAAACGGCGTCAGGCCCTGCGACTGATTGCTACCTTTGCTTGAGCCTGGGCCCTACGAGTACCCTCTTTGGCTTGGGGCCGAGTGAAAGCACCGTCTTCTCGTAGTCCGACCAGCTCACCCCCAGCTTCTGGGCCACCATCATTTCGACCATTGTCGCGAATTCATGCTCGCTCCTGTAGGGTGCCTTGGGGTGGTCCCCTGGTTCCGCGTCGAACGGGTGAAGGTTCATCCTCCTCTCGGCCTCGAAGTTGACGTCGAAGGCGACCACCTCGTTGTCTGTGATGCCATGCATCTTGCAGAGCTCGTACTCGATCATCTCGTGCAACGCCACCAGGAACACATACCGCTGGTCCTTCATCCTGCTTACCCTGATCTGGGCGGGTTTTCCCGGAATCCAGTCCCCGACGGTCTCATACCTCTGTTTCCTATGAGGGACCTGGGAGATGCTGAAGAGGGGCTTCGCGTCCTTCCGGGTGACGAGGCTCCGTGGCCGCAGGACCCCGCGGGATGCCCTGGGAAGGGAGTTCCCCGGACGCATCGGGGCTCGGAAGCCTCTGGAAGACAAGGTGATGGGCCCGCCTCGCCGGGCCTCCCTAAGGGATAGGCTGTCAAATCGGCGCTCCTTTTTGGTTAACCAAAGTTCGCCAGCCCCCTCAACACCGTCTCTCAGGGCCGACATCGTTGAACGTCGATAAGGTCGACGGAAGCACTTCGCTGATTGACTAACGAGCCTAAGTAGGGGTCGCGCCAGGTTGTGAAAGGACAAGTCCCCCTTCGCTACTTCGATTGTGGAACCCGGGCATCTGAGCGCCCGCTGCAGCGCTTGAGCTAGGCTTTCCTGAATTCGAGCGCTGCGGAGTTGATGCAGTACCGCAGCCCTGTCGGCCGGGGTCCGTCGTCGAACACGTGCCCGAGGTGAACGCCGCAGTTCCCGCAGCTCACTTCCGTCCTTACCATGCCGAAGGTGCGGTCAGTGTCCTTTCTTATCGTGCCCTCGGACACCGGCTGAAAGAAGCTCGGCCACCCAGTCCCGGACTCGAACTTCGTGTCGGATGTGAAGAGCGGAGTCCCGCAGACGACGCATTCGTAGGTCCCCCTTTCGTGGTTGTCCCAGTACCTGCCGGTGAACGGGGCCTCGGTCCCCCTGTTGAAACAGACGTTCACCGATTCGCTGTTGAGCCTGGCCTTCAGCTTCTCTCTTTCTTCCTGCGTGAGCATTTGTGAATAGTTGTCTGTGCCTTGGGTATAAGATTTCGTCAGAGTTGGGTCCGGCCAAGTCGTTCGGCACAGGTCTTATGTACGAATTAGCGGACGTGCGGGCGTTGGGCCCCGATCAGATCATCCTTACCCCTGACGAACTCCCGACGAAATGGTACAACATAGCCCCCGAAATCCCCGGCGGCCTGCCTCCTCCCAAGGAGCCCGGAGACGGCGAGTCGAGGATGGAAGCACTTCAGAGGAGACTGGTGAAGGAGTGCCTGAGACAGGAAGTATCGACATCTCGCTGGATCGACATCCCCTAGGAAGTGAGGCAGCTCTACATCCATGCCGGGAGGCCGCGCCCGTTGTATCGGGCGAAGAGGCTGGAAGAGAGGCTCGGGCTGACGAAGGTCAGGATCTACTACAAGCGGGAGGACCTGAGCCCGACCGGCTCGCATAAGGTCAACACCGCCGTCGCACAGGCATACTATGCAGCCAAGGAGGGCAAGGAGGTACTGGTGACCGAGACCGGGGCAGGGCAGTGGGGGACGGCGCTCGCTTACGCAGCATCGCTCCTGGGCCTGAAGACGGTGGTCTTCTGGGTCAGAGCTGTTCTTGACTGGAAGACAGAAAGGAAGCTCCTAATGCAGATGTACGGCGCAAAGGTCTACGCGTCGCCCAGCGACCAGACGGCTTTCGGCAGGGAGCTGCTCACCATCGACCCGAAACACCCCGGGTCCCTCGGAATCGCGGTGTCGGAAGGGCTGGAGTATACCGACCTCGGTGAGGACAGGGTCTACTGCCTCGGCTCGGTCCTCAACCACGTGCTCATCCATCAGTCGGTCATCGGGCTCGAATCAATCAGGCAGTTCGAGAAGGTCGGGGATTCTCCCGACCTGGTCATAGGATGCCTTGGAGGAGGCTCCAACTTCGGTGGAATCGCCCTGCCGTTCCTGGGAGAAGTCCTGCAGGGGAGGAGAGAGTGCGAATTCCTAGCCGCACAGTCGGAGGCGGCGCCAAACCTGCTGAAAGGCGAGTACAGATACGACTACGGGGACACGGCTGGGCACACTCCTCTGATGATGATGTACACGCTCGGCCATGATACGTCCATGACTCCGATAAAGTCGGACGGGCTCCGCTATCATGCGGCAGCCCCGATAATCAGCGCCCTCAGGAGCAAGGGGTACATCAGGGCCGTAGCTTACCCCAGCGACGAGATTGCGGTCTTTGAAGCGGCGCAGGTGTTCCTGGAGACCGAGGGGTGGCTGATCGCCGGGGAGTCGGCCCACGCGGTCAGGGCGGCCATCGATGAGGCGAAGAAGGCGGAAGCGGCCGGGGAGAAGAAGTGCATCCTTACAAACATCAGCGGGCATGGCTTCTTGGACCTCGACGCCTACAGGTCGAAAGTCAGCTTCGGCTGACCAGCCCGGATAGTTTTAAGAGAACCCTCCGCAGCTGACATGCACAAGTTTTGGCCAAGTTCCCCACATCGCAGCAGGGCTGGAAGGATCAGACAGGAGCCATAATGGCGGTCGAGCTCTCGAAGCTCTTCGTCGGGAAGGTCAACGTCCGCAGGAGCCCGGGGGACGTCGGAGACCTCGTTGAATCGGTGAAAGAGAAGGGGATACTCGAGCCGGTCCTCGCCAGGCCCATTGGAGGTAGGTATGAGCTGGTCGTGGGGTCGAGGAGGTTCGAGGCCGCTAAGATAGCAGGGCTGAAGAAGATTCCCGCAGTCGTGAGACCCATGACTGACGAGGAGGCGATTATCGTCTCCCTGGTGGAGAACATACAGAGGCGGGACATCGAGCCCGAAGAAGAGTATGACGCCATTGTCGCCCTCAGAAGAGCGAACCCTCGCGCCTACGGCTCGTCAGACCAGGTCGCCAAGGCGCTGGGCAAGTCTAGGCGTTATGTGGACGACAGGATTAGCGCCGTCGAGGCGGTCCGCAACATCAGGAAGGAGTCGGGGGCGGACATAGCGGTGAAGCATGCGCCCCTCCCCAGGGAGAGGAGCAAGGGGGTCCTCCCGGTCAAGCATGCGACTTTCCTGCACAGGGCTGAGGAGGCGCCTACGGTGCAAGAACTCCCGAAGAGGGAGAGGGCCACTCAGCTGAGGGAGCTGGCAGAAACGATAGCCCCGCTGCCCACCCCGGAGGCGGAGAGCGTCGTGAGCCACTTCGTCATGGCGCCCCAGCGGCCAGTGGAGGACATCAAGAAAGAGGTGTCGTATCTCCACGCCGTCAAGCTCGAGATTCTCCTGGACCCTCGGGTGGCCGATGGCCTGCGCCGGGCGGCTGAAGAGAGGAACACGACCATGGAGGCGGTCGCAACGCTCGCCATCCACTCCTGGCTGAGGCAGCAGAAGTACGCCTGATGTCGGGTCAGTCCCGTTTCCTCCCTTAAATCAGACCGGATAGACCGCTGAGGCAGCTTTGCCGCGCACCGCGACCCTCCCCTACGGCTCCTGGAAGTCTCCGATCACGGCGAAGATGCTGGCCGAGGCGGCTTCCACCCCCAGCGAGATAACGGTCGACGGGGACGCCGTCTACTGGGTCGAGCTCCGACCCGAACAGGGGGGGAGGTACGGGCTCTGGAGACTCGATGGGAAGGCAGAGGAGCTCGTCAGGGAGCCATTCAACGTGAGGACCAGGGTCCATGAATACGGTGGAGGTTCGTATCTTGTCCAGGGCGGCACGGTCTATTTCTCGAACTTCAAGGACCAACTGGTCTACAGGCTCTCTCCCGGGAAGGGGCCCGTACCCATCAGCACACCCGGCCTGAGATATGCAGACTACGTGGCTGATGAGGGAAGGAATCGGCTGGTCGGCGTCTGCGAGGATCATACCGCAGGGGCAAAGCTTCCCGTCAACACGATAGCTGCCGTGGGCATGGAAGGAGCCCCCGCGCAGACCCTCGTGTCTGGGAACGACTTCTATTCCTCTCCCAGAATCGACCCCTCAGGGAGGAAACTGGCCTGGGTGACGTGGAACTTTCCGGAGATGCCTTGGGACGGGACGGAGCTCTGGACGGGGGAGTTCGCCAGCGACGGCTCGATAACAGGGAAGACGCTCATCGCCGGTGGCAGGGAGGAGTCGGTAATCAACCCGGAGTGGTCCCCGGACGGAGCCCTGCACTTCCTCTCGGACAGGAGCGGATTCTGGAACATATACAGATGGGAGGGGAGGCTCGAACGCCTCGCGGCGATGGACGCGGACATCGGGAGACCTCAGTGGGGATTCGGGATGTCATCCTACGCCTTTTATGGCGAGGGGAGGACGGTGTTCTCTTTCTGCAAGGAGGGGGCCTGGCGCCTAGGAGCCGTGGAGCCCTCGACGGGCCGGGTGAAGCAGCTCAAGACTCCCTATTCTCACATCAGCTCTCTGAGGTCTTCCGGGGGCTTCGTATACTTCGTCGGCGGGTCGGCGAGCGAGCCCCTGTCCGTAGTCCGGCTCCGGATGGCGGACATGAAGGTAGAAGTCCTCCGGAGACCGAAGACCCCCTCCCTCAGCGGCTTCCTTTCGAAGCCAAGACATGTCGCGTTCGCCACGACCGGAGGGAGGAAGGCCTATGCCCTCCTTTACCTCCCTGCCAACAGGAGGTCCAGAGGACCGAGAGGGGAGAGACCCCCGCTCATCGTGCAGAGCCACGGAGGACCGACGTCGCAGGCGGGGACGTACCTGGACCTCGCAGTCCAGTACTGGACGTCCAGGGGCTTCGCGTTCCTCGACGTGAACTACGGCGGGAGCAGCGGCTACGGGAGAGAGTACAGGCGGAGGTTGAATGGCAAGTGGGGAATCGTGGACGTCGACGACTGCTGCAACGGGGCGAAGGCGATGACAAGGAGGGGCCTGGTCGACGGCAGAAGGCTGATCGTCAGGGGCGGGAGCGCGGGCGGTTACACCACCCTGTGCGCCCTGGCGTTCAGGAAGACGTTCAGGGCAGGGGCAAGCTACTTCGGGGTGAGCGACGCCGAAGCGCTCGCCAAGGACACGCACAAGTTCGAGTCGAGATATCTCGACAGCATGATCGCGCCGTATCCTGCTGGAAAGGACGTCTATTACGAGCGGTCCCCCATCCACTTCGTCGACAGGATCTCGAGCCCGGTGATCTTCTTCCAGGGCTTGGAGGATGTCATCGTCCCTCCCACCCAGGCCGAGCTGATGGTTGACTCGTTGAAGAAGAGAGGGATTCCGGTGGCCTACCTCGCGTTCGAGGGGGAGCAACACGGATTCAGGAAAGCGAGCACAATCATTCGCGCCCGAGAAGCCGAACTGTACTTCTACTCCAGGGTCTTCGGGTTCCCCACCCCTGCAGATGAGCCGGCAGTGGAGATTTGGAACGTGGACTCCGAAAAGTCGTCAGTCAGCTAGCGGCTTCTGCGGCCTCGCTCCACTTGGCGGCGAGCTCGTCCCTCACCGGCTTGTAGACGCTTCTGAAGAAGTCCTCGGCCGACAGCAGGGTGTCCTTGTCAAAGCCTTTGACGTAAGCCAGGGCCTCTTTCCAGGCGGCCGCGTAGATCTTTCCGAACCTGGCCTTGACCCGCTTGTCGAACTCTTCCCTGGTCTGCACTCTACCGCCAATTGTGAAGAGCAGAACGCCGTCCTTCTCAGTCTTGAACGCCATGTCGTCCCCAAGAAAGTAGGTGTCTGACGCCCTCGGACCCTTCATGCCAGCACCTGACCCGGAGCCTGAGCCTCCCTTGAACCCCCTCTTCGCCGCGGCGATGAATATCGATCTGTTGAGGCCCCATGAACATGCAGACTCGAGCGGGAGGCCCAGGGTGTAGGCCCTGGCGGCTTGTAGGATGGACATCGCTTGGAACCGACCCACGGCCAATGTATCTATGGCCTCAAGCGGGTTTCATCGAATACCATTTGATGCTGCACCCGAACGGCCTGGTGTCCGGTACCTGCACCGCCCTGCCTGCCACGAGGTCGTCGAGGGCGTTCCTGAGATCGTTCGTTGCCACCTTCGACTCCTCCTTGGAGTCGTCGATCCTCCCTCTGTACCGGAGCTTTCGGTTTCTGTCGAAGGCGAACACGTGCGGAGTGCAGACCCCTCCGTATGCCTCCACCACCTTCTGCGATTCGTCCCTGAGATAGGGGAAGTTGAACCCCTTTTCTCTGGCGCGCTTCACCATTTCTGGGAAGCTGTCTTCGGGGTAGGCCTTGTCATCGTTCGAATTGATGGCTACGAACTGGACCCCTTTCGCCGCGTAGTCTCTCTGGATGGAGACCATCCTGTCCTCGTAGGCCTTCACGTAGGGGCAGTGGTTGCACGAGAAGATCACCACGAGCACAGGCTTGTCCTTGAACGAACCGAGGGAGTGGCTCTTCCCGTCAACGCCAGGAAGGTTGAAGTCCGGTGCAGGGGCGCCGAGGCCGAGGGTTGGTACAATCATGCAATGGGTCGGCCCCTGGCGCTGTATATCATTGTCGCTGGGGGATTTCTCAGCGCGCCATCTTGTCGAGGGGGTTGCCATACCTCTCGAGGAAGGCTATCTCTGAAAGGGGCAATCGGTCCTTCCGCCCAAGGACCTTCTTCTTGGGGAAACCGAACCCGACCACCACGGTCGAATTGAGGTTCTCGGGTATCCCGAAGTCCCTCCGCATCTCAGGTTGTTTCATCCCGGTGTAGATCCTCGAAGTGACCCCGTTGTCCCATGCAGTCAGCTGCATGTCTTGGACGGCACGCCCTGCGTCCAGCAGGTGGAAGTTCTTGGTGGGGTCGGTGCAGACGATGACCGCGAAGTTGGTGTTGGCCACCCAGGGCCCGGTGGTGCTGTCGCCGGCGAGCTTCGCGAGATTCTTTGGGTCCTGGACCAAGATGAAGCGCCAGTGCTGGGAGTTCACCCCGCTCTGGGTCAATCTTGCGGCTTCGAGCACGGCCCTCTTGACGTCCGGACCGACGGGCTTCGCCGAGAACTCCCTGGAGTCCAGCTTCGTCTTGACCGCTTCGGTTACGTTCACTTCAATCACCCGCGCCCAGGTCAGGCTTGTTATTGAGGATGCCGTCTATGCGCCCCATGGTGTCCCCCGTCAGTGCGGACACAAACTCGAGAGACTTCATGTTCTCTTCCACCTGTTCAGGGCGGGTGGCCCCGGTGATCACGGTGCTGACGTTCTGGTTCTTGCGGGCCCAGGCGAGGGCGAGCTGGGCCATGGTGCACCCGAGCTCCCTGGCGATGGGCTCGAGGGCCTTCACTTTGGCTATGTTGTCGGGGGTGAGTATCTCATCCCTCATCCAGCCGTAGCCCTGAATCGACCCTCTCGAGCCGGGCGGAATCCCACTGTTGTACTTCCCGCTCAGGAGGCCGGATGCAAGCGGGCTCCAGGTCGTTGTCCCGAGCCCTATCCCACGGTATAGCGGGAGGTACTCCTTCTCGACCCTTTCGCGGTGAAGCATGTTGTACTCCGGCTGCTCCATCTGCGGCGGGGTCATGCCAAGCTCCTTCGCGATGGCGTATGCGTGCATGATGTCTGCTGCGGTCCATTCCGATGTCCCCCAGTACAGGATAAGGCCCTGGTGGACGAGGTCGTCCATCGCCCGGACGGTCTCTTCAATCGGGGTCTCGGGGTCGGGGCGATGGCAGAAGAAGAGGTCGAGGTAGTCGAGTTGGAGGCGCTTCAGGGACCTCCGGCACGCCTCGTAGACGTGCTTCCGCGAGAGGCCCCGGTCGTTCGGACCTTCGCCGCCATGAAAGACCTTGCTGGAGACGACGATGTCTGTTCTCTTCCAGCCCATCTTCTTGATTACGTTCCCCATGACGATTTCAGCGTTTCCGCGGGCGTAGGCTTCCGCGTTGTCGAAGAAGTTGACGCCCAGGTCGAAGGCCTTGGCCATGCACTTCTGGGCCGCATCCTCGCCCACCTGTCCGCCGTAGGTCACCCATGCCCCCAGAGAGAGCTCACTGAGCCTGATCCCTGCACTGCCGAGCCTGTTGTATCTCATGCTGAACGAGGCGGGCGCCAAATCGGGTGTATTAATCTGGCGTGAAGCCTTGGTCAGGAAAAAGGAGGGGGAGCGCGGCTGCCCGCGCTGTCCCTATGCAGAAACGGATACGAGCATTCGCGCCGCGAACTCCGATGACCCGCCCTTCAGGTCGACCCGAAGTATGGCGAAGCTGGTGCTGCCGAACTTGCCGAGGTCCCTGCCACCGAAGAGGAACTGGGCTGTCCCCGACTGCCCCTGGCCCACCATGCGGATCCCGTAGGGGCCGAGCTCTGCGGAGCCGCTGGAGACGGTGTATGTGGTACCGTTGATGACGAAGCTCCCTCCCGTTACGGAGAGCGAGTAGCCGCCTGCAAGAGCCCCGGTGACTTGGAGGGTAATCGTCCCTGAAGCGGTCCCGTTGACCTCCCTGTCGCCGACTTCCCAGTAGCCGCCTGCGACGCTGGTCAAGGTGACTGTCTGTCCGGTAGAGAGTTGGATCTTGTCCAGGGTGGCGTAGCGCGGGTGTTGCAGCATCTGTTGGACGTTGGACGCGCTCGGAGCACCTGAGGCCGCCATCGCCGGATAGGCGACGAGCACGGCCGTCAGGGCGAAGACCCCGACCGCGGACGCGATTGCCATCTTCTTCGTGTTCATCTGCGTTCAACCGCTCAATGGGCCCGTTCGTATATAGCGGGGCGGAAAGGTCGGTCTGGACTTTCAGTCCTTACGCCGGGTCCGAAAGGTTAAAGCCGCGATAGGGGGGTCGGACCTCGCCGAATGCCTTCAGGCACGGTCATTACTTTCTCACTTAACACCCTCAGCGCCATAGTCGCTCTTCTCACGAGCTACTATGCCTACAGATCGAACAGGCTCGTCGGGAACTCTGTGCTGACCGCCATAAGCATCGGCTTCATGCTCCTGGGCATCGGCCTCGCAGCCGACGCGGGGACTTCCCTTCTGACTGGGAAGCTGTTGGTCCAGGTCCCTGCGGACAGGCTGCTCACGGTGCTCGCCTCTTTTTCATACCTCACCGTTCAGATGGTGGCGTACCTGGTGATTGCGGTCGGCTACGGCCGCGCGGCCTATGGCAGTACGGCGAAGGTCGCAGCCCCCACTGTGTTTGCGGGCTGGGCCGCGAGTCTCTATGGCTTCTCGGTGCTGAGCTACTTCGTAGTGCTCGTCCTCCTGGCTTTCGTCGTCTTCCAAGGGTTCCTCCTGCGGGCCGGAAAGAACCATGGGATGTCCGCCATCGTCCTGCTGGCCTTCGGTCTCGTCCTGGTTGCTCACCTGCTGCTCTTGGTTTCAGCGCTGACCCTCGGGACAGGACTTTTCCTATTGGGCACCGGCGTCCAGTTCTTGGGATTCCTCGCGCTTCTGGTGTTCGTAGTAAGGAGCGAAGTGGTTGTCCCAAAGTGAGAAGCAGAGGAGCGTCCTCAGGATCAACCTGGACATCCTCAACGCGGTCAGCGCCGAGGGCGAAGCCAAGCCCACGCACATACTCTACAAGGCGAACCTCTCCCACGAGCGGATGGTGAAGTACCTCGACGATCTCACCGGCAAGGGGCTCCTGCAGATGAGGCAGGACGGGGAGAACAGGACCTACAGCCTCACCCCCAAGGGAGTCGGTTTCCTCCTTGAAATGAGGCGGGCCGAGGCGTTCGTGCAGGGATTCGGGCTGGCAATCTGAACCTGTCTGTGCCGCCTCTTCCGCATCAGCCGCGGCTAGGCCTTATGTAGCATACCCGGACCGAAACGACCGTTGGACTCCAGAACGAAGCTCCTCCTGGCGCTACCTGCAATCGCGGCGTTCGTCCTGGCCTTGATCTATTTTCGGCTCTTCACCAGTCCGGTGGTCATTGTTGTCATCTTCGTGCTCTACGTCGCCGTGAGCATCTGGAACCGGCGCAAGTTCAACAGGCAGAAGAACCGCTGAGCCGCGGACATTCGGACCAGTCTGACAGTACGGGGGAGGAGCCGTTCTCCCAGCCGGAGACGGTGCCGGCCCGAAACGAAGCGGCTCCCACCAGGCTTCTAGAATAGTCCGCCGGTGCTGTAGTAGGCGGTCAGCGTCGCAGACGTTGTCGGCGTTACCGTACGGCCCGGGTTGGTTGACCCGTCGCCCCAGTACGCGAAGACGTAGTTGTTCCAGTTCGACATGCTGATGGTGTAGGCAACGCCCACCGTCGCTGCTCCAACGAAGAGGGCAATGTAGACTGTGGCTAGAAGTCTTTCAGATTTGTCTTCTGGTATTTTCACATTGAGAGTCGCCATAGAACTCTAAAGTGGGGAAGAAGGCGTCCTCTGTGTAGGGACTCCTCAAAAGGAAATTACCGGCGGGAAGGGTGGACGGAAGAAGGAATTATCGCGGAAGATGGATTGTGCGTTCGGTTCGCCCGCACCGGAAGACCGGCGGGAGGTGCAGCTATGGCAGGGCGAGCCTGTCGAACGGAACAATCAGAGCCAGTTCCTTCTCTCGCGCCCTGAAGTCCGGACAGACCTCTGCGAGCCTCTTCTTGAAGGCTCTTGAATGGTCGAAGTGGACCAGGTGGGTCAGCTCGTGGAGGACCACATATTCCCTGAGCCTTTCTGGAAGGGCGGCAAGCTGCCAGCTAAAAGAGAGCCTCCCTCCTCGGGTGCAGTACCCCCATTTGCCGACTTCTCTCACGTCGACCCGGCTGGCCCTCACCCCGAGCTTCGGCGAGAGTTCAGCGACCTTTTTCACCGCATAGGCGGAACTCTCGGCCAGGAACCATCGACGCACCAGTTCCTTCAGCCGCTCAGACCCGCTGGCGGAGAGGGTTATCGTCCCCTTCGACGGCTCGGGGCGGATAGAATCCTCCGGGCTGCGCAGAAAGACAACCCTCAGCATCTTGCCGTCGAACATCACCTGCTCTCCTCCCAGCACGTTCGTTACCCTGGATAGCCTATCGTATTCGCGCCGGAGCCAGGTTGACCTTTCCTTCACCATCCTCGCGACGTCCACCTTCCTTCCCCGTGGAAGGACCACTTCTAGGGTCAGATCGTCCCTGAACCTGAAGTAGGTGTACCTGCGACTCCTTCCGTTTACCAACGTGTATTCAATCCGGTCCGGCCCCAGGTCGATGAACGGCAACCATTTCCGCGTCCTCTTCGAGGTAGTTAACAATGAGCGAGCAAGGGCTGGTCGTGTCTCGGTAGCCGCGGCATCGGTATCTCTCTACTCGGCCCTTCGTGGTGTTGGACCGCACTCCTCGTTGGCTTCGCTGACCTCATGGAGGTCTGGTTCCTTCTCCGCTCACATCGCGCCCCTGGCCGGCAGTCGTCCGACTGTGTTCAGGCCCTGGAGGCCTGAATCAGGTAACGCGACCCCTGCTTTCCAGACCGCACGACTCGGAAGCCCCCGACGGACTCCAGCCGTCCCTGAAGCTGTTCCCTTGTCAGCATCCCCATGTGTTCCCCGATTGCCTTCCCGAAGAACCTGAAGAGGCTCCCAAGCTTAGAGCCGGGTTCGACCTCGAGCACGATGAACGAGCCGCCGGGCTTGAGAACCCGTGCGACTTCGTAGAGGGCTCTGTCGAGGTCGGAAAAGTGGTGGAGGGCCATCGTGGAATACACTTTGTCGAAAAAGGAGTCGGTGAAGGGGAGACTTTCTGCGCTGGCCACCGAGCTCCTGATGGCAGGGAATTCTTTCTTCATCGACTCGGCTCGTTTTTCGTTCGGATCCACGGCGTAGACCTCTGCTCCTCCTGAAGCCTTCATTACCCGGTCTGCGACCCTTCCACTTCCCGCCCCGACGTCGAGTATACGTTCCCCACTGGAAGGAGCGAGGACTTCTAGGAGAAGGTCGGTATTCATTGAAGAATCCGCTCGGATGCGCTATTTAAGACGGCGAGATTTTCCCTGGCGTGAGGAAGAGATGAGGCTGTTCGGCCGAAACAAGGCTCCCAAGGTGTATGTTGATGCAAAGGTCCTGAACATGCACGACCCCTCGCTCCCGCGACAGGCTTTCGTGGGGTATGTAGTGGAAGGAGGTGGCAGGCAGAACGTCAAGGAAGCGGAGGCCACAGAGAGCGATGACGCCGAGGTCCTAGCGATACTCTTCGCCATAGAGGAGTTGAAGGGCTCACTGAGCAGGTTCACGATTGTGTGTGACCACGAGTCGGTGGTGTCGGAGGCCAATAGGGGGGTGGTGAAGAACCCCAGTGACTTCATGCAGAGACTCCGAGAGAATCTGCGGGAAAACAGGTCCATCAGACTCGAGGCCCTGAAGGCGAACCCGGCCCACGGCGTGGTCACGGAATACGTCAACAGGATGAGTTCAAGGCCCTAGTGTTAAATTGAGAAGAGATGACGGTGTTGCTTGCGAATGAGTAGGGCCCAGGGCCCCGGCCCCGGACTAGAAATCAAGGGGAACACACTGCGCGTCTACCTCTACATCCTCCAGCATGGGCCATGCGAGCTCAAAGACGTCCAGGGTGGTCTGGAGTTCTCCACGGCCTCCCTTGCGTCCTACCATCTCCGGAGGCTGATTGACGCGGGGTACGCGACCCAAGACTCCTACGGCCGCTACCTAGCGATGAAGGACACGACAAAGCAGTTGCTCGAAGGGTACGTGAAGGTGGGAACCCTTGTGGTCCCGCAACTCCTCTTCATCTCGGTTCTTTTCACGGCGCTGTTGGGGTACTTCTCTTTCATGGCCCTCAATGTCGCATCCTATCTCCCCTTTCTAGTGGGGTCGTCTCTGGCGCTGATCGTCGTGGTCTGGTTTGAGACGGTCGGGGTCTGGCGCAGGCTTGCCTCCTGGAAGTGACTGTCTTTCAGCGGGGGCCATTCAAGTCGGTTGAACGGGCCATCGAAGACGAGGGACCAGGCATTCAACGGCCTAGCAATATCCACAGACATGTGATGGGGAGGGCGTAAATGTCCGTAAGAAGACAAGCACTGAAATACACGGTAGCAGCGCTGGCTGTAGCAGCGGCCATCATACTTTCATCCACATTCTATCTCAATCAGTCCATCGGAACTGGAGTGCAGGGGGGGACTCAGGCCAGTCTTGCGATACAGCTGACCGACCCTCCGACGGTACCAAGGGGGACCAGCTCCCTCAATCTCACCTATTCCTCCATCTCGCTCCTCGTCGGAGAGCCGGCTAGCGGCGGGCAGCAGACTACCAGGACAGTCACAGTTACCAACTCAGCGACCCTCGACCTGCTTAGGCTGCAAAACATATCTCAGACCATAGCGCTGGCAAGCCTGCCGAGCGGGACTGTTGTCTACTCGTTCAATCTGACAGTCACAGGCATCAGCATCGACGTCAACGGGACAAAGTCACCCGTGACTCTGGCGACCGGGGGGAGCGCCCTGTCGGTGACTCTGCCGACGCCGTCCGCCATCCAGGGGTCCAACATAGCCCTCTTGAGGCTCAGCCCGGTGATTGTCAGCACCCCCGGCGGGTACCAGATGATTCCATCCGCGGTCGGGATTGTCAGGTCCGAGAGACAGGGAGAAAGCCAGAGGCAGGTGGGTTCGCAGCAGACGCTGACGCTCCAGGACGAGAACCAGCTGCGGCAGGCACAGGGGAACCTGACCGCCAACCTCACAGCCCTTTCGGTGGCGGGCAACAGTAGCACCGTCACGGTCCAGGTCGAGAACACAGGCAACTCCTCGGTCGTCCTGAACGCCATCGCAATCCATGGGAACTTCAGCGCCGTGGGGAACCCTTGTGGTTCATACGGCACGACTGAAACGCAGACCCAGACTGAGGGCGAGGACCGTGCGACTTCCACGACCACCACCACAACTTTCACCAGGGGAGAGTGTGAAATGGAGCACATGAATGAGGTTGTGTTCGTACC
This sequence comes from archaeon, assembly GCA_021828185.1. The sequence goes on from JAKASI010000003.1 coordinate 188,781, forward strand.
GGTAAATTCGACGGTATCGGGCACTTCTTGCGTCGCTCTGAAGATGAACTTGGTGAATTACAGCATGGATGAGAACGGGTACCACGGTCTGACCCTGGCAAAGGGACAGTGCGTCACTCTCACCTTCTCAGGCGAGATAGCCTTCGGCAACGCGAACTTCGTGCTCGTCCCGTCGACCGCTGTGGGTCAGACGTACGGCATCCACGTCATAGCCTCCGAAGGCGCCAACAACGAGCTGTCCTGCCAACTCCCTCTCACGTCCAGCAGCTGCAGCGCAGTGCGTCAGGAAGACCAGTAATTCGCGGCAGGTCCGCGAGTCACGCCCATTGTTTCTGATGAGAAGCGTACGGTATGTTCTGAAAGTATCTGACCAGCGAGACTCCTCTCCGGTCCACTTTCAGATTCACCTGCCACCGTTCTACCCCGGCCTCCTCGGCTGCCCGGACGGCCGCCAGGATTCTCTCGTTTGACCCGTCTGGGGGCGGGGGGGTGAACGGCTCGGCATCGTAGAGGAAGCAGAGGACGATCTTCGCTTTCATTCCGTGGGAGAGCGAATCCTTCAGCTCCCCCATGTGGCGAATCAGCCTCTCGAATGAGTCAAACCTGCTGGGCTTGGTCCTTGGGATTTCGGCGGGGGCAGGAAGCATGATCAGAGGCGTCTTGACCTCAATATACGTGTCCCCGACCAGGAAATCGATCCTCGACTTTCCGAGTTTCACCTCCCTCTTCACCTCCCCTTCTGCCAGGCGTCTGAGGGCGCCATTCCTCAGGAAGTGTTCGAAGTACCTGTTCGCCGCCGTCTGGTTGATTCCGATCCAGCTGCTCCCCTTGGGCGAAGTCGATATCGCTTCCACTGTATGGCTGGTCTTCCGGAGCTCCGAGTCTGAAGTCGAATAGAGACACGGCAGACCGGCCAGCTTCAGGTCCCCGAGCCTCCCGGTGGTGGGGCAGTGGCACCTGAGGGTCTTCCCTCTGGTTTTCACGAGCATGATGAACCTGTTCGGCCTCGACAGAATCCTGCCCTCGTCCAGAGGGGAAGGGAACCTGTAGGGGGCAGACTCCGTATCGCTTCGGGTCGCAGCCGGACGGGCGGAGGTATAATCCTTTGGAGGTGGAGGACCACCCCTGCTGTTATTAGACCCGGCACGTCGAACAGGGCGTTGGAAGGCCTCATCAAAGGCCTGTCGGAAGAGGTGGAGAGTCAGCCGGGGGCCCTCGAAGAGTTCGACCGCCTGGAGATTCCGAAGGCCAGGCGGGGTTCGATCTTCGTAGGCGCGGGAGATTCATTCGCTGCGGCGCAGTTGGGGTTCTTCGCCTCCGACTGCCGCCACATCGCCCTCGACCCCTACGTCCTCGCGAGCGCCCCGGAGATCGCCGAGGGGAAGGAGGTGTATTTCGTCTCGGTCTCGGGGCGGACAAGGTCGAACGCCCAGGCGGCCAGGAGGGTAGGACAGTACGCGAAGCGAACCACTGCGCTTACCGCCGTCGCCCACAGCCCGCTGGCGCGGTTCACAGACCGCATGATCCTGCTCCCCATGACCTACTTGCCCAGGACCCCCGGGGTGCTCTCTTTCACCCTGTCCGCCCTCGCGGTCATGAGGATTTCAGGGGCCGAAGGCAGGTGCGACTTCAGAAGAGCGCTCAGCAAGGCGAGCTACGGAGACGCTGCCTTCGCAGGGGGGAACGGCACCACCTACTTCCTTGGCAACTCTCTGGCCTTCCCTGTTGCTCTCTATGCCGCCGCCAAGACCTACGAGATTCTCGGAGCGAAGGCCCACGCCGAACTTCTGGAGGAGTTCAACCATCTTGAACTGTTTTCGATGGACGGGTCGGACGCCGTGAACAGCTTCTCCTGCTTCGACCCATCCGGCATGGCGGCCAAGCTGAGCAGAGCCCTCGCCAATCGCAGGTCTTCTGTCATCCGAGAATGGGGGAGGACCCCCATCGAGACGCTCTTCCACGCTATCTTCCAGGTTCAGCTTTCGGTGCTTGGTGAGGCACGAAGGAGAAGGATTGCCGGCCCCAGGTTCCTATCTCGACGCGGCTCGCTCGCCGCAAGCGACAGGATGATTTACTAGGTGCGAACCGCTCCCATCCCGGATGTAGTCATGTCTCACGTCTTGGACTGCGCCGACGTGCCTAGTCGTGGTACTTTTTCTCCCCGGCCCGGACCGGTGCTGCCAGCCAGTTCTCCTGGGGCGGAAGAGGGCAGATGTAGTCCTCCGAGTAGGCGCAGTATGGGTTGTAGGCGTAGTTGAAGTCCAAGGCGTAGTTGTCATCGTGCTCCACCTCCAGGTCGAGGTAACGCGCTGCTCCGTAGCTTTCCTTCCCCGAGGTGCCGTCGCGGAAGGGGACGAATATGTTCGGGTCATCCCTCTCCGCCGATTGGAACACGTGCACCCTGACTGGCCTGCCGTCGAGAGAGACTTCGAAATAGCCTACCCTGTTGAAGAGCTGCCTGGTTCCTTTGCTGGTCGTCATCATGACCGAAGCGGGGTCGGAGTACCGCTGGAGCCTCGCTTCGAAGCGGAAGGATGGGTCCGGGTCGAAGTACCTGAGCCCGGTGAAGCCCTTCCGCTGTCCGGATGAAAGAGGGGAGTCGTCGCTTGCCCTGAAGAATTCGTCCTTCTCCTTCCTGAGCCGGGTCAGAGCCCGTTCCCAGGTCTCTCTGTCCTCTAGATCCATACTCGGCTTCGGGTGGCGCCCGGAATAGAACCTTTTCCCGGAGCGGCGGCAAAGCTGAAAAATCCATCCGCCAAAGCGGCGCCGTTCGACCTTGGCAAAGAATCCTGTCGTCAGCGAAATACTGAAGCAGTATGTCCAGATCTGGGCGCTGGGCCATTCATCGGCGGTTCTGGGGTGGGACACGGAGACCCACATGCCCCAGAGCGGCGCGAGGCCGAGAGGGATTGCACTCGGGCAGCTCGCAGTGATGTCTCAGAAGGCGACCATAGAGCTGGACGGTCTCGTTCGGAAGGCGGAAAAGGCCAGGGACCTGGACGACATGGAAAGAGGGGTCGTCAGGGTCATGCGCAGGAACCTTGACTACTACTTGAAGGTCCCTCCAGAGCTGGTCGAAGAGCTGCAGAGGGTGACAACTGAAGCGACCGTCGTATGGAGGGAGGCGCGCAAGAAATCCGAGTTCAGGCTATTCAGGCCGCATCTGGAGAAGATAGTCGGGCTCCAGAGGAAGGTGGCCGACAAGCTGGGGTACGAGAAGCACCCCTACAATGCGCTTCTGAACCAGTTCGAGGAGGGGTTCACCGTCCGCGATGCCGACGCGGTTTATGCCGAGCTGATCCCAGAGTCGAAGAAACTGCTGGCGAAAGTCGCCAAGTCAGGGGCGTTCCCTTCGAGGCACCCTCTGGAGTCGGTCAAATATGACACGGCCTCGATGGAGGTCGTCAACCAGGGGGTCGTCGGAATGCTGAAGATGCCCGCCGACAGGTTCAGGATGGACGTCTCGACGCACCCGTTCACGGTAGGGATAGCCGGCGACGACGTAAGGATCACGACGAGATATGAAGGGGTCGACTTCAAGGCGACCTTCTACTCGACCATCCACGAAAGCGGCCATGCCATCTACAACCTAGGCATGGGGGAGAAGCTGGCCTACACGCCCCTGGAGACAGGCGCGTCATACGGCATACACGAGTCGCAGTCGAGGTTCTGGGAGAACGTTGTCGGGAGGAGCCGGGAGTTCGTGAAGTTCGCAGACCCGCTCCTGAGGAAGAACCTTCCCTTCATCAAGGGGTACGACGACGAAAGCCTCTACAGATACTTCAACACCGTGAAGAAGAGTTTCATCAGGGTCGATGCCGACGAACTGACATACAACCTCCACACGGCGCTGAGATACGAGGTCGAGAAGAAGGTCATCGCCGGAGACGTCGAGGTCTCCGAAATCCCTGCGCTCTGGAACGACACCTTCGACGACTTCCTGGGAATGAGGCCGAAGAACGACGCCGAAGGGGTCCTCCAGGACGTCCACTGGAGCAACGGCTCCTTCGGCTACTTCGCGACCTATACCCTCGGTAACATCGTCGCCGCGATGATCTGGCACAGGATGAAGGATGGCGGGGTCATCAGAGAGGCGCTTCAGAAGAAAGATGTCCTTCAACTGAAAGAATGGCTGGGGACGAACATCCACAGGTACGGGGCGATGTACGCCCCGAAAGCTCTCCAGGAGAAGGTGTTCGGGGAGGCGTACAACCCCGAGAGGCTCCTGTCCTACTTCAACCAGAAGTTCTTGGAGTAGGCGCGGAAACAGCCGACGCGAGATTGTGCCCCGCTGGCGTGATGCTGGTCACTGCGATGGTGCCCACCATTGCGCTCACCTTCTTCGCTACCAGGTCCGTGTTGAAGGTCACCGAGGATGGGGCGCCGAGGCACATCGCGTTCATCCTTTCAGGGCGGGGTGCGGTCGGGATTGTGATCGCGTTGGTCGCCCTCAGACGGGGCTGATGGCTGGACAGCCTACTCTCTGGTGGTGATAGGCACCGTCGTCGTGTCGATAGTCGTGTCGACGATGGCCGGATGGAGCCGACAGTAAATTTAAATAGGTATATCACTTAAGGTGATATACTGAAGGTGACAGAAGATGGCAGACAAGACAAGAAAAGAGAAATCCCGCAGAGACGAGGAATCGGACTCGACAGCCCTGGCCCTCCCAGAGTTCGGTCTGTCGAGGATCTTCGAAGACTTCATGCGGCCGTTCGGTGAGTTCATGCATCCGCTCTTCCCTGACTCCATGCGCCCCTTCTGGGGCGAGTTCGCTGGGAAGGAGCCTTCGATCGACCTCCAGGACAGGGGAGACCACTACGTCCTGACTGTTGAGCTCCCCGGCTTCGAAAAGGACGACGTCGAAGTCAGGATCAGCTCCGACGGTCTGGAGCTGAAGGGCGAGAAGAAGACAGACAAGGAAAGCAAGAGCAGAGAGAGCACGCAGTTGCAGAGCACCAGATCCTACGTCAGGAGGTACCTGATGCTCCCCGAGGAAGTCGTCTCCGAGAAGGTCAGCGGGACCATGAAGAATGGGGTCCTTGAGCTGAAGCTCCCAAAGAAGGAGCCCAAAGCCATAGACCAGTCCAAGAGGGTGGACCTCAAGTAGGGGGCCTCCCCTACTTCCTTTTTGTTAAAGTGACCAGGGATGGAAAGCGAAGAACTCGACACGATTCTCCAGGTTGTAGAGAATCCAATCCGAAGGAAAATCATCAAGAGGCTCAGCCGGGAGCCCGCCTACGAGCTCCAGCTGTCGAAGGAGCTCGGGCTCGGCCAGTCCCTCGTAGCAAAGCACCTCAGGGTAATGAAGGAAGCCGGTCTCGTCGCCTTCGCATCTGAGAAGAGCGAAAGCGGACCGCCGAGGAGGAGATATTCTTTGGTGAAGGGCATATCGATTACAATGGACCTCGGCCCGAACCTGTTCATCGAAAAGGGGACAGCAATCGAACCAAGACCGAAGGGGAGGCGTTCTGAGCTCGCCGGGCGCCTCAGGAAGCGTGTGGAGGAAGCGGCCGAGGACATCGATGACGCCAAGAAGCTCTCAAGCCTTTCGGAGGTCTTGAGCGACGTCGACGACAGGATGGATGAGATTGAGGACGAGCGGACTGAGCTCCTGGGGGTGAGGAACCTGGCCATGCACGAGGCTGCAAGGGTTGCCAGCAGGTTCGAGAGGTTGGACACCCGGAAGGTCTTGCTCCACGTCCTCGACGAGCACGAAAGAGAGGTTGACCGGATCTCGGAGGCTCTCAACCTCAGGGAGTTCTCTGTGAGGTCCATCCTGGAGGAGCTTGAAGACTACCTCGAATGATGCCGGCGCACGCCGGCTGTATCCCTAAATCCAGCCATGCCTGACGTCCAATCGAATGAGCTTCGACGATGAAATACGGCAGATCAACCAGAAGAGATACGAAGAGATGCTGAAGGTAGCGTCTCAGCCCGTGGGAACAACGCCCCAGCCTAAGCCCGTTGAGATGACCGACGCGAACTTCGGCGAAGTCGTCTCCAGCCACCCCGTGGTGGTGGTAGACTTCTGGGCCCCGTGGTGCGGCCCCTGCAGGGTCGTGTCGCCGGTGCTCGAGCAGCTCGCGTCGGAGATGGCCGGGAAGGCTATGTTTGGGAAGCTGAACGTAGACGACAATCCAGCGACATCCCAGCAGTTCGGGATTCAGGGGATACCGACCATAATGGTGTTCAAGGACGGCCAGCCCGTGGACGGTCTGGTCGGCGCCGCTCCGAAGCAGATGATCGAGGCGAGGATAAGGCCATACCTTCAGGGCGGGAAGAAGGGTGCCCCCTACAGTTAGGGCCTAGCCCTTCTCTTTCGCTGTGACGTAGGCCAACCTCGCGTAGGGTCGGACTGCCTGCAGTATCTTGAGCTCGGCCTTTCGCAGGTGCTCCTCATAGGTGGACCGCTTCATCCCCTGCTTGGACGCGATTTCGTCTATGGTCGCCCCCTTCGGCATCCCGTAGTACCCCATCTGCATTGCCATCATGAATGCGGCCAGCTGCTTCTTCGTCAAGGCCCCCAGGAACTCGTCCACGGGGACGGTTATGGCCCCCTTGGCAGACTCCCTCGGTATCACCGACCTGCTTTCGACGACCAGCTTGGAGACCTTCGAGAGGCTGGTCATGGCGTCGTCCAGGGTGTCCTTCGTGAAGGCGAGGACCCTGCAGTACTCCTGGCCGCCCCTATAGTTTACGGGCATCACGGGGATGCACCCGGCCCATTCAATCAGAGCGACGGTCGAGTTGTCGGTGGCGCACTTGCACCCTATCACAGCCTCGAGGTTCTTGGGCGAATAACGGTTGAACCGTATCAGCCGGGCGCCCAGGCTCTTCAGCATCTTCCGGAGTGCGGGCTCCAGCCTCTCGGCGTCTTCTTCCTTCGGCGCCTGGAACTCCAAGATGTCCACCTGGAGGTTGCACCATCTCTGGATGCTCACTGCAGGGAAGAGCTTCGAGAGGCCGCAGAACGGGAGGGAATGGTCCAGCTTCAGGGAGACGTCGAACACGGGCCAAGGACCATGATAGATGTTCTAAACCGTTTCTGTGGGATGCCGGCGGGTGCCGGCGGGCGGTGAGCTAGACGAGGTCGAATTCGACAAGCCAGAGCTCGTCGCTCGCCTTGAAGCCCTGCTTGGACCAGTGGGTTTTCACTTCGGTGGATGAAGACGCGCCGTCTCTGCGGGCGAGCCTGTCGTCGATGCTGCCTAGCCTTATCCTCCTCAGCCCGGTGACCCTGATCTTCGCGAACTTCGACGGCGGGTATCCCATCCGGGCGGCGTCGTACTCTTCGCCGACCTTCACTCTCGCGTTTGGCCACTTGCGGAAGGTCACCGTCTTCTTCCCGGCTAGAATCCGCTCCGCTGATTTTGCCCCGAACGTGATGAGGGCCATTTCTAGTCGTTCCCCATGGCGGTGAGCGCCGGGGCCAGATGCGGGATGTCTGGCGTCAAGAACTGCGTTTGCTGGTATGTGGGATTCTGTTAAACTTGACTGTAGTTCAATCGCTGGAAGGCGGTTAGGTGCCTAAGCTCTGCGGGAAGGTTACAACGCCCCTGTCCGATGGGAGAGTAGCCTCTCCAGGGCAACGTCGTTGTGAGAGGACCAGGTTGGCGCGTGACCTCCTGGTGAGGTCGATGTTCGCCAGATTCCGTGCGGCGCAGGTACTAGGATAATGTGGGCAATCACCGGGTTCGTCCCCCGAGCCGGAGGCGTCGGGTCGCCCTAGACCGGACTTCCGGATTCCCGCTACCTTAGTCTGGCCAAGTCGCCTTCTGATGGGAATAGCTCTTCGTACGAGGGAACCTCAGCTCCCAAGACCGCCGCGCTGTCGATATCCGCCTCGTACCACAGCAGGTCGGGGTCGATATGCCTGGACTCCAGGCCTGCGAGGATCATTCTGAGCCATGGCACCGGTATCCAGTGGTCCCCATAGCGCCCCCTGTTCTCAATGGCGGTCCTGACGATGTCTTTGTAGTAGTCCGTGAGACTCTCGTCGCCCCGGAAATATCCTGGGGCGGTCTGGGCGGAGGCAAGCAGGACAGCGGCATCGGTATGGAGTTCCGAGGACTCTCCGACCTCTGGCCCGAACTCTCGGTCGGTGTCCCAGGCGTCTTCTTCGATTGAATTCGTGAACCTACGCCTTATCGCGCTAATCATCGCCTGAGGTATGTCCTGTATGATTATTGAAACGACATTTTTGAAAGGGAAAGAGGCGGCCGTTCAGTTGCGTTGAACGGTGCCTTACCAGAGGGCGCCGCCGACGGCGAACAGAAACCAGGAGATGAACGAGAGCTGAGAGATTGGGACGGCCATGGAGGCTGTCTGAATCCAAGTCGCCAGGTCTAGGACTGATGCGGTCAGGCCCGTGAACAACGAGTCAATGGGCGCCTGCTCTGTATATAGGCGGGTGGAAGCGAGCGTCTGGACGGAAAGTCCCTATGAGTAGTAGGGCACCTGTCCAACATCCGTGACTTCTTCGGACTCGATAACATATCCCCCGCTTGCGTTGAAGCCCTGAACGCTCAGCAGATACGTCCTGCCAGGGGAGACGACGGCCGCGGCGGAGAGTGTGAAGTTCACGATGCGGTTCATGCCGGGTCCGAATGGTCCCTGTACGACCCCGGCGGAAACGTTGCCCACGTAGAGGTGGACGCTGCTCAGGGCGGCGTTCCCTGAAACGTTCAATTCAAGCGTGAGAAAAGCCGGATTGGCAATCCCCAACTGGTCCGTCGTGTTCTGAGTCCGAAGGCTGGTTGACACTATCGAGAAGTGAGGGCATGATGAGTCGTTCGGCGAACAGGTAGCCTGCAGCGTCGGCAGGGACCGTATCTGGTTTCCCACCGAAGCCGCCTCGTAGTTCAGCACCACCGCCACGCCGATGACCAGCGCCGTGCAGAGAGTGAAGACCACCAGGCTCTTGGCGTACACGACGGCGCGGTCTGCACCGCTGGGATATCTTCCTTGCGAAATCCCGAAGGGGCTAGGTGAGTACCTTCAACAGGACGTCTCGGGAGACATTCCCGCCCGATACCACCACCACGACCCGCTCTCCAAGGCCACCCCTGTGAGAGAGAAGAGGAGCGAGGGGGGCAGCCCCCGAAGGTTCCGCTATGATTCTGGCCGCCTTCGCCATGACCCTGGTCGCGTTGAAGATCTCGTCTTCTGAAACTGTGAACGCCCCGTCGACGTAACGGGAGCACGCATCGAATGTGAGGTCTCCGAGGGCCGACGGTATCAAGCCATCGGCAATCGATGCTGGCGAAGGGACGCTCACCACCTTCTTCGCGCGAAGGGCACCTGTGAGCTTGGGGGCGCCTTCAGGCTCGACCCCGAATATCTTCAGCCTCGGGTTCTGGCTCTTGAGCGCAATCGAGATCCCAGAAATCAGACCGCCCCCACCGACAGGGACTAGCACGGAGTCGAAGTCGTTCAGTTGCTGGGAGATTTCCAGCCCGCATGTCCCCTGACCGGCAACGACGTCTCGGTCGTTGAACGGGTGGACGAATGCCGAGTCGGTCGCGCCTGCAATCTTTCTCGCCTCGGCCTCCCGCTCGTTGCTGAACCTGCCCACCTTCACCACTTCGGCCCCATATTCCGCTATCGCCTCGGCCTTCTCTTTGATGATGGTCTCGGGTACCACCACAGTACACCTTTTGCCGAGCATCCTAGAACTGTAGGCCACCGCGATGCCGTGGTTCCCGGACGAGGCAGCGACCACTGCCCTCTCCTTGACCTGGGCAATCTTGTTGTATGCGCCCCTTATCTTGAATACCTTGATCGGCTGGAAGCACTCGAGTTTGAGGAAGACTTCGCGGCCACAGATTTTGGAGAGGGCAGGAGACTCGACGAGGGGTGTCCTGCTGGCCACCCCTGCTATCCTCCTCTCCGCGCCTTCGATGTCCTTCAGGCCAGGAATCGCCATTCCCATCGAGGGTCTACCCGCCTCTAGAAAAGAGGATTCATGACGGCCCGCCGAGGCTCATGGAAGGGACCGGGATGCAGGCTGCCTGCTACTCACATCCGCCCGTGAGGAGAGAACTTGGGTGAGGCTCGTCGTTCCTGACAAATGGGACGGCCAGCTAGCCCCGAATGGCTGAGCTGACCTTCTGTGCAACTTCTGGCGGGACCGTCTGCATGCCGTGCGCGGCCTTCGCGTGGACAGATGCGATCTGCATCACCTCGTCCTTGGAGGGAACTCCTTTCACTTCGAAGCCGCACTGCATGTCGATGTCCTTGCACTTGAATTCGTAACCTGCCATCTTCTTGTCATGGATTGTCACTCGCAGTCAAGTAAAAGACTACGGCCGGCGCTGCCGGTGAGCGTCAGGAGCGCCCGCGAATGGACCCGGCGGTCTTCCGCCGGCGCCGGGGGCCTTCATAATCGAATTCGTTTCTACCCATACTAACCTGTTTCTGCACCTCGGGCAGGCTATCGCCCGGAGTTCCTCATCCCGCCTGATGAGCCTCACCGGCTGGTCATCCCACTTTGGGCACTTCACAAGGTGGCGCCCCTCCATCTTGGACAGTATCGTGGAGTTCCTGTTGTCGGTGACCGGTAGGAAGTATCCCTCGTCGGCGTTGGCGGTCCCCCGCCCCCTGCAGAGCTCCGACACAACATTATGGGCATCTAGGCCTAGGATGACGCTGGTCCTGCGCCTGATCTCCCGGGGTTGATCGAAAGCGATTATGGGGCATTGAGCACACCACCTAGTCTGGCCGCAGCCATGCCCCTGAAATCTCTGGATGGATTTTGAACCAACACTGTTGAACGGAATTTCGGGAGGAGAGCCCTGCGGCCTTCCACTTGTCGGTCAGAGGATCAGCCGCATCTCGTGAGTGGGCATGAAGCCGACCTCTTCATACAGATGCCTCCCGTGATCCGAAGAATGGAGCACCACCCTTTCATGGTGATGTACCCTGCTCCACTTCACCGCACGCTTTACGATCTCCTTCGCCACTCCCTGCATCCTGAAGCCCTTCACCGTGTACATCGACATGAGGTACGGCACGACGTGCAGTGGGTTATTGGGCCTGGGGACCTCCTCTCTGAGCCAGATGCACCCGCTCCCCGCCACCCTCCCGTCCGGAGCCCTGGCGATGAACCCGATGAGCTCGCCGCTCGCGAGCTTCGCCTTGATCCACCGACGGGTGTATGCCTCCGACCGGTCTATCTTCCTCTTGAACTCGGGGCGGAGCTCATGCCACATGCTCAGTCGATGTTCGACGAGCAGCTCGAGGTCGTCAGGCTTGGCGCGTATAATCTTGAACCCCAAGGGCTCACCTCCCCGTGCGGAGGACCATCTGGGTTGCGGTCCCTCTTGCAACGTCCTTGCCCTCGTGGTTCTTCAGGACGACTTCGGTCATCGCCACTGTCCTTCCGCGATGAACCACTTTCGCCTCCGCCCTAAGCACCCCCTCGACAACCGGGCGGAGGAAGTTCATTTTCACCTCCAAGGTCGTGAACGACTCGCCGTCGGCGAGGGTGGTCATGGTGGCAATGCCTATGCAGGCGTCAGCGAGGTCCGTCATGACCCCTCCATGGAGAGTCCCCATGGGGTTGTGGAATCTGCGGTCAGCGTTCAGGGTTATCGTCGCGGTCCCGTCTCCGCACTTCACCAGGTGCATGCCGATGGTCTTCAGAGTCGGAGGCGCTTTGGATTCGTCGGCCAGGGCCTCGCTGAATTTCTTGTTCAGGCTGGTCGGGCGCCGGACCGGCCCAGATGTTAAACTTGGTGTCGCGCTCACTTCCGAGGGACCGCGGAAGATTGAAAGAAGGCTTGTGGCGTCCCCGTGGCGTCCGCCCATGAGGATGTCGATCACAGAGGTTATCGGAGTCACCAAGAAGTTCCTCAAGGAGGACGCGGGCTACGAGAGAGTGAAGGTCTCTTCGGTGGTGGCCATGGAGACGGACTCGAAGTGGAAGGTCATCGCCGAGATCTCCGGGATAGGCGCTGAGAAGAAGGAAGTCCTCGTGGACGACAGAGATGGGAACATAATCGCCTACAAGCAGGCCTGAGCTTCGGCGGTCAGAGCAATATCACGGCTATGTATGAAATGAGCTGGGCGATCAGCATCACCACGTGCTCCTCCTCGTCGTCATAATAGACGAAGGCCTCGTTGCCGAGGATGAGCCCGGCGAAGAGCCCCATGCCGATGAAGAACGCGTACGGCAGGAGAGACGAGTTCCCCGCCAGATAGAGGCCGAGCGCGGAAAAGTAGGCCAAGGAGGAGAGGAGTTCCCATGACATGATCACTGCGAAGAGCGCCCCTATGGTGGACGCGCTAGAGCGGTGCCTTTTCGCGACCCTCTCCATGAGCTCAAGGTTCTTGCTCGAGGACCTGAAGAGCCTCCCCCGGTATCCGTGGTTGGTCAGCCAGTCCACCACGTTTCCAACCCCCGCCATTCCAAAGTAGACCCCCCAGAACAGGAGAAGACCGGCAGATACCAGGTTCATGCTACACGTGGCAGGGGAGAGCGGTGCCCTTTATAGCGGAATCTGAGATTGGCTCTTTCAGGCCGGACTACCGAACCGCCCTTTCTTCTGCGATCCTCGACGCTTCGGGATGCTCCGCGTTCCGGAGGAGCGCTTCTCCCTTCGGGGCGAGCTTGTAGAGACCTGACCCTTCCTCCGTGTATACCAGCCCCGTCTTGGTCATGAAGTCTGCGTATTCCTCGAGCTGAGCGAACGAGAGGTCGGCGCCGTACATCATCCTAAGCTTCCTCCCGTCTCCGGCGGCGAATACGTGGAGGATGGCTTCAAGGATTTCTGCCCTGCTTCTGTCGCTCAAACAACGGTGGCACGCGGCGGCGGATTTGAATGGCGTCAGCGAGTTGTTGGTAAGGGTTTTCGGAAGGGAGCCTACGTTTCTCCCTTCCTTCTGCTAGGGCCGCCGTGTGTAGTCAAGACTGACTCTCAGATGAACATTCGTTGGCTCAGATTCTCAAAAGCGGGACCGACGCAAGAAGCGCAACAGATGATCGAAGCGAGCGACAGCAACTTTGGAGGCGAGATGAAGCACCGTCTCGTGGACGAGTTCGTGCTCTCCTACATCAACGGTTCCCTGAAGCCGAACTTCGCTGAGAAGAACCCCATGAGCGGAAGAGACGTGGAGTTCCTGATGGACGGACCCCAGCTCGACAGGACGAAGAAGACCGACATCTGGTACTACTCGAGCGCGGTGGGGACCGGGTATCAGTACAGGGTGGTGTACAGGGACAGGAGGTTCTCCGACCTCGACCGTCTGGTCCACCTGTACTCCGGAACGCTCCCGGTCACCGAAGAGGACAGGCCTGTCGTCGAGCAGAAGCTGTACGAGCTCATCATGCTGATGATCAAAGAGGGGAGGCTCCCGAAGACGTTCCAGGTCAAGTCTGCGAAGGAGGCAGAGAACGAGAAGCTCGCAGCGCTGGTGGAGGAGCTCGGGCGGTCCCTGGACGAACTCGGAAAGCGGGTCAGAAAGCTCGAGGAGCAGCTCGCCGTACAGAACGAAGTCAAGCTAGGAGACGAGCAGCAGACTCTGGCCTAGCCGTCAATTCTCGGTCGGGGGCCAATGGCGGCCCAGGTCAGGAAGTTGTTCAAGGCTGCCGTGTCGAAGTAGGTGGTGACCGATTCGAGTCTTCCGTCCTTCATCTTCCAGAACTCTGCGACGTCGCAGTTCATCGTCCTTCCCTTGGGAGACAAACCGCGGTCGTATGGGTTTCGCCAATATTAGCGGAGGGACCAGGGTGGGCCGGGCGAGGAGACAGGGGAGTGTGAAAGTGAGGAGCCGGCCAGCCACAGACTGGTAGCCGGCGGCTATGGCGACCAGCAGGCGGCCTTGGCGTTGTCATACCAGGCATTGCAGTTGTGAACGACAGCGTTAGAGACGAGATAGCTCTGGTCTCGCGTGGCTATGTTGTACACTCTTCCCACATAGAAATGTCTACTGACTTTTTGAATCGGAATGATGAAGTATGCGTCCCTTATCTTGACCCGCCTGTGTTGGGAACTAGGGCAGAGCACCCCTCTGTAGATGAGTTTTCGATCATAATGTACCCTGTCTGTCCAACCTTCTTCAATCCCGCAGAACTGTCCCAGCCTGGCCCAAGCCAGCTGAATCTGTTCCGCCAGAACCTTGGACACTGTATTGAAGATGACTCGGTTTCTCTTGTTCACATGCCCATCACCTGAGAGGTATCCCGCGAGAAATGATTGTAGAATTCGGGTATCTCTATTGTATAGAATGAATTCTGGAATCTTCTTGTTCTTGACCCCAGCGCCGCAATGCTTCTGGAGAAACTCGCCAAGCGGTGCTGAGCTGAATGCGACTCGAATTGCGTTCCTGGAGCGACGTCTAATCGTCGCCTTGTAACCCATTGAAGATGCGAATGCTACGACCCTCCTAGCAAATGCCATCTCCTTTCTATGAAGAGTCAAGATTATTGTCCTCCCATAGACGCAACCCTCTGCGACGTACAGCCCCACAAACCAGGCACTCACGCTCGATAGTCTGAACGCCCTAGAATAGGTCCGGGCCCCTCTGTGACACCATTGGGTCTTGCGAAGAGGGAATAGACTTCGGTCCATTCGTCCGATGATTCTTGGAAGGACAAGATAGTCTCCTTGGAGGAATGCATGTTTTTCCAGCACATCACCTGCATTCTTCCAAACTGGCGATGAATATTCGACAGGTCCCTTCCTTTCAGCGGTGCCCCTGACGACAAGAACGGGATGATTGGGCGTTAGTTTGAGGGGCAACAACCCCGTCCCCTTGACTTCGACCAGATCTCCATTATAGTGACGCTCGAACGTCTTAACCACGCTCTCGAGCCCTGTTCTCCCAACGACGGAGTCTCCGACTTCGTACTGGGAGATTTGCTTGTTATCTCCCAAGACAAGCTCGCTGGGGGGCAGACAATACTCTCCCGTGGTTACTCGCTCACATTTGAAATTCTCATCGCAGAAATCACAGAGCTCTTCGCTTCCTATCACCCACCCGGTCCCTGGGTTCATGTCAGTCTTGAGCTCGGTTAACTCCTCGGAGAGTCCCATGGTCAGGGTGTCGAAGGGACTCGAAGTGCACTGATTGCAACCGGAGGCGCAGGGGAATGGCTCGACGGTGTAGAAGTGAGTACCATCGGTGTTATGGAAATCGCAAAAAGCTTGACAGGATGCAGAACCGCCGAGGGTGACTGTGGTCCCCGGTGGGAAGAATATGTTGTAAGCGCCCTGCTGTCCGAGTTCCGGAATCAGTCCCAACTTTATCCAGGAAGCGATCTGGGGACCAATCTGGGAGTCGTCGATGGTTGACGGAGGGTCGGCTGTGATGATTTTGCTCGGGAGGACGGTCCCCTGCCCTACGTTGTACTCGGAAAGCCCGCCGGAATAACTCTTGTCGGCCTCGATATCCATGACGGCCTTGTCTACGCCTTTGGGGGCGAACGGTATCGTCTTCCCCTGCCAATAGCTCCCCCAGTAGATGTTCTGCCATCTGTAGCCCGACTTCCAGAGGGGCCCGCCGTTGTACACAGCCAGACTGCCCCCCTTGACCTCCTTTGCCGGGAGCATCTGCGCGTGGCCGCAGGGGGAAGCGATGTGCCAGACTCCAGAGGCCAACTTGCTGCCGGAAGATGCCCTCACGCCCACATGGTCGAAAGCCGAGACAGGTCTTCCGCAGACGGGGCAGTCGCGTCGCCCCCTGCACTGTTCGCAGGTTCGCTTCATACTTTCAGGCTCCTGTTAGGAAACCGGCCTTGAACCATATTGGTCGTGCGTGCAAATGTCCAAGTTTTCGAAGTGGTTTCAATGTGCGAGCCTAGTCAAATAGGTGCAAATGGGCGTGGCACCTGAGTGAAGTCGAACGCCTCGGGGAAGCCGTTGGCGGCCGCGTCCCTTGTGCTCAGGGGAGACAGGCCATAGCGTGTCTCGACGAACTTCAGAATCGAAGTGTGGTCGTTGACGGTGCTGTCGACGAAGCCTGCCTTCGTATATGGCGAGATGACCAAGCATGGGACCCTGAAGCCGTACCCGTACTTGTCGACCTGTGGCGGAGGGACGTGATCGAAGAAGCCTCCATAGTCGTCCCAGGTGACGAAGATGGCCGCTGATGGCCAGTAGGGACTGGTTCCTACAACGTTGACGATGTAGTCCGCGACGGAGTTCTCTCCCGTCTGTATGTCTGATGGAGGGTGCTCGTCCCCTCCCGGGGCCCCGATTACCCACGACACCTGGCTGAGCTGGCCTGCCTTGACGTCGGCCGTGATGCTGGCAGCCTCCTTGAAGTTTCCCATTGTTTTCGGGGAGTTCTTGATGTAGGAGAAGCTTTCGTACCAGGACGGATAGTCGGCATAGACCTTCCAGGTCACGCCCGCGGCGTCGAGCTCCTGGAAGACTGGAGGGAAGGGGAGGTTCCTCGGGACGTTGTCGTCCAGAAGCCCTCCGGCTGTACCCGCCACCAAGAAGAGATGGTTGGGGGCGCTTTCGCTCATGACCGATGTGAAGTACCTGTCGCACAGGACGTATTCTTCCGCAGCCTTCCAGTAGCGGCCGAGGTCCGTCCCGTCATAGTAGCCCATCACCTCGGCGTTCCCTTCCATGTAGACGAACCCATCCATCTTTCCCGAGTCGTAGTCAGCGTGAGCAGACTTCCAGTTGTGGCTCGTGTCGACTGGTGTGAGGTTGGTGTCGTGGTAGGGGCTCACGCAGGTCGAGGAGCCGGGGGCGTCAGGGAGGCAGTACGCCTTCCCGGCCGTCCCGTCAGCGCCGGGGTACGTCCCGAAGTAGTTGTCGAAGGTGTGGTTCTCCTGAAGAACGATGATGATGTTTCCTATGGCGGAGACGCCCGGGCCGGCTGCGCCCCGCCTTGGAAGAGTCGCTTGGGTCAAGCCTGACTTCTCCTGTCAACCGAAGGTAAGAGTGATGGTGAACGCAGCCTCAGGCGGCAGGGTGGCGATTTCGGCGGAGACGCTCCAACTCTGGAGCCCCAGATGGGCGGAGAAGGCGGTGAGCATACTGACCAGATGTTCTGCAATCCACCCCAGCACCTTCTGGATAGCGCCCTGGGCGTCGGCCGAGAGGCGGGAGAAGACCTTCAGGACTCCTCCTATCGACATGGAATGGGACTGGAGCGACGACACCAA
Organism: archaeon; assembly: GCA_021828185.1. The sequence continues at coordinate 205,906 of JAKASI010000003.1, forward strand.
CGTTGTTCTAATGTTTGCGCGGGCCGCAGCGTCGACTGCTTCGGGCTTCGTGTCCCCGAAGGCGGCCCTCAACGAGGCTTCAAGCCCCCTTACTAGAGACACCGACCGCTGGAGGTCGGGCAGGTGCCTGCGGAGCTTCCTGGCGTCTCCTCCCTGTGAAAACTTGTTCCAGGCATCCTTCAATTCGTCTGGCACCTCCCCTCCGGCGACACTCAAGATGAATATTGGAAGAATTCGAGGGCTAAAAAGAATTCATTCGGTTCATTCACAGGAAAGAGGAGAGGCGTCCCGGGAAAAGGGGCGCACGCCCCTGTCCCTTCCCGGAGGCGCTCTTCATGTGGGAGTAGCCATCGGCCGCGATGGTCCGTGCTTCTCAGCGAGCCACTGCCGCGGCGAGAGCCTCCCCTCGGTGGGGAGCCCTGATTCGACCCACTCTCTCATTCCGCCCTCGTAGGCCTTCGCGTTGTACCCCTGCTTCGCCAGGAACTCGGCCGACTCTCTGGAGGCGTTGCAGGTGTAGCTGGAGCAGCGGGTGGTGATTTCCTTGCTCCTTTCGAGCTCCCTTCACTTCCCTGCCTGGAGCTCACTCTGAGGAACAGATATGGAGCCCTTGATGTGGACCTTGTCGCAGGCTTCGGGCTCAAGGACGTTCACTGCGACCACGCCTGGAGAGCCCAGCTTGGTCGTGAGCTCGTTCTTCGAGATTGTCTTCGTTTCGTGCCGGCGGGAGCTTTTCCGAGATTGATGATTTTTGGAAACGATTTTCCAGATTCACCGGGCGCGCCTAGCTCTGGTCGCGACCGAACTCTTCGAGGAAGCCCTTCATCTTCCAGAAGACATCTAGGAACTCGAGCCCCCTTGGAGTAACTCCGTAGTAGGCTCCGTCTTCATCTTGTGACCTGACCGTGAGTCCGAATTTGCAGAGCCTTTCGACGATCAGCTTCAGCCTGTCGACTGGGACCCCGACTCCATAGGAGAGTTTGGTGACCCTCGCGCCCTCGGGGTAGTGGGTGATGACCTCCAGGACCTCGGCGTACAGGTCGGTCTTCGACCTCTTCGAGTCCCTACGGCCCATGGTTGGGTGCTCTCACCGGTCCCATCCTAGAATGGCGCGTCGAGAAGCCTGTCAACTTTCTTCGAGGGCTTTTCGAGGTGGACTCCCTCTGAAATGTCGGCTTCTTTCGAGTAGTTGACCTCGTCCGCCATGCTCCCCGGCTGCATGTGCACAATCTCGCCGTAGATCCTCTTGGCCTGCGAGTACCTCTCGACTCTTACGTTCTTTCCGTACACGTCGTCCACCCTGGTCGGGTGCCCCAGCGTGTGTAAAGTCGACATGGTAGCCCAGAACCCCCCGAACACCACGCCCTTTCCAATCTCGACAGACTCGCCAACGATGGGGCCGTTGACGCGGGACCCTGCTCCCACCACGACTTCCTTGGCTTTCAATCCGCGCGAGGTCCACACCTGGCCGCCCACCTCGGCCCTCCCTGACGATGCGACACTGTCGGCCATGAGCCGTCCTCCCACCGCAAGGTCACCACACTTGATCTGGCCCTTCGACTCGGCAGACCCGAGCACCTCGAACTTCTCAGTGACGTTGAGCGAACCGTTCACGTCGAGCCTCCCGTTGACTTTCAGGCTTGACACTTTGAGGTCTCCCCGGGCCTTTGCAACCCCGTTGACTTCCAAGACCCTGCAGAGGGCATCTCCTTCGAATTCAACTCTCCCGGAGGCCGTCAGGCTCTCGCCGCTGCTCCCGGGGGGAAGGGTGAGGTGGCCGTAGACCTGGACTGTGCCGTAGCTCAGCTTGCCCGAGGTCCGGAAGTGTCCCCGCACCTTGATGTCCCCTCTGATTGTGCCTCCCGCGATTTCGGCGTGGCCGCCGACTCGCAGGTTGGAGATGTCGACGCTCTCGGTGACGGCCATGTGGCCCCCGACGTCAACGTCGTCCGCCCTGAGGTTCCCCTTGGTCTGCATGTGGCCGCCCACGCGCACCACCTTCGAGGTTACCCCCGTCGACTCGAGGTGGCCGCCGACATCGACCCTTTCCGCAGTGACGGTCCCATGTACTTCCGCCGAAGCATCGATTTCCACATCCCCGTGGGCAAGGAGATTCCCCCTGACCACTACGTTCCCGCTGGGGCCAAACCCCGTCCCTTCCACCCTCATCTTTCCGCACTCGAAGTCACACCCGATGGTGACCGGGCCTTCGAAGTAGGCGGTTCCGCTCACGGTCACCCTCCTGCCGGATTCAGCCATGATCGTCGCTTTGCGGCCGACCCTCAGGTCTCCCGTGACGTTCCCGAGCTTCGCCGTCGAATCGGCCTCCACCATATGGTCTGGCATGTCCTATCTCGCCCTCAACGCGTTTCTCGCCATTGTGATGCCCAGGAGGGCGAAGATTACGCCGAACACGGCCAGTCCGGCCACGTCCCAGACGAACGCCTGGGACTGTGAAGCATTGAGAGTGCTGTTCACGATGAGCAGCCTCGTGGCATCGCTGGCCAGCGTGATAGGGTTTGCCTGGGCGACAGGCTTCAGCCAGCCTGGGAAGAAGCTGAGCGGGAAGAACGCTGAGCTGGTGAACATGAACGGGAATGTGAGAAAGTTGACAGCCGCGAAGAAACTGTCGGTGCTCTTCACCGAAATCGCTATCCCTGTGAAGAAGGTCGCGAAGACTGCCGTCAGGAGCGCCACGACGGCGAAGACCCCCAGCAGGTTGACCGCGCCGAACCCTGCTCCCAGCTTGAGCCCGTTCGGGATGAGGAGAGCGAGGACGAACGTTATCGGAGCAGCCGCCATCCCCCTGGCGACGTTCTGAATCACCCCGCCGAAGTAGATGGAAGTTCGGGGGATGGGGAACGCTCTGAGCATGTCGAGGTAGCCGTTGATTCTGTCGAACACGAGGTCCACGCCCATGAAGCTCATCCCGGTGAGGGCGACGATGCTAATCACTCCCGGGGTCAGGTATGTGATGTAGTTGGACGCGCCACCGAACGCCTGCTGCAGCGGCCCTAGGGAACCCCCTGTTGAGGAAGCGAAGGCGTTGGCCGGGTTGAACGAATTCCCGAAGAGTGCCAGCCAGAAGAGGGCCTGGATTGAAGTAACCATGACTGCGAAGGGGTTTCTTGCCCACTTCGTCAGTGACCTTCTGCCGAGGGCCAGAGTCTCGCTGATCATCTGCTCTCCCTCACGTGGATGTCAGCAAACTTGTCGGCGCGGCCGTTCCCCTCCTCGGCGTCTCTCATGGACCTGCCGGTCACCTCGAGGAAGACTTGGTCCAGGGTGGGCTTGGAGAACGACGTCCCTGTTATCTTGAGGCCCCTCGATGAAACGCTCGTTATGATCTGAGGGAGGGCAGACTCCGCCCTGGGGATCTTCAGGCGATAGGAGTCGCCGGCGCGGGTCACCTCCGTGACAGTCGGGAAGGAGTTGAGGAACCCCGTCAGGTCTTGGGCACCATCTTCCAAAGTGATGGTCAGTACGTCTCCGCGCAGACTGTCCTTCAGTTCTCCGGGGGTCCCTGCGATCTTGATCGACCCGCGATCCATGATGGCGACGACGTCAGAGAGCCTGTCCGCCTCTTCCAGATAGTGTGTGGTCATGAATATCGCGACCCCCTGCTCTCCGTTGAGGTAGGAGATGTAGTCCCATATCTTGGTCCTGGTCTGGATGTCCAGCCCCACCGTGGGCTCGTCCAGGAAGAGGACCTTGGGCGTGTGGACGAGGGCGGCGACAAGCTGGAGCCTTCGTTTCATCCCACCCGAGTAGGTCCCGACTCGCTTGTCGGCGTACCCTTCCAGCTCGACCAGCTGCAGAAGGTCCGCGGCGCGCTTCTTGGCCGTCGAGTCAGGGACATGCTGGAGCTTTGCGGCTAGCAGCAGGTTCTCGATTCCCTTCAGCTCGTTGTCCAGCGTGACCTCTTGAGGCACGACCCCGATTATCCCTCGGACCGCCTTTGGGTCCTTTCTCACGTCGTGGCCGCCGACGGCCGCTGTCCCTTCGGTGATCGCCGTCAGGGTGGTGAGCATCTGGATCGTGGTGGTCTTCCCGGCTCCGTTGGGGCCGAGTAGGCTGAAGACCTCCCCTTCGCCGACGGAGAATGACGCTCGGTCGACGACCCTGGTCGAAGGGTCGTAGGCCTTGGTCAGGCCGTCGACTTCGATTATCCTGCTCATTTTTCCGACAGATAGGACGACATGGAGACAGGATATAACGTCAGTGCACTTTCAGTAGTCACCGGATGTTAGTTTCCAGGAAGCCTGTTGCGCGAGCGTTCTTGATTTAATAGATGAGTCTTGACGCGCTATCCCAATGGTCAAGATTCAGCGCCTCAAAGGGGAACTGGCCCGCACCATCAGGAGGCTGTATGACGGGGGGTTGGTCTCCGGCGTTGGCGGGAACGCCAGCGTCATCCTCCCATCGAGGAAGGAGATTCTGATTACCCCCGCGGGGTACTTCAAGGGCGGCGTCGCCGAGGGGGACATCGTCAGGGTGAGCATTGAAGGGAAGCTGGTCGGGAAGGGAAAGCCGTCGAGTGAGCTCGCCACCCACCTAACGGCCTACAGGCTCAGGAGCGACGTCAACGCGATCGTCCACGGGCACCCTCCGACCGCGGTCGCCCTCATCACTGCGGGGATATCCATCCCCTCCATGACCCCCGAGCACGCGATCATGATCAAGAATCTCGAGGTGTTCGACTTCGCTGTTCCCGGGGAAGCCGGAGCGAAGACTGTGAAGGAATCTCTGAAGCGGTGCGACGTCGTGGGGATAAGGAACCACGGCTTCTTCTCGCTCGGGGAAGACCTGCATACGGCGGCTTCACGGCTTGAAGTGCTGGAAGAGAGCGCCAGAATCTACCTCGCTGGACGACAGGTCGGAGGAGTGCCAGGCCTGCAGGAAGAGGACTTGAGGAGGGTCAGAGCCGCGTACAGTCACGAATGACGACGACCCGCAGAACCTCCCTACGGACTGGAGGTTCAGTCAGCCTATAGGCCGAGTGGCAGGCCGTGAACCAAGTCGCCTGGAATGAATGTTCGGTAAGTGTGTTAAAGAGTAGTTCATGGAGAAGAATCCCGGATGCTGAAGGCGACCCTCCTAACCAGGTACCACGTCCTGGCCATCTCAGGGGCCTTCCTTTTCGGGGTGTTCCTGATGGTCGACGACGAGCTGTTCACCTACATGAGCCTCGGGGTCCCCAGGTACGAGTTCCCTCTCCTGGGGTATTTCGCGCTGTGGGACGCATGGGCGCTGGACTTCGACTTCGTCGTGGTCAGCGTGATGCTGATGCTCGTGGGGATCTACAAGAGCAGAACCTGGGCAACTAAAACGTGTTTTCTGCGTTCGGCATGTCGGGCATGACCATCTGGGTGATGTCCCAGTACTCGACGATCTTGTCCCCTCTCCCGAAGCGGAAGAGGTGGACCTGCCTCAGGCCGCCGGCGCCCGGATTGGACCCTGAGCCCAATAGTTCCGTGTGGACCGCGACCATGTCTCCGTCGGCGAGAATCCTCCTTATTCTGAAGGTTGGGTCAGGCTACTTCGGAGCCTCCCGTTGGGCCGTGGACATCGATTCGAACAGGTCTTCCATGCCGCCCCTGACATAGGGGTTGTGCTGCCTGCAATCGGAGGCGAAGAGACTGAGCCCGTCCCTCTGCTTCCCCTGCGTGACCAACCTGAAGAAGTCGCGGACAATCTTCTTCCTGCCCGCAGACCGCGCCGCCCGCTTCCTGGGGTCACTCTTTCTTGGCATCCTCTGCCATCTTCCTCTTGGCCAGCTCCGGATTCTGGATGTAGAGTATCATCGCGTTGGCGTGGCCGTGGCCCAGGCCGCAATCAGTCTTGAGCCACTTCAGCAGGTCCGCGTACTTCGTCAGCCCCTTCCCCCTCGCCATCCTGCGGTAGTCCTCCGGCTTCTTGCCGGTCTTCGCGTAGATGTTGTCGATGTACGCCTTGTAGGTCATCGGCGGCGCCCCGTCTTAGGGCGGTTCATCTTTCGTGCTGCCCGACGCACGGAGCGAATCACGTTGACATAGCCTGTGCATCGGCAGATGTTCCCCGAAATCGCGTTCCTGATTTCGTCATCGGTCGGGTCACTGTTCTTTTCCAGCAGAGCATCGGCCGACATCAGCATCCCCGGCGTGCAGAAGCCGCACTGTAGCCCGTGCTCCGCGAGGAAGGCTTCCTGTATGGGGTGGAGCCTCCCCTCTTGCGCCAGCCCCTCCACGGTCAGTATCTCTCTGCCGTCGGCCTGGACAGCAAGGACGGTGCAGGACTTGGCGGTCCTCCCATCCATCACCACGGTGCAGGCGCCGCAGTTGGTGGTATCGCACCCCGAGTGAGTCCCCGTTAGCCCGAGGTTCTCTCGCAGGAAGTGCACCAACAGGAGACGGGGCTCCACGTCCGCCTCGTGCGGCACCCCGTTCACCGACACCGTTATGTGGCGCTTCTCGGCCATCTACTTTGCGCCTCCCTTCGCCTGCTCGTAGGCGCGCTTCAATCCTCTGGCGACCAGAAGCCTGACCAGATTTCGTTTGTACTCCGCCGTCCCCCTGATGTCGGATGCAGGGTCGGATGCCTCCGCGGCCAAGTTGGCCGCACTCTTCACGGCCTCCCGGTCGGTCGCCTTCCGCCCCACGAGAGCCTCTTCCGCCTTCGCCGCCTTGATCGCTTTGGGTCCGACGGCCGTCAGCCCTATGCCTGCGCTGACGCACTCCCCCTTGGGGTTCAGCCGCAGGAAGACCGCGACCCCTGCGGTGGCGAAGTCAGCCACCTTCTGCTCGACCTTCAGGTAGGCGCCTCCCGAGTGGGGGGGAGGCACTGGTACCCTCAACTCGGTAAGAATCTCATCGTGGCCGAGGGCCACGGTGAAGGTGTCCAAGAAGAAGTCCCGCGCCGCCATCGTCCTTGAGCCTGAAGGGCCCAAGATCGCGAACTGGGCGTCCAGAGCGAGCATCACGGCCGGCAGGTCGTTCGCAGGGTCTCCGTGGGAGACGTTGCCACCCACGGTGCCGAGGTTCCTTACCGTGGGGTCGGCGATGACCGCCGAAGCATCGTGGATCATCGGATATTTCCTGCCCAGGAGAGGGGAAGCCTCTACGTCAGCCATGCGGGTAAGCGCCCCCATTCGGAGGAACCCTCCAGACTCCTTGATGTATTCCAGGCCTGGAATTCTCCCGATGTCGATGAGGAGGGACGGTGCAGCCACTCTGAGCTTAAGAAGCGGGAGGAGGCTCTGGCCTCCGGCGATGATTTTCGCCCCCTCCCCCCGGCTCTTCAGCAGGCCGACGGCCTCTGGGAGGCTCTTCGGCGCTTCATAGTCGAAAGCGGGTGGAAGCAACGGTGGAAGTCCCATACCCTCGCTTTATATTATTGCAGTGGGCGGCGTTTCGGGATTGCACTTCGAAGGTGTCTTCACAGTTGCATCCCCGAAGAAGAAGGTCTTTGCTGTGGTCACCGACCCGAACCAGGTGGCCCGATGCATGCCGGACCTGCGGAGGCTGGAAGTGAAGTCGAAAGATGAATTCGTCGCCGTTGTCGGGACGGGGATCTCGCTGGTCAAGGGGAACATCTCGCTTCACTTCAGGACCGTTGAGAAGACCCCTTCTGGCAGGACCAGAATGGTGGCGCACGGCGACGGACTCGGAAGTGCCATCGACGTGGAGATGGTGACGGAGTTGACCGACGGCAGTGGGGGAGGGACCGCGATGAAGTGGACCGCCGAAGCCAAGGTCAGCGGAAAGCTCGCGTCGCTCGGCCAGGGACTCATCAAGTCTCAGTCCGAGAGGATAATCAGGCAGCTGTTCGACTGCCTTCGCAGCAGGCTCGAGTAGACGGCCTCAGCCCAAGGGAACGGCCCAAAGCTGCTCGCTCTCGATTGGGAGGCTCGCGAACTTCTTGCCGAGAACCAGCTCCAGCGCCCTCGTCGCGGCCGGGGGCACCCCGATGGTCGGGCTCTCCCCCACCCCCTTCGCCCCGTGCGGGAGGGAGGATGGGTGGGATGCTGTCTTGATTACGAATCTGGGCATCTCGGTGGAGTGCGGCACTCCCGAGTCGGCCATGGTCGCTGTGAGCAGTTGGCCGTCCTCGTTGTAGAGCGCTCCCTCATACAGCACTTCTCCCAGAGCCTGCGCTGATCCTCCCGTTATCTGGCTCTCGATCATTATCGGGTTCAGGGCCCTGCCGACGTCGTAGTAGGAGACGATTTCTTCGATGGCGCCGATCCCTTCATCGTTGACCGTGGCTGTAACGAGGTTCGCGCCGAAGGAGTTCAGGCCTCCTTCCGGCTTGAAGAAGACTTCCGCCTCGTAGTCCCCCTCCAGCAAGCGTGATGAGGAGTACGATCTGCCCAGCTTCTTCTTCGCCATGGCCTTGACCTTCCGGCTCGCTTCGACCGCAGCCGCTCCCCCCAGCATGGCGGTCCTGCTCCCCCAGGACCCGACCCCGCCGGAGAGCGAACTCGTGTCTCCGAGTTGGAAGTCGATGAGGTCCTCCTTGACCCCGAGCTCCTTGCCCACCAGGTGCCTTACGAAGACGTCATGTCCCTGACCGTGGGAGCTTCCTCCCAGCCAGACCTTCACCCTGCCTTTGCTGACCGCGACCTTCCCGGACTCGCCGCCATAGGCTGCGGGGACGAGGACGAACCATGACAGGCCTAGGGTCTCCTTCCTCTTCCTGGCAGAATACTTGAACGCCCTGAGAGCTTCCTTGAGAAAGGGTCTGGAAGGGCCGATTTTGAGCCCGGTGGGGGAGGTCCACTGCTTGGAGGTCGCGTTCCTGAGCCTTATCGCCGCCGGGTCCATTCTGAGCTCGTCTGCAAGCCTGTCCATGATCCTCTCCATGAAGAAGGCAGCCTCGGGGCGCCCTGCCCCCCGATAGGGCCCCCTGGTCACCCTGTTGGTCATCACGATTTTGGAGGTGATGTGGGCTTGCGGGACCGAGTAGGGCCCGGTAAGCTGGAACCCAATCCACCCTGTTGACCAAGAGCCCTCCGTCGGGTAGGCGCCGGTGTCGACCAGGATGTCCCCCTTCAGCCCCCTTACCCTCCCGCTCCTGTCTGCGTACACCTTCATCTTGGCGCGGACGCCGCGCCCCTGGTCCGTGGCCATCAGGTGCTCATACCTGCTCTCTACCCACTTCACCGGGCGCCTGAGCTTCATCGTTGCATAGGCCGCGGCTACGTACTCGGGAAAAATCCCGCCCTTGGAGCCGAAGGCTCCCCCGGTGTCCATCTGCACCACCCTCACCATGTCCTTCTTCAGATGCATCGACTCGACGAACCCCTCCTTCCAAGAGAAGACAGACTGGGTCGAGCCGTAGATCGTGAGCACCGACCCGTCGTAGACCGCCACGACCCCCCTGGTTTCGAGGGGGTTGGGGGTGACCCGAGACATCCTGAAGGTCCCCTCGACTTCGACCGCCCCGCTTGGTTTGAAGTCCTTGCCGACCGTGCCTTCATCAGCGAGGTTGGATTTGGTGTTGGGGTGAATCGGTTCCGATTCAAGCGACTTCTCGGGGTCCATGACCGGCTTCAGAGGCTCGTACTGGACGTCCACCTCGTCTGCCCTGTCTTCGGCCTGGTACCTGTCTTCCCCCAGGACGGCGGCGACCGGTTGGCCGACATAGTTGACATATTCCGTGGCCAGGGCCGGGAAGCGGATGCCCCCCCTGCCGCCTGCGTCCTCTCCAACGGCAGCCATGTCAGCCTTGAGCTCGTTGCCGTTTATTCCGCCGCTGACGGATAGCACCCGGGCGCGCGCGTAGGGACTCCGGACGAAGTGCATATGCAGCATCCCCTCCATCTTGATGTCGTCTACGTACCTCCCCCTGCCGAGAACGAAACGCCTCTCCTGCTCTTCTTCGGATCGAGCCTCCGCTGTCAAGATGGCGTCTCCTCGCCCTGCCTGGAGATAAGGATTAGTCGAGACGCCCCAGGTCTCGCCACCTGCCTTGGGTGATTCGGCTCAAGGTGCGCGCCGACCGCCACGGCCTGCGAGTCTCCCGGGCGTGAAAAAGGAGAAATCGGGTCGGATGAGGGCGAACACGGTTGCCCAAGCCCATGGAAATCGTGGTCTTCGGAAGGGAAGGCTGCCACCTGTGCGACGCCGTCGAAGCCGAGATCAGGTCGTTGGAAGAGTTCAGGGACGCCCTGACCGCCGTCGACATCGAGAAGGACCCGACCCTGCACGCGAAGTACTGGATGAGGATTCCTGTGGTCACCATCGGCGGCAGGGAGGTTTTCGAAGCGAGCATGATGGACCTGGAAGGCAGGTGGCGGAGGCGGCTGCCGGCGCTGCTGAAGGGGTAACCCCGCAGGGCGCTTCGTCTCATGAAGGCCGGTGCAGGCGGGCGTTTCGAGCCCCAGAACACGCGTTCTGTTGACTAGGATTAACTCGCCTCCCCTTCTGAGGAGTCCTGAAAGAGTGATGCCAACCTTCAATGAAGGAACCATTCCAAGGACAGCCAGAAGCGCATCCATACTGATTGCCCTGTTGCTCATCGGGGCCTCCGTCCCTGCAGCAACCCTGGTGGCGTCTTCGGGCGCCTCGGCGGCCCTCAACAGCGTTCAGGTCACCATCCAGACCACCGAGGACCTCCCCTACCAATACTCCCTGGCGGCCTACAACACGAGTGGGTACCAGGTCGCCAGCTTCTATGGCAGCTACCCCGAGGCGGGGTTCGGGCTCCCAAGCGGGACCTACCTGATCACCGCGTCGGCATACTATCAGCAGTATGACGTCTGCTATCTGTGCCCGCTCGAAGTGGGAGTCAACTCGTCCGCCACCTCTGTCGCCATTCCGGTGCGGTACTACCCCCCGGCCTCTGAATACGGGTTCGCGGTCGTGAAGGTGATCGGCCAGAGCCAGATAGCCATAGACACCAAGAACAGCACCGACTTCCCGCTGGTCAGGGTTCCGATCCACGTCGCGTACTTCAACGGGACGGCGGCCGTCGGCGCCTCTGTCTCCGCGTATGTGGTCGGGATGCAATACGCGTACGCGCAGAATTGGATGAGCTACGGCCAGACAGGGTCGGACGGAAACGTCACCCTGGCGATGCCTGCGGCCCCCCTCGAAGTGGAAGCCCACCTCTCGGTCCCCGTCCAGCTCCCGAAGGGCGTGGGCACGGTCCCGGTCGAAGTGGGAGGCCAGCAGGTCAACGTGACCGTCTACTGGCAGCCGGCCCAGGTGGAACTGTCCGGCCAGGCCCTGATCCTGCCGCCCCAGAGCGGCGCAGACATCACGCTGAAGGCGCAGCAGTACCCCTACAGCATGCCGTACCCGGTCTACAGCGGCACCGGGCCCGCACAGAGCGGGGTGACCACGGTCACCACGACTAGCACATCTGCAGGACCTTCGCAGCAGGGGGCGGCCCCGTCACAGCCTGGCAGAATAGCGCCCTTCACCCCCACCAGTGCACAGCTCTCTTCACCCGCGCAGGCCGCAGCTGGCCCCGCGTCCGACCCTCTCGTTGTGCTCCCGTTGGCGCTGGCGGCAGGAGCGGCCGCAGCGGTCGCCCTCATCGCAGCCATGATAGGCAGGAGGAAGCAGGCTGTCCAAAGCGCTCGCCCCTGACGCGGGCGGGCCCCACTCTGTTTTTCTTGGTTCGAACTAGATTAGGGGGAGCGATCATAAGCCGACAGGCTTCGAAAGTGCAGGATGTCGAATCCGGTCGTCGGGCTCGACCGAGTCCAGCATTATTGAGTTGAACGCAGGCGTATAGACGCCGGCCAACGACGCCAGGGTGAGGGGGAAGACGTCGAGCGAGTACGAGCCGATGGCGAAATAGACGGACGCGCTGGCGACCGACACCCAGCTGAAGAGGACGACGACCTTCCTCCTACTCCAGACGTGGGCGATGTATCCTCCCAAGAGGAGGGCTAGAATCGTTACACCGGTGCCGTAGGCCACGAGGAGGCCGATAACAAATGGGGACGCGCCAAGGGATGCGAAGTAGACTGACTGATAGGGACTCGGCATGGCCGAGCCGACGGACCACAGCGCTGAGGTGGACGTCAGAATCCGTGCGTTGGTGGGGAGGTGCAGGAACTTGCGAGCGCCCCGGTGGTGCTCAATTTGAAAGGAGCCTTTCCGCGTATCCGGCGAAGGAGGACAGCTCAGCCTGGGCCGAGGACTCGGCCTCGGCCCTCCCTTGGGTCTTCAGGATCCACCCCCAATGCCCCTTGAATTTCACGTCCATCGACGCTGTCACCTTCGTCCCTCCTTCGACCTCTTCGAAGCTGACGACGCTCCTGATCCAGGTGAACCTTGTCTCTGCTTCCGATTCGACCCTCTCCGGAGGGGAGAGCTTCATTTCCGTGGAGACCTCTCTCCCATTCGAGGTGATCTCAAGATGGACGGTGTTCCCTTCTTTCTTCGCGACCGTCACCGCCTTCGTCTTCTTCGACCACCTTGGCATGGCCTCGAAGTCGGCGTAGGCAGAGTAAGCTCTGTCCCTGGGAACACCGATGAAAATGGAGGCTTCGGCGTGCACACGAAGGCGCCGCTCCGACAGTCATTAAGGAGTTCCCGTCGGGCGCGGCTGACGCCAGCCGCGAGCCTGATGTGGCGCCCCGACCACGGCGCTCCCCCGGGAGGATGAGACACGGACAACCTTAACTATCGTCAGGCCCCCGAGAGTCTGTGCCTCGCATAGAGCTCTACGAAGGTGCGCAAAAGCTGGCGGACATAGGCCTCCCGGAGAAGAAGTTCAAGACTGGCTCGGTGGGTTACTGGGCCAGCCAGAAGATCGAGATCAACGGGAAGAGGTATCAGGGCCAGTTCCAGCTTGTTGAGGTGGGCTCCAAGAACAGAGCTGGCGACGAGAAGTAGGTCCTCGGCCGCAGGAGAAAGAGCGAAACGCGTTAGGGGGTCTCCCAGACTGTGACAGCCGCTCGGCTACTGTGAAGGGGGACGGGCCTTCGATTGGCGCCTCGCCCACCACACCAGCACGATTGTGGCCGGGATTCCGAAGATGACCGCGACCCAGGCGATTATGGCTATCATCGACCCCACAACGTAGTTCAGGCTGAACGTCGCGATGGGGGCGTCCCAGTTGCCGTCCAGGTAGACCTTCAGGCAGAACCCTAGGAAGAGGAGAAATGAGACTCCCCCGCCGCGTCTGCCTCCCCTGCCAGAGCGGCAGAACAGCCGCGCTCTCCTTTCTCCTGCGGAGAGCCCTGTCCACCACCGCCACGCCAAAGCTATTCCAATGACGACTGGGACGCCTGCGAGCAACAGCTCCCAGAAGACGGCGTAGATGATGAAGGTCAGGGGGTGCCCTACTGTCCAGAGGCCCAGCGCACTGGGGACCAGGCCCGACGACTGGGCGTTTCCCGCGAACCACCAGAAGACGTACCCCCCCCAGGCCGAGGCGAGGACCATCGCCACGCCGAAGACGACAGCCGCCCCCAGTGCCTCCTGAGGAATTCCCTCCATTCGGAGCCGTCCGCATTCATGGGATGAATTCCCTCCCCCGAGTTAGGTAACCGTTTGCCCTCATGGGTTTGGCGGTCGACCGACCCTTCTGTGAACCGGCTGGAGTTCCACCCCGGTCGGAAAGACAGTCGGGACAGACGCAGTCGTGGGCCGCCTTGGCGATCTCCTCCCTCCTCTGCGTCGAGACCCCGACGTATGTGCACCAGCACCCTGGACCCTTCGTGCACGTGAATTCATTCCCGCACAGTTCGCACTTCTTCCGCATTCACTAGACCGGGCGAAGGCGAGAGGAATCTTAAGGGTTCGCGAAGGATCCACCCTGGCCGGCACCGGCTAGGCCCGGGCGCGGGAGTGCGGGGCGACGAGTGGGACTGAGAGCCTCCTCTCAATCTGCGGCCTGTGGAAGTTGTTCATCGAGCAGAAGGGGACTACCCTGACTCCGTATCGTTCGTCCGGAACGAGGTAATGGATCGTGCACTTGCGGACCCTCTGGAAGTCGAAGTTGTAGGCGTCCATGAAATGCATGTCTCCTATCATCAGGACCTTCCTCATGAAGTCCCCGGTCCCCTTGTAGTTACCCTTGAGAAGGATGGGAGAGATGAGGTCCCTCTTGAGCCTGCCGTCGGTGTGCCTGAGCATCCCGTAGACCCCGCGAAGGGTCCCGACGAGACGCCCGCTCCTGCTAGCCTTGTCGAGCGACCGATAGAGCTTCTCCGGGTCCATGTGCCTTGTGATAGGGTCGAAGGCGACCTGCCCGTCCTTCTTGCTGACGTAGACCAGGGTCGCCCTTCCGCACTGTGAGTGATTGGAGAACCTGTCATAGTGGTCGTTACTGCCTCTGACGAGCTCGATGAAACCTGCGAGCGGAGCCTCAGCAGGAATGGGGAAGAAGTCATCGGCCCGGATCTGGCCGCCGGTCTGCTTCTCGACCCCGTTGACGACGTCTGCGTTCGTTATCCTCACCTCTCTGACCTTGCTCCTGTCCATCCTCCCGGCCATGGAGACAGGCTGGAAGTTGACGCATCTGATGACGTCGGAGTTCTCCCCCGCGTACCTGACGATGTCCCCCATCTGGCCGTCGTTCACGCCACGCTGGAGCGTCACCACCAGCACGATGCTTTCGAAGCCTACCTTCCTCGCGTTGTCGGCCACGTTCATCTGCCGTTCCGTATAGTATTCGGCCAGCTTTCGCATCCCCTCCTCGGACATCATCCTCCCGTCGTCGTCGGACTGTGGGACCCTCCCCGCGAGCCTGGCGTCTGGGGTCAGCCCATCGAACTGGAGGTAAAGGGTCGAGACCCCTGCGTCCATGAGGGCCCTGAGGTAAGCCGGGCCCTTTTCCGGGTCCCCGATCTTCAGGCCGTTGGTGTTCACTTCGATGTGGTTGATGCCGTGGCGCTTGGCCATCCTGATAATATCAGGAAGGTCGTCTCTCATCGTCGGCTCCCCTCCAGACAGCTGGAGTGCGTGGATGCCCTTCGGGAAGTTCACCTTCGTCGCCGCCCCGAGCATCTTGTCAATCTGCTCGATGGTTGGCTCGTACAGGTAACCCGCCGCCCCGGCGTTGGCGAAGCAGACTGGGCACCTCATGTTGCACCTGTTGGTCACGTCGATGATCGCCAGGACGGTCTTCGACTCGTGGTCGAAGCAGAGGCCGCAGCGGGTCGGGCATTCGCCCTCGGTGTAGGAGATGGGGTTCTGCACCCCCGTCCCATTCTGTGCGAACGCGTCCGCCCCCAGGTATTCATTCGCGTCGGTCGAGAGTAGGTCCTGGAACTCGCCGTGCCGCGCGCAGTGCTTGGTCATCCAGACCTCGTTCCTGGCGCGGTCGATCCAGATCTTTGCCTCTATCTTCCTCCAGTCTCCCTGCTTTGTGTCTTCGGGGCAGACGGACTCCGTGGAGCGGTAAAGCTCCATTGCCCCGACGGCCGGGTCTAGCTATTTACCGGTTCTCCCTATCGGCGTCCGGCTCTGTGCCCTAGAATCGTCTAGACGATCCTGTTCTCGAGGTGCCCGATTCCCTTGGCCTGCACCCTCACGACGTCCCCCTTCTCCAGTGTCCTCTTCCGGGCCACCCCCACCCCCGCCGGCGTGCCCGTCGAGATGATGTCGCCGGGCTCGAGGGTCACTCTGCTCGAGGCATGTTCGATGATCTTCGGCACGTCGAAGACCATGTCAGAGGGGTCTGCTGATTGTACCTTCAAGCCATTGAGGAACGTCTCGATGCGCAGGTGGGCGAAATCCCCAGCCTCGTCCTTGGTCACCACCCACGGGCCCACTGGCGTCGAGCGGTCCATCGCCTTGCATGAAAACCAGTCCAGCATGACCCCGTTCCCCTGCGGGACCCGGAACAGGCTCCTTGCTGACATGTCGTTGAGCAGGGTGTATCCCAGGACGCGGTCCCAGGCCTCGGACCGCCTGACGTTCTTGGTCCGCTTCCCGATCACGACGGCGATCTCCCCTTCGTAGTCCATTATCTCGCTGGTGGTGAACCGGGGGATCTCGGCGTACGGCCCCGTCAGGCTCGAGCAGAACTTCGTGAAGAGGATGGGCTCCTTCGTCTGGGAGGCGCGCTGCTCGTCGATGTGGCTGTGATAGTTGATCGCCATGCAGAGAATCTTCGAAGTCCTGCTGACCGGTGGGAGGAGGTCGGAACTGTCGACCTTTGTTCCCCCTGCAGGAACCCGGACGTTGTCCGCGTCTGCCAGCATGTCATCGAATGCGTCATAGGAAGGCGACAGGTCGACGACCCGACCGCCGGAATGGACCCCCACCCCTTCCGCGTGATTGGGCTTCGAGAAACGGACGAACTTCATGCAGCACTGGACCAGAAGTTCCGTTAAAAGAGTTGGGCGCGCTCGTTCAACGCGGCTTCCTGGCGACGATCCGGATGGGGTTGCCGTCGGGGTCGAGGACCCACGCCCCACGTAGGGTCTTGAAAGCGTGCGGTGCCCTCGGAGGCTTGACACCCCTCTCCGTCAGGCTCGCGAAAGCCCTGTCCGCGTCGTCGGTTCATAGGCGGACTTCGGTCCTGGGCGGGCCTCCGCCTGAGGCGAAGCCGTGGATCTCCCTGGCCGAATCGCTCGTGCCGACCCCAGCGTCAGGTTTCCCAATCGAAGTCCGACCTTGATGGGGACTCCTTCCTTGGGAGTTCTGAACGTCTCCTTGAAGCCAAAGTCCCGATAGATACCTGCAGATACCTCTGCGTCCTTCACGTACAGATTGACCTGCGGGTCATTGAACGCCGGAACGTGCTCGGCCATCTGGCCGTGTGCACCAGAGCCCGTTATGGGTTTTGGGAGCCCTCGCAGGGGACGGCCCCGGCTGCTTCCCCGTCAGCCAATCAGCTTGGATTTTCGTCGGCCGCTGCAAGTCTGAGGACGCGGACAGCCCTAGAGCCGAGCGCAAGTTCAGCTCCGCCGCCGTATCTTCTCCCGTCCTCGTCTTCGCACCTCAGTGTGAACCTGAAGGTCTTGGGGTCATTGATCCTTGAGAAGGAATGCAGCCCGACTTCGGCGGTCTCCATCGTGTTGATGTCAAACGGACCGTACCACTCCTTGCTCTCGGGCGAGAAGACCATCACGTGACAGGCCCTTCCCCCCATATTGGTGAACATGAGCTCCGAGCTCCGCCAGTCGGCCGGGGCGTTCTTGGCTGCCGACCTCACGAACACCTGCAGTGAGGGCATGACGTTCTCGGCCCGCCTGGCGTCGGCCTCATCCATTATCCGGGTCACTTCTGCGGCCACGTCCTTCACCACCGCCATGTACGGGGCCCCCTCCAGCTCGAGCATGGAGACCCTGGTCTCCTTCTTGCTCCGCTTGAGGACCAGCCACTCCCCCTCCTGCAGCACCGCGCTCTCAGTCCCCGGGAACCACTCGGTCAGGTGCTTGGGGTTGAGTGTCACGGTCTTGGAGAGGGTTTTCTGGACACCGCTGACGTACTCGGCGAGCCTCTTCCTGGTTTCCTTTTCGAGCTTCACGGTGTCGGCGTAGCGCAGGAACTCGTCACCGAGCTCCGACGCCTCCTTGGGGTCCCACCCCGATTCGGCTGCCTGCAAATCTGCTCAGCCTTCATTTCGGGCCAGCCGAAATTACTACATTATGGAGCCGAACTTCAGGTCCCCGCGCTTCAGACCAGTGTTTCCGGTGATTGGTCGACTCTGGGCCGGTCTGCCCACGCGAATCCCCTCATTCTGGCGGGGGGTATAACTGGCGGTCAGGCGCAGGGTGTCCCGTTGGGCCAGAAGGTTCGGCGCCATTCACCCCTGAAAGAGGCGCTCTCAGCGCACGTCGGCGCGAACCGGGTTCCCGGGCTCGTAGCCCTGGTAGACCATGGGGGCGAGACGCGCGTAGAAGTCCTCGGTTCGCGGTCATACGGCGGACCGAGAATCGGGCGGGACAGCATCTTCAGAATCTCGTCGATGGGCAAGCCTGTTGCCGCGGCCGCCGTGATGGTCCTGGTTGACGAAGGAAAGGTGGAACTGTCAGAGCCGGTCGACCGGTTCCTCCCCGAGCTTTCGGACCGCCGAGTCCTGAGGGCAATCGATGGCTCTCTGGAGGACACCGTCCCCGCGAAACGTCCCATAACCGTCAAGGACCTCCTGACCTTCACCATGGGGACGGGGATTGTCTTCGCTCATCCGGGGGCTTATCCAATACAGAGGGCCATGGAAGACCTTCGCCTCGCTCAAGGGATCCCGGCCCCTCAGGTGCCGCCTGCCCCGGACGAATGGATCCGCCGCCTGGGCTCGCTCCCCCTGGTGTATCAGCCCGGCGAACGGTGGATGTACAACACCGGCGCCGACGTCGCCGGGGTCCTCGTTAGGCGGGTTTCCGGCAAGCCTTTCGAGCGGTTCCTGGACGAAAGGCTCTTCAGACCGCTCGGGATGAAGGATACGGCGTTCAGCGTCCCGCAGTCGAAGATGGACAGGTTCGTGGACAGCTACTGGACCAACCCGGCAAGCGGGAAGACAGAGCTCTTCGACGCGGCCAGGACAGGGCAATGGAGCGGCCCCCCGGCTTTCCCCTCCGGGGCGGGGGGGCTCGTGTCGACGGCCGACGACTTCCACGCCTTTGCGACCATGCTCATGGAGATGGGGAGCCATGGAGGGAGGCGAGTCCTGAGCGAAGAGTCTGTGAAGGAGATGACCAGGGACCAGCTCACCCCGGTACAGAAGGCACGTTCGGGGTCCGTCTCCGGATTCTTCGACCGCTTCGGGTGGGGTCTCTGCATGTCGGTAGTCACAGGGAGAGACCCGTTGAAGTCGGTGGGGACATATGGATGGGACGGGGGGCTGGGAACTCCCTGGTTCAACGACCCCAAGAAGGAATTGATTGCCATCCTGATGTCGCAGCGGGCGCAGGAGTCTCCCGCGCCCCCTCCTGTCTACATCGACTTCTGGAAGGCAGCGTACTCGATGGCGTAATGGTCTGACTCGCTAAGGAATTTTGGTCTTATTGGTTTCCTGAAGTTGATTTCGATACAGATACGCGGTGCCCTCGAAGCTCATCCCGGCGAGAGGGTGAAGCTCCTCCAAGTCGTGGTCTGCTCCCACTGCAACTGGAAATGGACTCCGGCCAGAGGGTGGCCGGACCACTGCCCGCATTGCGGCGCCGGACCCTGGAGAGCCACCCGGGCATAGCCGCCCCGAGGCCGCCGGGTCGGACCTGATTCGCCATGGGTCAGGTCAGTTCTCTCACCATGACTATCGCGTCTTCTCCGTCCGGGTAGTATCGGCTCCTGACTTCGCCAGTCTTCTCGAAGGAGAACTCTTCGTACATCCGGATCGCAGCCCTGTTTCCAGCCCGGACTTCGAGAAACAGGCCCCGGACGTCTGGCCCCATGCGCCTGATCAGCTCCTGCAGGAGGGCCGCTCCGACTCCCAACCGCCTGCTCTTCGGCGACACGGCTATGGAGATGATGTGCCCACGCGCACCCTGAGTTTCAGCGACGGCGTAGCCCACGACGCCCCCGTCCTCGGCGACTATGAACCCCTCTCCCACCCAGCGCCTCAGCAGTCGGAACGTCAGTCTGTTGTAGGGGTCAGGAAACGAATCGTTCTCGATTGCCATCACCTGGTCGAGGTCACTTCGCCCGAACGTCCTGACTGTGAGCGGCAAGGGCGGTCTCTTCCACGCTTGGGCGAGGTGGCAGATTAGGGTTCGGCCTTCCCATAACGAATTAACTGCGGCTGAAGACATCCCACCGTCTCGTAGTCAGGAAACCATGAGCGCCAGGAAGGTACAGGTCGCGAAGAGCTTCCCGCCCGGCTTCTTCGACGGGCTGACCCTGCCGCCAATGGTAATGCGCCCCGGTGACGTGCTGTCCGTCCAGCCCGACCAGAGCGAGACCTAGCCCGCTTTCGTGCTCGCCGTCAACGTGAAAGGGGAGCGTGGTTGGGTCCCCCGGCGCTTTCTCCGTCCCCAGGGAGCAAAGGCGGTTGCCACACGACGCTATGACACGACCACCCTGAACCCGTCCGTGGGGGAGGTACCCACCTTGATCGAGGAAGACCTCGAGAGCGGGTGGCTCTGGTGCAGAGACAGGAGCGGGAACCTGGGATGGTTCGCCATCAATCATCTTGTGCCGCCCGGCATACCAGACCGTTAGCCGACTCTCCGCGCAGAGGGCTGCTTCCGTCTGGGGGATCGACCCTTCTTCTCCACCAGATCCTTGAGGCCTGACAGCATCGCCGCCCAGTTCTTTTCCGAGTGAACCCGAGCCTCCTCGGTGGGGTTGTTGTCTTGTGTCAGAGAGACACTGGTGCGTCCGCCGTCGTCCGTCAGTACGACTCGTATCTTGTGGTAGTTCTCTGGGACGTCGGGGAGTCCCGACAGCGGGCTGAAATGGCTGTAGCTGAAGGACCTGGGGCGCTTCATCTCGAGGATTTTTCCTCTGTCTATGTACGGCCTCCCGTTCCAGACCCCCCTCCATTCGATGACGGCCCCATCCTTTCATTCTGAGACGACCTCCGTCCCGAACATGTAGGACTTGGTCTTTTCAGGGTTCACGAGGGCGTCCCATACTTCTGTGGGTGGGGCGCTGACAATAGTCTGCGCCGATGCGACGAGTCCCCGGTTCAACGGCTCTCGTCGCTTCCAGGGCATCGGCAATTAAATTCGTCTGCTGCAAGGGCGGCTCGCTGCGCCTTCGCCGCGAATATTGCCTCTTTCCGCCTCTAACACCCCTTATCTCCCGGCAGCTAGGATGTCTGTGCGCCGGCTGTTTGACTCGCAAACTCTCTTTCGTCCATGCCGCCGCAGTAGGACTGGGGAACATAATAGGCGCGGGGATCTTCGTGATGGCAGGTTCGGCGATAGGGGCTGCCGGTCCGGCTGCGCTCGTAGCCTTCGCCGTGACCGCTCTGCTCGCCATCACCGTGGGCCTGAACACCGCTGAGCTCTCTTCCAGGTTCCCCAACTTGGAGGGAGGAGTCTACAGCTTCGCCAGGGCAACGATGGGTGACAGCGTGGGGTTCCTCGTCGGCTGGTTCCGGCTGATAGCGTACGCCGTGAGCGGAGCGGCGGTGGCCCTGGGGTTCTCCTCCTATCTCGTCAGCGTCGGGGCGCCCCAGGCAATCTACTTCCCGGCTGCGGCCGTTCTGATCGTGGCGCTCGCGCTGGTCGAGGCAAGGGGGATCAGGCTGGCGTCGGAGATGGAAGTGGGACTTGTCATCGTCAAGATCGTTGGTCTGGCTGTGTTCCTCGCGGCTGTACTTGCCCTTGCCGGCTTCGCTCCAGGGAACTTCTCGCCGCTCTTCCCGACGGGGGGACTCGGGGTCCTGGTCGCAGCGAACATAGCCTTCTTCGCGTACTCGGGGTTCAACACCATAGCGACGTTGACCCCCGACGTGGAGGATGGGGAAAGAACGGTCCCGCGGGCCATCATAGCGTCAATCGCGATCAGCACCGTGCTCTACGTCCTGGTCGTGTTCGCGCTCCTGTCGGCGCTCAGCTGGACGGCCTACGGTTCGGCTTCTGACCCGCTGTCGGTCGCCCTCGGTTCCCTCAAGGCGCCCGCCGCAGTGTCCTTCGCCGTGGACGTGGCGGCGCTTGCGGCCACCTTCGCCGTCACCCTTTCCATGATCATTGCCGGGGCGCGGACAGCGAAGCAGATGGGGGAGGACGCCCTGCTGCCGAAATGGCTCGGCCGCGGTTCGAAGGTGCCTGCTGTCTTGGTGGCAGGGGTGATGGTGGCTTCCCTCGGCCTTGGCAATGTCGAGAGCATCGCCCTCGTGGCCAACTTCGGCGTCATCATATCCTACATGCTGACCGGCGTGCAGGTGGCCATTGCCAGGAGAAGCCGGATCGCGCCGAAGTTCTCCTCCCCCGGATACCCCTCGGTGCAGGCGTTTTCCGTGGTCCTCTCCGGAGCCATGCTCCTGGGGCTCGGGACGCAGTCGCTCCTCCTGGGGACGCTCACGCTCTTCGCCGGGTTGGTGGTGCACGCGGTCTTCACCCACCTCCGCTCTTTCCAGCCAGCGGGGTAGCTCTCGAAATTGTCATAAGACCCCGGAGGACGGCGACCCCGTTGCTCCAGGGGAAACTGGTCTACCCGAGGGGTATCGAGAGAGAAGACCTGAGCATCCTCCACCAGCTGGAGAACGACGAGGAGGTGATGGGGTGGGCGCGGTTCAGGCCGGACCACACCAGAAGCAGAGAGGAACTGGAGAGGCGCTATGAAGACGAGCTGAGGGGGAACAGCCCGACGAGGCGGACGTTCGCAATCGTCTACCGGAGGACGGCCAAGGTGGCCGGGTGCTGCTCAATCAGATGGTGGCGGCCCTTCGCCACCAGCGCAGAAATCGGGCTGGCGCTGGCCAAGGACTCGAGGGGGAAAGGGATAGGCACGGAGGTCACGGGGCTCCTGACCGAGCTGGCGTTCGACCAGTACAACATGCACCGGGTCGAGCTCTTCACGCGGGCGGACAACAAGGGGATGATCAGGTCGGCGGAGAAGAACGGCCTCAAGGTCGAGGGGAGGATGAGGGAGGCGCTCTATTTCGATGGCAGGTTCCACGACGACGTACAGATGGCCATCCTCAGAGAAGAGTTCAGGAAGAGCGCCTAGCTCGGCGGTGGAGAGATACGAATGCGCATGGCTCTTTTTTCGCGCAGCCGCTCCCGCGGGCCTAGAAGCCCGGAGCCGTCGGCCGAATCGACGGCTTTTGTCCGCACGGCCCCGCGCGTCTCCGTGGAGGGCGGGTTCCGGCCGTTTCGAGCAAACCGCACGCTGCTTGTCCTCTCGATCTATCAGCTCCTCTCCAACAACCGGTCCAGCCTCTTCACGGTCTACTTCGTCCTCTTCGTGGTGGACAGGGAAGGCGCAACTGTGTCTGCGGGCCTGGCGGCATTCTCCGCAGCCTATGTGGTCTCCAGCCTCGTCGGCCCGGTGGCGGGGCGGCTTTCGGACAGGCTCGGCCGGAGGCGGCCGCTGATAATCTTCGCCGAAGCAGGGTCCCTGCCATTCTTCGTGCTGATTCCCCTTGTGCCCGGCTTCCTTCTGGTCGCTTTGTTCTTCGTGCTTGCGGAGACAATACTCTCTTTCGGCTCTACCGCGCTTCAGGCCTTCGTCGCTGACATAACGGCGGAAAAGGAGAGAGGGAGGAGCTACGGCCTCCTGAGCGCGATGGGGTCGGCAGGCGCCGTGGCCGGGACCCTGGCGGCAGGGGTCGTAGCTGAGATCTTCGGATTGGAGGCCGTCTTCTACATGGTCGGGTTCCTGATGGCCGGGACCATCCTGCTAGTGGTGTTCGCCGTGCCGGAGGCGAAGCTCCCCGCGGCCGCCGGAAAGAAGCCCCTGCGAGAAATGAAGGGTCTCGCTGTGTTCTCGGTCGCGACGTCGATGCGCACGCTTGGGACAGGGGCGGTGACGGCGTTCTTCGGGGCATATGCCGCGATTCTGGGCGCGAACAACTTCGAGGTGAGCCTGGTGGCGATCGCGGGGCTCGGCACTACGGCGCTGGTTGCGACGCGCCTCGGAAGAACCGTGGACAGCGTCGGCGAGGTCCTGGGCTACATCTACGGGACGGTCACGGTCCTGGCCGCCCTCCTCGTCTACGCACTGTCCTCGGCCTGGATAGAGCTCATCCCGGCCAGAATAGTCTACGCGGGCGGCTTCGCTCTCCTCAGCCCCGCGATGCTGAGTTGGGTCACGAAGGCGGCGCCGGGAAACAGGAGGGCGGAGTACCTTGGCTTCTTTTCGCTGATCAACTCCACGCTCTGGAGCTTCGGCCCGATTCCGGGAGGCGCAGTGGAAGCATACTACGGACCGCTGGGGCTCTTCGGCTTCGCCCTGGCGATGACGCTGGTGTCGCTGGCCATGGTCTATGCCCTTTACTTCAGGGGCGCGGTCGCAGGACAGGTCCCGAAGGGGGTCCAGCCTGATTTTTCCACAGGGGCCGGCCCGGCATTGCAGGTCTTCACGAGTCACCTGCCACGTTAGAGTTCCAGCGCGTCGACGGGCCGGGTCTGTCGGAACCGCCCGCCTCTCCCTGCGGTCCCGCGGGTCGCGCCGGCCACCTTCACAAGGACACAAGGGTCGACCCTGACGACTCGGACCGAGTCGAACTACGGCCATGGCGGCCCACCATGCCCTTACCAGATCAGGTCGTGGCCTCGTAGAGACTCTCGGAAAGGAGTCTGCCGTCGTAGGCGAAGTCCCGGGTGCGGAGCGCCTCGAAATACGCCGGGTGGACGGACCAGTCGAGGCTCGTGCCGTGCATCGGATGAATCATCCTGGACCCCAGTCGCTCCAGTCTGGGAAGGACCATCACGGGCTTCTCGCTCGCGAAGAGCCCTGACTCCCTGTACCGCTAGATCATGATTTCGACGCCCTGGGGGTCGTTGGTGACAGGGTTGCCGTCGACGTAGTTGATGAAGAGGTCGGCCGGGAAGAGCACGTTTTGGGTCTCCTCGAAGGCCATCATGCTGTCCCAGTGGTGAACGTAGGAGGTCATGACGAATCGCAGCTTCTTCTCTCCCAGCGACAGCCGGTCTCCCTCCCAGACGGGGATGTGCGGCTTGGGGAGTTCGAACCACCCCGTGAGCCCGATTCGGGAGCTGAGGCGGCTGCAGACCAGCTTGGCGTTGGGGTATCTGAAGAACTCCATCCCTCCCCATTCGTCGCTCTCGAAGTGGCACAGCACGACGTACTCCAGCTCCTCCGGTCGGACGGCCTCAAGAAGCCTCTTCTCCACCGCATTGAACATCCAGGCGGGCCCTGTATGGATGAGGGCAGATTTCCTGTCCTTGGTCAGAAACTGGTTGGATGCGAGGTTGATGGGTTCGCAATAGCCGGAGATCTGTAGATGCCGTCCTGGACCTCGTCGACTCTGACGTCGCTCTCCTTTATGCTCGGGTAGGACGTGGAGACCGGAGGCTCATCCATCGGTTTCACCGTCCCACCCTCGCGAGACAGGCGTGTGCTCCTCGGAATCCTGTTGGCCTGCTCAACCGCCGGCGAAAGGACCTGTGGATGGCACCTCTGTTCTGACCGGCGTAGATTGACGTGGACGGCGTCAGATAGCCACCCGCGTCATTTGTTCCTTTTTCTGACTTGGGCGTATTTACCAAGATGAACCTCCTAGAGACCTGCTGGCAGTGGACCGAGTTCGTTGCGCCCTCTCGGGGCCCTCAGATTCGCGTAAGCTGCTATGGTTTTGCCGTGTCTGTGGAGCCCAGCTGACGAATCGACGCAACACCGGCAGAAGGAGGCGAAGCTAGGCCACCTCCGCGACCAGACTGTCGGGAGATCAGAGAGAGGGCCGAGCTGGTGGTGTAAATCCCTATGACCGCGGAGAGGAACACAAGCACCGATGCCGAACCGAAGGGGAGGTCATTAGAGAACGTCCCGATTCCGACCGCAGAAAAGAAGAGCGAAAAGAGCAAAGACAGGACCCAGATTCGGAGAATCAAGCCGACTACGCCCTTGAGGTCCTAGGCTCGGGGTGGTCCGACGCGCGTCCGCGAGAGCTCATTTCCGGGCGAGTTTCCGGCCCCCTGATAATAACCAGAATGGACTACGAATCTAGTGCCCAAAACAATGGGCGACCGCTCTCCTCCGTTGGCCTTCGGAATGTACTTCCTCAGGACGGGGGAGGGTCCGTAGGTTCGTTGCTTCAGCTCTGTCCGCAATTCTTCGACAAACTTGGCCCTAGCGGATGGTTCGCGCAGGGCAATCCCGCACATCCCATCCACGCCTGAGGTTCTTGAGCCAGCGTTGTCTAGGACTGCTTTCAGAGCCTGATTGAGCCACTCTCTTTTCCAGAGTAGCGGGTAGAGGTTGTGGAATTGCTTGTTCTTCCGTCTTGTTGCTGTAATTGCGAGTCCACTCTGGATGTTGAGAACGGCTCTGCCTTCGTCCTTGCGGACTACTGGACTCGGGGATTGCTCTCCGAGCTTATTGTTTGAGTCCATTCTCTCACCTCCTTTTTTTGGTTTCGTTACGTGGACTGAATCCATCTGTTGCACAGTTCGGACTTCGGATTTCGGGCTAGAGTCCTTCCCCACAGGTCGGTAATTAGCCGACGTTCCGGGTACTATGACTCCTCGGAGCCAAGCCAGCCATATCAGGCGTAGCTGCCCTAGCGTCCCGTCCATCGACGGTGCAGGCTGGGTTGGGTCTCACGTTCTGCAAGGGGCACTTTTTCGGATGGATTTAGGCACCCACCAGTTGTCGGGAGAGCCTCGGCACGCAGGCCGATTCTCGCCTTCCTACAGACGGGGATTTGTCACGCCGCGAATACACAAACGGCGTGGTGGTTCTCCATGTCGCGCGCGCCTCGTCCTATCCTAGTGTCCTCGCGCGACGCGTCGCCTACCTGTTGTGGGTTCCTTATCGTTGCCATGTCCGTCCTCAGGTCGCCGACTCGGACGACTAGGCTTCGTCCTTATTGGCTGTCTATGTCCGGGGCTAGCCCCATGCCGGTCTCTGCTCAGAGCCCGACACGCCGGACGGCTTTCACCTTCGGGAGTCCTGACCTCGCGGTCGAGGACGCCCAGCCCTACCTACTGCCTTCGCAGTCCTTTGGGCATTGTTCCTTGCAGCGGGCCTTTTACTACTTCTCAGTAGCTCAGGCTTTCGTGACGCGCTGAATCCGCGACGCCATCGGTTCCGGAGCGGCCATCGTGCCCTGGGCCTCCTCCGAGGTCGAGAAGACGACCATCTTGCCTCCCGGGGCGAGCGTTCGCGCGACCTCCTTGAACGCCTTCACCGGATTTTGAGGGAATCCCAATACTTCTGTCATGGCAGCACGGGCGAATGTCGAGTCTCCAAAGGGGAGCGAGTCGGCAGCAGACTCTCTGACTTCGAGCCTCCCCTCCCTGATCGCCTTTGCGTTCGCCCTCCTCGTAAGCTGTACCACCTCCGGACTGTTATCTACACCTGCGGCTGTGCACCCGGCCTTCAGGACATCGTGCAACAGCGCCCCGCCGCCGCACCCAACTTCCATGAACCTGTCATCCGGGGTGAGAGCGAGCTCCTCCAGGATGGCACCGAAGTTGGGTCTGTGGTGGGTCGGGTCGCGGTAGCCTCTCCGAGCCTCCGCCCCCGTCGGTCGCCTGGCCGTCCTGTCGGTCAGCAAATCCCCGAAGTTGGAGGGAGACAGGGCGCCGATGAGGCGGGCGACCAGTTGATCAGCGAACCAGCCCAACGGCTCCCCGACACCGACCAGAAATGGTGACTCGGCCGCTGCACTCTGCCGTCACCTGAGTCCCTTGTGCCAAGGGCCGGAATCCAAAATCAATCTTGGTGTCAGACTGCTCCCATCCGTGATAGCTGATGGCGAAGGCGACCTGCTCCCATTTTCTCCACGCGGTCACGTGCCCCCATCTCTCTGCCTCCCTGTGAGATCACTCCGCCGGCTCTAGGTTCGAATTCCATTCCAAGCCGATGTAGGGCAGCAACGAGCTCGTCAGTGAATGCTTGGAAGGCTACCTTCTGTCTCATCGGCGTCTTGGTCTTGACTAGGATCTCCGCCTTTCGGCCGCTCAATGCTTGTCAGGTCCAGGTCTAGTTAACCGTAGTCGTGACCGCCGATGAATTTCTCGCTACGCATGGTGCCTGTGCATCCGCGGGGACAGACTCATCCGAGCTTCAGTAGCCTGGCGGCATTTCCACCCAGGATGGCCGCTTCCCCGTCGCCGTCGATCTGCAGCCCCTCCACCCGTTGGACGCACTTCTCCAGGTCCCCAATCTGGTGCGGGTAGTCGCTCCCCATCACCATCTTCTCCGGCCCCCAGAAGGCCAAGGACGACTTGAGGACGTCGGCATCGTAGCAGACGGTGTCGAGCCATATCCGCCTGAAGTACTCCGAGGGGGGCCTGGGGATGCGCACCCTGGTCTCCGGGTAGGCCCTGTAGGCTGCCTCTATCCTCCCGCGCAGGTAGGGGAAGACCCCTCCGGTGTGCGTCGCCACCAGCTTGAACCCCGGGAGCCGCTCCAGGACCCCGCTGAAGACCAGCCTCAGGAAGGCGAGGCTGGTGTCCACCCCGAAGCCCATGATGGGGACGAGCCGGTAGTCTTCCATCCCCACGGTGTTGACGGGTGAAGTCGGATGGATGAAGATGGGGACGTCGAGTTTGACCGCCGTCTCGTACACCTTCATGAACCGATCGTCATCGATCGGTGACCCCGCGGCGTTGGAGAAGATCATGGCTCCGCGTAGGCCCCGGTCTTTCACCGCCCTCTCGAGCTCCTCCGCCGCGGCCTGCGGGTCCTGCATTGGGAGCGTAGCGAGGGCGGCGAACTTGTCCGGGAGCCGCTCCATGATGTCGCCGTAGGCGTCGTTGGTCAGCCTTGCCAGCCTGGTGCCCAGGTCTGGTTCCTCCCGGTCGACCCCCGGGGTGGTGAGCGTGATCACCTGCATGTCGACCCCGCATTTCGTCATCGCCCCGACCCGGTCGTCGAGGTTGACGTGGCCGCCTACCACCACGTTGTAGTCCCCGGCGTACTTCAGGAGGACTTCTCCCCGTGGGCCGGTCTCCAGAGTAGCGTGGCCCCGGGAGTTTTTCAGCCCGTCGAGGTACGCCTTGGGGTAAAAGTGGCTGTGGAAGTCAATGATCAGGCGGGTTCGAAAGTTGAGAGGCCCGGCTCGGTATAAGAATTCACTGCTCCCCGGCCGAGGAGGTCCTCATACTGCGTTCTCACAGCAGCTTCAGAGTCAGCTGGACCGCGAAAGCCCACATCAGCACCCCGAACCCGACCTTGACCCATTCGGTGCGAGTCCTCACCATGAACCTGGCGCCAATGGTCCCTCCGATGGCAACTGCGAGGAGCGTGGGCAAGATCAGGCCGTAGTCCAGGTGTCCGAACGCGGAGTGGCCCAGGACCCCGAACAGGGAGGAGAAGATCACGACGAAACCAGCGGTCCCCGCCGACTGCTTTGTGGGTACCCCGTATGCAAAGATGAGGAAGGGGACGATGAGGATCCCTCCCCCGACCCCGAGAAGGCCTGACAGGACCCCGACTCCGAGGCTGAAGAGCACTACGATTACGTAGGTTGATGACGTGGGGGTTCTCTCTCCGGTCTCGGCTTTTGCCGCGTTCTCCCAGTGCGTGTAGACCATCCGGCCACCCGCGCCGACCAGGAACACCACGAAGAGCCACAGGAGGAGGCGCGAATCAACGAAGTTGCTCCACGCCCCGCCGAAGAAGGAACCCACCACGATTCCTGGGATGAAGGCGGAAGCGAGCCTGAGGCTGACGAGCTTCTCGCGGTAGTAGACGATGGTCGCAAACAGGGCCGTCACCAGATTGAGCACCAGAGAAGTCGAAGTGGAGATGAGAGTCGCGTATCCGAGCAGGAAGAGCGTCGGAGTGTAGACGGAGCCTCCCCCCTGTCCGAACATCGAGAAGACCACGGAGATGAGGAAGGCCGACACCACCGCGGCCACGAGGAAGTCCGTACGTCCCGCGCCTCTACTGGATGCCTTTCAGGGGGTCGAGGCGGGACTCGGCGTATCCTGAGCAGGGAATGCAGAGGGTCTTCCCGTCCACTGACCGTGCGTACCGTTCGAAGACATACTCTCCGCAACGGGTGCACTTCACTTTGGCAAAGGACCCCCTGGGCCTGCCGAAAGCGAAGTCCTGCAGCCGCTCAACCTTGAACATCTGCTCCTCCGTCGCCCCGAGCACGGCTTCCACAGCCCTCTGCGTCACCCCGACGGGGATGTCGGAAGGCTCGACCCCCCGCTTCCTATAGGAGAAGAACTCCTGCTTTCCGAGCTCGTCCTGGAAGTCTGAGCGGAGGTAGACTCGCACAGCCCGCTTGCCTGGAGCGAAGAGGACCATTGCCATCTTCCCGTAGCCAAGCCTCTCCATCATCAGTTTGCCATAGGTACACCCCGTGGCCGACATCACTCCGTCGGCCATGCACGTCTGCGGGTGTCCCACCCCGATCTCAACCAGGGCGAAGACCCCGTGGTCTTTGGCGCGCCCGACTCCAAGCTCCCGCATGGCCGCCAGGCCCATCCTGTACCCGATGGGCATGAAGGGACAGCGGTGCCCGTGGAACTCCCACGTCCAGTCGGGCAGAATGACGTCAGTTGCGATCATGGGTCAAGTCCAAAACGGCGACCCGGAACCTGGCTATTTATCGCAGGAAGACGGTTCTCAGTCCTGAGAATCACTTATGATATATTAATATATGTGAATTCGTTTGCCATACACCGTGAAGCGCCGGAGCTCCTCGTTACAGCGGCTCATAGAACTCAACATCTGCCAGCCTTCGGACATCAGGCAGGCGAGGGCAGAAGCGGAGAGGCTCTCCGCCCCGGACTTCTCTGCAAAGCTGCGGCGGGCTGAGAAGCTGGTCGGAGCCATCGGGGACTCGAACAGGATGAAGATCCTGTTGCTCCTGTCAAAGCGTGAGATGTGCGTCTGCGAGCTGGAGTCGGCGCTGGGGCTGCCGCAGCCAACGGTGTCCCATCACCTAGGGCTCCTAGAGCAGGCCGACCTGCTCAGGAGGAGCAAGAAGGGGAGGTTTGTCTTCTACGAAGTTCTCGACTCCCCTGTGCTGGACCTTCTCAAGAACCTGACGTCCTAGGAAGGTGGCGACCCTCGACAGCCAGACCCAGAGGCCGCCTGTCCTTTCTTAACAGGTTCCTCACTCTGTGGATATTCCTGGCCATGGCGGTCGGGGTCTCTGCCGGCTACGCCTTCCCCGACCTCGCGAACCTGCTGAACTCGCTGAGCGTCGGTACCACGTCGATCCCGATAGCCATCGGTCTGATCTGGATGATGTACCCTCCGCTTGCCCGGGTCAGATACGAAGACCTGAGGAAGATCGTGCATGAAAGCGGCTCCAAGACGATGCTCTCCGCGTCGCTTGTCCTGAACTGGCTGGTGGGACCTCTGCTCATGTTCGCACTCGCCTGGGTCTTCCTGGCTGGCTACCCCGAGCTGAGGAACGGGCTGATCGTCATCGGACTCGCCAGGTGCATCGCCATGGTGATCGTGTGGAACGGCCTCGCCGAGGGGGACAGCGAGTGGGCCGCAATCCTCGTGGCACTCAACTCCGTCTTCCAAATCGTCTTCTACAGCGTCCTGGCTTACTTCTACGTCACGGTTGCCAGCTCCTGGATTGCGGGACAGGGCACCGTCGTGAACATCTCGCTTCTGGCCGTAGCTCAGTCGGTCGCAATCTACCTGGGCATCCCGTTCTTCGGGGGCATGGCCACGAGGTTCTACTTCCTGAGGCGGAAGGGCAGGGATTGGTATGAGAAGACACTGATCCCCAGGCTTGCTCCGACATCTCTCGTGGCCCTGCTCTTCACCATCATCGTCATGTTCTCACTCAAGGGAGCGGTAATCGTGAGCATCCCGTATGATGTCTTCCTGGTCGCGGTCCCGCTCCTCGTCTACTTCGTCACCATGTTCTTTGTATCCTTCGCCCTGGGGGCGTACTCGAAGCTGGACTATCCGAGGACGACCACGCTCGCGTTCACCGCAGCCAGCAACAACTTCGAGCTCGCGATTGCTGTCGCGGTTTCGGTCTTCGGTCTCGCATCCGCAGAAGCCTTCGCCACCGTGATCGGACCCCTGATCGAGGTACCCGTGATGATCAGCCTCGTGAACGTCGCCTTCTGGTTGCAGAAGAGGTACTTCCGCATGGCCATCCCCCGCGAGAAGGTGGTTCCATTCGGCGCAGGCGGGGCTCTTGAAAGGAGAGCAGGACCGGAGATCAGCTGAGCGGGGGACGCCCATGAACAAGGACCCCAACCAAGTTCGCGTGCTCTTTGTGTGCGTTGAGAACGCGGGCCGGAGCCAGATGGCCGAGGCCTTCGCCCTGAGGAGGGGGCTCAAGGCTGCGAGCGCAGGGACCGTGCCCGCCGGATTGGTAAACCCGATGGTGGTGGCAGCGATGGCCGAGAAGGCGTTCAGCATCGCAGCCAGCAAGCCGAAGATGCTCACAACGGAGATGATTGAACAGGCGGACATCGTTGTCACCATGGGGTGCTCGGTCGAGGAGGTCTGCCCCAGGCCCATGCTCGCCAAGATGCAGAGGAAACTGATCGACTGGAGCCTCGAGGACCCCAAGGGGAAATCACTCCCCGAGGTGAGGAGAATCAGGGATGAGATTGAGAGATTGGTCGAGGACCTCTCTCTGTCGATGAAGAAGAGGGCATGAACCGTCTGGCGGCCAGCCGGTAGACGCGTGGTGCCGAACTAGGTCGGACGCCCGCAGCCGCACATGGCATTCGTCGGCCGGTCTCCCTAGCCCGGCGTGGCGAGAGGGGCGCCGCAGCTCGGGCAGTTCGTCATCCCCGGAGCGAGAGTGATCATGCCTCCGTGGTAGGCGCACTTGACCATGATTATCGGGTTCGCCGGAGCGCTCACGACCACCTGCGGAGGGGCCGGCAGTATGCTGGGAGTCACCTCTCTGGTCACGTCCGGACGTCCTTTCACGTTCGCCACCGCCTTCAGGCTGTAGATGATTGCCCGTTCCCCCTGGATGGCAGGTACCTTGGCATGGTCACCTCGAACGGGTACTCGAGGCCGTTCCCCTTCTGAGCGTCGAAAGCCTGAGAGATTATCACGTTCTGCGAGTAGCGGGTGTCCTTCTTCTCGGCCGTCCTTCGGATATTCTGGTTGCCCTCCCGTACCCACATTTCCTCTGTGTACTTTTCCCAGACGCGGAGTTCCATGCGCACGTGTTCCACCTGGAAGTTCTCTTCAGGCACGAGGACGGCTTTGCCCTTGATGGGGGCCCCCTCGGTCACCGAGATGTTTTCTACGCTCAGGCTCATCTGCGCCTTCAGGGGGAGCGGGCGCTTGAAGAAGCTCATGGACAGCCGAGGCCTCGGGAACGCGCTATAACCGTTGTCGGGCGATCGGCCATCCGAGGCCGACTGAAGCCAGCAACCAGTTTCGCCCGTCGTGCTCCGCCGAGAAACCCCCCAGAACCAGAGTTTCCACTACGCGCGACTGCCAGTCCGCATGGTGTCATGATTTCAGACAGGACTTGGCTGAAGCGAGACCTGAGCGTTCTCATTGATGGAGAGGAACGCGACCGCCATGAGGATGAAAGCGATGGGGATGATGATGAACCCGACCACGAGTATCGTGGTGGCGGCTCCGATGAGAAAGAGGAACCCTGCCGTCCCGAACATCCCAATGTTGAGTGCCTTCCCGATCTTGCTGTAGCCTCTCCGCAGGAACACGCCGGACACCGTGAGGAGAACCCACACCACTACTATCCCAAGGAGGGCCCACATGATTAACCCGACCCAGTCGCCCGTCGGTATCGTGGACGGGTTGAAGTTGGAGCCGAAGTCTGCAAAGTTCAGGTTGTTGAGACCCATGAACCGGAAGAAGCTTGCGACGAGGACGAAGAAGCCCACGACGACGCCGACGATGGTGACGACTATCGAGATAACCACGTCGTTGAAAATCGACGAATCCTTGACGATCTCTGAAACATACTTCACGGCGAAGAGCACCAGGACGAGACCTGCTATGCAGAGCAGCCAGCCGATGCTTGGAACAGGCAGGAGGAGAGCGAGAATCGAACCTACTCCACCGTAAGTCTTCGCTTGGCCGAGCGTGGCCATTTATCCACGCCATCCCTGCGTCTGTATTTAGGGCGAAGAGACGTTTCCCATGGCTGAAAAACGAGTGAAGGTGCGCGCGGGGACTCCCGGCGGGGCTGGCCGACTACCCGAGGGTTCACCGCCACAGTGCCCCGTCTGAGGGCGTAGACGGTCCGGCTTCTCGGAGCTTCAGCCTTGGGAATCCTGGCTGTCAGAGTCGGACGAGCTCGTCGCTACGACGAAGGTCAATTCCGACTTGGACTCTTCCGCCGGAGGCTCCTGGGCGGGGGCTGGCTTGGCCGGAACGGCCGCGGTCGGATTTGCTTCTGCAAATACCTCCGTCTTCAGCTCCGCGAGCTTGGTCCCGACTTCGCGTATCTCTGGGGCTTCCTCCCCCGAAGGCTGCGGCACAACAGGCGTAACCTCGGCCACCGCTTCAGGCGCGACAGGGGTGGGGGCTGTGGGAATCACAGGCCTCACGGTCGGCGCCGGCTCGGCCGGGGAAGGCTCTTCGGGCTCGGTCGGCCCGGATTGCGCTGGTAGCTCCTCTTCTGCGAGCGGTCCGCCGCCAGTCACCTCTTCGGCTAGTTGGACCACCTTGGAGACGAGCTCGTCGTATGTCGATTGAGGGACTTGCTCTTCGAGCGCGGCCTTGAGCTCCCTGACCGTGGCTTCGCTTGACTCCAGCTGCTCCCTGGGCACCATGGATGAAATCGCGGCCTCGAGTTCCTGCACCTTCTCCTTCAGAGCCTCGTGGTCTGAAGATGGGACCATGCCACCCAGCCGCCTTGTCGCCTCTTCGTAGCGCCGCTGAAGCGCAGCGTACTCCCCCTTGGCGACCATCCCGCCGACCTGCTCTTCGAGCTCCTTCGCCTTCGAGAGGCTCTGCTGGTGCACGGCCGCCGGGACCGTCCCCTGTGAGATCTTGAAGAGGAGGGAGTCCATCGTCCTTCCCTGGGCTTCCACCGTCTTTGCCAGGGCAGCGAATTGAGCTCCCACGTCTGCGACCTGCTTGCCGAGGCCGACGTTCCTCTGAAGTTCTGCCTTGGTCCGGGTGAGCTCCTTCTCCTGATCAGACAGCTTCCTCTCCTGGTCGGAGATGGTCTTCTCCATGCCTGTGATTTTGTCCTCGAATTCTAGCACTATCTCATGGTGCTCCTTCTTCGTGATCGTCTGGCGCAGTTGCGCCTCAAGCGCCTTGCACCTCTGCGCGAGCTTCTTCGCGTCCTCTGCCGGGTTCTCTGCCTTGCTCAAGTTCCCCATATGCACCCGGTCTGCTCGAGCGCCGAAACGACTCTAATTCTGGGAAGTCAAGAATGCTAAACCCTCTGATAAAGCGAAGGCAATCCTATCGCCCGGAAAGGGCGTTCGTCTTGCGGGGAAGCACTTCTGTGTTTGTCCGGCGCTTTACTTTCCGCCTGAACTGTTTAGGCACGCATTCAAGTGCGTGCGAAGAGCCCACCCAGGGTATGACAGCTTCAAGATCGAGGAACCTTGAGGAGCCTTTCCTTGCGCCGATCGAAGAGCCGAAGGACCCTGTTCTGAGACAGATCTTCGCTGCGCAGAAAGCGTACCTTGGAAAAGTGATCACCCCGTCGAAGGTGCACAGCGCCCGTCTCCCGCCGGCCTTCGCCCAGTTCTACGGCAAGATCGGCGAGCTGGACAGGGAGCTTGGTCTCTCTCCCGAGATGGCCCTCCTCATAAGGGGGCAGGTCGCGCGCCTCAACGTCTGCCTCTTCTGCATGGACAGCGAGAGAGCGGCGGCCATCCAGAGATCAATGAACCAGGCCAAGTTCGACGCCCTAGACGAGTACGACGTCAGCCCGGTTTTCACAGATGCGGAAAGGGCCGCGCTGGATTACGTGACCCGTCTTACCAAGGACAAGAAGGTGGACCCGGGGGTCTTCGACCGCGTGGCGAGGTATTACTCGGAACGGGAGATATGTGAGATGGTGTATCTGGTCGCCAGCGAGCACGTCTACAACATGACCAACATCGGCCTGAACATTCACTCGGACATGCTGTGCGACCTCGCGAAGAAGAGAAGGTACGAACAAACCGAGAAAGCCTGAACTCGCGTGAACGACGAACCTTGACGTTCACTTCCATGCCTGAGGGTCCACCGCGCCCGGCCAAGGAGACAGCATACTGCGCCGAGGTGAAGGCGGTGGAGGGTCAGGACGATTTTCTAATCGCGAAATAAGTCAGCGCCACAGCAGCGGCGAAGAGCACCGCTGCAAAGAAGCTGACCGGGAACTCCGGGATTCCGGTTTCACCTGACGTGCTCGAATTTGGGGTCGTGGACGCAGAAGTCACGCTCGTAGTGCTGCTGGCAGACTGGGAAGATTCGGTGGCTGCAGTTGATGCGATCGTTGAGGAAGCGCTGCTCGAAGTCGTGGAAAGAGCCGACGTGGTGGACGACATGGTCGTGGTCGCCCCGGAATACGCCGGCGAGAGGGCGTAGCCCATCGAACCCGGCAGAGTGTAGTAGCTTGCGACCTGGTCTACCTGGTGGGCTCCTGACAGTTGATACAGAGCATACAGGTTGAGGGTCGAGGGGTGGCGGACGGCATCGAAACTCCCGCTGAAGTGGTTCATCAGATCGGACGACTGCGCTGTGTGCCACAGGCCGAGACGGCGTCCGAGCTCGTGCTCCGCGATATCCTGCATGGCCACGTCAAGTTCCATCGGGTTACCTGAAGGGTCCTCCGCCATGGTCTCCTTTCCTCCCACCCCTATGACGACGTCGTTCCTGAAGCGCACCCCTTCCCTGCGCATGCGAGTGACCATCCCGGAGATATCCTCGACTTCGCGCGAAATGGCTCCACCCGCCAGGTTCCTGGGACCTCCCGTCGGGCATCGGCCGACCCCCTCCTGCCGAGGGGTTGGGCTTGCTCAGGACGGGGCGAAGCTCGCCGCGCTCCAGCATGGCGAAGTTCGGGCCCGGATGCATCACTTCTTTGAGTCCGAGGCGGGCGATGCAGAATGCGATGGACTTGCCGACGTCAATGACTATGTAACGGACTTGCACCTTCGGCATTGGGAGCCCTTCAGCCATTTCAGGGCTAAGATCGCTTTCTCCACAATTGGGGTTCACTGCGCCCCCGCCCGTTGTCCGCCACGGCCCCGGACGCCTGGAATCGTCCCTGACGAGACGAGTATCGAGAGCCCGATCACCACCGCCCCTACCCACTGGACGGAGCTCAGGCTCTCCCCCAGCAAGAGAAACGAAAGCCCGACCCCCACGACGATCTCGACCAGGAGGAGGACTGCCGACTGGGAGGCCCCGGTGTAGGATAACCCCCTGGTGTACATAGCCAGCGCCACCACGGTGCACGGGATGCCGAGCCAGAGCAGGGCCAGCAGCCCCCAGGGCTGTATGAAGCCCACAGCCGAAGGCGGGCCGCCCACGAATACCACGGGAGCTGATTCGATGGTCATCACGACCATCAGGGCGAAGGAGCTTGAAAGCGAGGAGATATGGAGTTTCTTGCTCATGACGATGAAGACGGTGTACCCCAGCGCCGAACCGATGAGGAGGAGGTCCCCCAGAGCGGTCCCTCCAGAAGCAAGGCTCGACGAGTAGACGAGGACGACGCCGAAGACCCCCACGACGACCCCGGCCAGGGCTCCGGCGTTGGGCCGCTCTTTCAACACGAAATAAGCCACGACTGGGGTGAAGATGACGAAGAGGTTTGACAGAAGCGATGCCAGCGACGCCCCGGCCATATCCTGACCGACGAACTGAGAGAGGAACCCGGCCGTGTAGACGGCCCCCAGGGCCCACATCCACGGCTTCCTAAGTTCGGGCCATACCCTGGCTGACCTGTAGAAGATCCCGATGAGCAGGACTGCTACGCTCGCGACCAGGAACCGCTCGAAGAGCAGCATGTAGGGGTTGACGTAATGCAGCCCCATGGATATGGCGACGAAGCTTGTCCCCCAGATTAGCCCAGCCCCGGTGGTCAGCACAACACCGTTCGGCCCGTGTCCGGAAGTCAGTGGGACTTCTCTCCGGTAGCGGGACACCCCTCCCATCCTTCGAAAGACTCAGGCTCGATTAAGTTCTCCACGGCGCCACTCGGGTCATCGTGGCTTCAGAGGGTATGAAAGACTGTCGCGTTGAGGTGTCGCGAGTCGCAACGGTGTTCGTGTCTTCGTCGGCTTCCCGCAGTGAGTCAGCGCTAGTGCATCTTTGGCCTGTTTAACCTTACCGCTTCGAGGACGAGCGCCTTCAGCGCTGCCTCGTCCACGCTGTCGCCTTCATGGGAGTCGATGGCACGGACCGTTTTGCTGTCCAGGCGGGTGTTGAAGAGCGTCTTCGGATCATTAATCTGCGCGCCTTTGGGGAAGGTGAGCCTCACAGCGTTCTTGAGAGTGTTCCCCATGCAGATGATTCCGTCGTGAGACCAGACCGGGACCCCCATGGGGTTGCTCGGCTTCTTCCACTTCACTTCCTCGACCACGCCGGGGTCGGCCTTCTGAATCACAGCCCGCAGCTGGGACAGCCTATCGCCCCGCCAGCTGCCTGCCTTCCTGACTATGGCATCGATCTGCTGCGAGGGCGACTTTCCTTTCTGGGAAGGACTCGACCTCTCACCCCGCCGCCCTTTTCACAAGTGCACCAATCCGTGCCTCTTCGGCGGAAGTCAGCTCCTTCAGGGCGAAAGCGACCGGCCACATGGCGCCTTCATCGAGCTTTGCTTTGTCGCTGAAGCCGAGGGTCGCGTACCTCGTCTTGAACTTCCCCGCATCCTGGAAGAAGCAGATGACCTTGCCGTCCTTGTTGGCGTAGGCGGGCATCCCGTACCATGTTCTAGGAGTCAGTGATGGGGCGCTCGTCTTGATAATCGTGTGGACCCTCTTTGCCATGGCGCGGTCCGGCTCAGGCATACCGGCGATTTTCGCGAGCGCAGCTGTCTCTCCGTCCGCTTCGCCCCCCCTCCTCTCCTTCACGTACTCCCTCATCGCGGCTTTTTCCTCGTCTGTGAACCCCGCGGACTTGCGGGCTTGCGCGGACTTGGGCTTCATTATTGGACCCGGGAGCCTTGGCAGGTCCTGCTACTTATCAAGCCTTGCCTGAACAGTCTAGGCAAAGAACTGTGGTTGGTACTCTGAATAGGGGCGAGGTCTGCCTCTCACAGCGATGCCGCGCGTTTGGCCGAGGGGTCTAGGGAAGCAGTTTCTCTCTGCTGATCAACCGGCCCGACGCGAAGTACGCGCCCCCCGACATGAAGACTATGGCCGCAGCGAGCAGGAGGTCCACGAGAAAAGCCGACGAAGGGACTATGAAGGGCAGGATGTATGAGGGCATGACCGTGAAGACCCCTATGGCCATGCCGAGGGGCTGGTTCGAGCCTACTCTCTGCTTCTGGAGGGAGCTGAAGGACATCATGAGGAGCGTGCCGAAGGCGACGGCCGGGAGTGAGATGGCGACCACTAGGCCCGAGACTTCCAACGTCATCACCCCGCCCCCTGCGAACACGCCTGCGGCGATGTCGAGGACCACTTCGAAGGAGACGACGGCAACTGAGAGAATCAGGGCCGCCTTGAGATACTGCCTGTATACGTCCCTCTGGTTCATCCCCAGCGAAAGGAAATACTCGAGGACCCCGTTGTTCTTGTCGTACACGAAGAGGAGAAGCACGGGCGTGGCGAAGATGAGAGCTGCGAAGGCCTGGAGCGGGACTGCGATGAAAGGGAGCCCGGACGAAACGATGTCGCTGGCTGCGCTCGTCGAGTTTGCTGGAACTCCAGTCATGGCGACGTTCCCAACCAACCCCGGCAGGCTCGAGAGCACCAACCCGACTACGGCCATGAGCACTCCCATGATCGGATAGGTCTTCGACAGGGAGACGCTCCGCTTGGCGATTATCATGCCCCTGTAGTTCGTCATCTGGCTTCGCCGGTCCCCCCTCCGCTTCGGAGAGCTTCTGTCTGGTTCTCCGGAGAGTCGAAGAGATCCTGCAGAGGATTGCCGAGCTCTCTCATCTCCGTGATTATGACACCCCTTTCGACGAGCTCCTTCAGCAGAAGCCCAGCCTCTTCGGGGCTGTCGAAGCTCATGACATAGTACCCTCCTTCGCCCATTCTGGCTCTCACCATCTTGGAGATGTCGGTCTTTGTCCTGAACCCGACGCGATACTCCTTCGATTTGATGTCGGAAATCTTCCCGTAGTAGCCTATGACGCCGTCACGCACCAGGATCAGGTTCGTGCCCACATCCCTCGCCTCGTACAGGTTGTGGGAGGAGTAGAGCACAATCCTGTCCTTCGATAGCTCGAGCAGGATGTCACGTATCTCCTTCGAGACTGCAGGGTCCACGTTGGAGGTCGGCTCGTCCAAGAGGTAGATGTCCCTCTCAGTGAGGAACACCTTTGCGATGGAGACGCGTTTCTTCTGGCCTTGGGAGAGGTCTGAGACCTTCTTGTCCTTCAGCTGCTCCAGCTGCAGAAGGGCGACGGCCTCGTCCGCGCTCCCTCCCTCGATCTTGGCGTAGAAGTCGAGGGCCTTCCAGACCGTCATCTCTTCTGGTACGGCGTTGTAGTGGGACAGGTAGTTTATCCTCTTCCGTGCACCCTTCGACCTGACCAGGTCTTCACCGTCGAAGAGGAGGCTCCCGGAATAGGGCTCAAGTATCCCCGCTATGGTCCTGAAGAGGGTCGTCTTCCCTGCTCCGTTCGGGCCGAGGACGACGTAGATTGCCGACTCCTGTGCCTTGAACGTGATGTCGTGTAGAACGGGGGTGCCGTCATACCCTGAAGTCACCCCTGCTAGTTCGAGCGTGTGCAATCCGCGTCCCCTCTGCTCCCAGGCCCTTCGCGGTGGTTATATGGATGGGGGAAGCGCTTTCCGCATATGAAATTGTCCAAGATGCTGGACCCTGCCGCCACCGCACTTGTGTCGGATCTCAGGACCCAGATGATATTGAGGGAACTGGTGGCGTCAGAGTACTCCGTGACCGAGCTCTCTAGGAAGCTGAACGTCCCGCCTGTGACGGTTTGGAAGAAGATACAGAAGCTTCTGGCAGCAGAGCTGGTCGGGCTCTCCTCAGTCAAGAAGGCGAGGAACTTGGAAAGGAAGATGTATCGGGCGACAGCATTCAACTACTATCCGGCCCAGTTCCTGCCACCCGCCCCAAAGAACCCCCAGCTACTGAGAGTCTACGGGACCTTTTCGGAGATTCAGAAGATGTTCATGGCCGCTCAGGCGAAGGACTTCGAGGTCCCCACGAATGAAAATCCGGTCGACTTCGCGCTCTGGCGGGGGCTCCGCGCATTCGTGGACGTCGGCAAGAACCCAGAGTTCCAGAGGAGGCTCGCCGAGCTCGAAGTAGAACTTGGGAGATATGAGCGAAGCCGGCGCTGACCGCCATCAGCGCTCGCGGGGGTGGGCCGCCGACATTCGCGAGCAGTGAGCTGCCAGCCGTTCAACGTAATAACCCCAGGCAAGGAATCGCGATGCGAGTCCCCGCCGAACCCCGAATGGACGAGGGTGACCAGGGTCTTCCCGTCGGAAGCTTCCTCCAAGGTCCAGGTGAGCTGCGACGGCGCCTCGCCCGCCGCGTCCCGGCTCGAAGCAAAGGTGTAGGCGAACCTTCTGCCGGGGACGAATTCGACGATCCTCCTCCTGGCGGTGGTCTCGGTCTTGTTGACTGCAGAGTAGAAACTGAACTCGAACTCGCCACCCACCCTGACGTCAATCTTCGCCGCCTTCAGCATCCACTGAACGAGCTCTTCCTCGTCAGTCAGCGTCCTGAAGACTGCCGACGCGGGAGCGTCGACCAGGACCGCCTTGGTCATCTCACTGGCCACTCTGCTTCAGCATCCTGCTGACTCGCTTCACCTGCCCGTCAGAGGTAATTCAGGAGCGGCCCAACGGCGCTACCAGATTTGTTTCGCCGCCGGCTGCAACAGGGCGAACTTGTTGCCGTCCGGGTCGGCGAAGTGTGCTTCGGTCCCCCAGGGCCATTCCGTGGGTCTAGCCTCGTCGAACTTGACCCCCCGAGACTTCGTCTCTTCGAAGTCCTTCTTGCAGTCGGCGGTCTGGAAGGTCCATTGGGTTCCTTCCCCACCCCGCACTTGAATTTGGCCTCCCTTCTGATCTGGGAAGGAGCCTCCCGGGAAGAGGCTGATCTCTATGTCCTGCCCTTTCGGTGCGACAGTCAGCCATCTGACGCCCGTCGGGCCTGAATAGTCGGACCGCTTTTCAAGCCCCAGCGCTTTGGTGTAAAAATCCAGCGCCTTGTTCTGGTCCTTGACGACCAGCGTGACTACCATCAGCTTCTCGACCATGGTCTCCGTAGAGCCAAGCGTCGATATTTGAACCGCGGCCTAAAGAGTTCAGGCAAAAATGAAGCGATGAATAAATAGCGACGACGCCCCCCACGGACCAGAAGAAATCCCTAATGGACGAACTTGACATCAGGATCTTCAGGGCTCTGCAGGCGGAGATGGCGGTGGCCCCCTCCGGCACGCAGGTGAAGTCGTCTCTCAGGTCCATCGCCGCGCGCATTGGTGCGGACGACATGACGGTGAGTTATCGGTACAAGAAGCTGGAGGAGTCCGGCTCGATGTCGGGCTGGCAGCTGATCGTCAACCCCACCTTCTTCGGCTCCAGGATGATGGATGTAGCCGTGGACGTGCAGCCGGAGTCCGCCAAGGCGGATATGATCAGGAAGCTCA
The DNA here is from genome assembly GCA_021828185.1 of archaeon. The sequence continues at coordinate 248,059 of JAKASI010000003.1, forward strand.
AGCTAGTCCACGAGGTCCTGGCGCTGTTCGACTTCTATGGGCGAGCCCTGAGGATGATTGTCGTGTACAACGGGGAGGATTCACGCTCTCGGACAATCGAGCTAATCTCGCGCATCACGAACGCCGAGATGATGACCCAGACTCGTTGGGCGCTCCCCCAAAGCAGGACCGAGCGCCTGACGGAGACGGACGCGGCAATCATCCGTGCGCTGTCGCATGACGCCCGAAGGAGCTTCGTCGAAGTGGCAAAGGAACAGCGTCTCTCCCCCAGGACCGTCAGCAACCGCGTCGGGAAACTGCGGGCGGAGAACACGATATTCGCGCTCCCCATCATCAACATGGGAGGGATCCCAGGGCTCATCCCGGTTTACCTCTCTTACACCTACTCCAAGGACGGGGTCAAGGGCGCGGTCGATCGGGCGATGCTCTCCCACTTCGAAGCAGGGTACATCTTCGCCCAGTTCTCGGACTCTCCCGGCGGGTGGATTCTACTGAGCGCCCCGGCGACGAAAGACGTCAAGGGGTACCTAGAATGGGCGAGGGCGCAGCCCGGCGTTGCCGGCGCAAGAGCCGACATACTCACGGAGACCATGATGTTCCCCGAGAAGCTGATCGAGCTCCTGACCCCTAGGAAAGAAACTGCGGAGATACGAAGGAAGTCGCCCAGCTAGGGACGTCCATGGCCGCGCTTTCCGACCCCCCATGCCCGGCAGCTGGCCGTTAGGCGATGACGGGATGTCTGGAAACCCGGGTCTCCTGCGCAACGGCCGATACCTGGTCTACAACGCCGAACACGCCTTCGCCAGTTTCGGCTACAGCCTCTACACCATCACGATACCCGCGTTCTCCTGCGTCTTCTCCGGCAGCATCCTCTTCACCGGGCTGACACTCTTTGTCGAGTACGGCATCTACTCGGTCACCTTCTTGGCCGGCCCGATCGTGGACAGGGTCGTGGACAAGCGGCGCGTACTCATCACTTCAGCGGCGATCGCTGCGCTGGCTCTGCCTCAGGGCGACGCTCAGTTTTTCTATGCGCAGGCGTCTCCTGCCATCGGCATGCGCTTCGAAGAGACAAGAGAGTTTGAAGGGGATGCCTCTGAAGTCTGGAAGAGGGCGTCCGCCATCAGCGAGATCCCCAAGTACTGGCATGGGACGCGGACCCTCGAGGTGGTGAGCGAAAGCGGCGGCGCCGCGCATGTGAAGATCAAGTTCGCCTTCGGTGGGTCCGGGGAGGCGGACGTCATAGCGGACGGAGAGAAGCGGATGCTCACCATCGACTACACGTCGGGACCGTTCACAGGGAAGCAGACCGTAGAGGTGGGCGACGGCCAGGTGATCGCGAAGTGGGACGTGAAGTTCAAGGGGGTCTTTCGCGTGGCATCAAGGTGGAACGAAGGTCACTTCAGGTCCGGGACAGTGCACGCGTTAGAGAGGCTGACTGCACCGGGGAGCCAGGCCTAGCCGCGTTTCCTGGTTCTTGCTACTTTCGTCCTGCAGTTTCGGGCTCCCCTCTCCCATAATTTTGCATTCAAATCGCTGCTAGGCGTTATATCGCCACTGCGTCGCGGGTGTCCTCCATGTGGTTGGAGATTATAGTCGGAGGGGGCCTTGTCACCTTCTCCAACGCAGGCGTGCACCTGAACAGATGGGGGAAGGACCCTCGCCTCGAGTGGGCGTCCAGGGTCGAGGCTGAAGCGCAGAGAACCAGCGGGAAGACCGAAGGGGTGGAATTCCTCGACGATGAGGGGGACCTCCGGATTCATCTCCACAGGGACGCGGTCCCTTCGGTGATAAGGGCGATAGACAAGATGGAGCCCTCGATGCCCCAGGACGTGGTCGGGTTCTTCCAGCGGATCAGCTATCTGCTGGAGAACAGCGATGAGTTGGGCGCTACTGTAAGGGACCTCGGCCTTGTCCGGTAGTGATTTCGGTCAAGTACCCGAGCCTCGAGCAGTTCGTCCCGCTTAGGATAGAGCGGAGAGTGAAGGTCACGTGTCAGGTTCAGGAGAACCCGAGGGGCGTCTCAGTATGACACCTGCGGTGGAGAGCACTACACCAAACATGACTGCCATGGCCGCAAGCGAGAAAACCCCGAGGGCCGGATTTTCAATCAGATTCTTCAAGCCGAACAAGATGAAAATCGCCCCGAAGGACAGAATCAGATAGGCCCCTACGGCGCAGGAGTCCAACCCGTTTCTGCGGGAGTCCTTTCACATATATATGCCATCGCCTCTGATTGGCTGGTGCCCGCGTCGTGGAAGTCCGGATCGCCATCGTCTTCGACATTTTCGTAGTTTTCTTCTCTCTGGGAGCCGTATGAGTCGTTGTGGGTCAGGCGGGGTCGCAGTTCCCGACTGGATACGACGCGTTCGACATTTCCAGCATGGTCGGGGGATACATCGGCGGACAGCAGGTCAATCCACCCAGCTATCAGCAGTCCAACTTCGTTGCTTTCACCCAGGCTGTCCTCCCCCCTCTGATAGTGGGGAATCTGGAACTTGATACGGCGATTGTCGCAATCCCTGCCCCCTCCTCCTAGCATTCTTTTCCCTCGCCCGTTGGCGACTCTGGCTCCCCGCGGGAATCTCAGGGGTTGTTGGTGGCGCGCTTTGGACCGTGGCAGTCCCAACGATCGCCAAGCAAGCTGCTGGCAGGTTGGCCGCGTGGCAGGGGTTCAACGGAGTGGGAACCCAGGTCTCGGTAGGCTCCTCGCTGGGCCCGGACATCGCCATGGCTGGTGGTGCCCTCCTGCTAATCACGTACTTCATGACCATGAAGGAGAAGCTCGATCCTCCTCTGAACTCGGACTTGCCGAATCCTCCGTCAACCTGAGAAGTTCTCCCTCCTCGGGGTTTGCAGCCATAGGCGGCCTGGGGACTTGTCGCCCGAGGAGGACGGAAATGTCTCGCGGTTTGAAGGTAATTCGGCGAACATGACCTCAGGTCCATTACGCCTCCCCACTGGGAACAATCCTAGCCCCTGCCAGGACTCCGTTTCTTCTCACCAGAGCGCGTTAATCGCATAAATCCCACTTGGTAGACGCTGCACTGATGGCCTCCGAACTCGCATATGTGTTCTGGCACTGGCCGCGCTCGGATGTGTCGATCAGGTCTTATGAGAGAAAGCTTGGTTCATTCCAGTCTGCCCTGATGTCGAGTAAGCCACTCGGGCTGACCGCCGCCCTGAGCTATCGTGTGGACTCCCTTCCGTGGGGACCCAAAGGAAGACCCCTGTATGAGGACTGGTACGCTGTCGAAGGTTTCGCCGACCTCGGCGTGCTCAACGACGCCGCGGTTGCCGAGGGGGTCAAGGGGTTTCACGATGCTGTCGCCAGAGACTACATGAAAGGCGCCGGCGGACTCTTCAAGCTGATACATGGAGGCCTTCCGCTCCGCGAGGCCAGGTACGCCACCTGGATTGAGAAGCCGGTCGGGCCGCCCTACAAGTCGTACTATGAGGAGTTGGCCGAGAGGATAGGGAACAAGCGGACCGACCTGTGGCGGAGGCAGATGGTCCTCGGGCCGTCGGCACAGTTCTGCATACACAGCCGCGAGGCTGTCGATTTCCCCAAGACCCTTCGGCCATTCACCTCGAAGGTCAAGGTGGCGGTTTCCAGTTGAGGCGGTCTGTGGGTCGAGACTGATTTCACTACCGGGCTCCTGCCGGGAGTAGCTCGCTGCGTTGGACTGCAACCTGTCATGCCAGAGGCAGGCGGCTAGTCCGTTGCTCCAAGCGCCTTCAGATCAAGCCGCCAGATGTTGACGCGCAGGAACTTTCCGCTCTCGGGCGGGTATTCGGACTCGGTTTCCCCGGCAAGGGCGAACCCGAGCTTTCTGCATATGGCGTTCGACTGGTGGTTGTTCACTGAGGGAGACGCGAATAGGAATCTGCGATTCAGCTTGGCGACATGATTCGCCAGTAGCCTGGTTGCGGCGGTTGCGATTCCCTTCCCCTGGAATTCAGGCAGGACGAACCAGCCCGCCTCCCATCCGTTTTGTCCGTCTTCATCCCTCTCCCAGTATCCGACGTTACCTACGGGGGCGTTCTCTGGGCCCATGGTAATGGTGTACATGCATCCAGCACTTGGGTCCGCCGACAGGGCGAGGAACAATTTGTGGCGCTTCCTCAGCGTTTCCGGGCTCTCCGGCCCGTTGAGATGCACCATCTGGTTTGGGTCTCCGAGAGTCCTCTCTAGGACCCACATGTCGCCTTCGGCATAGGGACGGATTGAGACTTCCTCAGTCATGGTACCCAATTCGAAGGATGTGTACCGTCAGATAAAGAGTTTCGTCGCGCACAGGGTTTCGTTGCGTTTCAGACGGTCTGGAAAGCGCCCCAGAAGGCTGCTTCGAGTCGAACTCGTTACCGTCTGGGTCCGCGAACTCGCAAATCCACTCTCCCCAGTCCATTCTTTTCGGCGGCGTAAGGAACTTGACGCCCTTTCTTCTGAGCCGTTCGTACTCTGAGTTGATGTCTGGAGTGAGAAACGTGATCCCGGTCGATCCCGGCTCGCACAGGTGGACGCGCGTTCTGGGCCTCCCTGGTCCCAACTCAATCCAATGACCCGGATTATCCACGGTCCCTTGCACCCCCGGGTCGGGGTCGGACACCGGTGGGCCGATGTAGGCGACTTTCAGGCCGAGCACATCGACATACCATCGAAGAGCCTTCTTCTTGTCGGCCACCACGATGGTTACAGTGTCGATACCGTCGATGGTCATTGATATTGAGGATGGGCGGGAGCCGGAAAACCTTGGGTCTGATGGCTGGAGTGCCGTTGTGGAGACCAGGCGACGTCAAGATAGTGCATGGGGTTCGTTGCGCCCCGCCGAAACCTAGGGGGCCAAGGGGCCTCGGTGGACGAAGTTTTCCCGGCTGAAAACTTGTGCAACCGGTCAAATCCATCTCCATGTGGTTTGCAAACAGACGACTCGGGCGCAGGAACTGACAACGCAGACTCGAATCGCACGTCGACTCGCCGCTCTCGGCACCCCCGGCCCCCAATCAGGGAACGGTTTCAGGGCAGGAAGTTGGCAGGGACCCGCATGCGCACTAGGCAGTACGCTACGAATGGTACTGTTGCTCTTCGAGTCTACGTGCTCTGCATGTGCCCCATGCTGTGCTGGGCGAGCTCCTGCCTGATGCTCTCGAGGGCCCTAAGCACCTCCTTGTTCATCGCCTGGTAGTGGTTCAGGAGGTGATATTCCCTCTGATCCTTGGGGAAGGTCTGGCCGCAGTGAGGACAGAAGTCGTTGTTCGTCTGCTTCGGCTTCGACTTCGGCACGGCACAACTCGTGCACGTGACGATTTATCCTTTTGAGAGGTGGGTTTCTGGCAGCTCTCTTCCGTCGAGCGAAGGGTCACGAAAATCGATGGCGACTCGTCCCGCGGAAGAATGCCTTGTCTAGGCACGGCCGCAAGTCGCGTGCTCGGCTAGACGAGCTTCTGCATCACGATGTTGTTCTGGCCGAACGGCGCGACTGTCTTGAATCCTTCCTTCTTGAACAACTCGCAGTAGTACTGCTCGGCTATGGATGAGACCGGGACAAACGACGCGCCTGCCTCGCGGCGGAGGAAAGGAACCGTGCCTGACGACGGTCGCGACCGTCGCCGTGTGACTTTATAGTCGCAGACCTGGGGCTCTCCTCGTATGTCGCCCAATGACAGAGAGGGAGATGTCCTGAAGAAACTGGACCTGCGGGTGAAGGAGATCATGAGGCCGAACCCTCCCACGGTACCTGCGAGCGCCACGGTCCTGGAGGCGGCCAAGGTGATGGAGAAGCAGGACTCCTCGTTCGTCTTCGTGAAGTCGAAGAAGGGGATCGTCGGCGTAGTCACCGAGCGGGACATCACGAGGAGGGTCGTCGGGAAAGGGGCGTCCCCTGCCGCGACCAAGGTCGAGACCGTGATGACCTCACCCATGATCGTGGTGTCTCCCGAAGCGAAGGTCGAAGACGCACTCAACGTCATGGCATCCAAGAAGGTGAGGATGCTCCCGGTCATGGACGACAAGGCAGGGCTGGCGGGGCTCGTGTCCGTCTCGGACATAGCGAAGGCTCTCGCCGAGAAGTCGGGCTACACCTCTTCGCTGATAACCGCCATGACAAAGGAGAACCCGCCCCGGAGCGGAATCTACGGCTGACCTGTTCCTCTCCTGATCTGAGAGCGGCCGTACGCGCTCAGTGGGTGTCCGGAGACGGAGTCAAGGGGACCTGGAACTCCTTCTCTTCCCACATGTCGTAGGCGGTCGCCGAAGAGGAAGCCTGGGTGATGATGGCCAGGGCGGTCGCCACGTGCATGAAGCCGACGGCTCCGAAGTATGTTGACCCCCACGAAAGCATGACCCCAGCCGCCAGGGCCAGTCCGAGGACCCCCTGAAAGATGGCGAGATACCATGTGGTCTTCGTTATGCGCTTTATCCTAGATGGGCAGGAGGTACGTCTGACGCCCCTGTAGACCGCGAACGCCAGCCCCAGGATTGCCACCGCAACTACGACGTGGACCACGAGGTCCACAGCGTCGCCCAGGGGCGAGAAGAGGATGAACACGATCTGAAAGAAAGCGACCCAGATTATCGCATACATCGCCTTCCAGTTGTCCATGGACCGTGAGCTGAGAGAGTTGTGATTTAAGGCTGAGACGGCTCCCTCCCTGGATTCAGGGACCATCGCGCCTCTCCCTGGTAGCCGACTCGAAACGGTAGGTCGTCAGGAGCCCTGGACGACTGTCAATCGCTTCGCTCTAACGCTATGGTCCGAGCAGTACCCCGTTCTTCGACACTTCGGGTTCGGTGCACTGGCTGCGGTCGAAACAGCATGCAGTCCGCTTTCCTGACTTAGGTTTTGAGAGAGTCTTTCCGATCCGTATGCCGCATGTTTCCTGGTTCCTGGTCGCGATTATCCAACGGATCCAGTCCCATCGCGCGTTTGGCGTGATGCCCGTCCAAAGGTCGTATGCTTGTCTGTCGACCGCGAGGGCCTTCTTCAGGTCCTCCGGCACCCTGGGCTCCGGCCATTTCTTGACCGGTTCAATCGCCAGCGTCGCCGTGCCACCGGCGTCAATCCTGATGCCTTTGCGTATGGCGTTGTCCACTTTGAGCCAATGGCTTCTCTTTCCGTCAGGTTCGAGCGGCGCCTGAAAGCGGAAACCGTTGATGGTTCCCCTGGCCATCACCATGCCTCGATGGAAGCTTCGCGCTCGCGCCCTTCGGGAGCCTGAGAAGCGTCAAGGAGCCGATCTTGACCAGTCTGGCTTCGAAGCGGACTTCCGACATGTTCCCTCCTCCGTGTCAGTCCTCGTAATATTCGTTGGCGCGGGAGCTGTTCGCCTGGGTTCCCCGCTTTCCTGCTGGTTGAGTCATGCGAATTCCTTCGGACTGCCGTTCTTGAACACGCGCCTAAGAGATTCAGGCGAAGGTGAAGCCCGCTAGGAGGAGCCCACGCGGTTTACTTTTCCTTACCCCGAATTCAAAAGTTTCACGCACCGGACGATATCTTACGGCGTGCCGGATCAGAGCCGCAATGGCACTCATAAACAGTGCCGACGAAGCGGAGAGCGTAGCCAGTGAGTGGCTCAAACAGCGATACCCACGGCGGCTTGCGAAGGCCAGCATCAGTCATGTAATGCTTGAAGGGGGGACGTGGACGGTCAAGGCCAATCTAGAAATCAGAGGCGACCTGTTTGGGCGGAAGAAGAGCACGCTCATGCTGAGGATTGACCCTGAGTCGATGAACGTAGTCGGATACTCCGACGTGACAGTAACTGGAAAAGCCTAGCGAGAGGACTTCCGGGTTACAGTAGGTGCTCGCATTCGCGGTGCACAGAGTTCACCGCGGCCCGCCTGGTCCACCCTTAAATGTGAAACATTGATTGGGGTCTTCCAGTGGTCGGCAGGCCGACCTCTGCCTTCTTCTTCTCCGCAGTCGGCGGTGCCATAACACTGGTCGTTGCGCTGACCGCCATCCGTTCTTGGTTCGTGCTCCATTCGGAGTTGGGTGCAGGATTTGGCTATTCATCGTTGGCTCTTGGCAGCGTGCCATCGGCAGAGGCCATGGTCCTGTTCATCATAGGTGCGTTCTGCGGCATCTCGATAATCGTTGGAGCTTTCCTGCAGTATTCAGGCGGGAAGCGCAAGGTGCGGCTGGGCTCCACTTTGGTACTCGTCGCTTCAGTCGTAAGCATACCTACGACTTTCTTTGGAGGGGTATTTGGCGGCGTTCTGTCAATCACCGGCGTTGTCCTTGGCTTTGCCTGGAAACCACTGAGAGAGGCTTCATCCGGTGAGCCGGGGTCATGGATGATCGCCCCGAGTCCACTTTCGCCAAGCCTCTCCCGTGTATCGTCCGAGCCGACCGACTTGAGTTAGTTCCGCACAAATCTGCGGCTTGGACGAAGGTCTCCGAACGGGAGTATGAGAAGGCCAGGGCGCACATGAGAGCCACGCCCTCCCGGCCTTAACCTCAGGTGGAACGGTGGCTAAACTCAATCATAGACGCGTGGGAAGCAAGGAGGAGAACCGCCAGACGGAAGGCAACCAGAAGCGCGAACAGAAGTGAGTGATAGAGACGAGGTCCAGGCGCCGCTCCGGCGGCTTGAGCCCGTCTTGGTGAGAAGAGTGGCGTTATCTTCCAGGTCATCCCCAGAGACTCTCCCGGACGAGATTCTGCTCCTCGAAAGCGTCGCCGTGCCTAACGAAAGGCTCCGATAAGCATCCATCCAGCTCCTTGACAAAGCCGCACTCCCCTGGAGGGAGTCACATAGGCTACAGAGACCCTGTCGAAGCGAGGGAGTGGCGAAAGGCGAACCTCGAAATCGTAAGAAGTCGAAGGAAGAAACTGGGTGAACTCGTGGAGTGGGACCGCTGGTGACACAGCTCGAAAGGCCGTACGTCGCCGTGTATAGGGTTCATTGCGCCTCCGCCGGGAAGGACTCATCCTGCGTTGCGCTATAGGTGCCAGACCGGCTGAACAAGTCGCCGAAGCTTCTTGCGTACACCGCTGGTCCTTCAACGCGATCTTCTATCGCTGCGCTCCAAGGCCCGCTCCTCCAGCTTGCGCCGGAGGTTAAGGCCTAAGGCCAACTCTTCTCGGGAGTGGCTTCCCGCTTAGATGCTTTCAGCGGTTATCCACGATTGCTTAGCTGCCCGGCGACGCCCTCTCGGACGACCGGTACGCCAGAGGCAACGCCCCGCTGTTCCTCTCGTACTGGGCAGGGCTTCCCCTCAGTGAACCACCGCTTCCATCAGGTAGAGGCCGACCTGTCTCACGACGGTCTAAACCCAGCTCACGTTCCCCTTTGATGGGCGAGCAGCCCCACCCTTGGCCCCTGCTGCAGGACCAGGATGGGAAGAGCCGACATCGCAACTTTACCCAGGCTTACGCCCGGAGTTAGACTATGTCTTCACCCACGAGCACTCGTGGGGTCGGCGTATGATGGCCTCGCTTGTGTGGCACACCCGACGCCCTTGCGGGCTGTCGCACCATGTCGGAACATGATGTGCTCCCTTGCGGGAATGGTCGAGCTAGCCGCGACGGCCATCTCATTACGCACACTTCTGCGCGCTCAGTCGTTACGGGGTCACAACGGAACGGCCGGACCTCCGCCCAACTTGCGTTGGACATTTTCGGTGGCATCCGGGATGTTAGGCTGCGCCATGCTCAGATTTTTTGGGACGCTTGCGCGACGAAGGAGTATGTCGAGGCGGCAGACAGCTTCGCTCATCGCGGTCGTTGTGGCCGCGTTTTTGCTTCTTCTGTTGCTCACCATTTTGACACCTCCACTTCCTACCTGAACTTGGCGCTTGCCCTTGGCTGCGCTTTGGCTTTCGTCAACCTCACTATGCCCCTGCGGTCGTTGATTGGTGATGGCTTCGGGAAGGACCTTCCGCCAGTTTGGTCTGGGGAGCGGCCTCTTCATCATCGCCATCAGGCTTGTGCTGTTGCTGCTTGAGCACGACCCTGTCGTCTTGCTGGTAGTCCCGGCGTTGACCGCGGCGTTGCTCTTGCTCGAGGCACTGCGTAGAGTCTCGACGAAACCGTAGCGCTTCTTGCGCCTTTCGCTTCGCCAACTTGATAACGCCCTCGTGGGCGCGGCTGTCGATGGACAGACGGAGGCTGTCACCTGTGTTCTTGGTGCTGGCACTGGTCTTCTTCTTTGCCGACGTCTTGACCCCAGGGAGTTCTTTCCCGGGGCTGGGCGCGGCAGGAGAGGTGCTGTACTGGACTCTGTATGTCGTGAGCCTCTTGTTCATCGTCCTGTTCGTAGCCTTCAGAGGACGAAGCTACTAGCGCTGCCATCCGCGGTGATGCCTGACCGAACCTACCTTTCCAATCAGATGAAAGAACTCGTATTAGACAGGGCTGTATCGTCGCCTTCGATGGCGGCGAAGCTTGTCGTCCGCTGTGCAGACTGCGGCTGTTCTCCGGAAGAGTGCCGAGAGGCGCCCTCCGCGGTCGACTGCCCAAACTGCAAGCTCGACGAATGCTGCTGCTGGAACGCCGTTCACGGCGTCACTGAAGGATGATCTTCCACCTGACCGGGTGCTGAAATCCCGTTGGACTTCCCTCGGCGTTGCCCTCTCCCGCTCTTCCCAACTAACCGCGTTGCCGCGGCTCCTGGTTCAAGGAGGTCGGGTTTCGCCGATATAAGCCGATACTCGTTTTATTCGGAAAACTTCAATCGCGTTACCACGATTCTGCCCCAAGGCCCTTATGGGCCGAGGTACCAAACCGCGGGGTCGATTGGAGCTCTCGCCCGCGACGAGCCTGTTACCCCTGGGGTAACTTTTCTGTCACCTCCA